>DASTGT010000044.1:0-19385 GCA_035718935.1 Casimicrobiaceae bacterium
TTCGCCGCGGGCATGCGGACGCTGCGCGACGATGCCGCGCGGTGGATCGCCGAAGGCCGCACATCGCTCGCGGAAGTGATGCGCGTCACGCGCCAGGGCTGATACGCCGGCGCATGACACGATGAACGCGTTTCGCTTCGAAGCGGTCGACGCGCACGGGCGGCTGCGGTCGGGACTCGTCGAGGCCGAAAATGCGCGGGCCGTCATCGAGCGACTGCGTGCGGACGGCCTGACGCCGACGGCGATCGATGCGTCACGCGAACGTGCGAGTGGCGCGTCGTCGCGGATCTCCGCCGCCGCGCTGGCGCTGGTCACGCGCCAGCTCGCGACGCTCGTGCAGTCCGGCATGCCGCTCGACCAGGCGCTCGTCGCGCTGGCCGAGCAGGCCGACGACGCATCCGTGCGCAAGCTCGTCGAGACGCTGCGCACGCACGTCGTCGGCGGCGAGTCGTTGCCCGGGGCGATGAGCCGATATCCGCGTGCGTTTCCACTGCTCTATCGCGGGCTGATCGCGGCGGGCAGCGAAAGCGGGCGGCTGCCCGACGTGCTCGCGCGACTCGCCGAATATCTCGATGCCCGCCTCGCGTTGCGCCAGCGTTTCACCGTCGCGCTCATCTATCCGGCGCTCGTCACGATCATCGCGATCGGCGTCATCGCGGTGCTCGTTACGTACGTCGTGCCGCAGGTCGTGTCCGTGTACCAGCAGAGCCGGCAGACCTTGCCGTGGCTCACGCAGGCGCTGATCACGACGAGCGCCTTCCTGCGGGAGACGGCCTTTGCGTGGCTCGCGTGCCTCGCCGCGCTGATCGTCGCGTTCATCGTCGCGCTGCGCCGCGAATCCTCGCGTGCACGCCTGCATGCGTGGTGGCTGCGCGTTCCCGGCGCCGGCCGTCTGGTCGCGAGCCTCGACACCGCGCGCTTCGCGAGCACGCTCGCGATTCTCGTCGCCAGCGGTACACCGCTCCTGCGCGCGCTCGACGCCGCGGCGGACGTGATGCGCATGCTGCCGCTTGCGCGCGCCGCGCGCGCCGCCGCGAGCCTGGTCCGCGAAGGTGTGTCGTTGTCGCGTGCGTTGAAGGAGCAGCGCGTCTTTCCACCGGTGCTCGTCCACCTGATCGCGAACGGCGAGCAGAGCGGTATGCTCGCCCCGATGCTCGAGCGCGCGGCCTCCGAGCTCGAGCGCGACGCGGAGCGCCGCCTCGCGTGGCTCGCCGCGCTGATCCAGCCGACGCTGATCGTCGCAATGGGCGCGATCGTGCTCGTGCTCGTGCTGGCGGTCATGCTGCCGATCGTGACGATGAATCAGCTCGTCCGGTAGCATGTGGGCAACGATGAAAGCCGTGATGCTCGCATGCACGTTCGCGCTTCTCGCGTCGGGCGCGAGCGCCGCGCAGCCGACCGACAAGTTCGATCCTTCGCGCGACGCCGCGCAGGACGTCGCGCGCGCGGTCACCGTGGCGAAAGCGCATGGAAAGCGGGTCATCGTCGACGTCGGCGGCGAATGGTGCTCCTGGTGCCACGTCCTCGACCGTTTCGTCACGGCGAACGACGACGTCGCCGGGCTGATCGCGCGCAACTACGTGTGGGTCAAGGTGAACTACTCGAAGGAGAACCGGAACGAGGCGTTTCTCTCACGCTGGCCCCGGATCCAGGGCTACCCGCACCTCTTCGTGCTCGACGCAAACGGTGCGCTCTTGCATTCGCAGGACACCGGCGTGCTCGAGTCGGGCAACGGGTACGACAAGGCGCGCGTCATCGCGTTTCTGACGCGCTGGGCGGTGCAGGGATCGAGAACCTGAGGCTAGCCTGGACGCTCCTCCGCCCTGAATCCCGGATCCTGTCTTTCGATCGCCCACTGCACGTGCTCGCGCACGATGGGCGACGGATCGTTCGCACGTGCGTGCAGCGAAGCGAGAATCGTCGGATCGCGCGGCGCATTGCCGAGCGCGACCGCGACGTTGCGTGACCAGCGTTCGTAACCGATACGGCGAATCGCGCTGCCTTCGGTCTTGCGCAGGAACTCGTCCTCGGTCCACGCGAACAGCGTGACGAGCGAAGCGCCGTCGAGACCGTGGCGCACGCGCGCGAAATCGGGCTCGGCCGTGTCGACGGCGTAGCGGTTCCACGGGCAGACGAGCTGGCAGTCGTCGCAACCATAAATGCGATTGCCGATGAGCGGGCGCAGCGCCTGCGGCATGCTGCCCTTGAGCTCGATCGTGAGGTACGAGATGCAGCGCCGCGCATCGAGCTCGTACGGTGCGACGATCGCGCCCGTCGGGCACGCGTCGATGCAGGCGCGGCAGCTTCCGCAATGCGCGGTGACCTCGGGGGTCGGCGGCAGCGGGAGATCGGTGTAGATCTCGCCCAGGAAGAACCACGAGCCGGCGTCGCGCGACAGCAGCAGCGTGTGCTTGCCGCGCCAGCCGATGCCCGACTTCGCCGCGAGCGCGACTTCCAGCACCGGTGCGCTGTCGGTGAACACGCGATAGCCGAAATCGCCGACGTCGTCCTGGATGCGCGCGACGAGCTTCGCGAGTCGTGCACGCAGCACCTTGTGGTAATCGCGGCCCAGCGCATAACGCGCGACGTAGCCGCGCGTCGGATCCGCGATCACGTCCTGCGCGCGCTTGGCTTCCGCCGGCCAGTAATCGAGTCGCGCGCTGATGACGCGAACGGTACCGGGCACGAGCGCCGCCGGTCGCGCGCGGGTGACGCCGTGGCGAGCCATATAATCCATTTCGCCATGGCGGCCCGCCGCGAGCCAGTTCAAGAGCCGCACTTCCTCGGCATCGAGGTTGGTATCCGCGATGCCGATCGCGCGAAATCCCAATTCGCGCCCCCACGCGACGATGCGCGTCGCGAGATCGGCCGCATCCTGACGTGACCGAATCACCGCTTTCGATCCATCTTCCCGACGCTCTTGCGACCGAGCACTTCGGCGCACGCCTCGGCCCGCTGCTCGCGGGCGGCATGGTCGTGACGTTGCGCGGCGAACTCGGCAGCGGCAAGACGACGCTGGTACGCGGGGTGTTGCGCGCGCGCGGCGTCGAAGGTCCGATCAAGAGCCCGACTTACACGTTGGTTGAACATTATCCAGTTTCGAGCTTATACTTTTATCACTTTGATTTTTATAGGCTCGCAAGTTCAAATGAGTGGGACGATACCGGTGTGGCCGAGTACTTCCGCCACGATTCCGTGTGCCTCGTCGAGTGGCCCGAGCGCGTCGCAGGATTGCTGGCGGCGCCCGACCTCGCATTATCGCTGTCGCATGCGCGAGACGGCGGGCGCGATCTTCGCGCCGAGGCGTACACCGAGGAAGGCGAGCGATGCCTGACCGCGCTCGCCCGAGACCTTCCGACGACGGGCTGAGCGTCTCGATCGAACGTCGTCGCGCGTTTCGCTGGTTGTTGTTGCCCGCCGCGCAGTGTGTCGCGTCGCGCGCGTGGTCGAATGCAGCGCAGATCGCGTCGGCGCGGATGTGGCCCGCGGAGGAATACACGCGCGTCATCTTCGAATCGAAGTCGCCGATCGAGCATCAGATGGTCGTGCTCGACGATCCTCCGCGCGTCGTGCTCGACCTCGCGCGCATCGAAACGTCGCCGGAACTCGACGCGCTCGCATCGCGCGTGCAGCCGTCCGATCCGTACGTCGCTCGCGTTCGCATCGGGCATCCGTCGGAAGGATTCCTGCGCGTCGTGCTCGATCTCAAGACCGGCGTGCGGCCGCAGGTGTTCTCGCTACCACCCGTCGCCGAGTTCGGGCATCGGCTCGTCGTCGATCTCTATCCGTTGACGCCGGTCGATCCGCTGCTCGCATTGCTGCGTAGCGAAGGGGTCGACGCGGGCGGCGCCGCTCGCGATGGCGCGACGCGTGGTTCGGCGACGCCGCAGCAATCCCCCGCAAGCAAGGGCAAGACGCCGCGCGCGGCGCCCGTGCGCCGCATCACCGTCGCGCTCGATCCAGGGCACGGCGGCGAGGATCCCGGCGCAATCGGTCGACGAGGCACGTACGAGAAGGACGTCGTCCTCGCGATCGGCCGCAGGCTCGCGAAGGTGCTCACCGCCGATGCGCGGATGCGCGTGATGATGACGCGCAACGACGACCACTACGTGCCCCTCGCCGAGCGCGTGCGCAAGGCGCGCGGCGTGCAGGCGGACCTCTTCGTGTCGATCCACGCCGACGCCTTCCGCGAATCGTCGGCACGCGGATCGTCGGTGTTCGCGCTGTCGGAGCACGGCGCGACGAGCGCCGCGGCGCGCTGGCTCGCGCAGAAGGAGAACGCGGCCGACCTGATCGGCGGCGTCGACCTCGGAGCGCGAGACCCGACGCTCGCGCGCACGCTGCTCGATCTATCGCAGACCGCGCAGATCAGCGACAGCCTGAAGGTCGGGCAGGAAGTGCTCGACGGCATCGCCGCGCACAACGCGCTGCATCGGGGCATCGTCGAGCAGGCAGGCTTCGCGGTATTGAAGGCACCCGACATCCCGTCGATCCTCGTCGAGACGGCATTCATCTCGAATCCCGACGAGGAGGCGAAGCTGCGCAGTCCGCGCCAGCAGCAACGCTTCGCCGAATCGATTGCGCAGGGGATCGACCGCTACTTCGCGCAGAGTCCGCCGCTCGCACGCGCGTAGCCGTTTGCGCCGCTGCGGCGCGAGGCGAGTGCACGACGCGCGCGTAGAATTGCACGGCGCGTTCATCGCGCGCCTGCGCGGCCGAGCGGCGTCAGTGGCCTAGCTTCCGCTCGCGTTCCCGCTCGCGCAGCACCTTGCGCTGCACCTTGCCGGTCGTCGTCATCGGCAGCGCGTCGACGAACTCGATTTCCTTCGGATATTCGTACGGGGCGAGGTGCTCGCGCACGTGGCGCGCGAGATCGGCTTCGAGTGCCGCCGACGCGGAATGACCGGGCGCCAGCACGACGAACGCCTTGACGATGTTGCCGCGCACCTCGTCGGGCGAGGGCACGACCGCAGCATTGGCGACCGCGGCATGGCGCACGAGGCAATTCTCGATTTCCGACGGGCCGATGCGATAACCGGCGGCCTTGAACATGTCGTCGGCGCGACCCTGGTACCAGAGATAACCGTCCTCGTCTTGCACGGCGACGTCGCCGGTCCGGCACCAGTCGCCGCTGTATTTCCTGCGCGTCCCCTCGGGATTGCCGAAGTATTCGATGAAGAAGATCGGATCGAGCGCGCCGTCGGGCGCGTAGCGATTGATCGCGACGTCACCCGGCTCGCCGCGCGGGACCTCGCGTCCGTCGTCGTCGATCACGGCGATTCGATGCCCGGGATACGGGCGTCCCATCGATCCCGGCTTCGCCGGCCATAGCGCGTGCGAGTTCCCGACGATGTAGTTCATCTCGGTCTGGCCGAACATCTCGTTGATCGTCACGCCGAGCGCGTCGCGCGCCCATTCGAACACCGCCGTGCCAACCGATTCACCGGCGCTCATGATGCTGCGCAAGTCGATGTCGAAGACGTCGCGCGGTCGGGGATAGGCCTTCATCATCAGCTTGAGCGCCGTCGGAAACAGGAACGTGTTGCGAATCTGGTAGCGCTCGATCAGGCGGAACGCGCGCTCGGGATCGAAGCGCCCGCGATAGCCGACGATCGGCTGGCCGAAGTAGAGCGCGGGCAGCAGCGCATCCATGAGGCCACCCGTCCACGCCCAATCGGCCGGCGACCAGAACAGATCCCCGGGTTGCGGGTAGCCGTCGTGCGAATGCGTGAAGCCGGGGACGTTCCCGATCAGGCAGCGATGCGGCATGAGCGCGCCCTTCGGCGGGCCCGTGGTGCCGCTCGTATAGATGAGCAGCGCCGGATCGTCGGCGCGCGTGTCGACCGGCGTGAAGTGACGCGACGCGCCGCCGATGAAGTCGTTCCATGCCACGACGCCCGGCGCTGTCGCACCCGCGACGCCGACGACGTGCGCGAGATTCGCGCATCGATCGCGCACCGGCAACAGATTCGGCAGCGATTGCGGATCGACGAAGGCGGCCTTCGCTCCGCTGTTGGTGAGCCGGTACTCGAGCGCTTCCGGACCGAACAGGAACGACAGCGGCACCGCGATCGCGCCCATCTGATAGACGGCGAAATGGGCGATCGCGGTCTCCGGCCGCTGCGGCAACAACAGCCCCACCTTGTCGCCGCGACCGACGCCATGCGCGGCGAGCGCGTTGGAGAGCCGGTTCGCCTGCTGCGCGAGATCGAAGAACGTGTACGCGGCGCGCGCACCGTCCTCGTCTTCCCAATACATCGCAAAACGCGCGCGATCGCTCGCCCAGCGTGCGCAGCATGCCTGCGCGATGTTGAAGCGTTCCGGGACTTCCCAGCGGAACGCGGCGCAGATCTCGTCGTAGCGATCGACGCTCGCCATGCCGCCAGTATACGGTCGCGCCGCGACGCCGGCGCCGGCGCAGCGAGGCGCTACCGCCGCGGTCCCTGCGTCGTGGTGAAGCCGCTTCCTGTCGGCGGTCCCAGACCGGGCGACGCCGGCGCAACGGGCGCACGGGCCCCGGCGTCGAGCGGATCGATCGCGGTCCACACCCAGTCGGGCTGCTGTTCGATCAGCCGACCGAAGCGAATGCGGTACTCGGCCTTTTCGGTCGAAAGCTGATAGCGCTTGCCACCCTGATACTCGACGGCGGGCACGATCAGCGATTGCACCATCGGCTCGCCGTCGCGCGGCCGCAGCGCAAGGAGCAGCGCTCCGAAGCGGCGGCCGTTGATCGTCGTGCCTTCGCCTTCGATCGAGTAATCGTCGGCCGTGCGCTTGCGCTGCTCGACGAGATCGACGGCGGAAATCGTGTCGGCGATGATGCCGAGGCCGATCTCGGCGCGATCGGCCGACGTGCGCTTCATGCGCCGAATGATGCCGAGCGTCCAGCGCGGTTGCCCATGCGGATGAATCGCGACGAGCGTTCCGAGCGTCACCGCGTTCGCGACCTGGATCGGCGCGACGAGCTTGAACCCGGTCTGCGAGACGTCTTTCGCTTCCCACGGACCGCCCGGCGCGGCATGCGCGCCGATGCGCCGGCGCGCGATCTCGCGGCGTCGCGTCGGCTCGTCGCGAATGCGCCCGAACACGGCGAGATCCATCGTGCTGTCGAAGCTCTCGCCCGTCGAATCGGTGAGGTCGAGCGGCTGTCGCGCGTCTTCCTTGAAGTAGCTCGCGATCTTCTGGAAACCGACGATCGCGTCGACGTGGCCGCTCGTCACGATCCGTTCGCCGCGTCGCGGCAGCGGCTTGAACTCGGGATCGACCTGCGCGGCGAGCTTGTTGAAGAGCGCGAGCTGCTCGCTGCGCCGCGGCGTGCGCGCAGACAGCGGCTCGGCCTTGATCTTTTGCTCGAGCGTGACGACGTGCTGCATCAAGACGGCGTGCAGCGGCCGCGTGTCGAGGAACAGCACGCGGCTTTCGAGCGGTCCCGGCCTGCGCCGCTTCAGGCCCTCGCGCCCGCCCAGATCGACATAGAAGGCATTCGCCTCCGAAGGCTCCAGCGTGAGACGCAGCGGCGCGCACCAGTCGTCGAGCTCGCTCCAGATGTATTCGACCTGGCGCGCCGTGAGGCTGCCGGCGTTCATCAGCTGCAGCACGAGCGCGCGCAGGTACTCGTGCTCGATCGTCGTCGTGGCGTTGTCGACCAGCGACACGACCTGGCGCTCGATCTGCTCCGAGCAGGCGAGAGACATCAAACCATGCAGCTCCGCCCATTTCGCCGGAATCCACTGTTCGTAGCGGAACAGCCGCACGCGCGCATCGAGCGCGAGGTGCACGATCTGCCGGCAAACGAGCTCGGGCACGAGGTCTTTCCACCGGCCGCCGTGCGCGTGGTCCTCGATCTCGCGGGCGAAGGCCTGGTACGCGCTGAGGAAGCCTTGCGTGGCGCCGAAGAGCGCCGTCCAGAGCTGATTTTCGATGCGTGAACTGCGGCTTGCATGCTCGACGTACTGCTCGAGCAATGCGCGGCGCTGAGCGGTCGTCTCCGCGTCGATGTGGAACACGGCGCGCAGGCGCTGCGGCGTGCGCGCGGCCGACGCACCGGCGACGCGATCGAGCTCGGTGATGAGAAGGGTATGCACGCCGAGCGCGTCCGCGCCCGGGAGCGTCGAAAGCCAGCGCGAGGCCGACTTGACGTCATAGAGCGGATCCTTGGCGGAACGGCGAAAACCGAACATCTGTCGCTGTGCGTCAGCTACTGCGATGAATGGGTGACGGCTTCGCCCGGCACTTGCGCGCGTTCCCCGGGAGGAACGGCGCGCCGCGCTTCCGGGCTCTTGGAAAGATGCTGGTGTGCAAGTTTCGGACCGAACCGCGGGAGCCGCGGCGCCGGCTGCGGTTGGAAAGACCGTGGCATACATCCTGCATGAGAGGCGACCGTGCAGCAGCACCGCAGGTGGTGATCGCCTCGCAAGGACGCGACACGCGCGAACCGCGCGAGGGGTAGCCACGTCCGCGCAAAACGCGCGGCGGTCGACGCTGCGACACGCAAGGGACGAACAACATGGGCATCCTGATCGACGCGCCTTCGCGCCGGCACGACACCGGCAGCAGTCCGGCAAATGCGCCGGCCGTCGCCGAGCCGGCGGGCGCATTGCACATTCGCGAGGTGGTACGGATCACCGGGCTTCGCCGCGAACAGCTCTACATGTGGCAGCGACGTTATGGTTTTCCGCAACCGCTGCGCGATGCGTTCGGTGATCGCGTCTATCCGGCCGATCAGGTCGCGCGACTCAAGCTCATCAAGCAATTGCTGTCGGAGGGCTGGCGCGCAGGTGCCGTCGTGCCGCTCGCCGACAGCGCGCTGCAGTCGATGGTCGGGCTCGCGGTCGCAGAGCCGGCGCCGCTGCCCGCCGAGATTTCGCAAGCGGTGCGCCTGCTCGGCGAGCACAGGATCGGCGAACTGCAGAATCATCTGTCGAAGCTATTGGTCGGGCAGGGGTTGCGCAAATTCCTCGAGCAGACGCTGATTCCGCTGAACGAGGCGGTGCACGAGCGTGTCGTGCGCGGCGAGATGCAGACGTTCCAGGAGTTGCGCTTCAGCGATCTCGCGCAACGGCTGCTGCGCGACGTGACTCGACTCGTGCGACCCACGCGCGATGCGCGTCAGCTGCTGCTCGCGACGCCGCCGAACGATCCAAACCAACTGGGCCTCGCGATACTCGAACTGCTGCTCTTCACCGAAGGAATCAACTGCGTCACGCTTGGCACCGGCGTTCCTGCACAGGAGATCGCGGGCGGGGCCGAAGCGTATCACGCAGCACTCGTTGTACTGCTGTTCGATCGGGGCATCTCGGGCAAGATCGCAGGACAGGAGATTCGCGGGCTGCGCAAGGCCTTGCCGGCGCACGTTCCGTTGCTCGTCAGTGGGCGTGCCGTCAATTTGCTGGCGAAGCCGATCGACAACGTTCAGGTCGCGGCCGACTTCAACTCGGTGATGGCGGGACTGCGCGCGCGCGGCATCCTTCCGGCGACACCGACCGCTCGCGTGCCCGAGTTGCCCGACGAATCGAAAATGGCGTAGATTGGGTGCGTGGAAGCCCGTGCGTTATCACTGTCGCCCACGGCGCGTGCCGATCGTTTCGGCTCGCCGCAGCGGCGTCACCTCATCGCGCTGATCGTCGCCGCGCTGATCGCGGGGCTCGTGTTCGCGGCGTATAGCCAGCCGGATCTGATCCTGGGCTTCAGCGCGTTCGGTCTCTGCTGAAGCTTCGCATCACGGCTCATCGAGAAATTCCTCGAGCCGCCTGCGATCCCGCTTGGTCGGCCGTGCCGCCGTCGCGCTGGCGCGCGCGTGCGCTCGCTCGGCGCGAGCGCGCTCGCGTGCGGCGACGCTTTCCGCCGTTTCGCGGTAAAGCTCGGCCGCCTTCGACGCCGGCCCGCGTTGCTCGCTCAACCCCTGCACGTCGACGTCGAACGTCGCTTCGCGTTTCCTGATCGACACACGCTCGCCGCGGCGCACCGTTTGCGCCGGCTTCACGCGCTGGCCCTCCACGCGAACGTGCCCGGCGTCGATCGCTTCAGCCGCGAGGCTGCGTGTCTTGTAGAAGCGCGCTGCCCAAAGCCACTTGTCGATGCGCACGCGCGGCTCCGCCGGCGCCGCCGCGGGCGGATTCGCGCCGCGCGTCATCGCGAATAGTCGCGCATCCATCGCGCGACCGCGGCCGCGTCGGCGTAGCCTTCCCGGTCGAGCGCGTCGGCGACGCGCACGCGATCGGCGGGCGGGCGATTCTGCGACAGCTTGAACTTCGCGGTCACGTGGTGGATGCGCATGCGAAACGCGACGATCGCCGCGACGAGCGCGTCGCGCTCCTGCACCGGCATCGCGAATTGCCACGGCGCTTCGCGCTTGCCCTCGAAGCGCTGCACCAGCGCATCGAGTATCCGCCGCGTCTCCACCGGATCATCGACGATCTCGAGCGTTCCCGTGGCGTGCACCGCCGTGTAGTTCCACGTGGGGACCGCCTTCGCGGGTTCCCCGTACCACGACGGCGAAACGTAGGCGTGCGGGCCCTGGAAGATCGCGAGCGACGACGCGTCGCGCGCGTGCTCCCAATGCGGATTGGCGCGCGCCATGTGCCCGAGCAGCGTGCCGTGCGGCTCGCGGTCGGCGACGAACAGAAGCGGCAGGTGCGAGACCTGTGCCTCACCGGCGCCAGGCGTGACGAGCGTCGCGAACGGATGATCGTGCATCAAACGCGCGATGGCCGCGCGCTCGCCGATGGCGAAATGCCGCGGCGTGTACAAGGTCATCGCAGGCGAAGCGTGTAGAGCGTCATCGGCAGCGCCGAATTGCGGTCGAACCGCGCGCCCGTCTCGACGCCGACCCTTGCCACGTCCTCGGCGCGCTCGAGATCCGAGTACCGTGCAGCCATCGCGCCGAGCGCGAATTCGCGACCCGATCCCGCGGCCCAGTACTGCGTGTATTCGAAAACCTCGCGCATCGAGAACACGCCGAAGATGCCGTTCGCGTTCGCGATCAGCGCGGTGATTTGCGTCGATTCGTACGGATCGTCTTCCTCCTCCTTAGGATTGAGGAAGTGCTGCTCCTTCAGGATCGGATGCAGCTCGCGGAACGTCTCGAAGATCGTCGCCTTGTCGCTGAAGTCGAGGTCGCGGTGCTTGGCAAGCAGGCTTTCGAACACGAGCTGATGCGCCGCGGACCCGCACAAGCCGATGTACGTGTCGCGGTAGCGGACGATCTTGTCCCACGTGCGGTCGTGCTCCGCGGCGAGCCGCGTGTCACCGAACGTGGTCAGCGAATCCGCTGCGATCGCGGCGGAGCCGTTCTTGCGAACGACGACGAGCGTGGTCATGAATCGTGTCGATTATACGTTTGCAGGCAAATGCCCAGGCGCCGCCCGCGTCGGGGTTGCCGGGACGCGCTTTGGTTGCCAGCGCGGAATGGCGAAACGCCAGAAGTCCTCGACCGAAGACGGCGTATCGATCGGTGCCTGTCCGAGGAAACGCCACGCGGCGACGAGGGCCGATAGCGGCGAGCGCGGAAGGCGAGCCGAGCCGGCGCTTTTCGACAGCTTCGCGCCGCTTGCGTCGATGGCGACCGGGACGTGCATGTAGCGCGGCGCTGCGTACGACAAGGCCTGCTGCAGGAAGATCTGCCGCGGCGTCGATGCGAGCAGGTCCGCGCCTCGCACGACGTCGGTGATCCCCTGCATGGCGTCGTCGACGACGACCGCAAGTTGATAGGCGAAGACGCCGTCGCTGCGACGGACGGCGAAATCACCGACGTCGAGGGCGAGTCGTTGCACCTGCGCGCCGAACACGCGGTCGACGAACGCAATGGGCGACACGGGCACGCGAACGCGAATCGCGCAGGCGTTGTGCGCGCGTGCGGCGCGAACGCCGTTGCGACACGTGCCCGGATACACACGCTCCCCGAGCGGCCCGGGCGGCAGCGCGATCAGATCGGCGCGCGTGCAGCCGCAGCGATACGTCAGCCCGCGAGCATGCAGCGCGCCGAGCGCCGCCTCGTACGCCTCGGTTCGCCGCGATTGCCGCACGACGGTCCCGTCCCAGGTGAAGCCGTAGCGCTCGAGCGCGCGCAGGATGGCGTCGGCTGCGCCTTCCCGCGCACGCGGCACGTCGACGTCCTCGATCCGTATCGACCATTCGCCACCGGCGGCGCGCGCGTCGGCGTAGCTGGCGACGGCGGCGACGAGCGAGCCGAAATGCAGCGCGCCGCTCGGCGTGGGCGCGAAGCGGCCGCGGTACTGCGAGCGACGGATGTCAGTGGACGACGTTGGCCGTGCGAACCGCCGTGACATCCGCGGGCGGGGCGTAGAGCTTCATCGCCGACACGACGGCCATCGGATACTCGGCCTGTCCGAGGCTGCCGTTGTAGCGGCCGAGCGCGCGGTACACGTCGCCGTTCTCGACGTCGAGGTAATGGCGCAGGATCGTGCAGCCGTAGCGCAGATTCGTGCGGAGCTGGAAAAGGTTCTGGCCGGGCGAGCCGATCAGCCGCACCCAGAACGGCATCACCTGCATGAAGCCGCGTGCGTCGGCGGTCGAGATCGCGTACTTGCGAAAGTTGCTCTCGTGGTGGATCACGCCGAGGACGAGTTGCGGATCGAGGCCGGCGCGCGTTGCCTCGTAATGCACGGTGGCGAGAAATTCGATGCGCGTCGCGGTGTCCGGAATGCGCCGCGCGAGCTTCGACGACATTTCGGCTACCCACGCGTTGACGCTCGGCCGCGTCGTATAGTCGGCGGGAACCGGATTGTCGGCGACGGCCTGGGCGAGCCCGCTCACCACGGAGGGCGCGAGCCGCTCCTCGACCTGCGCGCCCGCGTACGCGACGCATGGAACGAGCGCGGCCGCAGCGAGCAGGAGCGAAAGCGGCGGCATGCGAAAGAACTTCGTCAACTCGCGATCCTTTGCCTGACGAACGACAGCGCGTCGGCGACGGGCACCTTGGTCGCCGCGCTGTCGCGACGGCCCTGGTACTCGACGACGCCTTCCTTGAGGCCCCGATCACCGAGGGTGATGCGGTGCGGGATACCGATCAGCTCGAGGTCAGCAAACATTACGCCAGGGCGCTCGCCCCGGTCGTCGAGGAGTACGTCGACGCCGGCCGCCTCGAGCGCTTCGTGCAGCCGATCGGCCTCTTCTTTCACGATCTCGCTGCGATCGTAGCCGATCGGCGCGATCGCGACCGTGAACGGCGCCATCGCGGCCGGCCAGACGATCCCACGCTCGTCGTGGTTCTGCTCGATGGCTGCAGCGACGACGCGCGTCACTCCGATGCCGTAGCAGCCCATCTGGATCACGTGCGTCGCTCCCTCGGCGTCGAGGTACGTGGCGCCCATCGCGCGCGAGTAGACGTCGCCGAGCGCGAACACGTGGCCGACCTCGATCCCTCGGACGATCGCGAGTTTTCCCTTGCCGTCGGGCGCCGGATCGCCGGCGACGACGTTGCGGAGGTCGGCGACGAGATCCGGCTCGCGGCAGTCGCGACCGAAATTCACTCCGCGCAGGTGATAGTCGGCCTCGTTCGCGCCGCAAACGAAGTCCGCCATGACGGCGACGGCGCGATCGGCGATGAGCGGCATGTCCTTCGGCATTCCGACCGGCCCGAGGTAGCCCGGGCGGCAACCGGTCGCATCGACGATTTCGGTGTCGGTCGCCCACCGCCAGCCCGCCGCAAAGCCGGGCAACTTGCCGATCTTCACCTCGTTGCCCATGTGATCGCCGCGCACGAGAAGCATCTGTACGCGATCCTGCGCGTGCACCATCAGGCATTTCACGGTGCGCACAAGCGGGAGCCCGAGCAGCTTCGCAACGTCCTCGCAGGTCGAGAGGCCGGGTGTCGCGACGCGTTCGCAGCGCTCGCCCGGCGGCGGCCTCTGCTGCACGGACGCGACGCCCTCCGCCTGCTCGACGTTCGCCGCGTAGTCCGACGCGTCGCTGTAGGCGATCGCATCCTCCCCCGACTCCGCGAGCACCTGGAATTCGTGCGATGCGAAGCCGCCGATCGCGCCGGTGTCGGCCTCGACCGCGCGGAACCCGAGGCCGAGCCGCGTGAAGATGCGCGCGTACGCGTCGTACATCGCGCGATACGAGCGCATCAGGCCCTCGCGATCGACGTCGAACGAATACGCGTCCTTCATCAGGAATTCGCGCCCGCGCATCACGCCGAATCGCGGCCGGATCTCGTCGCGGAACTTGACCTGGATCTGGTAGAGGTTGATCGGCAACTGGCGATAGCTGCGCACGTCCTTGCGCACGATGTCGGTCATGACCTCCTCGTGCGTGGGCCCGAACAGGAAGTCGCGTCCCTGGCGGTCCTTGATCTTCAGAAGCTGCGGGCCGAACTTGTCCCAGCGTCCGGTCTCCTCCCACAACTCAGCGGGCAGCACGTGCGGCAGGTACGATTCGAGCGCGCCGGCGCGATTCATCTCCTCGCGCACGACCGCCTCGACCTTGCGCAGCGTCCGCAAGCCGAGCGGCATCCAAGTGTAGATCCCGGACGAGACTTTCTTGATCATGCCGCTGCGCAGCATGAGCTTCTGGCTCGCGACGTCCGCTTCCGCGGGTGCTTCCTTCAACGTGGCGAGGTAGAACTTCGAGACGCGCATCGGCGCCGTCCGCGCAAAGAGCCGGATTTTAGCGTTGTCGCCGACGTGCGCGCGACGCGGGTGCGAGAATCGCCGTGTGACATGACGCCATGGTGATCCGAAGCGCCGAACTCTCCGATCCGCGGTCGTGGGTTCCGGCATCGCCCGATGCGCCATGGCCGGCGCTGCGCGCGGCGCTCGACGCGCCGACGCGCGACGAGGCGGAGGCGCACGACGCGAGCGTGCGCGCATGGTTGCGTGCACGCTTCGACGCCGGCGAAGGCCCCACGCTCGCGCACGCGTTCGCGCATGCCCCGTCGTTTGCGCTCGTGCGTCACCTGCAGCGGCTCGCGGTGGAAGTCGAGCGCACTTACGCGTCCGCCGACGCGCTGCGCGTCGTGATGTTCGCCTTGCCGATCGTTCTCGTCGCCGCGTTGGACGAGGGCCGCGGGCCGGTGACGTTGTCGGGCGTGCTTGGCGAAACCGAACCGATCGCCGATCGCTTGCGCGAGGCGCGCGCGTTCGGCGGTGCCAGGACATTCGCGCTCGCGGGCGCACTCGTCGGCGCGCAGGCGCTGGACTGGCAAGCGCTGCCCGGGTTGCTATCGCGAAGCCGGCTCGCGGAACGCGGCGATGCGTCCGAACATCCGCCGCTCGCGCTCGATGTGGCGCCATCGCCGATTCGCGTCGACGTCGAGGAGGAGCGCGTGCACTTGCGGTTCATCGTCGGCGCGATCCTCGCCCCGCCGCGCGCAGATCCGCTGGCAGGCGCAACGCTCGGCCGCGAAGGCGTTCCCCTGGCGCGCGCGATCGGCGATGCGCTGAACGCGCCGGGCGTCTCCTTGCTCGCGCTGCCGCGGCCGCCGCAGCCACTTTCGCTCGCCGTGGCCGCCGGTCGCACCGCGCAGCGCGAAGTGGCCGCTTCGCTCTTCGTCAGCAACGCGATCCGTACGCTTCGGCGCGCGTACGGCGAGCCGACCGCGATCATCAGCGCGCATCGTGCGGCGGATGCGCCCGGTGGCGGCGAGTTGCGGCTTTCGCTGTCGTCTCCGTTCGCGCCGAAAGCCGCGCAAGGCTTCCGTTGCCCGATCGAGCCGGGTGAGCGCGTGCAGGACGTCGCCGCCATGCTCGACGCACTTCTACGCGATTGTCGTGTGACCGACGTGCGTGTGCAGGCGGGCATCCACGACGACGTGGATCCGATGACCGGGCAGGCGCTGTTCTTCAAGGACCCCGGCGCGGGCGCGCTGCACTGAGCGGGATGTTGCGGACGGCAAGCGCGCATCGAGGGCGGCACGCACGCCGGTCGTGCCGCCTTCGCGCCGCTTGATGCGGCCGATCCCGCTGATCTGCTCGGTGACGTGCGGATCGCCGAGGTACTCGATGTTCCCGGCGCCCGAGATCGAGGCCTGCAGCGTCTGCTCGGCGTTGACGACGACGTTGCCGACGCCGCTCACGCGCACCGTCGCGTCGCGCGCACGCAACCCTTCTGCACTGACCTGCCCGGCGCCGGATATGAGGACCTCGGCGCGCTCCACCTGTCCTGCGATCCGCGCGTCGAGCGCACCGGACCCTTCGACGCGCAGCGAAGTCGCGCGCAGGTCGTCGATCACGAGCTTCGCACCGCCGGAGGCGCCGATCTGCAGTGCGGGCACCTCGATCTTCTGTGCCTGCACGTCCACCGACCCGCTCAGCCGCACGCGATCGAGCGCCGGAAACATCACGGTGACCCGTGGCGGCGTGGCATTTCGACGACTGAAAAAGCCGAAGCCGTTGCGCCGCGATTCGGTACGCACGACGAGACGGCCATCCTCGACGCGCGCTTGCACGCGGGTGTTCTTTCCCGCTTCGATGTCGATCGCCGGCGTCGTCGATTGCACGAGCGTCACGCGCGCGTCGCCCCCCACGTCGAGCGCGTGAAACGCGGGCAGATTCCGATGCTCCAAGCGGGGAGGGGCGGCTGCGGTGAAGCTGCGCGACAGCGTCCACCACGCGAGGAGCGCGGCGACGACGACGCAGCCGAGCACGATCCAGGGGAGAGCCGAGCGTTTCATGGTGCGGAGGTTGGATGCGGCGAGTCCGCGAAGCGGATTCGCCTTGACGCTCTCGCTTTTATCGTATACCGTATTCCGGATTCCATAGTCGCGTCGTGAAGGAGGCCACGTGGAGCCCACATCTGCACCGATTCGCGTCGTCATCGCCAAGGTCGGACTCGACGGGCACGATCGCGGCGTCAAGATCGTCGCACGGACGCTGCGAGACGCCGGGATGGACGTGATCTATACCGGGCTGCATCGAACGCCGGAGGAAGTGGTCGAGGCCGCGATCCAGGAGGACGTCGACGTCATCGGCGTCAGCATCCTGTCCGGGGCGCACATGACGGTGTTCCCCCGCATCGTGAAGCTGCTCGAGGAGCGCGGAGCCGAGGACATCCTCGTCGTCGGGGGCGGCGTGATACCCGACGAGGATCTGCCGAAGTTGCGCGAGCTCGGCGTGAAGGAACTGCTGCTGCAGGATACGCCGCCGGCGCAGATCGTCGCGTCGATCGAGCGGCTGGTGGCCGAGCGCGGGCCGCGCTAGGCAGGGAGCACAAGATCGGGATCGCCGCCGAGACCGCCCGGAGGACAGCGATGACGACGAGCACGATGGAGCAGTGGACGTTTCCGCCGCGCTTCGATGCGGCTTACCTGCCGCCGCCCGGCTCGCGCTACTGGTTCCCCGTGCGCGAGACGATGTCGCCGATGGAGCGCGAGGACGCGATCCTGGCGCGCCTGCAGCAGATCACGCGCTACGCCTACCAGACGTCGCCGTTCTATCGGCGCAAATGGGACGACGCCGGCTTTCACCCGGAGCACCTGCGCTCGCTCGAGGACTTCGAGGCGAAGGTGCCGGTCATCACCAAGAAGGATCTCCGCGAGGCGCAGGCGCGCGTACCGCCGTTCGGCGATTACCTGTGCGTGCCGGCCGAGGAGGTCCATCACATCCACGGCACGTCGGGGACGACGGGCCGGCCGACGGCCTTCGCCATCGGCCGCAACGATTGGGACGCGATCGCCAACGCGCACGCACGGATCATGTGGGGCATGGGCATTCGTCCCGGCGACATCGTCTTCGTCGCGGCGATCTTCAGTTTGTACATGGGCTCGTGGGGCGCGCTGTCGGGCGCAGAGCGCTTGCGCGCGAAGGCGTTTCCGTTCGGCGCCGGCGCGCAGGGGATGACCGCGCGTGCCGCGATGTGGCTCGACCTGACGAAGCCTTCGGCGCTGTACGCGACGCCGTCGTTCGCGTTGCACCTCGCCGAGGTCGCGCGCAGCGAAGGCTACGACCCGCAGACGTTCGGTTTGCGCACGATGTTCTTCTCCGGCGAGCCGGGGGCATCGGTGCCCGGCGTGCGCGAGCGTCTCGAGAGCGCGTACGGCGCGCACGTCGTCGATTGCGGCTCGATGGCCGAGATGACGCCGTTCATGCACGTATCCGGCAGCGCGGAGACGAGCGGCATGCTGTGCTGGCAGGACATCGTCTACACGGAGGTCTGCGATCCCGCGACGTATCGGCGCGTGCCTTATCGGCAGCGCGGCACGCCGGTGTACACGCATCTCGAGCGGACGTCGCAACCGATGATCCGCCTCGCGTCGGGCGATCTGACGCTGTGGGAGGACGGGCCGAACCCGTGCGGGCGCACGTACCCGCGGCTGCCGCAGGGCATCTTCGGACGCATCGACGACATGTTCACGATCCGCGGCGAGAACGTGTACCCGAGCGAGGTCGACGCGGTGCTCAATACGCTGACGGGCTATGGCGGCGAACACCGCATCGTGATCACGCGCGAAGGCGCGATGGACGAGCTCGTGATTCGCGTGGAGATCGCGCCGGAGCATCACGCGCGCGGCGCAGACGCGCACACCGCGCTGCGCGACGAGGCCGCGAAGAAACTGCAGAAGATGCTCGGCCTGCGCTCGAAGCTCGAGATCGTCGCGCCCGGCACGTTTCCACGCACCGACTTCAAGGCGCGCCGCGTGATCGACGATCGCGAGGTCTTCCGCGAAATGAACGCGCGGCTCGGGGCATGAGCGAGGCCCGTCGATCCCAAGCGAGCGCCGGGTGAGCTATATCCCGTCGTCCGCGCTTGCGCCCCGCGTTCTGCAGGGTGATCGGCGCGCGATCGCGCGCCTGCTGACGCGCGCCGAATCCGGCGTCGAGGAAGCGCGCGGGACGCTCGATGCGATGTTCGCGCACGCCGGCCGCGCGCACGTCGTCGGGATCACCGGGGTGCCGGGAAGCGGCAAGTCGACGCTCGTGGCGAAGCTCGCCGCCGAAGTGCGCAAGAGCGGGCGCACGGTCGCCATCGTCGCGATCGATCCGTCGAGCCCGTTTTCCGGCGGCGCGATCCTCGGCGATCGCATTCGCATGGGCGAGCTCGCCGGCGATGCGGGCGTTTTCGTGCGCAGCATGGCCACGCGCGGCGCGCTCGGCGGCCTTGCGAAAGGCACGCTCGAAGTCGTCGACGTGCTCGACGCCGCCGGCTTCGACATGATCATCATCGAGACCGTGGGCGTGGGCCAGGACGAGGTCGACATCGCGCGCGCGGCGCATACGACCGTCGTCGTGTCGGCGCCGGGCCTCGGCGACGACATCCAGGCGATCAAGGCCGGCATCCTCGAGATTGCCGACGTCCATGCGGTCAGCAAATGCGACCGGCCCGACGCGAACAAGACGATCGCCGATCTCAAGACGATGCTCGCGCTCGGATTGACGCATCTCGACCGCGAGCAGTGGTCGGGGAAAATGGGGTCGGACGCGATTTAC
>DASTGT010000045.1:0-66656 GCA_035718935.1 Casimicrobiaceae bacterium
GGCTACCAGCACGCGCACATGGTGCTCTACGTCGTCGCCGATTCGCCGGACGACTACGCATCCTGGGCGGCACGACAGCGCGCGCCCGCGGCGGCGCCGACGAGCGACGAAGCCAAGCGCGGCCACGACGTGTTCCTTCGGCGCAGTTGCGCGATGTGCCACGCGATCGACGGCACGTCGGCGCAGGGACGCAACGCCCCGAACCTCACGCACGTCGCGAGCCGAATGACGCTCGGCTCGGGCACGCTCGAGAACACCGCGTCGAATCGCGCGGCGTGGATTCTCGACCCACAGCACTTCAAGCCGGGCGCGAACATGCCGCCGCAGAACCTGCCGCCGGCCGAAATCCTCGCGCTCAATGCGTACCTGGACACGCTTCGATGAGCGATCAGATGACCGTCGGGCGGCTGCGCGCGATGTGGGCGCAGCACCAGCTTCGCGAAAGCGCGGGCGCCGTCGTCGGACGCGGCGAAGCGCTGTTCGACGGCCCAGGGTGGGGCTCGAAGTCCGCGCACGCGCTCGCCAGGACCTGGTCGGACAAGCCCGGCATCATGGGCTTCCTCGAGGCGAACGACCACAAGCGCACCGGCAAGCGCTTCATCGTGACGGCGTTCCTCTTCTTCAGCGCCGCCGGCATCCTTGCCGCGCTGATGCGGTTGCAGCTCGCGTTGCCCGACAGCCGCATCGTCGGCCCCGATCTCTACAACCAGCTCTTCACGATGCACGGCACGACGATGATGTTCATCTTCGCCGTGCCCATCATGCAAGGGATGGGAATCTACCTCGTGCCGTTGATGATCGGCACGCGCAACACCGCGTTTCCACGCATGACCGCCTGCGCGTACTGGCTGTACCTGCTCGGCGCGCTGACGCTGTGGACGGGCTTCGCGACGAATACCGGCGCCGACGCCGGCTGGTTCTCGTACGTGCCGCTGGCCGGACCGCAGTACGGCATCGGCAAGCGCGTCGACGTCTGGAACAACCTCGTCAACCTGACCGAAGCGATGGGGCTGATGGTCGCCGTCGATCTCGCGACGACGATCCTCAAGATGCGCGCGCCCGGCATGTCGCTGCGAAGAATGCCGATCTTCGTGTGGGCGACGCTGGTCGCGTCGATCATGATCATCTTCGCGATGCCCTCGGTGATGCTCGCCGCCAACCTCGTGCAGTTCGATCGCACGTTCGCGACGCACTTCTTCAATCCAGCGGAAGGCGGCGACGTGCTCCTATGGCAGCACCTGTTCGGGTTCTTCGGCCACCCCGAGGTGTACTTCATCTTCATCCCGGCGCTCGGCTTCGTCTCGACGATCATCCCGACGTTCGCGCGGCGTCCGCTCTTCGGCCATGCGGCGGTCGTGCTGTCGCTGATCGGCACGGGCTTCCTCGCGTTCGGGTTGTGGGTGCATCACATGTTCGCGACGAACCTGCCCGAGCTCGGCAAGGGCTTCTTCACGGCGATGAGCATGATGATCGCCATCCCCACCGCCGTGCAGATCTTCTGCTGGATCGCGACGCTTTGGACCGGCCGCCTCCATCTGCGTGTGCCGCTGCTCTACGTGCTCGCGTTCTTCGTGATTCTCGTGCTCGGCGGCATGACCGGCATCATGGTCGGTGCGGTCCCATTCGACCTGCAGGTGCACGACACGTATTTCGTCGTCGCGCATCTGCACTACGTGCTGCTCGGTGGCGCGGTGTTCCCGTTGTTCGGCGCGTTCTTCTACTGGTTTCCGAAGGTGACGGGGCGGCTCTTGGACGAGCGGCTCGGACGCTGGGGATTCTGGCTCTTCTTCATCGGATTCAACGTCACGTTCTTTCCGATGCATCTGCTCGGCCTCGCCGGCATGCCGCGCCGCATCTATACGTACGGCGTCGAAACCGGTTGGGGCACGCTCAATCTCATCGCGACGATCGGGGCCGCCACGATCGCGCTCAGCATGCTGCTCTTCGTGGTCAACGTCGCGCGCAGCCGCACGCGCGGGGAACGTGCCGGCGACGATCCGTGGGGCGCGCCGACGCTCGAATGGGGCACGCATTCGCCGCCGCCGCCGTTCAACTTCGTCGCGCTTCCCGTCGTCGCCTCGAGCGTGCCGTTGTGGGCGCGCGAAGCGGACGAGCCGACGCACGTGAGCGGGCTGTCGGCGCAGACGCGCGAAGGCTTGGTCACGACGGTTCTCGACGCGCTGCCCGACGTCCGCTATTCGTACCCGTCGCCGACGATCTGGCCGTTCGTCGCGGCGATCACCGTGGTGCTCTGGCTCTACTGGTCGAACGTCACGCCGTCCGGCATGTGGTACGGGCTCATTCCGCCGGCGATCGCCTTCATCGCGTGGTACTGGCCGACGAAGAAGGAAACGGCCGAGCAGTTGCTGTTGCAGAGGCGTCCATGAGCGCGCAGGGCCGCCCCCGAGCGCGAATCAGCCCCGAAGCGCGAAGCGCGAGCGTAGTCCAGTGAGCGCGCCGCAGCGAGCACGTCGATGAGCACATTCGCCGTCGAGCATCCGATCGAAGCGTCGCCCGACCACGCCAAGGCCATCCGGCGCCGCCGCGAGGCGACGCCCGCCAGCGTTCCGGCGGTGCGCCGTGGCGACGCGCTCGACGTCTCCGATCTTCCGAGTTACGGCTTCGGCACGCGCAGCCTGATGTGGTGGGGCACGCTCGGCATGTCGACGATCGAAGGCGTCGGCTTCGCGCTGATGATCCTGGTGTACTTCGATCTCAGGGCGACCGCGCCCATGTGGCCCAACGAGGCGCCGCCGCCCGATCTGCTGTGGGGCACCGTGAACATGGGCCTCGCGTTCCTCAGCATGATTCCGAACGTGCTGGCGAACAAGGCGGCCGACGACCACGAACTGCGCAAGATGAAATTCTGGCTCGTGCTCGTCACGGTCATGGGCCTCGCATTGCTCGGCGTGCGCTGGCTCGAGTTCGATGCATTGCACGTCAAGTGGGATTCGAGCGCGTACGGCTCCGCCGTGTGGGTGCTGCTCGGCCTGCACACGTTCAACCTGCTCACCAACGTGGCGGACTTCATCGTCATCGCGGCACTCATCTTCAAGGGTCCGATCGACGGCAAGCGCTACGTCGACGTGGCCGAGAACACGGGATACTGGTGGTTCATCGTTCTGTCGTGGATTCCGATCTACGTCACCGTCTATTTCGGAGCACGCTTCTAGGCCCGAATCGTGCGCATCTGGTTTCCGCTCCTCGCCGTACCGACGCTCGCGCTGCTCGATCAGAGCATCGCCTACGTCGCGTCGGTCTGGTCGTGCACGCACCAGAATTCGCTCGTCGTGCACGTCGTGCACGCGCCGTTCTTCGTCGCAGGCGCGATCGGCATGTTCGTCGCATGGCAAAGCTGGCGCGAGCTCTCACCGGTCAAGGCACGCAACGATCGGCTCGCGCGCCGTCATTTCCTCGCCGGCGTCGCGATCGGCGCTTCCGCGCTGTCGACCCTCGTCATCGTGGCGATGTGGGGCGTGACGTGGGTGTTGCGTCCCTGCGTGTACTGACGGGCGGCGCGCTTTTCGCGCTGGTCGCTCCACCCGCTGCGGCGCACGTCGGGAACGCCGCCGATTCGCCCTTCGGCGTCGGGGCGCTGCTTGCGCTGCTGCTTGCAGGCGCGAGCTTGCTCTACGTGCGTGGCGTCGTGCGCCTGTGGCGCCGCGCCGGCGCGGCACGCGGCATTTCCACCGTCGACGTCGCGCGCTTTGCGCTCGGCATGGTCGTGCTCGGCGCCGCATTGCTTTCGCCGATCGACGCCGTGGCCGATCGCTCGTTTGCCATGCACATGCTCGAGCACGAAATGCTGATGGTGCTCGCCGCGCCGCTCTTCGTCGTATCCCGCCCGCTGGAGGCCTTCGCGTGGGCGCTGGCGCCGCGCGCGCGGCATGCGACGACGATGGCGTTGCGTGCATCGCCGATCCGAGCGCTGTGGCGCGCGACGACGACGCCGGTCTCGGCCACCGCGGTGCACGCGCTGGCGCTGTGGGTCTGGCACCTGCCGGTGCTTTTCGCGGCGGCGCTTGCGAGCGAGTCGGTTCACGTGCTGCAGCACGCGTGCTTCTTCGGCTCGGCGCTCGCGTTCTGGTGGGCGATGTTCGGGGGCGCGTCGCGCAAGGCGGGCGTCGTGTCGCTCGCCTGCCTCTTCGCGACGATGCTGCACACCAGCGCGCTCGGCGCGCTCCTCACGTTCGCACCCTCGGCGTGGTATGTCGCAACCGATGCGCCGCGTCTTTTCGCCCTGACGTCGCTCGAGGATCAGCAACTCGGCGGCCTGATCATGTGGGTCCCCGGGGGACTCGCATACGTCGTCGTCGGGCTCGCGATCGTGGCGACATGGCTCGCGACGCCGCGCCGCGCTTCGCATGACGCAGCGCGGCATGCGCTGTCGAGACGATGACGCGTTCCTCTGCAAGCGGTAACGCCGGCGCCGGGTATTGCGGTGCGTCATTGATTGTTTGCTCGTCGATGCTACATTCGATCGAATCGACGACGGCCGCATCGGTCGAATTCGTTCATCCGGCATCGCAGGGAGCTCGAGGCAATGAACGCATCGGAATCGAACAGCGCACTCGCCGCTTCGCTCGGCGCGCCGCCCGGCGTGGCGCACCGCCGCCTGTTGGCGTGGGTGCGCGACATGGCGGCGCTGACCAAGCCCGATCGCATCGTGTGGTGCGACGGCAGCCAGGCGGAGTACGACCGACTGTGCGCGCAGATGGTGGCGGCGGGAACGCTCCATCGGCTCGACCCGGTGAAGCGGCCCGACAGCTTTCTCGCTCGCTCGGATCCGCGCGACGTCGCACGGGTCGAGGATCGCACGTTCATCTGCAGCGCGCGGCAGGAGGACGCGGGTCCGACGAACAACTGGGTCGAGCCCGGGAAGATGCGCGAGACGCTGCGCGGTCTCTTCGACGGCGCGATGCGCGGGCGCACGCTGTACGTCGTGCCGTTCTCGATGGGCCCCCTCGGCAGTCCGATCGCGCACGTCGGGTTCGAGATCACCGACAGTCCCTACGTCGTCGTCAACATGCGGCTGATGACCCGCATGGGTTCGCGCGTGTTCGACGTCCTGGGCGACGACGGGGAATTCGTCCCGTGCATGCACTCGGTCGGCGTACCGCTGCGCGAGGGCGAGCGCGACGTACCGTGGCCGTGCGACGCGCAGAACAAGTACATCGTTCACTTTCCCGAGGCACGCGAGATCTGGAGCTACGGCTCGGGCTACGGCGGTAACGCGCTGCTCGGCAAGAAATGTTTGGCGCTGCGCATCGCGTCGGTGATGGGCCGCGACGAGGGCTGGCTCGCCGAGCACATGCTGATCCTCGGCGTAACCTCGCCGACGGGCAACAAGCGGTACGTCGCTGCGGCGTTCCCGAGCGCGTGCGGCAAGACCAACTTCGCGATGATGATTCCGCCGAGCGGCCTCGAAGGCTGGCGCGTGACGACCATCGGCGACGACATCGCGTGGATCAAGCCGAACGCCGACGGGACTTTCCATGCGATCAATCCCGAGGCCGGCTATTTCGGCGTCGCGCCGGGGACGTCGTACGAGTCGAATCCGAACGCGATGGAGACGCTGCGCGCCAACGTGATCTTCACGAACGTCGCGCTCACCGACGACAACGACGTGTGGTGGGAAGGCATGACGAAGACGCCGCCCGTACACTTGATCGATTGGCGCGGCGAATCGTGGACGCCGGGGTGCGGGCGCCCGGCCGCGCATCCGAACGCGCGGTTCACCGTCTCCGCTCGACAGTGCCCATCGCTCGACCCCGAATGGGACAACCCGGCCGGCGTGCCGCTGTCGGCGCTGGTCTTCGGCGCGCGGCGTTCCGACACCGTGCCGCTCGTCACCGAGGCGCGCACGTGGGAGGAGGGGGTCTACAAGGCCGCGACGATGGGCTCGGAGACGACGGCCGCCGCAAGCGGGAAAGTCGGCGAGGTCAGGCGCGACCCGTTCGCGATGCTGCCGTTCTGCGGCTATCACATGGGCGACTACTTCCGGCACTGGCTGGAGATGGGCCGGCGCGTCGCGCGACCGCCGAAGATCTTCAGCGTCAACTGGTTCCGCAAGGATGCCGAGGGACGCTTCGTCTGGCCGGGCTTCGGCCAGAACATGCGCGTGCTGAAATGGATCGTCGAGCGCTGCGACGGCAGCGCCGGCGCCCGCGAGACCGCGCTCGGCTTGGTGCCCGACTACGACGATCTCGACTGGTCGGGCCTCGACTTCGAGGCCTCGCGGTTCTCGAGCGTCATGCGGGTCGATCCGACGCTGTGGCAGCGGGAACTCGATTCGCACGACGCGCTGTTCGCGCGGCTGGGGGACAAGCGGCCGGACCGGTTGTTGCAGGAGAGGCAGCGGCTGGCCAGAATGTGAGTGCTCACATCTACCCACGTTTCACGTGAAACAGTGACTACGCAGTCCGATATCACCCGACGTTTCACGTGAAACGTTCGGGGCGGCGTAAAATCACGCCGCTCGTTCCACCATGCGATATCCCGAACGCTTCGACGTCATCATCGTCGGTGGCGGCCACGCCGGCACCGAGGCGGCGCTCGCCAGCGCGCGAATGGGTCGGCGCAGTTTGCTGCTGACGCACAACTTCGAGACGCTCGGGCAGATGTCCTGCAATCCGTCGATCGGCGGCATCGGCAAGGGGCATCTCGTCAAGGAAATCGACGCGCTCGGCGGTGCGATGGCGCTCGCCACCGACCAGGCCGGTATTCAGTTCCGAACGCTCAACGCGAGCAAGGGACGCGCGGTGCGCGCGACGCGCGCTCAAGCCGATCGTGTGCTGTACAGGGCCGCGATTCGACGACGCCTCGAAACTGCGCCGAATCTCACGCTGTTCCAACAACCAGTCGACGATCTGGTCCTCACCGGCGACCGCGTCACGGGTGTCGTCACGCAGATCGGCGTCGAATTCGAAGCGGCCGCGGTCGTCCTCACGACGGGCACCTTCCTCGCCGGTTTGATTCACGTCGGCATGCAGAATTACGCTGCAGGCCGAGCGGGGGACCCGCCGGCTGCGCGCCTCGCGGCGCGGCTGCGCGAGCTCGCGCTTCCGGTCGGTCGCCTCAAGACCGGAACGCCGCCGCGGCTCGACGGGCGCACGATCGACTTCAGCCAACTCGAAGAGCAGCCTGGGGACGTGCCCGTGCCGGTGTTCTCGTTTCTCGGCCGCCGCGACATGCATCCGGAGCAGCGGTCGTGCTGGATCACGCACACCACGCGGGAAACCCACGAGATCATTCGCGCCGGCCTCGACCGCTCGCCGCTCTTCACCGGCGTCATCAAGGGGGTGGGTCCCCGCTATTGCCCGTCGATCGAGGACAAGGTGGTTCGCTTCGCGGACCGCGACCGCCATTCCATCTTCCTCGAGCCCGAGGGGCTCGACACGCCGGAGATCTATCCGAACGGCATCTCGACGTCGCTGCCCTTCGACGTCCAGCTGGCGCTGGTTCGCTCGCTCCCGGGCTGCGAGCGCGCCGTGATCGTGCGCCCGGGCTATTCGATCGAGTACGACTATTTCGACCCGCAGGCGCTGCGGCCGACGCTCGAGACACAGGCGATCGGCGGCCTGTTCTTCGCCGGCCAGATCAACGGTACGACCGGCTACGAAGAGGCGGCTGCGCAGGGACTCCTCGCCGGCATCAACTCCGGCCGCTACGCCGCGGGTGAACCGGGCTGGTGCCCGCGGCGCGACGAAGCGTATCTCGGCGTCCTCGTCGACGATCTGGTGACCCGCGGTGTTTCCGAGCCGTACCGAATGTTCACGTCGCGCGCGGAATACCGGCTGCAGCTTCGCGAGGACAATGCCGACCTGAGGCTTACCGAGCACGGGCGCCGCCTCGGCGTCGTCGACGACGCGCGGTGGGACGCCTACTGCCGCAAGCGCGACGCGGTCGAGCTCGAGCGCGAACGTCTCGAGTCGACGTACATCTCGCCACAACGCGTTTCGGCCGACGACGCCTTGCGCGTTCTCGGACAGCCGCTGGATCGCGACCGCACGCTCGCCGAGTTGCTGCGACGCCCGCAGGTCGACTATCGGTCGGTGCACACGCTGGCCGGAGCGGGCGAGGGCGTGACCGACGACGCGGTGGCCGAGCAGGTCGAGATCGCCACGAAGTACGCGGGCTACATCGACCGGCAACGCGCCGAGATCGAGGGGCAGCTTGCCCAGGAGACGGCGCCGTTGCCGCGCGACCTCGACTACGCGCAAGTGCGCGGACTGTCGATCGAGGTGCAGCAGAAGCTTTCGGCGCATCGGCCGGAGACGATCGGCCAGGCATCGCGGATCTCCGGCGTGACGCCCGCGGCGATCTCTCTGCTGCTCGTCCATTTGAAGCGTCGCGCCGGCGACGGCCACGTCATACGCTCGGCGTGATGAGGCCAAGCGCGCTCGACGCTGCCAACGACCCCGACGTTGCCGTCGCCCACGGACGCGCTGCGTTGCGCGACCGGCTCGACGCGTACCTCGATTTACTCGAGAAGTGGAATCGCGTCTACAACCTGACCGCGATCCGGCAACGCGCTGAAATGGAGACGCTGCACGTCCAGGACGCGCTCGCGGTCTTGCCGTGGCTCCCGCCGAACACGCGGCGCGTCCTCGACGTCGGGTCGGGCCCCGGCGTGCCCGGCATTCCGCTCGCGCTTGCGCGGCCCGACGCGACGTTCGTCCTGCTCGACGCGAACTCGAAGAAGACGGCATTCCTCTCGCAGGCGGTCGTCGAACTCGAGCTTCGCAACGCCGAGGTGGTCACGGCGCGCATCGAAGACTTCCGCCCGGAGCAGCCGTTCGACGTCGTGATCGCGCGAGCGTTTTCCGATTTGCGCACCTTTGCCGAGTCAGTGCACCACGTGCTCGCAAAGGGCGCGCGGATGCTCGCGATGAAGGGCGCGCTGCCGACCGCGGAGATCGCCGCGTTGCCCTCTCGCATTCGGGTCGTCGAGACGCCGTCGGTCGACGTCCCCGGGCTCGCCGCCGAGCGTCACCTGATCATCATGCAAGAGCAGCAGGAGGTGCGTTCATGACGCGCGTGCTGGCGGTCGTCAATCAGAAGGGCGGGGTCGGAAAGACGACGACGACGATCAACCTCGCGGCCAGCCTCGCCGCGATGAAACGGCGCGTGCTCGTGGTCGACATCGATCCACAAGGCAACGCAACGACCGGCGCGGGGATCGACAAGCGCGCGTGCAGGCGCACGACCTACCACGTGCTGCTCGGCGAGACCGACCTCGCCGGCGCGCGCGTCTTTTCGCCGGCGGGCGGCTTCGACATCGTGCCGTCGAACCGCGAGCTTGCGGGCGCCGAGATCGAGCTGGTCGAAATGCCGGGTCGCGAGATGCGCCTCAAGAACGCGCTGGCCGAGGCCGGCACCGGCAACGACGGTGGCGACGACTTCGTCTTCATCGACTGCCCGCCTTCGCTGTCGCTCCTGACGCTGAATGCTCTTTGCGCCGCGGACTCGGTGCTGATTCCGATGCAGTGCGAGTACTACGCGCTCGAGGGGCTGTCCGATCTGGTCCAGACGATCCGCAAGGTGCGCACGCACCTCAACCCCCGCCTCGAGATCGAAGGGTTGCTGCGCACGATGTACGACGCGCGGAATACGCTTGCGCTGAACGTCGCGGCCGACCTGGAGCGCCATTTCGGCGATCGCCTCTATCGCACCGTCGTGCCGCGTAACGTTCGGCTCGCCGAGGCGCCGTCGCACGGCGTGCCGGCGATGGCGCTCGAAGCGAAATCGAAGGGCGCGCTGGCCTACTACGCGCTCGCCGGGGAGGTGATACGGCGCGAGGAGGCCAGGGAGCGGGCGCTCACTTCACAAAGCGCGACGCCGACGGCCGCCGACCCGGTCGGCGCTGCGGAGTGAGTATACACTCCGTGCCGCAGCAGCTACAGGAGACACGATGATGCGATCCAAGGGACTTGGCCGAGGCCTCGACGCACTCCTCGTCGGCACTGACGAGGAGGCGCCGCAGGGCGAGTCGTTGCAGATGCTTCCTCTCGACCGGCTGCGCCCGGGCCGTTATCAGCCGCGCTCGAAAATGGACCCGGCGTCGCTCGCCGAGTTGGCGCTCTCGATCAAGGAGCAAGGCGTCATGCAGCCGATTCTCGTGCGGCCCGTCGACGGCGGCCGCTTCGAGATCGTCGCCGGCGAACGGCGATGGCGCGCCGCGCAGCAGGCCGGCCTGCGTGAAGTGCCCGCGCTCGTGCGCAACGTTCCCGATCGATCCGCGCTCGCGGTGGCGCTGATCGAAAACATTCAGCGCGAGGACCTGAACCCCCTCGAGGAGGCGAAGGGACTGCAGCGGTTGATCGAGGAGTTCGGGCTTACGCACGACGCGGCCGCGAAGGCGGTCGGTCGTTCGCGCAGCGCAGTGTCGAATCTGCTGCGCCTCACCGCACTCGCGCCACCCGTGCAGGAATACCTGCTCGCGGGCCAACTCGAGATGGGCCATGCGCGCGCGCTCCTCGCCCTGCCGCTGGCGGAGCAGTCGGGTGCGGCGGCGCGTGTGGTCGACGCGGGCATGAGCGTGCGCGACACCGAGCGCCTCGTGCACCAGCTGATGCACGCGAAGCCGGCGCGCAGGACTGCGAAAGCGCGCGATCACGACACGGTGCGCCTCGAGAACCATCTCGGCGAGCACCTAGGCGCGGTCGTGCGCATCGAAGCCGGGCGCCGCGGCGCTGGCCGCGTCGTGATCCGCTATTCGACGCTCGAGCAGCTCGACGGGCTCGTCGAGCGGCTCACCACCGCGAAGCCATAGACGACGGGTCGCGCGCGACGCGCGGTGCTGTGCGCGTCAGCCGAGTTGCTGCAGCATCGTTTCGGCACCCGACACTTCGTATTTCCCCGGTGCTTCCACGTTCAGCGTCTTGACGACGCCATCGTCGACGAGCATCGAGAAGCGCTGGCAGCGAATGCCCATGCCCCGCGCGGTCAGATCGAGCTCGAGGCCGAGCGCCTTCGTGTATGCGGCGCTGCCGTCGGCGAGCATGCGCACCTTGCCGTTCGCGCCGAGCTCGCGCCCCCAGGCGCCCATCACGAAAGCGTCGTTGACCGACATGCACGCGATCGTATCGACGCCCTTCCCAACGAGCTCGTCGTAGTGCGCGATATAGCTCGGAGCGTGCTTGGCGGAGCAGGTCGGCGTAAACGCGCCAGGAAGGCCGAACAGCGCCACCTTCTTTCCGCGCGTCAGGCTTTCGATCGACACCGGATTGGGGCCGATGCTGCAGCCGTCCTTCGGCTCGTCGTAGTACTCCATCAGCGTGCCCGGCGGAAGCCGGTCCCCGACCTGGATCGTCATCGCGTTCTCCGAAAGAAACACGTGCGCACAGCGCGCCGCAGGTCTCGAGCATCGCAAGGCTCGGCGATAAATTCAAGTACGACGTGCGACGCGGAGCCTTGCCGCGCGCGCCGTCGCGGCGTAGTTTTGCACCCTTCGCGCTGCTCGCCGGCGCACGCATTCTCCTGGGAGGAGCAACTTGCCCACTCGCACTTCCGTTTCCACGCGGAACGCGCCGTCGCGCCGCGCCCGCCTTTGGATTGCGACGCGCAAAGGCGTCTGGACGCTGACGAGCGACGCTGCCCGCAACGGCTGGAAACTCGCCGGGCCGGACTTTCTCGGCCATATCGTGCATCACGTCGTCGTCGACCCGCGCGAGCGCAAAGTCGTGCTCGCCGCAGCGCGCACCGGCCACCTCGGCCCGACGATCTTCCGCTCGACCGACGCCGGACGATCGTGGAAGGAGGCCGTGCGTTCGCCCGCGTTCGAAAGCGGCAGCGGCCGCGTCGTCGATCACACGTTCTGGCTGACGCCCGGACACGTCGACCAATCCGGCGTCTGGTACGCCGGCACGTCGCCGCAGGGACTGTTCCGCTCGACCGACAACGGCGCGACGTGGGACGGCGTCGCCGGCTTCAATGCGCACCCGATGCGGAAGGCGTGGTGCGGCGGCGACCAGGAGGGGACGCCCGACGGGCCGAAGCTGCATTCGATCCTGATCGACCCCCGCGATCCGATGCACATGTACATCGGCATGTCGGGGGGCGGTGTCTTCGAATCGCTCGACGGCGGCGCCGATTGGCAACCGCTCAACCGCGGCGTGCGCGCCGAGTTTCTGCCCGACCCGAACCCCGAATTCGGGCACGATCCGCATTGCGTGCGCTTCGCCGGCGGTAACCCCGACCGGCTCTATCAGCAGAACCACTGCGGCATCTACCGGCTCGACCGGCCGGGCGACACCTGGCAGGACATCGGCGCGGCCATGCCGAAGGCGGCGGGTGACGTCGGCTTTCCGCTCGCCGTTTCTCCGCGGGATCCGGAATCGATCTGGGTCATGCCGATGGATGGGACGAGCGTGTGGCCCCGAACGGCGCCTGGCGGTCGGCCGGCGGTCTATCGGTCGCGCGACGGCGGCACGTCGTGGAAGCGGCAGGACCAGGGGCTGCCGCGCTCGCAGGCATGGTGGACGGTGAAGCGGCAGGCGATGACGAGCGACCATCGCGATCCGACCGGTATCTACTTCGGCACCACGTCGGGCGAGGTGTGGGGGAGCCGCGACGAGGGCCGCTCGTTTCGCTGCCTCGCGCGGCACCTGCCGGAGATCTACGCGGTGGAGGCGGCGCAGGCATAGGGCATGATGGCGGCCGGCCGGCGAATGGAACGCCGGCCTGCGTTTGCCGTCGCACGCTGTGGCGTCGGCTCCGACGTCCGGCGCCGATGCGCAAGCGTGGGGGATCACACGTGACTGCCGAAGTCTCCGCTGAAGCCGCCGCGATCGTCCGCGTTCGGATGCCGTCGCCGCTGCGCTCGTACACGGGCAGGGCGGAGGTCGACGTCGCCGTACCGGTGCTCGCGCCGAAGTTGCCGCCGACGATCGGCGGCGTGCTGGCGGCGCTCGACGTCGCGTATCCCGGCGTTCGCTTTCGCATGATCGACGAGCAAGGCAACGTGCGTCCGCACATTCGCCTTTTCGTCGGGAACCTCGCCACGCGCGATCTCGCGACGCCGGTCGACGCGGGCGAGGCGCTGATGATCGTCGCCGCGTTGTCCGGCGGCTGAAACCGCGAAGCGGCCGGCGCGTTTCGACGACGCGGTGCGTCGAACCAAGTTCGGCGAGGATCGGGTCGGTTCTAGCGCAATTCGCGGAGAAATCCCCGCCATTGATCGGCATCAAACACCCGCGTTGCAGCGCAGCATCGCGTTGCCGGGCGAGCTTCGATTTTGCTAGAATCGCCGACTTTGCTTGGCAGTAGGTCAGGCTCGCCTGTTCGGCCCGTTCGACCGCTCGTGCCCAAGCCGCTTTCCACGAAGCCCTATCGCGCGGTGCTGCTCTCGCAGGCCGTTGCAACGGTGGCGATCGCCGCCATCTCGGCCCTCGTGGCGGGCGTGCACGGCGCGTTGTCGGCAACGCTCGGCGGTTTGATCAACGTGTCGGCCGGCGTCGTATACGCGTTCGTACTCGCGGTCGCACCACCGCGAACCGCGGGCGGAACGATCGCGGCGATGTTTCGCGCCGAGGGGGCGAAGATCCTCGTGATCGTCGCCCTCCTCTGGCTGGTGCTCTCGACGTACCGCGACGCCGTGCTGCCCGCATTCCTGGTGGCGTTCGTCGTGACGGTGTTGCTGTCCAGCGTTGCCCTCTTCGTCCGCGACTGAAGCTTCTCCCCGATGATTCCGATGGCTACTGCCTACGAAACGCCGACCGAATACATCCAGCACCACCTGACGTTTCTCACCGACTCGGTCGGGCCCGGCGCGTTCTGGACGATCAACGTGGACACGCTCGTCACGTCGCTTTTGATCGGCGTGCTTTCGTTCGGCTTCATGTGGCTCGTCACGCGCAAGGCGACGAGCACGGGCGTGCCGTCGAAGACCCAGGCGTTCGTCGAGCTGTCGATCGACTTCGTCAACGAGCAGGTGAAGAGCGTCTACAACGGCACCACGAAGCTCGTCGCGCCGATCGCGCTCACCACGTTCGTGCTGACGCTCTTCATGAACGCGATGGACTTCCTGCCGATCGACATCGTCTCGACCGCCCTGTCGGCGATCGGCTTGCACTACTTCCGCTTCGTGCCCACTGCCGACGTCAACACGACGTTCGCGCTCGCGCTGTCGGTGTTCGGCCTGATGATCTTCTACAGCATCCGCATCAAGGGGTTCGGCGGCTGGATCCACGAGCTCTTCTGCGCACCGTTCGGCAAGAACCCGATCCTCTGGCCGTTCAACCTCCTGTTCAACCTCGTGGAATATATTTCGAAGCCGCTGTCGCACTCGCTGCGGCTGTTCGGCAACATGTATGCGGGCGAGCTCATCTTCCTGCTGCTCGGCATGTGGGGTGCGACCGGCGTCGCGGGCCTGATCTTCGGCGCGCTCCTCCACCTCGGCTGGTCGATCTTCCACATCCTGATCGTCGTGCTGCAGGCGTACATCTTCATGATGCTTGCGGTCGTCTACATCGCGATGGCGCACGAGCACCACTGATCGCATCGTTTCGATTCGCACGTTCACTCCGCAGGTTCCAACCCACCCGCTTCACGAAAGGAAAATCAATGGACAAGTTGCAATGGGTCGCCGTCATCCAGGGGTACACCGGCATCGGGATCGGTCTCATGATCGGGCTCGGCGCGCTCGGTGCCTGCGTCGGCGTCGGCATCATGTGCTCGCGCTTCCTCGAAGGCGCCGCCCGCCAGCCCGAGCTCATGCCGCAGCTCCAGGCGAAGGTCTTCCTGCTGCTCGGCCTGATCGACGCGTCGTTCATCATCGGTCTCGGCATCGCGATGCTCTTCGCCTTCGGCAACCCGCTGATTCCCGCCGGTCTCAAGTAATACGCGCTTCCACCGCCGAGAGTTGCAATGAACATCAATCTCACCCTGCTGATGCAGGCCATCGGGTTCGGCCTCTTCATCTGGTTCTGCGCGAAGTTCGTGTGGCCGCCGTTGATGCGCGCCGTCGAGACGCGGCAGCGCCAGATTGCCGAGGGGCTGCAGGCCGGAGAAGAGGGACGCAAGAGCCTGATCACCGCCGAGCAGCGCGTCGCCGCGATGATCGCCGATGCGCGCGGCAAGGCCGGCGAGATCGTCGCGACCGGCGAGAAGTTCAAGGCGGAGACGATCGATCAGGCCAAGGTCGAGGCGCAGGCCGAGCGCGAGCGGATCGTCGCTGCGGCGAAGGCCGAGGCCGCGCAGGAGTACCAGATGGCGCGCGAGCAGCTGCGTAACCAGGTCGCGGACCTCGCCGTCGCGGGCGCCGCCAGGATCCTGCAGCGCGAAATCGATCCGAGGGCGCATGCGCAGCTCCTCGACGAGATTCGTCGCGAGCTGTAGGGAGGCGTCGCGCCATGGCCGAACTCGCCACGATCGCCCGGCCGTACGCCGAGGCCGCCTTCGAGATCGCACGCGACGCCAACGCGCTCGGGCCCTGGTCGGAGATGCTCGGCTTCGCGTCGCAGGTCGTGAGCGACCCGCGCGTCGGCGAGGCGCTCGACAACCCGCGTCTCGACGCCGCGGCGCGCGAATCGCTGCTGCTGTCGATCGCAGGCGACCGCTTGAACGGCGAGGTGCGCAATTTCATCCGCGTGCTGGTCGAGGCCGAGCGTGTCGCGCTTCTGCCGCAGATCGCCGCGATGTTCGACACGCTGAAGAACGAGGCGGAATCGGTGGCGATCGCGACGATCGAAAGCGCGTTCGAGCTGACCCCTGCGCAGGTCGACGAATTGAAAACGGCGCTCGAGAAGCGCTTCGGCAAGAAGATCGAGGCGACGGTCACGATCAACCCGACGCTGATCGGCGGCGCCCGAATCACCGTGGGCGACTCCGTGCTCGACGGCTCGGTGCAGGCGAAGCTCGACGCGATGCGCACGGCGCTACGCGCGTAAACGGACGGACAAGGACACCAACATGCTGCAGTTGAATCCATCGGAAATCAGCGAGCTGATCCGCGCACGGATCCAGAACCTCGACGTCGGCGCCGAAGTGCGCACGCAAGGCACGGTGGTCTCGATCACCGATGGCATCTGCCGCATCCACGGCCTCTCCGACGCGATGCAGGGCGAGATGCTCGAATTTCCCGGCAACACGTACGGCCTCGCGCTGAACCTCGAGCGCGATTCGGTCGGCTCGGTGGTGCTCGGCGAATACGAGCACATCACCGAGGGCGACACGGTCAAGTCGACCGGTCGCATCCTCGAAGTGCCCGTCGGCCCCGAGCTGATCGGTCGCGTCGTCGACGCGCTCGGCCAGCCGATCGACGGCAAGGGCCCGATCAACGCGAAGTTGACCGACGTCATCGAGAAGGTTGCGCCGGGCGTGATCGCCCGGCAGAAGGTGTCGCAGCCGGTGCAGACGGGGTTGAAGGCGATCGACGCGATGGTGCCGATCGGGCGCGGTCAGCGCGAACTGATCATCGGCGACCGGCAGACCGGCAAGACCGCGGTCGCGGTCGACACGATCATCAACCAGAAGGGCAAGGACCTGATTTGCGTGTACGTCGCGATCGGCCAGAAGGCGTCGACGATCAAGAACGTCATTCGCAAGCTCGAGGAGCACGGCGCGATGGCGTACACGATCGTCGTCGTCGCGACGGCGTCGGAATCGGCGGCGATGCAATACATCGCGCCGTATTCCGGCTGCACGATGGGCGAGTACTTCCGCGACCGCGGGCAGGATGCGCTCATCATCTACGACGACCTCACGAAGCAGGCGTGGGCGTATCGGCAGGTGTCGCTGCTGCTGCGCCGCCCGCCGGGCCGCGAGGCGTATCCGGGCGACGTGTTCTACCTGCACTCGCGCCTGCTCGAGCGCGCGGCGCGTGTGAACGCCGACTACGTCGAGCGTTTCACCAAAGGCGAGGTCAAGGGCAAGACCGGCTCGCTTACCGCGCTGCCGATCATCGAGACGCAAGCGGGTGACGTCACGGCGTTCGTGCCGACGAACGTGATCTCGATCACCGACGGCCAGATCTTTCTCGAAACCGACCTCTTCAACGCGGGTATTCGTCCCGCGATGAACGCCGGCATCTCGGTGTCGCGGGTGGGCGGCGACGCCCAGACGAAGGTCATCAAGAAGCTCGGCGGCGGCGTGCGCCTGGCGCTTGCGCAGTACCGCGAGCTCGCGGCGTTCGCGCAGTTCGCATCCGATCTGGACGAAGCGACGCGCAAGCAGCTCGACCGCGGTCGCCTCGTCACCGAGGTCATGAAGCAGCCCCAGTACCAGCCGCTGCAGGTGAACGAGATGGCGCTCACCCTCTTCTCGGTGAACCGCGGCTACCTCGACGACGTGCCGGTCGACAAGGCGCTCGCGTTCGAGTCGGCGCTGCGGCAGTTCATGAAGAGCAAGTACGCGCCGATCATGGACAAGATCGAGCAGACCAAGGACCTGACGGCCGACGACGAGAAGGCGCTCGCGGCGGCGATCGAGGACTTCAAGAAGACGGGAACTTACTGAACCGACCGAAAGTGAAACCCTACTTTCGGCCGAGTCGGCGTCCCGAAAATCGCGGGCGAAGCCCGTCGATTTTCGGCAGCAACGGCAGGTAGAGGCGATGGCGGGATCGAAAGAAATCCGGAACAAGATCAAGAGCGTGCAGAGCACGCGCAAGATCACCAAGGCGATGGAGATGGTCGCGGCCTCGAAGATGAAGAAGGCCCAGGACCGCATGCGCGCCGCGCGCCCGTACGTCGAGCGCGCGTTCGCCATCGCCATGCACATTTCCAGGGCGAACACCGAGTACAAGCATCCGTTCCTCGTCAAGCGCGAGCCGGTGAAGCGCGTCGGCGCGATCGTCATCACGACCGACAAGGGCCTGTGCGGCGGCCTCAACACCAACATCCTGCGGCTGACGACGCAGCGCTTTCGCGAGTGGCGTACGAACAACGTCGAGGTCGACTTCGTCGCGATCGGCAACAAAGGCTTGGGTTTCCTCAACCGGATGGGCGCGAACGTCGTGTCGAGCGTCGTGCAGCTCGGCGATCGGCCGCGTCTCGAGCGGCTCGTCGGCGCCGTCAAAGTGCTGATGGACGAGTACCTCGAAGGACGCGTCGACGAGATCCACATCTTCTCGACCACGTTCGTCAACACGATGCGGCAGGATCCGCGACAGATCCGGATCGTGCCGATCCCCGAGGAATACCGCACGGCGACCGGTGAGCTGCGCGCGAACGAGGTTTCGGATCATTCGTGGGACTATATCTACGAGCCGGACGCGCGCGAGCTTCTCGACGGCATGATGCGCCGCTATCTGGAAGCGGTGATCTTCCAGATGGTGAACGAGAACATGGCCTCGGAGCAGTCGGCGCGCATGGTCGCGATGAAGGCCGCGTCCGACAACGCCGGCAAGATCATCAGCGAGCTGCAGCTCATCTACAACAAGACGCGGCAGGCGGCGATCACCAAGGAACTTTCGGAAATCGTCGGTGGAGCAGCGGCAGTTTGAATAACGCCACGCCGCCGCAGTCTGACCCCATCTATCAGGTAAAACCATGGACCAGCGTGTAACCAACCAGGGCACGATCGTGCAATGCATCGGCGCAGTCGTCGACGTGGAATTTCCGCGCGAGAGCATGCCGAAGATCTACGATGCGCTGAAGATGGAAGACATCGGGCTGACGCTCGAGGTGCAGCAGCAACTCGGCGACGGCGTCGTGCGCACGATCGCGCTCGGCTCGACCGACGGGCTGCGCCGCGGCCTCACGGTCGTCAACACACGGGCGCCGATTTCGGTGCCCGTCGGCGCGAAGACGCTCGGCCGCATCATGGACGTGCTGGGTCGCCCGATCGACGAGCGCGGACCTGTGGGCGCCGACCAGGTGATGTCGATTCACCGTCAGGCGCCGGCGTTCGAGGAGTTGTCGCCGTCGACCGAGCTGCTCGAGACCGGCATCAAGGTCATCGACCTCGTATGCCCGTTCGCGAAAGGTGGCAAGGTGGGCCTCTTCGGCGGCGCCGGCGTCGGCAAGACGGTCACGATGATGGAGCTCATCAACAACATCGCGACCGCGCACGCGGGTTTGTCGGTCTTTGCGGGGGTCGGCGAGCGCACGCGCGAAGGCAACGACTTCTATCACGAGATGATCGAGTCGGGCGTCGTCAACAAGGACGATCTCTCGAAGTCGAAGGTTGCGATGGTGTACGGCCAGATGAACGAGCCGCCGGGTAACCGCCTGCGCGTGGCGCTCTCCGGTCTCACGATGGCCGAGTACTTCCGCGACGAAGGCCGCGACGTGCTCCTGTTCATCGACAACATCTACCGCTTCACGCTGGCTGGAACCGAAGTGTCCGCGCTGCTCGGCCGGATGCCGTCCGCCGTGGGTTACCAGCCGACGCTCGCCGAGGAAATGGGCCGGCTCCAGGAGCGCATCACGTCGACGAAGACCGGCTCGATCACGTCGATCCAGGCCGTGTACGTGCCGGCCGACGACCTGACCGACCCGTCGCCCGCGACGACGTTCGGCCACCTCGACGCGACCGTCGTGCTGTCGCGCGACATCGCGGCACTCGGCATCTATCCGGCGGTGGATCCGCTCGACTCGACGTCGCGGCAGGTCGATCCGAACGTCATCGGCGAGGAGCACTACAACTGCACGCGACGCACGCAGCAGACGTTGCAGCGCTACAAGGAGCTGCGCGACATCATCGCCATCCTCGGCATGGACGAGCTCTCGCCGGAGGACAAGCTCGTCGTCGCGCGCGCGCGGAAGATCCAGCGCTTCCTGTCGCAGCCGTTCACCGTCGCCGAAGTGTTCACGGGTGCGCCGGGCAAGTACGTATCGCTGAAGGACACGATCAAGGGCTTCAACATGATCGTCAACGGCGACTGCGATCAGCTGCCCGAGCAGGCGTTCTATATGGTCGGGACGATCGAGGAAGCGTTCGAGAAGGCGAAGACACTCCAATAGCATGGCCAATACCATCCACGTCGACGTCGTCAGTGCCGAAGAGCAGATCTACTCCGGCGAAGCGGAATTCGTCGCGCTTCCGGGCATCATGGGCGAGCTCGGCATCTATCCCCGGCACACGCCGCTCTTCACGCAGATCAAGCCCGGCTCGGTGCGCATCAAGCCGCCAGGCGAGGCCGGCGAGGAGCTCGTGTTCGTGCAAGGCGGCTACCTCGAGGTCCAGCCGCACCTCGTGACGGTGCTGGCCGACACGGCGATTCGCGCGAAGGACCTCGACGAGAAGTCCGCGCTCGAAGCGAAGCGCGCCGCCGAGGAAGCGATGCAGAACAAGACGTCGAAGGAAGAGATCGCGCGCGCCGAGGCCGAGCTGTCGGCGGCGCTCGCGCAGCTCGAGGCCATACGCAAGCTGCGTCACCGCGCGTAAGCGGCAGAGCGAACGGTTCCTCCACCCGCGACGACGGCCGGTCCCGCAAGGACCGGCCCATTTTGGCCGTGGCGGTTCGCATTTGCATCCGGCGGGTTCGGCCCCAGCTTTCGATCGAGGGTCGTCTGATACGATGCTGCAATGCAGCACGCGGCGATGCGTCGTCGCGCCCTTCCACCCGAAGACGGGTCTCCGATGCCCAATCTGAATCAAACGATCGACCGCTCGATCGCCATTTCGCGCGATGTCGCAACCACGCTGGAGCGGCGCGTGCGCGACGCGTTCACCGCGTACCACGAGCGCATCCGCCGAGCGCAGGCCGCGTACGCCGCGTCCGGGGCGATGATGCGCGCGATGAATCCGGCACAGGCGTTTCGCGACCATTGGGAGTACACGGTCGATTTCATGCAGCGCTCGATCCTGTTCCTCGACACGCTGCGCCAGCGCGGCAACAACTGGATCGCGCACGAGCAGGCTGGCAAGCCGCCGGTGCTCGCGTACCGCTACGAGGTGCTGGCCGACGGGCGAAACTTCGAGCGTCAGGTCAACCACGCGCTGGTTCGCATCGTGCCGCCGCAGGGGGTCGACGTGGACGACACGCTGCGACCCTACATCATCATCGATCCGCGCGCCGGACACGGACCCGGCATCGGCGGGTTCAAGGAAGATTCCGAGGTCGGCGTCGCGCTGAAGGCGGGCCATCCGGTGTACTTCGTGATCTTCTATCCCGAGCCCGTGCCCGGTCAGACGCTCGCCGACGTCACCGACGCGGAGGCAGAGTTCGTGCGCATCGTCGCGGAGCGTCATCGCGACAGTCCGAAGCCCGTGCTCGTCGGCAACTGCCAGGGCGGTTGGGCGGTGATGATGCTCGCCGCCGCGCGTCCCGATATTGCCGGCCCGCTCGTCATCAACGGTGCGCCCATGTCCTACTGGGCGGGTAACGACGGCGACAACCCGATGCGCTACGCAGGCGGTTTGCTCGGCGGCGCGTGGCTGTCGTTGTTCGCGAGCGATCTCGGCGGCGGCAAGTTCGACGGCGCACATCTCGTCGAGAACTTCGAGAACCTGAACCCGGCGAATACGTACTGGGACAAGTACTACCACCTGTTCGACGACGTCGACGACGAGGCGCAGCGCTTCCTCGAATTCGAGCGCTGGTGGGGCGGCTTCTACCTGATGAACGAGGAGGAGATCCGCTGGATCGTCAACAACCTCTTCATCGGCAACAAGCTCGCGCAGGGCGAGGCGCGGCTCGGTCCCGGTCGCTACTTCGATCTCAAGGCGATCAAGCAGCCGATCATCGTCTTCGCGTCGATGGGCGACAACATCACGCCGCCGCAGCAGGCGTTCAACTGGATCAGCGATCTCTACTCGAGCACGGAGGAGATCAAGGCGAACGGGCAGACGATCGTCGGCCTGATCCACGAGGACGTCGGCCATCTGGGCATCTTCGTGTCAGGCAAGGTCGCGAAGAAGGAGCACACCCAGATCGTCTCGGTACTGAAGTACATCCAGCAACTGCCGCCCGGGCTGTACGGCATGGAGATCAACGAGACGACCGATGCCGACGGCGTCGTGCAGTACGACGTCACGCTGCACGAGCGCAAGCTCGAGGATCTGCGCCGGCTGCAAAAATTCGATCGCGTCGACGAGAAGCCGTTCGAGGCGGTCGCCGCGCTCTCCGAACTGAACGAGCGCGCGTACGAGCTCCTGGTGCGCCCGCTCATCCGAGACACGATGCCCGAGTGGCTCGCCAAGCTGATGCGCGAATGGCATCCGCTGCGCGTTCAGCGCTGGGCGTTCTCCGACCGCAATCCGTGGTTCGCGGCGCTGCCGATGCTTGCGGCCACTGCGCGCGCGAATCGCCGGCCGCGCGCCGCGGACAACCTCGATCGCCAGGGCGAGCGGTTGTATTCGGAATACGTCAGCGCCGCGCTCGATCTCTATCGCGACTTGCGCGATGCGGCGAGCGAAGCCGCGTTCTTCGAGGTGTACGGCAACATGCTGTCGCTGTCGATGGCCGATGAGCGCGCCGCGATCCGCCGGCGTACGCCGTTCGACGCGCGCGCGTTGCCCGCAGTGCGGCAGGTGCTCGACGAGATCGAGCAAGGCGGGCTCGCCGACGCGATCATTCGCACCGGCATCCTCGTCGTGAAGGCGGGCGGGGGCAAGCGACGCCTCGCCCAGATGGAACACACGCGCGCGCTGCTCGCGCCGACCGGCGTGTTGCGGCATATCGACGAGGACGAGCTGCGGCGGCTGCTGCACGAGGAGACGCTCGTCGTCGAATTCGAGCCGCAGCGCGCAAAAACGTCGCTGCCGAAGCTCGTCAGGAGTGCCGACGATCGGCAGAAGCTCAACCGCGTCTTCGACTCGCTCGAAGCCGACGTCGAGCTCGATGCGCGGCAGCGCGCCTTGCTCGCGGAATTGCGGCGGCTCGTGCCGCGGCCGCCCGTGCAACTGGCCGCGTCGTCTTCGGCCGTGAAAGGCAAGGGTGCGCGCAAGCGCGCCGCGCACGCGTCGTAAGGAGCATCGCCATGGCGAACGAAGCCCGTCCCGCGTTTCGCGTCGAGAAGGACGCGCTCGGCGAGGTGCAGGTGCCCGCGGATCACCTGTGGGGCGCGCAGACCCAGCGCTCGATCGTCAATTTTCCGATCGGCGTCGACCGCTTTCGCTGGGGACGTCCCGTCATCCGCGCGTTCGGCGTGCTGAAGAAAGCCGCGGCGCGCGCGAACGGCGGGCTCGGCGAGCTCCAGGCGCAGAAGGTATCGCTGATCGCGCAGGCGGCGCAGGAAGTGATCGACGGCACGCTCGACGCCGAATTCCCGCTGGTCGTGTTCCAGACCGGCTCGGGCACGCAGTCGAACATGAACGCCAACGAGGTCATCGCCAATCGCGCGATCCAGCTCGCAGGCGGCACCGTCGGCTCCAAGAAGCCGGTGCATCCGAACGACGACGTGAACCGCGGGCAATCGTCGAACGACACGTTCCCCGCGGTAATGCACATCGCAACGGTCGACGAGCTCGACCACCGGCTCCTGCCCGCGCTGGCGCGCCTGCGCACGACGCTCGATGCGAAGGCGAAGGCGTTCGCCGACGTCGTCATGCTCGGCCGCACGCACCTGATGGATGCGACGCCCGTGACGCTTGGCCAGGTGATCTCCGGATGGGTGGCACAACTCGACGACGCGCGCGCGGCGATCGTGCATGCGCGCGAGGGATTGCTGCCGCTCGCGCTCGGCGGCACCGCCGTCGGCACCGGTCTCAACGCGCACCCTCGTTTCGGAGAAGCGGTCGCGGCGGCGATCGGCGAAGAAACCGGCGTTCCGTTCGTGTCGGCGCCCAACAAGTTTGCCGCGCTCTCGGCGCACGACGCGATCATGAACGCGAGCGCCGCACTGCGTACGCTCGCCGCCGTCATGATGAAGATCGCCAACGACGTGCGGTGGCACGCCAGCGGGCCGCGCGCGGGCTTCGGCGAGATCACGATTCCGGACAACGAGCCGGGGTCGTCGATCATGCCGGGCAAGGTCAATCCGACTCAGGTCGAAGCGGTCACGATGGTGGCGGTGCGCGTGTACGGCAACGACGCTGCGGTCGCCTTCGCGGGCAGCCAGGGCAACTTTCAGTTGAACGTCTACAAGCCGGTGATGCTGCAGGGAACGCTCGAATCGATCGAACTCCTCGCCGATGCGATCGATTCGTTCGATCAGCGGTGCGCGCAAGGAATCGAGCCGGTATTGCCGAAGATTCGCGAGAACCTCGAGCGATCGCTGATGCTCGTGACCGCGTTGAATCCGCACATCGGCTACGAAAACGCGGCGAAGATCGCGCAGACCGCGCACCGCGAGCATTCGACGCTGCGCGAGGCGGCGTTGAAGCTCGGGCTCGTGAGCGCCGAGGATTTCGATCGCTGGGTGGATCCGGCGGCGATGACGCGCCCCGGCTGAACGCGGGCCTCGAAACGGGGCCGGCCCGGCGGGTGCAACCGCTGGGCCGGCTCCTTCCGGTGAATCGTTCCGCGAAATGCGCCGCTTCTAGCTAGCGTCAGTCGCTTGCGCCCTGGAACAGCTCGTGGTGGCGTGCAACGAAATCGTCGGAAAAGCGCAGCACCTGAAAGCCGTTGCCGTCGCTCACCGTCCACAGTTCGAATCGAAGCCCATGCGTGGCGCCCGCACCGTTTCCATGGCCGTTGCCCTGTCCGGGGACGACCGTGTGGAAGTGCATGTAGCCCGCGATCTTGTCCACGGTGGTGTTGACGCCGTCCTTCCAGCTTCCCGACCCCGGCAGAAACGCCGTGCCGGGCGCCGGCGGCTTGTAGTAAGCGATCTCCTTCGGATGGAAGATGTCGGAAATGTCGAACACTCGAAGCCCCGCGTTCTGGAAGCCGCAGGCGAGAAGCGTCGGATTGGTCGTCCGGTTTGCCGTGCAGCGTTCCACGTTGTACACCGGCGTCCCGCCGCCGGCATCTGGCGGATCGCCTGCGAGCGCCTCGCAATTGGCGGGGTCGTTCACTTCGAGCATGATCTTCGCAACGATCTTCGGATTCGACTCATCGGTGACATCGATGATGTTCGGATAGCCGAACGGCGAAGCGTGGCGATTGCAGGCGCCGGTGATGCCTCCGACACCCCCGGCACCACCCGACTCATCGGTGCTGACCACGTAGTGGCGTCCGTGCACCTCGATCGGGTACATGTCCTCCGCCTGCCCCTGATCGTCCCAGAACAGCGTGCTCACGATTCTGATCTGGGGATTCGGGAGACGATACTGGTAGTCGCTCACGTCGTCGATCACGAGGCCATCCGGACCGGCGGATGAACCGGTGTTACCGAAGAGGCCAGGTTGGCCAGCGTACAGTCGCGTCCCGTCCTTGTTCAGCCACACGCCGTGCGGCCTGCCGTTGCCGTTGAACGTCCAGGGCGAAAGCTCCTTCGGATTCGCCGGATCGTCCAGGTCGACGGGGTACAGCTTGCCGCCGATGCCGCGGTTGTTCTGCCCGACGTAATACGTCCGTCCGTCGGGCGCGAAGTTACCCATGTGAGCCACGCTGCCGGGAAGCTCGATGCTCGCCAACAGCGAAGGATGTCGGCAATCGGTCGAAAGGTCGTAAACGGCGAAGTTCGGGCCGTTGTTCTCGGCAGCGGCGAGGAGCTTGCGTCCCACGTGAGCGCGAAGCGTCTCGTGCGGATTGGCCATCGCCTTCGTATCGTCGAGGTAAGCCGTCGCCGACGGCTTGCTCGGGTCGGTCGCGTCGACGACGACCACGCCGCGTTTCTTCTGCAACGGGCTGTCGGCCGTCGCGTAGTACGCGCAGTCACCGAAGTAAGTAGGTCCGTTCTGCGACAGTGCACCGTCGCCGCGGAACTGCCCGACGAGATCGAGATTGCAGTTGTAGCCCAGCGCGGAATCGCCGCTGGAGCGTTCCTGCGGCGTCGTCTGGCCCTGCAGGCCGCCTTCCGTGCGATCTCCGGGGCTGCACTGTGCCTTGGGAACGGACGACGGCGCGGGGGTGGACGTACCCGTGCGGTCGGGCGGGCCGTTCGCCGATGCGAAGGATGCTGAAAGCGACAGGCCCAGCAGCCCTACGGTGGAGATCGCAAAGACCTTCAATGGATCACGTTTGATCATCGTTCCTCCAGCAAATTGGCGGTGCGCCAGCGCGCATGTGGGCAACGGCCGGCACGCGTGCGACTTCCCGGGGTCATCCCGGAATCCCGTCCCGATTAAACACGAACGAGTTTCGAGATCTTGCGAAAACTGTAGGAATCTTGCGATTTTTTCAATGCTTCCATCGAATGAACGATGCGCATCGTCGCGCTGACCTTCGGCACCGAAGGCGACACGCGGCCGATGGTCGCGTTGTCCCGCGGGCTGCTCGACGCGGGGCACGACGTCACGCTGCTGGCGGAGAGGTCGGGCGCCTCGTACGCTGCAGCCCTCGGCGTGCCGTTCGTCCCGCTCGCCGGCGACATGGCCCAAGCGATGCGCGGTGCGGCCGCGGGTCTCACGCACCGTGGTGCGGACGTTCATTACGTGGCGCGTACGCTGGCCGCGATCGCGAACGCGAATGCCGCCGCATGGATGCGCGCGACGCTCGAGCGTGCGCATGGTGCCGACGTCATTCTCGCGGGCGGGCTTGCGATCTACGTCGGTCTCTCGAGCGCAGAAACGCTCGGCATCCGCGTGATCGGCGTCGGCCTCCAGCCGATGATTGCCACGCGCGCGTTCGCGTCACCCTTCCTCCCCCCGCTGCGCCTCCCCGGCGTTCTCAACCGCGCGAGCCATAAGCTCGTGCTGGCGATGATGTGGCGCGCGTTTCGCCGGGCGCTCAACGACGCGCGGCATAGCGTCGCGGGCGCGACACCCCGCACGCACGCATGGGACGACTATCCGGTGTTGCTCGGTATCTCGCCGACGCTCGTCCCGCGCCCTGATGATGGGCCTGACGACATCGCGATCACCGGCTACTGGTTCGCCCCGCACGATCGCGCGTTCGTGCCCGACGCGGCGCTGGTCGAATTCCTGGCGGCGGGCGATGCGCCGATCTACGTGGGCTTCGGCAGCATGCTCGGCTTCGATCGCGACCAGGTGCTGCGCGTCGTGCTGGAAGCGCTCGACGGGCGCCGCGCGCTGCTGCACGAAGGATGGAGTGGATTCGCGGAGGGTGAATTGCCAGCGCACGTACATCGCATCGGTCACGTGCCGCACGATTGGCTCTTCCCGCAGACGTCGACGATCGTGCACCACGGAGGCGCCGGCACGACGCACGCCGCGGCCCGGGCGGGCGTGCCTTCGGTGGTACTGCCCTTCGCGGCCGATCAGTTCTTCTGGGCAAAACGGCTCGAGTCCGTCGGCGTTGCGCCGCCGATGCTCACGCACCGGAAGTTGACGGCCGCGCGGCTGCGCGAGCGACTCGCGCTCGCCGCGACGCTCACGCTGCGACGACGCGCGCATGCGATCGGCAAAGCGATCGCCGCGGAAACGGGGGTCGCGAACGCCGTCGCGCAGATCGACGCCTACTTTTCGGGCTACGCGCGGGCCGGCAGCTCCTGCTCCGCAAGCCGCACCCAGTAGCTCGCGCCGATCGCGAGAACCTCGTCGTTGAAGTCGTAGCGCGGGTTGTGCAGGTTCGGCGTCTCGCCGCCGCGTCCGGCGCCGAGCCACACGTAGCAGCCCGGCTTCTTCTGCAGCATGAACGCGAAATCCTCGCTGCCCATCTCCGGCGTCGGATCGATATCGACGTTTCCCGCACCGACGATCGCTTCCGCCGCCATCCGCGCACGCTCGGTCTCGGGTGCGCTGTTCACCGTCGCGGGGTAGCGCCGCTCGTAGCGCAGCGTCGCCGTCATTTCGAACATCGCCGCGATCCCCTCGATGAGCGTTCGCATCCGCCGCTCGATCAGGTCCTGCACGCCGGTGTCGAACGTGCGCACGGTGCCGCGCAGCATGATCTGCTCGGGAATCACGTTCCACGTGTCGCCTGCGTGCACCTGCGTCACGCTCACGACACCGGCATCGAGCGGATGCAGGTTGCGCGAGACGATCGTCTGCAGCGCATGGATCGCGTGCGCGGCGAAGAGCATCGGATCCTTGCCCTGATATGCCATCGCCGCGTGGGCGCCCTTCCCCGTCGCGACGATTTCGAACACGTCGTACGCGCCCATCAGCGGTCCTGCGCGCATCGCGAACGTGCCGGCCGGCAATCGCGGCCAATTGTGCATCCCGTACACGGCGCGCATCGGAAAACGCTCGAAGAGCCCCTCCTCGACCATCACCCGCCCGCCGCCCTCGTTCTCCTCGGCCGGCTGGAAGATGAAATGCAGCGCTCCGTCGAACGCGCGCCGCGTGGTCAGCGCCTTCGCGGCGGCGAGGAGCATCGTCGTGTGGCCGTCGTGACCGCACGCGTGCATGCGGCCGGGATGCTGCGACGCGTGCATCGCCCCGCTCTGCTCGTGGATCGGCAATGCATCGATATCGGCGCGCAGCCCGATGCTCTCGCGTGACGACCCGTTGCGCAGCACCCCCACCACACCGGTTCCCGCGAGCCCGGTGTGAACGTCGAGACCGAAGGAGCGCAGCTTATCGGCGACGAACTCGCTCGTCGCCTTCTCCTCGAACGCGGTCTCGGGATGCGCGTGCAGGTGATGTCGCCATTCGCGCATCGCGTGCTCGAGCGCACGGATTTCGGGAACGAGATTCATGCCGATTCTGTACGGAGACGCGGGACGGCGATCGTAACCGATCCGGTAGAATCGCGCCTCCCGCCAATGGACGCACGCCCCTTCGACCTGCTCGTGATCGGCGGCGGCATCAACGGCGCGGGCATCGCGCGCGACGCCGCCGGGCGCGGCCTCTCCGTCGTGCTGGTCGAGAAGGACGACCTCGCATCGCACACGTCGTCGGCGAGCACCAAGCTCATTCACGGCGGCCTGCGCTACCTCGAGCATTACGAGTTTCGGCTCGTCGCCGAAGCGCTCGCCGAGCGTGAGGTCCTGCTCCGCGCCGCGCCGCATCTGATCGAGCCGCTGCTGTTCGTGCTGCCGCACGAGCCGCACCTGCGTCCGGCGTGGATGATCCGCACGGGGCTGTTTCTCTACGATCGCCTCGGCGGCCGCATGTCGTTGCCGAAATCGTCCGGCGTGAAGCTGGCGCCCGACGGGTACGGCGCCGGCATGAAGCCCCGCTTCACGCGCGGTTTCGTTTACGCCGACGCGCGCGTCGACGATGCGCGACTCGTCGTCGTCAATGCGATGGACGCACGTGCGCGCGGCGCCGACGTCCGCGTGCGGACGAGGCTGATCGGCGCGCGCCGCGACGACGGCCTTTGGCGCGCCACGCTTCGCGACGACCAAGGTACGACGCGCGAGGTCGCAGCGCGTGCGATCGTCAACGCCGCGGGACCGTGGGTGCGCGACGTGCTGGGCGAACTGTCCGGCGTTTGCGTCGGCGACGGCGTGCGGCACGTGAAGGGAAGCCACATCGTCGTGCCGCGCGTCCACGACGCTGCGCACGCGTACATCCTGCAAAACGCCGACAACCGCATCGTCTTCGTCATTCCGTATCAGGAGCACTACTCGCTGATCGGCACGACCGACGTGCCTGTCGACGATTACGCCGATCCGACGATCAGTGGCGACGAGACGCACTACCTGCTCGCGCTCGCCAACAACTATCTCGAAAAGCCGCTCGACGTGCAGGACATCGTCTGGACTTACAGCGGCGTGCGGCCGCTCTACGACGACGGCTCGGTCGATCCGTCGGCGGTGACGCGCGACTACGTGCTGCGGACCGACCCCGCGGCGCCCGACCCTTCACGCGCGCCGGTGCTTTCGGTCTTCGGCGGGAAGATCACCACGTACCGTCGCCTCGCGGAAGCGGCACTCGCCTCGCTGCGCCCCTACTTTCCGGCGATGTCTGCGCCGTGGACGCAAGGCACGGCACTTCCCGGCGGTGACCTGCCGGGTGGCCGCGAAGCGCTGCTGGCCGATCTCCGGCGTCGCTACGCGGCGCTGCCGGCTTCGCTGCTGCGTCAGATCGCGCATCGTCACGGAACCCGCGCGCACGATGTGCTGGGCGACGCCCGACGCGACGAGGATTTGGGCGAGGCGTTCGGCGCGAACCTCACCGAGCGCGAAATCCGCTATCTGCAGCGCGAGGAGTGGGCGCGGAGCGCCGACGACATTCTGTGGCGTCGCACCAAGTGCGGTCTGTCGATGACGGAGCGCGAACGCGCGCGCGTCGCTCAATATGTCGGATAGCGACGTCATGTCGGCCAACCCTCGTCCGCTCGCCACGATGCCGTACGCCACACGACGCGCGATACGCTTCGTCCTCACCGACATCGACGACACGCTGACCACCGACGGCAAGCTCACGGCCGACGCGTACGCGGCGCTGGCGCGCCTGCATGACGCAGGCAAGATCGTCGTGCCCGTCACCGGCCGTCCGGCAGGATGGTGCGACCACATTGCGCGGATGTGGCCCGTCGCGGCGGTGGTCGGCGAGAACGGCGCGTTCTACATGCGCTTCGATGCGAAGCGCCGCAAGCTGGTGCAGCGTTTCGTCGCCTCCGACGACGAACGCAAGCGGCTGCGTGCCCGGCTTGCAGCGGTCGGCGAGCGCATTCTCGCCGCCGTCCCGGGCACGGCGCTCGCGTCGGACCAGCACTATCGCGAGACCGATCTCGCGATCGACTACTGCGAAGACGTGGCGCCGCGACCGCGTCCGGATGTCGATCGCATCGTCGCGTTGATGCAGCAGGAAGGCATGACCGCCAAGGTGAGCTCGATCCACGTCAACGGCTGGTTCGGCCACTACGACAAGTTGTCGATGACGCGCACGCTCGCGCAGGAAGTGTTCGGCGTCGACCTCGACGCCGGGCGCGACCGCTTCGTCTTCGTCGGCGACTCGCCGAACGACGCACCGATGTTCGCGTTCTTTCCCAACGCCGTCGGCGTCGCGAATCTGGGCCGGTTTTTCGACCGGATCGCGACGCCGCCCGCCTATATCACCGTGCACGAAGCCGGCCGCGGCTTCGCGGAAGTCGCCGATGCCCTGCTCGACCCCGCATGACGCGGCATCGGCCGGCGCCGCCGACGTTGCCTACACGCCAGCGAACAAGCCGCGCGTGACGAGTCCGGTGATCGACACGATGATGATGTTGACCACGATCGCGCTCAGCACGACGACGACGGTGTAGCCGAGCGCGCGATCGTCGGGTGCGTGCATGAGCACCGGCAGCCCGAGGTAGAGCAGGTAGAGTCCGTAGAGGCCGATCAGCCCCGCGATCAGGGCCAGCGCAGGCAGGATCGTGAGGATCGCCGCGACCCACGCGGCCGTGAAGCTGTAGGCCGTGACCTTGAGCGCCGCCAGCGGGTTCTTTTGTCCGCCGAAGGTCGGCGCCAGCGCGTCGACGATCATCGCGACGATGAACACCGACACGAACGTCAGCAGGAAGTGCACGATCGCCGCAGCGATGCCGGCGCCCACGCCCACGCGGACGGTACCGAGCATGGGGACCGGAATGCCGACCAGCACCTGCCCGAGGAACGACGCGATGACGCCGATCGCGGCCAGCGGCGCCACATAGCGCAGATAGATGTCCTGCGGCGTCGCGGGTTCTGCGGCAATCCGCGGCCATTCGGTCTTAGGTGTCAGCAGGATCGCCTTGACGCGATCGACGAGGCGCGCGAGCGGTGCCTGCCCCGTCGCGGTGACGCGTCCCGAATCCCCGGCAATCGCCGCGCCGCAATTGCCGCACACCGTCGTTCCATCGGCCAGCGGCTGGCCGCACGCTCCGCATTGCATCGCGTCCTCCCGTGGTTTCGAGGCGACGCGATTGTGCAGCAGCGGCGCGTGCGCGACAACGCGCAACGTCGGAATGCGACAAAGCGCCGGCGCGTACGTACGCTTCAGCATCGCCGATTCCGTTATTGGCGTGCGGACGGATCCAGGTGTGCGTCGCGAGCTTAGTGAGCGCACACTGTGGCTGATCGCTGGGATCCTTGCGGTTCCTGGGGCGACAGCGACTCGGAACATCGCCCATGTGCGGGGCAACGGTCCAGCCGTCCATCGAGTCGGAACGCAAATTGCGTCACCCCCGATCCCGGCGTTTGCCGGACGCTCGTCACGCTACGACCGCGAGGGAGGAAGAGCATGATCCGCTACGGCTTCACGATCCTGACACGCACCGGCCAACGCATCGAGAACGTCTCGATCATCGCCGGCTCGCAAGGCGATGCCGAACGGCGTCTGCGCCAGATGTACGTCCACTGTCACATCGTCAGCTGTCGCGAGCGCTCGATCCCGCGCCGCTACGACGCGGTGAACATGGCCAACATGATCGACTTGATGGCCATCAGTCCGCCGACGATCCAGCACCACGGCTGACCGGCCGTCCGCGCCCCTTCGGTCGTCGACGCCCTTCCGCCGACGCAGGCATCTTCGGCCGGTCTGACGCCGGCCGCCCACCGAGAGGCCTGGCGTATCATCGCCGTGGTTCGTCCCGTTTTCCGATGGCCTCCCCCCTCGACGTCGTTGTCCTTGCCGCAGGCGAAGGCAAGCGGATGCATTCCGCGTTGCCCAAGGTCGTCCATCGTCTCGCCGGCCGGCCGCTCGCCGCGCACGTGCTCGACACGGTACGCGCGCTCGTACCGCGCTCGATCGTGGTCGTCACCGGGCATCGTGCCGGGGCCGTCGAATCCACCCTCGCCGCGCCGGACGTGCGGTTCGTCCGGCAGGAGCCGCCGCGCGGGACCGGCGACGCGGCACGCATCGCGCTCGGCGCCTTGCCGCCCGACGGCGTCACGCTCGTCGGCCTCGGCGACGTGCCGCTCGTCACGTCGCAGGCGCTCGCGAGCGTCGCTGAAATCGCGCAATCGGGACGCGTCGGCCTGCTCACCGCGCGCGTGGCCAACCCGTTCGGCCTCGGCCGCATCATTCGCGACGACGCGGGGCGCGTGCACAGCATCGTCGAGGAGCGCGACGCCACACCCGGCCAACGCGCGATCGACGAAATCAATACCGGATTCATCGCCGCACCGACGGTCCTGCTCGGCCCGTGGCTTTCGCGGCTCACGCCGCACAACGCGCAAGGCGAGTTCTACCTGACCGACATCGTCGCGATGGCGGTCGACGACGGCGTCGAAGTGATGGCGCACGTCACACCCGACGAGGTCTCGGTGCAAGGCGTCAACGACCGTGGTCAGCTCGCGATGCTGGAGCGTGTGCTGCAGCGCCGCCAGGCGGAAGCACTGATGCTCGCCGGCACCACGATCGCCGACCCGGGCCGCCTCGACATCCGCGGCACGCTGCGGTGTGGGCGCGATGTGACGATCGACGTCGGCTGCGTCTTCGAGGGCGACGTGCGCCTCGACGACGCCGTCGTGGTCGGCGCGCATTGCGTGCTGCGCGACATGACGGTGGGACGCGGCACGCGGATCGAGCCGTTCTCGCACCTCGAAGGATCGACGGTCGGGGCCGATGCACGCATCGGTCCGTACGCGCGGCTGCGCTCCGGCACGACGCTTGCTGATGACGTGCACATCGGCAATTTCGTCGAGGTGAAGGCAAGCACGCTCGGCATCGCGTCGAAGGCGAACCATTTGGCGTACATCGGCGACGCGCAGGTCGGCGCGCGCGTCAACTATGGTGCAGGGTCGATCACGGCGAACTACGATGGCGCGAACAAGCACCGTTCGGTGATCGGCGATGACGTGCATGTCGGGTCGAACTGCGTGCTGGTGGCGCCGATCACCGTCGGCGCGGGTGCGACGATCGGTGGCGGCAGCACGATCGTCAAGGAAGCGCCTGCCGGCCAGTTGACCGTGGCGCGCGCGCAGCAGGTTTCGATCGCGCGGTGGCAACGTCCGCGCAAGAAGGCAAAGGCGTAGCGTAGCGGGTGCAACGCGGCCCGCGCGCGACGAATGCGGCGAGCGCCGCAGGCATCGAGAGGCGGATTCATCATGTGCGGCATCGTAGGTGCAACGTCCGATCGCAACGTCGTCCCGATCCTGATCGAGGGCATCCGCCGGCTCGAATACCGCGGCTACGACTCGACCGGGCTCGCCGTGGTGAACGGGGGCGCGAGTCCGGTGCTCGAGCGGCTGGTATCGACGGCGCGCGTGGCCGATCTCGCCGCGCAGGCGGATGCACTGCACCTGAAAGCGACGACCGGCATTTCGCACACGCGCTGGGCGACGCACGGCGCGCCGACCTCGGATAACGCGCATCCGCACCTTTCCGGCGGCGAGATCGCCGTCGTCCACAACGGCATCATCGAGAATTACGAGGCGCTGCGCGACAGGCTGATGGCGCAGGGCTACGTGTTTCGCACGCAGACCGACACCGAGGTGATCGCGCACCTCGTGCACTCGTACTGGCATCGCGAGGACGGCGGCGACCTGCTCGCGGCGGTTCGCCGGGCGATCGCCGAGTTCAAGGGCGCGTATGCGATCGCGGTGATCTCCACGCGCGAGCGCGGACGCGTCATCGGCGCGCGGCAGGGCAGCCCGCTGCTCGTCGGCATCGGCGACCACGATCATTTCCTCGCCTCGGACGCGTCGGCGCTGATGTCCGTGACGCGACGCGTGGCCTATCTCGAGGAAGGCGACGTCGCCGACGTGCGGCGCGAAGGCTACGCGATCTTCGATGCCCACGGCGAACGCGTCGCGCGTACGGTCGTCGAGGTGCAAGGTGGCAGCGAGGCGGTCGAGCTCGGCCCGTACCGCCACTTCATGCAGAAGGAGATTTTCGAGCAACCGCGCGCGGTGGCGGACACGCTCGACGGCATCAGCGCGATCACGCCTGCACTGTTCGGGCCGAAGGCCGCTGAAATCCTCCCGCAGGTCGATTCCGTGCTGATCCTCGCGTGCGGCACGAGCTATTACTCGAGCCTGGTCGCGAAGCAGTGGATCGAGACGATCGCGAAGATGCGGTGCACGGTCGAGATCGCGAGCGAGTACCGCTATCGCGAAAGCGTGCCGAACGCGCATTGCCTCGTCGTCGTCGTTTCGCAATCGGGCGAGACCGCGGACACGCTCGCCGCGCTCGAGCACGCCAAATCACTCGGTCATCGGCATACGCTGGCGATCTGCAACGTCGCCACCAGCGCAATGGTGCGCAAGACGGAAATGGTGTTCCTCACGCGAGCGGGCACCGAGGTCGGCGTCGCATCGACCAAGGCGTTCACGACGCAGCTCGCCGCGCAGTTCCTGCTCGCCCTGACGCTCGCCAAGCTGCGCGGGCATCTCGATGCCGAGGACGAGGCCGGCTGGCTCGATTCACTGCGCCACATTCCGGCCGCGATCCGCGGCGCGCTCGCGCTCGAGCCGCACCTGATCGGCTGGGCGCAACACTTCGCGACGCGCGAGCACGCGCTCTTTCTCGGCCGCGGCCTGCACTATCCCATCGCCCTCGAAGGCGCGCTGAAGCTCAAGGAAATTTCGTACATTCACGCCGAGGCCTACCCGGCCGGCGAGCTCAAGCACGGACCGCTCGCGCTCGTCGATGCGCAGATGCCGGTCGTCGCGATCGCTCCGAACGACGCGCTGCTCGAGAAGCTCAAGTCGAACCTGCAGGAAGTGCGCGCGCGTGGCGGCGAGCTCTTCGTCGTCGCCGATCTCGACAGCCATCTCGGCGTCGGCGACGGCATTCATCTGATCCGCGTCGCCGAGCATCGGGGCCTGCTGTCACCCATCGTGCACGTCGTGCCGCTGCAACTTCTCGCGTATCACACGGCGGTCATGCGCGGGACGGACGTGGACAAGCCGAGGAATCTGGCGAAATCGGTGACCGTCGAGTGATCGATCCGCGCAAGCGGATCCCATCCCACGATTCGTCGCTCAAGGAAGGCGCAAACCTGGCCCGTCTCGTTCGCCGGCAAGCCGGTGACGAGCGCATCGCGGCTTGAAGCGCGCCTCGACGATTTCAAGTTCGGCGACTGAGTCCAGCTCGGCATCCTGCGGGATGGAAGGCCGATGAACGTCGAGGCAACGCCGGGGGCCGGCGGCTGACCCTTGCAGCGAACGCGCGTGCTTGGAACATCGGGCGTTGCTTCGTCGTGCCAATTGAGCCTGCTTGACCCTCATCGGGACCGGGCGTAGTGTCCCGGCATTCGGCGGATGCCGGAGGCTCCACCCTGTCACGTTCGACGTTCACGCTCGCTCCGGCCGCTCCGCCGACGTGGCCGTCACGTGCGCGGCGAAGCATTTTCCGGCTCACGCGGCGCGCGTTTCTCTGCACCGCCGCCGGCGCACTCCTTGCTCGGCCGCGCGCTGCGTCGGCGCTCGGGAAAATCGCGCGCATCGGCTGGCTGGATGCAGGCCCGATACCGACCGCGGCTCCGTCGAGGGCGCTCACGGCATTCAAGCAGCGCCTCGCCGAGCTGGGTTATGTCGAGGGCCGTGATTTCGTGATCGAGACCCGGTTCGCCGACAGCTACTGGGAGCGCCTCCCGGGACAGGCGCGCGATCTCGTATCCCGCGGCGTCGACGTCATCGTGACGATCGGCACTCCGACCGTGATGGTTGCGGAGAAAGCGACAACGACGATACCGATCGTCATGGGGGGCGCGGGCGAGCCGTTGGAGCTCGGATTGGTGACGAGCCTCGCGCATCCGGGCGGCAACGTCACCGGCGTCGCCCACAATCCGGGCCCCGAATTCGCCGGCAAGAGCCTCGAATTGCTGAAACAGGCAGCACCCGGCATCTCGCGCGTCGCGGTGCTGTGGGATTCCGGCGCCCTGCACGAAGTGCCGTCGCTCGAAGGTCAACGCACGGCGGCCCGCGCGCTCGGGCTCACATTGCTGATTCACGACGTGACGGCCGCGCACAGCGACGCCGCGTTCGCTGCAGTGCTGTCACAGCTCGAGGCGGAGGCTCCCGAGGCGATGTTCGTGTATCCGAACTTCATCGCCGCCAAGCACGCAGGCGCGATCCTCGCGTTCCTTTCGACGCACCGCCTCCCGTCGATGTTCCAGGACAGCTGGTTCGTGGACAACGGCGCGCTCTTCTCGTATTACGCGAACTGGACGACGCTGCGGCGCCGTACTGCGGACTACGTCGACAAGATCCTCAAAGGTGCGAGACCCGGCGACCTGCCCGTCGAACAGCCGACGAAGTTCGAGCTTGACGTCAATCTCAAGACGGCGACTGCGTTCGGCTTGACGATTCCACGATCGATCCTGCTCAGCGCCGACAAGATCGTCGAGTAGCAGAAAAGTCGCTCGATCGCGTACGGGCGCTTGCGTCGTCGGTTGAATGTCGCCTTGCATGGCCTGACCTCGCGTCGCGACGCTTCGCAGCTCGTGCTGCCGACCTTGCCCTGTAACGTGTACGCGTACGCGGTGCCTTCGTCGACTCGCCCCACCGCGTAGTCGCGCTTTCCGGTGTTGCCTTGCGCGAGCACTTCGAGCGAGCCGTCGCGATGCACTTCGACGCCATCTCCCGCGATGCGACCTCACCTTCGCGACTAAAGCCGGACGAAATGCATCGAGTCGGCGAGCATGGTGGCCTTGTCACGCCGACATGCGAAAGGGCGGCTTGCGCCGCCCTGCGAGAGGTGAAGCTGCGCGTCGCTCAAGGCTTCCCGCGGCTCGATCCGGATCCGCTCATGTTGCTGCTCGAGCTGCCGGTGTTGCTGCTGCCGCGCCCCGACGCTTGCTGGCCGGACGACGTGCCCGACTGCGATTGCTGGCCCGATGAGCCGCTGATCTGGCTGTTGAGCTGACCCGCGCGGCCCATGCCTTGCCCTTGGCTCGTTCCCTGCTGGAGGCATTGCACGAGCAATTGCTTGCCTTCCTGCGCACACTGCTCGAGCTCGCGGCCCGTCTTGCGGAAGAACTGCGCGACTTCCTGCTGCCCGGCCTGCTCGGCGTCCTGCGCGTATTGCTCGTAAGTCTGGCATCCCTGCAGCGTGTGATAGAGCACGCTGATCAAGTTGTACGTCGTATCGGGGATGTGCCCGCCCGTCCCCGGCTGCATTCCGCTCGTGGTCGAGCCGCGTGCACTCGTCCCGGCCGAAGTTCCCGTCTGCGTGTTTGCCATGTCCGACTCCTTTGCGATCCTCGCTTCATGCGGCACCCGGCGCGCTAATTCGCCGTGCCGTCCGGTGCGACCGTGCACCGGCAGCGGAGTTTCCGGCTGGACCGCTTCGCTGGAAATTGGCGGTCGCTTCAACTCGGAGCAATGACGTGGCGGCCTTCGCCGGAAGCGAACCGAAGCGCCGCGCGACGGTCGACCCCGAAGGCGTCTTGCGCGTGCCGCTGCCGCCGATGCTAAGCCCACGCGCACCCCGCCCACTTCACGGAGGCCCCATGAACAGGATGATGAGTCGAATCACGCCGAGCGCGCCGACGATGCTCAAGATGGATCACACGCACGCGTTGATGACGTTCCATCGCTACCACACCGATACGACGCCGGCGCGCAAACGCGCCATCGTCGAGACGCTTTGCACGGCACTCGAGATTCACGCGAAGCTCGAGGAGGAGATCTTCTACCCGGCGATGCGGAGCGTCGATCCGGATCTCGTCCAGAATAGCTACAACGAGCATGGCGAGATGAAGGGCTTGATCGAGGAGCTGCGGCGCTTGCGCCCGGCCGATCGCGCGTTCGATTCGACGCTGATGCAGCTGATGCGCGTCGTGATCAATCACGTCGCCGACGAGGAGACGCGGCTCTTTCCGGACGCCGAGCGCGTGCTCGGGGAAGAGCGACTGGCGGAGCTCGGCGCCGAGATGACGAGGCGGCGCATGCAACTCGTCGGCCCGCGCGCCGGCGAGATCGCGATCAGCAGCGCGCGCACGTTCCCCGCGGCGACTGCTGCGATGACGGGAATGCTCGCGATCGGCGGTTACCTGATCGCGCGCGCGTTTACCAGGCCGACCGGGTGGCGCGCGATCGGCGCGCGGACGTAAAACGCGCGAAGCGGGGACAGGGTCAGCGACCGCGGCGGCGCTGAATGCGCCGCTCGATCGCGCGCAGCAGCGCGTCGATCGCGAAGCCGACGATGCCGATCGCGATCATGCCGCTCATCACGATCGACGTGCTGATGTTCGACTGGCCCTTCACGAGCAGGTACCCGATCCCGCTCGACGCAACGATGAGCTCGGCGCCGACGAGCGATTGCCACCCGAGGCCGGCGCTGATGCGCAGGCCGGCGACGATCGAAGGCACCGACGCCGGCAGCAGCACCTCGCTGATCATCCGAAACGGACCGGCGCCGAGCGTGCGGGCCGCCTCGATGAAACGCGGCTCGACGAAGCGTGCGCCGCGATACGCGTTCACGACGCACGGTGGAAAGGCGCCGGTGAAGATCACGAGGACGGGACCGCCGATGCCCGTGCCGAACCACAATGCCGCGAACGGCACCCAGGCGATCGGCGCCACGAAGCGCAACGCATCGAAGAGCGGCGTGACGACTTCGTCGAGGCCCCGGTACCAGCCCATCAACAAGCCGAGCGGAATGCCGATCGCGACCGCAAGCCCGAAGCCGAGGGCGAAGCGCCCGAAGCTCGACGCGAGGTGCTGCTGCAGCGTATAGCCGACGAAGGGCGTTTGCGTCAGCTTCACGAACTGCTCGGCGACCGCGAGGGGGGAGGGAAGAAACTGCGGGCGCACGAGGCCGCTCGCGGCGACGGCCCACCAGATCGCGAAGAACGTCACGAAGCCCGCGGCGGAGAGCGCGAGCCACGTGCGGAAGGTCAGAGGGGAGGCGCTCCAGGGACGACGATGCGACGCGCGCACGCGACGCGGCGCGCCGCTTGAGCCGCTCGACTCTGCGCCGCGCGCGAGCGGACGCCGCAGCGACGCGATGTTGGCGAGCCGTTTGCCCTCCACATCCCGCGGCGTGTTCATGTGCCCGTACGCCACGGCATCGCCCGGCGTTCGAGAAAGCCGAGCGCGACGGTCATCACCGCCGCCGTCACGGCGACCGCCGCCATGCCGACGACGATCATCGCCGGGAAGATGTCCAGCGATGCCTGATAGAGCACATGGCCGAGGCCGGCGATCGCGCCGATCAGTTCACCGGCGACGAGCGTGGTCCAGCACGCCTGCAGCGACAGGCGCAGGCCGGTGAAGATCATCGGCATGGCACCGGGCACGAGCACTTCGCGCACGAACGCCGACCGCGACACGCCGAGCATGCGCGCCGCCTCGAGGAGGTGCGGCTCGATCGCGCGCACGCCCGCATAGCTGTTGATCACCGCGGGCACGAAGGCGGCGAACCAGATGATCAGGATCTTCGCCGCGTCGCCGAGGCCGAGCCAGACGATCGCAAGCGGAATCCACGCGAGCGGCGGGATCGGGCGCAGCAGCAGGAACGTCGGGTTGGCGAACGCCTCGATGCGCGTGCTGGCGCCCATCGCGAGGCCAAAGGGGACGCCGACGATCGCGGCTGCGGCGAAGCCGAGCAGTACGAGCTTCACGCTGTGCAGGACGTGGTCGAGGAGACGCGCATCGGCATAGCCTGCGATGGCGATCTGGCGCAGCGCGTCCCACACTTCGCCGGGGGCGGGAAAGCGCCCGGGGCTGATCGTGTTCGTGAGCGTCGTCAATGCGTACCACGCAACGAAGACGACGGCGAACGTCGCGGCGCCGACCAGCAGCGATCGGCGCGGCGAGCGTCGAGTCATGAAGGCTCAGTCGGCGCGGTTCGCGTACGCCTTGAGCTTCGGGTCGGCGTCGACCATCTTCATGTATTCGTCGGTGATGAACTTGTCGGGTGCCGGCGCCTGCGGGAACGTGCCGTTCCCCTGCATGAACGCGCCGATCTTCTGGAACCAGCCGTCCACTTCCGACGGGCCGCTCGCGCGCTTCATGATCTTCAGCTGTCCGGCAAGATCGTACGTCGGGCGCGTCGCGAATTCCTTCTTCATCGACGCCTCGCTGATGGTCACGCCGCCCTGGTCGTAGAACTTCTTCATCATCGCAATCGCCTCGGGCTGGTGAGCGTTGAGCCACTTCCACGCCCGCAGATACACCGCCAGGAATTTCGCGACGTTCTCCGGATGCTCCTTCGCGTACTCGGCGCGCACGATGATCGCACCGGGCACCGCGGCGCCGGCGTCCTTGCCCGAGCAGACTTGCTTCGCGCCGGTCTTTTCTTCCATCGTGTACGTGTTCGGCGCCCACAATCCGCCGAGATCCGCATTGCCGCTCGACATCGCGGACATGATCTCGGCCTGGCCCATGCTCTTGATCGTGACGTCGCTCTTCTTGAGTCCCCATTTCGCGAGGCAAGACTGCACCGCGTAGTCGCCCGTCGAATTCGCAGTGAGCACGATCGTCTGGCCCTTCACCGATGCCGGATTCTTCTGCACCGCCTCGGCGGCCTTCGGCACGGCGACGATGGCATTGCCGTCGGACTCGTCGTTGCTGATGCCGATGGTCAGCAGGCTGTAGCGCGCGGCACCGAGCATGGCCGGGACGGACCCGAGCGCGCCCACGTCCCAGGAGTTCGACGCCGACGCGGCGATCTGCGGGACGCCGGCGGGGAACGTGCTGAAGACGGGCTTCAACCCAAGGTCGGCGTACCAGCCCTTCTCCTGCGCCGCATAGAACGGGAGCGCCCAGTAGAGCGCCGGCTGGTAGCTGATCTTGATCTCGGTGAGTTGCTGGGCCGAGGCGGCGGCGCCACCAACGGCGAGTGCGATGCCCGCCGCGAATGCGACGATGGTGCTTCTCATGTTGCCTCCTTGGGTCACGATGTCACGAGCTCGGATGCGTCCTGCTCGTGCTGCTCGCCGCGCAGCATGCGCCAGATGCGCGTGCGCAAGTGCACGAACGATTCCTGGTCCATCACGTCCTCGACGCGCTCGAAGCGGCTCCACTGCGCCGCCGCGCGTACCGGCGTGACGTCGACGATATCGCGCACGCGTCCGGGCCGACGCGTCATCACCACGACGCGATCGGCGAGGAACACCGCCTCGTCGACCGCGTGCGTGATGAAGAGCACGGTGCGCGGGTTCACGCGCGCGAGCTTGATGAGCTCCTCCTGCATGACGACACGCGTCTGCGCGTCCAGCGCGCCGAACGGCTCGTCCATCAGCAATACGTCCGGATCGAGCACGTAGCTTCGCGCGATCGCGACGCGCTGTTGCATGCCGCCGGAAAGCTGGTGCGGAAACGCCGACTCGTAGCCCTGCAGGCCCATCAATTCGACCTGGCGGGCGATCCGCTCGCGTCGCTCGACCGCGGGAACGCCCTTGCTGCGCAGGCCGAAGTCGATGTTCTCGTGCACAGTCTTCCACGGGAACAGCGCGAACTGCTGGAACACGACCGCACGGTCGGGACCCGGCGCCTCGACGATGTCCCCGCCGACGCCCACCCGGCCCGAGGTCGGGAATTCGAGGCCGGCAGCCATCCGCAAGCACGTCGTCTTGCCGCAGCCCGAAGGGCCGACGAGCGCGACGAATTCGCGGTCGCGGACGGTGAACGAGACGTGGTCGAGCGTCAGGAAGTCCTTGCCGCCGCGCTGGAAGACGCGCGTGACGTCGTCGAAGACGATATCGCTCATGGCCGCAGCACGATTTTCGCCGCCGCCGCGCGGCCCTGCGCAAGGTCGCGGAATGCCGCAGCGCCTTGCGACAGCGGTCGTTCCTCGATCCAGCCGAGGTCGCCTAATGCGCGCGCGCCGAGCGCGCGTACGGCGGCGCGCACATCGGGCATCGTGTACGTATAGCTTCCGATCAGCGTGATCTCGGCAAGCGTCAGCTTGCGCATGTCGATCTCGCTCGCCCAGTCGAGCAGCCCGACGTGGACGACGACTCCACCGGGTTTCACCGCAGCGAGCGCCGAATCGCGCGTCGCTTTCGCGCCCACCGCGTCGATGACGAGATCGAAGGCGTCGGCAGGCGGCTTGTCGTTCCCAGGATCGAAAGCCTCGGCCGATGTGAATCGCCCGACCGACGCTCGGCGCAGTGCGTTCGTCTCAGCGAGCGCGATGCGTCGCACGCCATGACTTTGCAGCACCAGCGCGGCGAGCATGCCGATCGCACCGCCCCCCAGCACGAGCACGGTGCATTCGGGCAGTGGACGTCGCGAGGCGCGCGTTCCGAGGTCGATCGCGTGCAGCACCGTTGCCGCGGGCTCGGCGAGCGCCGCCTCGCGCGCGTCCAACGCTGCCGGCAGCTCGACGATGCGCGCCGCGGCGGTCGTCATGAATTGTGCGAAGCCGCCGGGCCGGTTCATGCCGATCATGCGCCGATTCGCGCAGAGATTGTCGCGACCCTGCAGGCAGTCGTCGCAACGGCCGCAATTGACGATCGGATCGACGGTCACGCGCGCGCCGACCCCCGGCCCCGCGACGATCTCGCCCGCCACCTCGTGGCCGAGGATCATCGGCGGGACGCGGCGCGGGTCGTGGCCGCGCCATGCATGCATGTCGGAACCGCAGATGCCCACTGCGTCGATGCGAATGAGCACCTCGTCGCGGCCTACGACCGGATCGGGCTCGTCGCGATAGGCGAGCTGCTCGGGCGCGGTGTAGACGAGCGCCTTCATCAGCCCGCGGAGAAGCCGCCGTCGACGAAGATCGTCTGCCCGGTCACGTAGTCGGAGGCGCGGCTCGCGAGGTAGATCGCGGTACCGACGAGGTCGGGCAATTCGCCGTTGCGGCCCATGAAGGTGCGTGCGGCATTCGCCTCCCATTTCGCGGGATCGGAGGCAACCGGCGCGGTGAGCGGCGTCGCGAAGAATCCGGGCGCGATCGCGTTCGCCGTCACGCCATAGCGCGACCACGCCTCGGCCTGAGCGCGCGTCAGTTGCATGACCCCGCCTTTCGACGCCCCGTACGCACCGCTGTCGGCGAACGCGCGCACCGATTGCAGCGAGGCGATGTTGATGATGCGGCCACGCCGTCGCTCCATCATCGCCGGCACGAGTCGTTGCGTCAGGAAGAACGGCGCGTCGAGGTTCAGCTTGAGCGTCGCGTCCCAGTCCTCGTCGGTGAGTTCGAGCATCGGCTTACGGATGTTGACGCCGGCGCAATTGACGACGATGTCGGGCGCACCGAAGAACCCCGATGAACGCTTCGCGCAGTCGGCGATGTCGCTGCGCCGTGCGAGATCGCATGGAAGCGTCGCGGCGCGGCCGCCGCGCCGCGCGATGCCCTCGCGCGCCTCGTCCAGCGCGCTCGCATGGCGGGCGGCGAGCACCACCGCGGCGCCGGCATCGGCCAGCGCGTTGGCGATCGTGCGGCCGATTCCCGAGCTCGCGCCCGTCACCAGGGCGACGCTCCCGTCGAGGGAAAACAGCGCGACGAGGGTCGAGTCGAACGGCATGCGCGTCGGTCCTCAGCTCGTGACCGGACGGCCCTTGTCGAAGGCCTCGCCGGGAAAGTACCGGTCGAGCCGTTCGTCGGCGGTGCGCGCGTGCGCCTCCATCCCTTCGAGGCGCGAGATTCGTGCGGTGACCTGCGCGACGTCGCGCGTCGCGTCGCGCGTCGAGCTCTGCCACGTGAGCGGCTTCAGGAACTTGTGCACCGAAAGACCCGCGGAATAGCGCGCGGCGCCCTTGGTCGGCAGGATGTGGTTCGGCCCCGAGGCCTTGTCGCCGAAGGCGACCGTCGTCTCCTCGCCGAGGAAGAGCGACCCGTAGCACGTGAGCCGCCCGAACCAGAAGTCGTGGTCGCGCGCGTGGACCTCGAGGTGCTCGGGCGCGTGCAGGTCGCAGACGCTTGCCGCCTCGTCGCGCGTGTCGCAGAAGATCACTTCGCCGTAGTCGCGCCACGCGGCGTGCGCGGCGTCGCGCGCCGTCGCCGGCAGCGCGTCGATGAGGGCCGGTACGCGCCGCATCACCTCCTCGCCGAGCGCGCGCGACGTCGTGAAGAGCCACGCCGGCGATTCGTGTCCGTGCTCCGCCTGCCCGACGAGATCGGTCGCGACGAGGGCCGCATCGGCCGTATCGTCGGCGATGATCCCGATCTCGGTCGGGCCGGCGAAGACGTCGATGCCGACCTTGCCGAACAGCATTCGCTTCGCCTCGGCGACGAACTTGTTGCCCGGGCCCACGACGATGTCGGCGGGCCGACCCGTGAAGAGGCCGTACGCCATTGCGGCGATCGCCTGCACTCCGCCGAGCGTCATGACGACGTCGGCGCCGGCGACGTGCATCGCGTAGAGCACGTGGGGATGAACGCCTTGGCCCTTGTAGGGTGTCGAGCAGGCGACCACGGTTGGCACGCCCGCCGCCTTCGCCGTTGCGACGCTCATGTACGCCGACGCGATGTGCGCGTAGCGTCCCGTGGGCACGTAGCAGCCGGCGACGTTCACCGGCACCAGGCGCTGGCCGGCGACGAGACCCGGCGCGATCTCGACTTCGAAGTCGCGGACCGATTCGCGTTGTGCGAGAGCGAAGCGACGCACGCGCTCGGTGGCGAAGTCGATGTCGCGCCGGATGTCCGCTGGAATTTCACCCACGCGGCGTGCGATTGCGTCCCTGGGCACGACGATCTCGCCGGTCCAGCCGTCGAGCTTCGCGGCGTACTCGCGCACCGCCTGCTCGCCGCGCGCCTCGATGTCGGCGAGCATCGCGCCCGCGATCTCGCGCGCGTTGTCCGATTCCGTTTCCGGCGTCTTGGCCGCCTGTTTCAGGGATGCGATCGTCATTCGCGCTCCATGGTGCGGATGCGAGCTTACCGCGTCCGCCCGGTTGCAGCATCCCGACGGATCACGCTGTCCAACGCCGTCGGCGGTTCATCACCCACCCACGTGAGCACGCGCGGGATCTCCTACGAAAGGATGCGTCATGACCCTCGAAGCCATCAATCCGGCCACCGGCGAGACGATCGCCACCTACGACGAGGCGACGCCGCAGCAGGTCGATGCGATCGTCGCGTCGGTGCACGACGCGTGGCAGGACTGGCGGCGGCGCCCGTTCGCCGAGCGTGCGGCGCCGATGCGGCGAGCCGCGGAAATCCTGCGGCGTAACGCGGACGAGTACGCCGTGCTGATGGCGCGCGAGATGGGCAAGCCCGTGCGCGACGGCGCCGCCGAAGCGAAGAAGTGCGCGACGGCGTGCGATTACTACGCCGAAAACGCGGCGCGCTTCCTCGCCGATCAGCCGGTGCAGACCGACGCCCGCACGAGCTTCGTGACGTTCAAGCCGCTCGGGGTGGTGCTCGCGGTGATGCCCTGGAATTTCCCCTTCTGGCAGGTGTTCCGGTTCGCCGCTCCTGGATTGATGGCCGGCAACGCCGCCCTGCTGAAGCACGCCTCGAACGTGCCGGGCTGTGCGCTTGCGATCGAAGACGTCTTTCGTCGTGCCGGCTTCCCCGAAAATCTCTTTCGCGCGTTGATGGTCGCGAGCAAGCGCGTCGACGCGGTGATCGCGCATCCGAAGGTTGCCGCGGTCACGCTGACCGGCAGCGGGCCGGCCGGTCGCGCGGTGGCGGCCAAGGCCGGATCGGTCCTCAAGAAGACGGTCCTCGAGCTGGGCGGCAGCGACCCGTACCTCGTGCTCGACGATGCCGATCTCGACGTCGCGGCCGAGGTCTGCACGAAGGCGCGGCTCGTCAACTCGGGGCAGAGCTGCATCGCGGGCAAGCGGTTTCTGGTGGTCGAGCGCGTGCGCGCGGGCTTCGAGGAGCGCTTCGTCGCGAGAATGCGCGCATCGAAGATGGGCGATCCGCTCGACTCGTCGAGCGAGATCGGCCCGCAGGCGCGCACCGACCTGCGCGACACGCTGCAGCGGCAGGTGGACGAAAGCATCGCGAAGGGCGCGCGCTGCCTCCTCGGTGGAGCGATTCCCGATCGGCCCGGCGCGTGGTACCCGGCGACGGTGCTCACCGACGTACGGCCCGGCATGCCGGCCTTCGACGAGGAAGTGTTCGGTCCCGTCGCGGCCGTCGTTCCGGTGCGCGACGAGGACGAGGCGATCGGGCTCGCGAACCAATCCGAATTCGGCTTGGGCGGCGCGGTCATCACGCGTGACGTCGAACGCGGCAAGCGCATTGCCGCGGAGTCGATCGAAAGCGGCTGCGTGTTCGTCAACGACGCCGTGCGCTCGGACCCGCGCCTGCCGTTCGGTGGCGTGAAGGACAGCGGCTACGGCCGCGAGCTCTCCGATTTCGGTATCCGCGAGTTCGTGAACGTCAAGACGGTTTACGTCGCGTAGCCCGTGCGCCGCCGCGGGCGTGAAGTGTTCGATATGCGTCTTCTTGACGCGCCCGGTCGGCGCAAGTAGCGTCGGAGGCAACCGATGCCGCTGGGCTCCCTCGATGCATCGGTGCTCGGGCGGGAGGTCGCGATGAGATTGGCGGGAGGCGTGCGCGTCCGCGCGGTCGCGTTGATCTGGCTCGCCCTGGTGACGCCGGCGTTCGCAGCCGATCCCGCGAAGGTCCTGCACGTCGCGTTACCGCGCGCCGAAACCGGCTTCGATCCGGCGCAGGCGAGCGAGATCTACTCGGGTGCGGTCATCGCGGCGATCATGGAGCCGCTGCTCACCTTCGACTACCTCGCGCGGCCCGCGAAGGTCGCGCCGCTGACCGCCGAAGCGCTGCCGGCGATCGCGGATGCGGGGAAGCGCTACACGTTCAAGGTCAGGAAGGGCATCTACTTCGCCGCCGACCCGGCGTTCAAGGGCAAGCGGCGCGAGCTCACCGCGGCGGATTACGCGTACGCGATCAAGCGGCTGGTCGATCCGAAGAACCGCTCGCCGAACGCGTTCTACGTCGCCGGCAAGATCGTCGGCCTCGACGAGGCGGTCGCGAAGGCGAAGCAGAACGGCGATACCTTCGACTATGGCGCGCGCATCGTGGGGCTCGAGACGCCGGATCGCTACACGCTTCGCATCACGCTCACGCACAGCGACTACACGTTTCCCCAGGTGCTCGCGCTGCCCGCGTTGTCGGCGGTCGCCCGCGAGGTGGTCGACGCGTATGCGGACGACCTCGCCGCGCATCCGGTCGGCACCGGCCCTTACGTGCTGAAGGAATGGGTGCGCGCGTCGCGGATGGTGCTGACGGCGAACCCGGGCTTTCGCGGCTACGTGTGGGATTTCGAGCCGGGCGACGATCCCGGCGATCGCGCGCTCGCCGCGAGGATGCGCGGCCGGCACATGCCGCAGATCGGCACGATCGACATTCGCGTGATGGAAGAGCCGCAGTCGAGCTGGCTCGCGTTCCAGCGCGGCGAGCTCGATCTCCTGAACGTCCCGTCGACCTTCGCGCCGGTCGCGCTGCCGCACGGCAAGGTGGCGCCGGCGCTCGCGGAAAAGGGCGTCACGCTGTCGCGCATCCTGCAGCCCGCCATCGGGTACACGGCGTTCAACATGCGCGATCCGGTCATCGGCGGGTTCTCGAGGGAGAAGATCGCCTTGCGCCGCGCGATCGCGATGGCGTACGACGTCGACGAGGAAGTCGGCGTCATCCGCAAGGGGCAGGCGGTCCCGCTCGCGATGGTCATCCCACCCGGCGTCGCGGGCTACGAGCCGCGTTATCGCAGCCACGTCAAGCACGATGCCGGCGAAGCGAACCAGCTGCTCGATCGCTTCGGCTACAAGAAGGGGCGCGACGGCTTCCGTCGCCTCCCCGACGGCAAGCCGCTCGAGCTGCACTACGCGAGCCAGACGAACGCGCTCGCGCGCGAGTTCGACGAGCTCTGGCAGAAGACGATGCATGCGCTCGGCATCCGCCTCGTGATCGACAAGGGCAAGTTCAACGACCAGATCAAGGAGGCGATCGCCTGCCGCCATCAGATCTGGAGCTACGGGTGGATCGCGGACTATCCCGACGGCGACAACTTCATGCAACTGCTCTACGGCGGCAACGTCGGGCAGAGCAACGTCGCGTGCTACCAGTCGCGCACATACGACGCGCTGTACGAGCAATCGCGATTGCTGCCCGACTCGCCGGCGCGCAGCCAGCTCTACGAGCAGATGACGCGGCAATTCGAGAACGACACGCCGTGGCGGCTCGGCACCGCGACGTACCAGAACACGCTCGTGCAGCCGCGCGTGATCGGCTACAAGGCGCATCCGGTGCTGCTCGCCGAGTGGATCTACGTCGACATCGATCAATAAGGTCGAGTCGGGCCTTATTCATCGTGCTTGCTGTTCACCTCATGCGCGAGATGGACCTCGAGCCCTGAGCTCGAACCTGCCTTTCGGCGCATCGGGCAGAATGACGTCTCGGCCACGAGAGGAGCTCGCGAGCATGGCGCGTCCAGGCTATTTGCGGCAACCTGCGATTCGCGGTGATGCCATCGCGTTCGTCTGCGACGACGACGTCTGGCGCGTCGATGCGTCGGGCGGCGTCGCACGCCGTCTTACCGACGGCCTCGGCGAGACCTCGACGCCGGCGCTGTCGCCGGATGGGCAATGGCTCGCCTTCGTCGGTCGCGACGAGCAGCATCCGGAGGTCTACGTGATGCCGTTCGAAGGCGGTGCAGCGCGACGCATGACGTGGCTCGGCGCCGACGTGCAGGTGCGCGGGTTCACGCCCGACGGCCGCATCCTGTTCGTGTCGACGCGCGGGCAGCCGTTCATTCGCGACTACCGCGCGTTCACGTTGCCGGTCGACGGCGGCATGCCGCAGCCGATACCGCTGGGGCCAATCAACCATCTCGCGTACGGCCCGGGCGGCGCGATGGTCATCGGCCGCAACACTGCGGATCCCGCGCGCTGGAAGCGCTATCGCGGCGGCACCGCCGGGCAATTGTGGATCGACGCGACGGGCCGTGGTGAATTCCGGCGCATGCGCGAACTCGCCGGCAACATCACGTCGCCGATGTGGATCGGTGAGCGCATCTACTACCTCTCCGATCCCGAAGGCGTCGGCAACCTCTACTCGTGCCGTCCCGACGGCAGCGACGTTCGCCGTCACACCGATCACGACGACTTCTACGCGCGCAACGCGCAGACGGATGGACGCCGCATCGTCTACCAGTGCGGCGCCGACCTCTGGCGTTTCGACCCCGCAACCGAGGCGACGACCTTGCTCGCGATCGACGTTCCGTCGCCGCGCACGCAAGCGGCACGACGCTTCGTCGACGCGGCGGACAACCTCGCCGACTTCCGCGTGCATCCGGCCGGGCACAGCCTCGCGGTCGAGGCGCGCGGCAAGCTCTTCACCTTCGCGCTGTGGGAAGGCGCAGTGCGCCAGCACGGTGCGCCCGACGGCGTGCGCTATCGGCACGGCCAATGGCTCGCCGATGGCACGACGCTCGTCGCGATCAGCGACGAGACGCGCGAGGAGCGCCTCGTCGTCTTCGAGAACGGCGAAGCGAAGTCGCAGCCGTGGGACGTCGGTCGCGTGATCGCCATGCGGGCCGCTCCGAAGGGCAAGCGCGTGGCGCTCGCCAATCATCGCCACGAGGTACTCCTCGCCGACCTCGAGAAGAACACGTACGTCGTCGTCGAGCGCAGCGACACCGGGCGCACCGAGGATCTCGCGTGGTCGCCCGACGGCCGCTACCTCGCGTACACGTTCTGGACCAGCCTGCGCCACTGTGCGATCAAGCTTCTCGACGTCGAAACGGGGACGCTCACGCTCGTCACCGACCCGGAATTTCGCGATTTCAGCCCGGCGTTCGATCCGCAGGGGCGCTATCTGTACTTCCTGTCGTTGCGCACGTTCGATCCCGTCTACGATGCCGTGCAATTCGAATTGAGTTTTCCGCGCGCGGCGCGTCCGTATCTGATCGCGCTGTCCGTCGACGCGAAACCGCCATTCGAGCCCGAGCCGCGCGGCATGCAGGACGACGAGAAGAACGGCCGCGGCACGAAGCCCGACGAGGCGTCGAAGGTGCAGATCGATCTCGACGGCATCGCGCGGCGCGTCGCTGCGTTCCCCGTGCCTGAAGGACGCTACGGGCAGATCGCGGGGATCAGCGGCGACAAAGTGCTGTGGACGTTGTTGCCGGTCACCGGGGCGCACGGTCGCGGCGGCCACAAGGACACGCCGGGTCGTCTCGAGCTCTTCGACTTCCGCACACTTCGCACCGAGCCGATCGTCGACCGCGTCGAGCGCTTCGACGTCGCCGACGACCATCTGACCGTCGTGCTGCGGGAAGGCAAGCGGCTGCGGGCGATCCGCGGCGATCGCCGGCCCGACATGCGCGAGCGCAGCGCACAGCCGGGCAGCGAGCCGTCGCGCCGCAGCGGCTTCATCGATCTGTCGCGCATACGACTGTCGGTCGACCCGCCGAAGGAATGGCTGCAGATGCTGCACGAGGTTTGGCGGCTCCAGCGTGATCAGTTCTGGGTGCCCGACATGTCGGGCATCGACTGGCAGGCGGCGTACCGGCGTTACGAGCCGCTGCTCGCGCGCGTCGGCACGCGCAGCGAGCTCTCCGATCTCATCTGGGAGATCCAGGGCGAGCTCGGCACGTCGCATGCCTACGAGGTGGGCGGCGACTATCGCAAGCCGCCGCCGTTGACGCTCGGTCAACTCGGTGCGGATTTGCGTCTCGCCGACGACGGCAAAAGCTACGCGATCGCCCACATCGTGCAGGGCGACCCGTGGGATGCGCAGGCCGACTCGCCGCTGAATGCGATCGGCGTGCAGGCGAAGGTCGGCGAGCGGATCGTCGCCGTGAACGGACAACGCGTCTCGCGCGAGCGCCCGCCGCAGGCGCTGCTCGTGCACCAGGCGAAGACGCGCGTCGAGCTGACGTTGGCGCGCGCGGACGGCACGACGCGCAACGTGCTGGTCGCGACGCTCGCCGACGAAGTCCCGGCGCGCTACCGCGAATGGGTCGAGCGCAATCGGCGCTTCGTGCACGAACGTTCCGAAGGTCGGGTCGGCTACCTGCACCTGCCCGACATGATGTCGGCCGGCTTCGCCGAGTTCCATCGCTACTTCGGCACCGAATGCGACCACCCGGCGCTGATCGTCGATCTTCGCTACAACCGCGGTGGCCACGTCTCGCAGCTTCTGCTCGAGAAGGTCGCGCGGCGGCGCGTCGGCTACGACCTGTCGCGGTGGGGGCAGCCGGAGCCGTATCCGGGCGAATCGCCGGCCGGCAGCGTCGTCGCGCTCACCAACGAGCACGCCGGATCAGACGGCGACATCTTCTCGCACTGCTTCAAGCTAATGAAGATCGGGCCGCTGCTCGGCACGCGCACGTGGGGCGGCGTGATCGGCATCAATCCACGGCACAAACTCGTCGACGGCACGGAAACGACGCAGCCGGAATTCTCGTTCTGGTTCGTCGACGTGGGCTTTGCCGTCGAGAACTACGGCACCGACCCCGACATCGAGGTCGACAACGCGCCGCAGGATGCGCGCGAAAATCGCGATCGCCAGCTCGAAGCGTCGATCGACGTCGCGCTCGACCTCGCGAAAAAGGCGACGCCGCCGGCGTTCGGCGAGCGGCCGATCCTGCGGCGCGCGGCGCTTCCGCCGCGTCCGGAATGATCCGCTTCCTGCTCATCCTGTCGCTCGCGTGCGCGGCGGTGGGCGTCCGCGCAGCAACCGTCGTCAAACTCGACGTCGCCGGCGTCATCGGCCCCGCCAGCGCCGAGTATGTCGAGCGCGGTCTCGCCCGCGCCGAGCGCGACAAGGCGGAGCTCGTGCTGTTGCGTCTCGACACGCCGGGCGGCCTCGACACTTCGATGCGCTCGATCGTACGTGCGATTCTCGCGTCGCCGATTCCCGTCGTCGGCTACGTTGCGCCATCGGGCGCACGCGCGGCGAGCGCCGGCACGTTCATCCTCTACGCGTGTCACGTCGCCGCGATGGCGCCGGGAACGAACCTCGGCGCAGCGTCGCCGGTGTCGATCGGCTTCACGCCCGGCGCGCCGGGCAGCGCGAAGGATGGCGAAGCGGCAAAGGACAAGGACGGCAAGGCGCTTCCTGCCGACGTGCACGAGCGCAAGGCGATGCAGGACGCGGCCGCCTACATCCGCAGTCTCGCGCAGCTTCGCGGCCGCAACGCGGAATGGGGCGAGAAGGCCGTGACCGAAGCCGCGAGCCTGTCGGCCACCGAGGCGAAGGCGCAAAACGTCGTCGACCTCATCGCGAGCGACGACGCCGACTTGCTGCACCAGCTCGACGCACGCAAGGTGAAGGTGGCCAGCGGCGAGCGTACGCTCGCGACGACGAACGCGACGATCGAGCCGTACGAACCCGACTGGCACTTCCGCGCGCTGTCGATCATCGCCGATCCGACGGTGGCCATGATCCTGATGCTGCTCGGCATCTACGGGCTCATCTTCGAGTTCGGCCATCCCGGCTTCGTCTTTCCGGGCGTGCTCGGCGCGGTGTCGCTTTTGCTCGGGCTCTACGCGCTGCATCTATTGCCCGTCAATTACGCGGGCCTCGCGCTGATGGCCCTCGGCATCGCATTCATGATCGGCGAAGCGTTCGTGCCGGCCTTCGGCTCGCTCGGCCTGGGGGGCGTCGCGGCGTTCGTCATCGGTGCCCTCATGCTGATCGACACCGACGTCCCGGGTTTCGGTACGCCGCTGTCGCTCGTCATCGTGCTCGCGCTCGTCAGCGTAGGATTCGTCGTGACGGTCGTTCGCATGGCGGTGCGCGCGCGCAACCGCCCGCTCGTGACCGGCTTGCGCTCGATGGTCGGCGCGAACGGCGAGATGCTCGAGGATGCGACCGACACCGGCTGGGCGAACATCGACGGCGTGACGTGGCGCGTGCGCGTCGAGGCGCCGCTCGCGAAGGGGCGCAGGATCCGCGTCGTCGGGATGAACGGCAACGTGCCGATCGTCGAACAAGGGGAGGAAGGCTGACATGGGTGCGATCACACCGCTCGTCGTAATCATCCTCGTCGTGCTGTTCCTGACGACGTCGCTGCGCGTGCTGCGCGAATACCAGCGCGGCGTCGTGTTCCAGCTCGGGCGCTTCTGGAAGGTGAAGGGGCCGGGCCTGGTGATCCTCGTCCCCGGCATCCAGCAGATGGTGCGCGTCGAATTGCGCACCGTCGTGCTCGACGTGCCGAGCCAGGACGTGATCTCGCGCGACAACGTGTCGGTGAAGGTCAACGCCGTCGTCTACTTCCGCGTCGTCGATCCGGAGAAGTCCATCATCGAGGTCGAGAACTTCATGATGGCGACGTCGCAGCTCGCGCAGACGACGCTGCGCTCGGTGCTCGGCAAGCACGACCTCGACGAAATGCTGTCGCAGCGCGAGAAGCTCAACATCGACATCCAGCGCACGCTCGACGCGCAGACGCTGTCGTGGGGCATCAAGGTGTCGAACGTCGAGATCAAGCACGTCGACATCAACGAGTCGATGGTGCGCGCGATCGCCCGGCAGGCCGAAGCCGAGCGCGAGCGGCGCGCGAAGGTGATTCACGCCGAGGGTGAGCTGCAGGCGGCGCAGAAGCTCTTTGAGGCCGCACAGGTGCTCGCGGGGTCGCCGCTCGCCATCCAGCTGCGCTATCTGGAGACGCTGACGGTCATCGCCGCCGACAAGAACTCGACGATCGTGTTCCCGCTGCCGATGGATTTGATTGCGCCTGTGCTGAAAAAACTGAGCGCGTAGCGACGAGCAAGCGGCCTGCGCTATCCGCCCTCGCGAAACGCCGGATAGAGTCTCATCCCGCCGTCGACGAAGAGCGTTGCGCCGACGACGTAATCCGATTCGTCGGATGCGAGCCAGACCGCGGCCTTCGCGACGTCCTCGGGGTCACCGACGCGCCCGTACGGAATCAGGCGCAGCAGCGCCGTTTCCGCCTGTTCCGTCTCCCATGCTTGCCGGTTGATTCCCGTGCGGATCGCGCCGGGCGCGATCGCGTTGACACGGATGCGCTCCGGCGCGAGCTCCTGCGCCATCGTTTCCATCAGCATCTTGAGGCCGCCCTTTGCCGCCGCGTAATTCGCGTGGCCGGCCCATGGAATCACCTGGTGCACCGAGTTCGTGAAGACGATCTTGCCGAGTGCGCGCGAGGACACGCGTCCCTGCCGGCGAAACTGCCGCACCGCTTCCTGCGCGCAGACGAACTGCCCGGTGAGATTGACGTCGATGACTTCGCGCCATTGCGCGAGCGTCATGTCGGCGAACGGCGCATCGCGTTGGATCCCCGCGTTCGCGACCAGGATGTCGACGCCGCCGAAGCGCGAGCGTGCCGCATCGAATAGCGCGATGCAATCGTCGCGATTGCCGACGTCCGCCTGCGCGGCGATCGCGTCGCTGCCGCGATCGCGAATCGCAGCGACGACCGCATCGGCGCTCGCGGGATTCGAGTGATAGTTGACGACCACGCGAGCGCCGGCGGCGCCGAGCGCGACCGCGATCGCGCGGCCGATGCCGGAACTCGCACCGGTCACCAGCGCGCGCTGGCCTTCGAGCATTCGCAGCCCGGTCATCGCGGTTTCACGGCACGCTCGCCTGTTCGGACGATGCTTGCGTCTCGTCGTCGCGGAAAAGCTGGTACAGGATGATCGCGCCGAACGTCGCCGTGCCGATGCCGCCGAGCGTGAAGCCGCCGAGCTTCAAGGCGAGGTCGCCGGCGCCGATCGTCAAGGTGACCGCTGCCGTCACGAGGTTGCGCGACCGCGAGAAGTCGACGCGGTTTTGCACGAAGATGCGTCCGCCGGTCGCGGTGATGAGACCGAACACGACGATCGACAACCCGCCGAGCACCGGCCCGGGAATCGTCGAGATGAGCGCGCCGAACTTCGGCGAGAAGCCGAGCAGGATCGCGAACAGCGCCGCGACGACGAAGAGCAGCGTTCCATACACCTTCGTCACCGCCATCACGCCGATGTTCTCCGCATACGTCGTCACGCCGGTCCCACCCCCGCTGCCCGCGACGATCGTTGCCAGCCCGTCGCCGACGAACGCGCGGCCGAGGTAGCGGTCGAGGTCGCGCCCGGTCATCGCGGCGACGGCCTTGATGTGCCCGAGGTTCTCCGCGACGAGCACGACGGCGACGGGCGCGATCAGCGCGATGGCGTTCGAATTCCACACCGGCACCGTGAAGTTCGGCATGCCGAGCCACGCCGCGTTGGCGACGCCGGCGAAGTCGATCGGCTTGCCCATGCCGAGCACGTTGGTGAAGAGCGCGTACAGCAGATACCCGGCGATGCCACCGAGCAGGATCGGGAGCCTCCGCGCGAGTCCGGGCGCGCGCACCGCCACGAGGCCGACGAGGACGATCGTCGCGATGCCCATCCAGGCGTCGAACGGGCTGCCGGAAATGCCCTTCACCGCGATCGGCGCGAGATTGAGGCCGATCACCGCGACGATGCTGCCGGTTACCACCGGCGGCATCAAGCGATCGATGAAGCGATAGCCGGCGGCCATGACGATCAGCCCGATGATCGCGTAGAGCGTGCCGGCCGCGATGATGCCGGTCAGCGCGACGCCGAGGTTGGGGTTGGGTCCGCTGCCGGAGTAGCCGGTGGCGGCGATCACCACCGCGATGAAAGCGAAGCTCGAGCCGAGATAGCTCGGGACGCGGCCGCCGACCAGCACGAAGAAGATCAGCGTGCCGATCCCCGAGAAGAGGATCGCGACGTTCGGATCGAACCCCATGAGGAGCGGGGCGAGCACGGTCGAGCCGAACATCGCGACGACGTGCTGCAGGCCGAGTGCCAGCGTTTGCGGGAGCGGCAGGCGCTCGTCGGGCGCGATGACCCCCTCGGTGCGCAGTTTCCATTGCGGGAAGTACGAGCCTTCTCGATCGGTCGCCATCGCGCATCCTCCTGGGGACAGGTAGCGCCGCGCATTGAACACGAAACGCGGCGCGCTGTCAGCGCGTCCGTGCGGCGGGCGATCCCGGGCGCGCTATAGTCCCTCGCCATGCGCAGGATCCGCCACGTCGCGCTCGCCGTGCTCTGCGTCGCGCTGCTTTCGTCGCGCGCAACCGGCGCGGAGGTCGCGAGCGTGGCCGCCGCATCGGACCTGCAGTTCGCGCTGCCGGACGTCGCCACGGCGTTCAGCAGGCAAACGGGACGCGAGGTGCGACTGTCGTTCGGGTCGTCGGGCAACTTCCGCCGGCAGATCGCCGATGGCGCGCCGTTCGACGTGTTCCTGTCGGCCGACGCGTCGTACGCCGATGCGCTGGTCGCCGAACAACGCACGCAGGGAGACGGCGTCGTATACGCCGTCGGCCACCTCGCGCTCTTCGTCCCGAACGGCTCGCCGATTCAAGCCGATGCCGAATTGGCCGGCGTCGCCGCGGCGCTCGCCGACGGCCGCCTGCGCAAGCTCGCGATCGCCAATCCCGAGCATGCGCCATACGGGCGCGCGGCGCGCGAGGTGTTGATGCGCCGCGGGCTGTGGGACGCGATCAGGCCACACCTCGTGCTCGGCGAGAACGTGAGCCAGGCGGCGCAGTTCGCGGTCATCGGCGGGGCGCAGGCGGCGATCGTCGCGTACTCGCTGCTGCGCGCGCCGGGCATGAACGAGCGCGGCCGCGCCGTCGTCCTGCGCGCCGCGGATCACGCCCCGCTCGTCCAGAAGATGGTGCTGCTGACGCGGGCCGGTGCGACGGCGCGGGCGTTCTACGACTTCGTGCAGAGCGCCGCCGCGCGCGCGATCTTCGCGCGCTACGGCTTCGATGCGCCGCCCCCGCCGTCCCCGCCCGCGGCACGCGAGCGACCGCGCGAGCGTGGCGTGACGCGCACGTCGCTGTCCGCGACCCGGCGCGCCGCCGTCGTCGCCAACTGAGTTCGTCGCCATGGATTGGCAGGCGCTCACTCTCTCGTTGGAGCTTGCCGGGTGCACCGTCGCGATCCTGCTTCCGCTCGGCATCGCGGTCGCCCGCGTGCTCGCGTGGCGACGTTTCGCGGGACGACGCATCGTCGAGGCGGCACTGGCGCTCCCGCTCGTGCTGCCGCCGACCGTCCTCGGCTATTACCTGCTGACGGCGTTCTCCGCTCGCTCGCCGCTCGGCACGGCGTTCGCGTCGCTGACCGGGCACCCGCTCGCGTTCAGCTTCGCCGGGCTGCTGCTCGCCTCGCTGATCTTCAACCTGCCGTTCGCGATCCAGCCCATGCAGCGCGCGTTCGAGGCCATCGGAGCGGACATCCGCGCCGCGGCCGCATGCTGCGGCATGCGCGGCTGGCGCATCTTCACCGACGTCGAGCTGCCGCTCGCCTGGCCGGGCGTGTTGTCCGCGCTCGTGCTGACGTTTGCGCACACGCTCGGCGAATTCGGGGTCGTGCTCATGGTCGGCGGCAACATCCCGGGGGAGACGCGAACGATCGCGATCGCAATCTACGATCGCGTGCAGGCGTTCGACGCGCATGCCGCCGCACTGATGTCCGCGGTGCTGCTCGCGCTGTCGCTCGCCGCGATCGCGATCGCGTATTCGACGACCTGGCGTGCGGGGCCCGCGCGTGGATGACGGGCGGCTCGCCGTCGCCGTCTCGCAACAGTCACCGATTCCGCTCGAAGCGTCGTTCGACTGCGGTCCCGGCGAGCTCCTCGCCCTGACCGGTCCGTCGGGCAGCGGCAAGTCGACGCTCCTGCGTTGCATCGCAGGCATCGATCGCAGTGCGCACGGTACGATCGCCTGCGCCGGGCGCGTGTGGCTCGACAGCACGCGCGGGGTGAACCTGTCGCCGCAGGCGCGCAACGTCGGCATCGTCTTCCAGAACTACGCGCTCTTTCCGCATCTCACCGCGTTGGGCAACGTGATCGCGGCGCTCGGCCACCGGCCGCGGGGGACCCGCGCGGGCCGCGCGCGCGACCTGCTCGCGAGCGTGCACCTCGCCGGGCTCGAGCACCGGCGACCGGCCGAGCTTTCCGGCGGACAGCAGCAGCGCGTCGCCATGGCGCGCGCGCTGGCGCGCGATCCGCTCGCGCTGCTCCTCGACGAGCCGTTCGCGGCGGTCGACCGGGTGACGCGCCAGAAGCTCTACCGCGAGCTGGCGCAACTGCGGAGCATGCTGCGCATGCCGATCGTGCTCGTCACGCACGATCTCGACGAGGCCGCGATGCTCGCCGACCGGATGTGCATCCTCTACCGCGGCCGCACGCTGCAGATTGGCGCGCCGCACGAGGTGATGACGAAGCCGGTCGACGCGCTCGTCGCGCGGCTCGTCGACCTGCGCAACGTCTTCGACGCCACGGTGCAGCGCCACGACGCGGCACTCGGCCGCACGTTGCTCGACTGGCACGGCCTCGCGCTCGAAGCGCTGCGCACGCCGGTCTTCGCGCCCGGCACGCGGGTGTCGTGGACGATTCCGGCGAGCGGCATCGTCCTGCATCGGCGCGATCGTCCGTCGCGCGGCGAGCACGAGAACCCGGTCTTCGGCGTCGTCGAGGAGTGCGTGGCGCTCGGCGACGACACGACGATCGGCCTTCGCGTCGCGGCGGTGAACGCGCTCCTGACGTTGCGCGTACCGACGCACGTGGCCCGCCGCAACGGCATCGAGGCGGGCGTACGCGCGGGCGCCTCGCTGCTCGCCGATTCGATTCACCTGATGCCCATGGGCGATCTTTCACGCGACCCTGCGACGTGACGGACCGGTTGTCCCGGCCGGCGCGAATGCGTATCGTGGATCGTGCAGGCGCGTGGGTGCCCGGCGCGCCGGCGCGACTGCGATCGGGCACGGCATTGGCGTATCGGAAGGAGGTCATCATGCCGGATACCGGTCATGCGGAAGGTGTTTATCGCGTCATCGACGTCGTGGGGAGCAGCGAGACGTCGTGGGAGGATGCGGCGAAGAATGCGGTCGAGACCGCGAGCAAGTCGCTGCGCGACCTGCGCATCGCCGAGGTGCAGAAGCTCGACGTGAAGCTGGAAGGCGGCAGGATCGTCGCGTACCGGACGCGCTTGCAGCTCTCGTTCAAGTACGAGGCCTGAGCGCTGCGGCCGGCATCCCGGGCGGGCGTCGCGGCCCGTTCGGGACCGCGCGATCCGAAGCGACGTCGCCGCAGCAGGACAATGCGGTACGATCCTTCGTCGCAAGGCCCGGCCCGTCGTGCGAGAGACGTCTTGGCGTGGCCGCCGACCGCCCATGGATTTCGCCTTTCTCCTCGACCCGCTGCCGCAGCTCAAGGCGTACAAGGATTCGAGCGTCGCGATGATGCGATCGCTCGCAACGCGCGGCCACGTCGTCTACGCCGGTGAGCCGGCCGAGCTTTACTGGCGGGACGGGGCGACCGGGGCGCGGTTCCACCGGCTCGCGCTCTACGACGACGATCATCACTGGTACGACGCCTTCGAGCCGGAGGAGCGTCGGCTGACCGATTTCGCGGCGGTGCTGATGCGCAAGGACCCGCCGTTCGACATGGAGTACGTATACGCGACGTATCTGCTCGAGGCGGCCGAGCGCGAGGGCGCTTGCGTCTTCAACAAGCCGCGCGCGATTCGCGATTACAACGAGAAGCTCGCGATCGCCGAGTTCCGCGATTTCCTGGCGCCGACGCTCGTCACCCGCGACGGCGTGCGCATCCACCACTTCGTCGACGAGTACGGCGACGTCATCGTCAAGCCGCTCGACGGCATGGGGGGGACGTCGGTGTTCCGCGTGCGCCGAGACGATCCGAACCGCAACGTCATCGTCGAGGTCGTCTCGCAGCTCGGCGCGCGCACGGTCATGGCGCAGCAGTTCATTCCGGCGATCAGCGAGGGCGACAAGCGCATCCTGTTGATCGCGGGCGAGGTCGTGCCCTATTCGCTCGCGCGCATCCCGAAGCCCGGCGAGACGCGCGGCAACCTCGCCGCGGGCGGCCGAGGCGTCGCGCGCCCGTTGTCGGCGCGCGATCGCGCCATCGGCGAGGCACTGGCGAAGCCGCTGTGGCAGGCGGGTCTGCTCGTCGTCGGCATCGACGTGATCGGCGATTTTCTGACCGAGGTGAACGTCACGAGCCCGACGTGCTTCGTGGAAATCACCGAGCAGAGCGGCTTCGACGTCGGCGCGCTCTTCGCGACGCGTCTCCTCGAGACGTGCGCGCGCGCGTGAGCGCACGCGAGCGATCGTCAAGATGATCGGGGTGCTGATCGTCGCGCACGCGTCGCTCGCCGAGAGCCTCGAAAGCGCGGTGTCGCACGTGCTCGGCACGCGGCCGGCACAGTTCGCGGCGTTCCCCGTCGCGCCCGACGACGACCCCGCGTTGTTGCTGCCCAAGGCGCGAGCGGCCGTCGCCGCCGTCGACACCGGCGAGGGCGTCGTGATCCTTTCCGATCTCTACGGGGCGACGCCGTGCAATCTGGCGATGAAGCTCGCGCAGCCCGGCCACGTCGAGCTCGTCGCCGGCGTCAGCCTGCCGATGCTGGTGCGCACGTTCACCTACCGCACGAAGGGGCTCGACACGCTCGTGAAGAAGGCCGTATCGGGCGGTTGCGAAGGCGTGATCCACGTCTGATGCCGAAAGGTTTGCACACGCTCGCTCCGCTCGCTGCCCCCCGGGGAGCAGCCCCGTCGTCGCGGGCGGTCCTTCGCGACGGCCGTCGATGATCCGTCGCGACGTCGAGATCGTGAACAAGCTCGGCCTGCACGCGCGTGCGTCGGCAAAGCTCACGCAGCTCGCGGCGAAGTTCGACAGCGACATTCAGGTCGAGCGCAACGGCCGGAAGGTGAACGCGAAGAGCATCATGGGCGTGATGATGCTTGCAGCCGGCAAGGGCTCGAAGATCACGCTCGAGATCGCCGGCCCCGACGAGGAGGCGGCGATGGAGGCGATCTGCGCGCTCGTCGCGGACCGCTTCAGCGAGCAGGAATAGGTGAAACCGTCACGCTTGCGGCTTCGCCGCTGCGCTGCCGTCCGAGCGAGCGCAGCGCGCGAAATGGAGCGGCCCTTCGCCGTGCGTCGATGGTGAGCTTTGCGCTCCATGGCGTAGGCGTCTCGGGCGGCATCGCCATCGGCCGCGCGCAACTCGTGTCGCACGCGACACGCGAGGTCGCGCATTACACGATTCCCGCCTCTCAAGTGCCGGCCGAGATCGCACGCTTCGAGAGCGCCGTCGCCGACGTTCAGCGCGAGCTCGAAGGGCTGCACACGGCGCTGACGAGGGGCGAGATGCCCGGCGAGTTCGGCGCGTTCCTCGACGTGCACTGGATGATCCTGAACGATCCGACGCTCGCCGACACACCGAAGCGGATCATCGCGGAGCAGCGCTGCAACGCCGAGTGGGCGCTCACGCTGCAAATGACCGCGCTCGTCGAGCAATTCGATCAGATCGACGACGCTTACCTGCGCGAGCGCAAGGCCGACGTCGTACAGGTTGCCGAGCGCGTGCTGAAGCGGTTGATGGGACGGCCGGGAACGTTGCCCGCGACGAGCGCCGAGGAGCAGACGATCCTCGTCGCTCACGACCTCTCGCCGGCCGACGTCATCCAGTTCAAGCGCCACCATTACGCGGCGTTCTTGACCGACGTCGGCGGCGCCACCTCGCACACCGCGATCGTCGCCCGCAGCCTCAACGTTCCGGCGGTCGTCGCGACGCACAATGCGCGGCAGCTGATCCGGGAAGGCGAGATGCTGATCGTCGACGGCAGCCGGCACGTCGTGATCGTCAATCCCGACCGCTCGGTGCTCGGCGAATACCGGTTGCGGCAAGACGAGATCGAGCTCGCCCGCCAGAAGCTGCGGCGCCTGAAGACCAAGCGCGCGCAGACGCTCGACGGCATCCACGTCGAGCTGCAGGCGAACATCGAATTGCCCGAGGACGTCGAGCAGGCGATCGCGAACGGCGCGTCGGGCATCGGCCTCTTCCGCTCCGAGTTCCTGTTCCTCGATCGCGACGCGCTGCCGTCCGAGGACGAGCAGTTCGAGGCGTACCGCAAGGTTGCCCAAGGGATGCAGGGACGGCCGGTCACGATCCGCACGTTCGATCTCGGCGCCGACAAGGAGCCGCACGGCTTCGAAGGGCTGGCGCGCGTCGCGCCCAATCCGGCGCTCGGCTTGCGCGCGGTGCGGTTCTGCCTTGCGGAGCCGCGTCTCTTCCTCACGCAGCTTCGCGCGATCCTGCGTGCGACGTCGTACGGCAACGTGCGCATCCTGATCCCGATGCTCGCATCGGTGTCGGAGATCGAGCAGACGCTCGCGATGATCGTGCGCGCCAAGCAGGCGTTGCGCGAGCAGGGCGTGCCGTTCGATGCGCAGACGAAGGTCGGCGGCATGATCGAGATTCCCGCAGCGGCGCTCGCGATGGGCGCGTTTGTGCGCAAGCTCGACTTCCTGTCGATCGGCACCAACGACCTCATCCAGTACACGCTCGCCGTCGACCGTGCGGACGAGGCGGTGTCGCACCTGTACGACCCGCTGCATCCGGCCGTGCTGCGGCTGATCGGGCTCGCCCTCGGCTCGGCGACCAAGGCCGGCGTGCCGATCGCGATGTGCGGCGAGATGGCGGGTGAGCAGCGCTTGACGCGGCTCTTCCTCGGCATGGGCCTGCGCGAATTTTCGATGCATCCATCGGAGCTGCTCGCCGTCAAGCAACGCGTGTTGCAGACCGACGTCGCGGCGGGCGCGGCGCTCGTCGAGCGCATTCGGCGCGTCGACGATCCGGAGAAGCTCGAAGCGCTGCTCGATCGGCTCAACGCCTGATACGGCTCGTCCCGTCGACGCTATCCGCCTGCTTTTCGGCAGGCGATCGGTGACCGTCGTCTCCCGCGGTTGCGCGCGCGCCGACGCGCTCGCGGCCGCGTGACTTTGGACTAGACGCGCGCGAAGTCGATGACGATCGCGCCGGGCTCGCGCTGTCGATACGCGATCGAGACGGACTCGCCGTAACGCGCGCGCATCTGCTCGAGCAGCGGCAGCGGGTCGTGGTCGTTCATGAAGCGCATCGTCTCGCCGGGCATCAGCGCGTCGAGTGCGCCGAAGATCGCGGCGTGGCGGAACCGCTTGGCGACGCCGCGCGCGTCGAACGGATAGATGCCTTCGGGAGAAAGGTGCGGATTCATTGCAGGCTTTCGGTGGCAGGGAGCGACGTCCGCCTGACAGTCTAAGACATCGGCGGCACCGCGTGGCCGGGCGTGGTTGTGATCGATGCGGGAATGCGCGGCCCCCGCCGCTGTTTGCCCGGCATGCGGATCGTCGTCGCCGCCGCCCTGCTCGCGCTCGCGCTGAACGCGCACGCGCTCACCCCGGGCGAGCCCGCGCCCGCGTTCGCGCTCACCGATGGCAACGGGAAGACCGTCTCGCTCGCGTCGCTGCGCGGTCGCGTCGTGTACGTCGATTTCTGGGCATCGTGGTGCACGCCGTGCCGCCGCTCGTTCCCCTGGATGAACGCGATGCAGGCGCGGCACGGGGAGGAAGGGCTGACCATCGTCGCCGTCAACGTCGACAAGCGCCCAACGGATGCGGCGCGCTTCCTCGGCGACGTGCCGGCGAGCTTCACCGTCGTGTACGACGCGGACGGCGCCACGCCGTCGGCGTACGGCGTCAAGGGGATGCCGAGCTCGTATTTGATCGACCGCCGCGGCAACGTGATCGTGATCGAGGACGGCTTCCACGACGAGCGCCGCGCGGCCCTCGAAGCGCAAATCGAAAGCGCGCTGCGCGAGCGCTGACGCGGATGCTTCGCACGGCGCGGCTCTCCGTCGCCGCACTCCTCGTCGCGATCGGAACGCTCGTTTCGGGTTGTGCAACGTTCGCGCCGCCGCAGCCGTGGGAGAAGGGCGACCTCGCCAAACCGGCGATGCGCTTCGACGGCGACGTATTGGCGACGAAAGCGACGCAGCACGTTTATCAAAGCAAGGAGGGCGCGTCCGCAGGCGGCAGCGTCGGCGGAGGCGGTTGTGGCTGCAACTGACCGCGAGCGCAACGACGCGTCGGAATGCGCGCGCACGTTGCTCGCCGCCGCCCTCGCGCTGCCCGGCATCGTGCCCGCGTCGTGCCTCGCGCAGAGCGCGCCCGACGAAGGCGTCGTCGCGTTGCGCTACTTCGACTACCGCGACTGGCAGTCGGGCGCCGACCGCATGCGCGTACGCAGCCCCTCGCTCTACGCGCTCGTGCCCTTGTCGGACTCGCTCACGATCGAAGGCACGCTCGTTCACGACACCATGTCGGGCGCCTCGCCGCTGCATCACGACACGCTGTCGGGCGCATCGGGTCTCGGCATCACCGACTACCGCGCGGCCGCGGACGCGAAACTCACCAAATACTTCGGCAGCTCGTCGCTCGCGCTCGGCGGCGCGTATTCGCACGAGCGCGATTTCATTTCGCGCGCCGCATCGGTGGAGTGGCGCGCGTGGAGCGACGATCGCAATCGCACCTTCGCGCTCGGTTTCGGCGCGACGAACGACCGCATCGACCCGGTGACCGGGGCCGTGCACGGCCAGCGGCGCGAAACGTACGACTACCTCGCGGGCATCACGCAAGTCCTGAACGCGGAAGAGGTCGTCGAGTCGTCGCTCACGTGGTCCGACGGCCGCGGCTACTACTCGGACCCGTACAAGCTCCTCGATGCGCGGCCGAACCACCGGCGGATCTTCGCGTGGCTCACCCGCTACCACCGCTACGTGCCGCGCGCCGACGGCACGCTGCAGCTCGCCTATCGTTGGCTGGATGATTCGTTCGGCGACCGCTCGCACATGGTCGAGGCGTCGTGGGCACAGGCACTCGCCAACGGCCTCACGGTGACGCCGACGCTGCGCTACTACACGCAAGGCGCTGCTTCGTTCTACCACGATCCGCCGTTTCCGCAGGGCGCGCTGCAGGGCGCGCTTTATACCGCCGACGCGCGCCTGTCGGCATTCGGCGCGGTCACGCTCGGCGTGCGCGTCGCGAAGGATTTCCTCCACGGCGTCACGGCGGACGTCGAGCTCGACTTCTATCGGCAGCGAGGCGACTGGCGCATCGGCGGCGGCAGTCCCGGCCTTGCGACGTTTTCCGCGCGATGGATCGCTTTCGGCCTGACGAAGCGCTTCTGACGGCGATGCGCACGCCGTTGCCGCGGCCGGCGTTGCCGCTGCATCGTTACGTCTTTCGCGCGATGGCCTCGACCCACGAGTTGCTCCTCGCCGAGGCGAGCGCCGCGCGGGCGAAGCGCGCGGCCGCCTTCGCGATGGCCGAGGTGGCGCGGATCGAGCGCAAGTATTCGCGCTACCGCGAAGACAGCGTGATCACCGCGATCAATCGCGCCGCGGGAGGCGATGCGGTCCCGATCGACTTCGAGACGGTGAGCCTGCTTCGCTACGCGGACCGCTGCTTCGTCCTGTCCGAAGGTCGCTTCGACATGACGTCGGGCGTGCTCCGCCGCGCATGGGACTTTCGGGCCGACTCACCCCGCGTACCGCGCGACGACGAGATTGCCGCGGCCCGCGCGCTCGTCGGATGGCGGCGCGTGACGTGGTCCGACCGCGACATCCGCCTGCCGGCGTCTGGAATGGAGCTCGACTTCGGAGGCATCGGCAAGGAGTACGCGGCCGACCGGGCCGCAACGATGTTGCGCGACACCGGTATCGCGCACGGTCTCGTCAATCTCGGCGGTGACGTGCGCGCATTCGGCGGCCGCGACGCCCACGTCCCGTGGCGCGTCGGCATTCGGCATCCGCGCGGCGCGGCGCCGCTCGCGACGGTGGAGCTCTTCGACGGCGCGCTCGCCACGAGCGGCGACTACGAACGCTATTTCGAGCTCGACGGACGCCGCTATTGCCACCTGCTCGATGCGCGAAGCGGCTGGCCGGTCGCGTACTGGCAATCGGTGAGCGTCGTCGCGCCGCTCACGATTCTCGCCGGCAGTTACGCGACGACCGCGATGCTCATGGGCGCGGAAGCGGAAGCGTTGCTCGCAGGGCACGGGTTGTGCGCACTGCTGGTGGCTGCCGACGGCTCCATTCGCTGCTGCGGCCGCCCGGGCATCTTCGCCGAAACGACCCCGGAACGGTCAACGTCGGCTGATCACGCTGGCGCGAATCGCGCGTAGCTCGCCTGCCACGGGCGTGCGCGCTCGAACGCGCGCGCGGCGCGCAGCACGCCGCGATCGTCGTGCATGGCACCGACGATCTGCAGGCCGA
>DASTGT010000046.1:0-11034 GCA_035718935.1 Casimicrobiaceae bacterium
GCGATCTCTTCCTTCTCGATGTAGTTGTTGAGCGTGCGCGTCATCGCCTGGCGCAGGCCGGTCAGGTGCGTGCCGCCGTCGCGCTGCGGAATGTTGTTCGTGAAGCACTGCACCGACTCGGCGTACGAGTCGTTCCACTGCATCGCGACCTCGACGGTGATGCCGTCCTTCTCGCTGACCGCGTGGAAGATCTTGGGATGCAGCACGGTCTTGCTGCGGTTCATGAACTCGACGAAGCCCTTGATGCCGCCCGAGTAGGCGAAGTTCTCGCTCTTGCCGTCGCGCTGGTCGACGAGCTCGATCTTGACGCCGTTGTTCAGGAACGAGAGTTCGCGGATGCGCCTGGCGAGGATCTCGTAGTGGTATTCGACGCGGCTGAACGTGCCGAGCGACGCCATGAAGTGCACCTCGGTGCCGCGGCGATCGGTCGGACCGGCGACGGCCAGCGGCGCGACCGGCACACCCTGGCGGAATTCCATCTGGTGGATCTGGCCGTTGCGCCAGATCTTGAGCTTGAGCCAGTCGGACAGTGCGTTCACGACCGACACGCCGACGCCGTGCAGGCCGCCGGAGACCTTGTAGCTGTTCTGATCGAATTTCCCGCCGGCGTGCAACTCGGTCATGACGATCTCGGCGGCGGAGCGCTTGAGCTCGTCCTCGTGCTTGATGTCGGTCGGGATCCCGCGGCCGTTGTCGACGATGGACACCGAGTTGTCGGCGTGGATGACGACCTTGATGTCGTCGCAGTAGCCGGCGAGGGCCTCGTCGATGGCGTTGTCGAGCACCTCGAACACCATGTGGTGCAGCCCGGTGCCGTCGGACGTGTCACCGATGTACATCCCGGGCCGCTTGCGAACGGCGTCGAGGCCCTTCAGGATCTTGATGCTGGATGAGTCGTAGGCGTCGCCGGACTGGCGGGGCTTGGTTTGGGCGGGGGTCATCAGATGCGCATCGGCATGACGACGTACTTGTAATCGTCACGCTCGGGAAGGGTCACGAGCGCGCTCGAATTGGCGTCGCCGAAGGCGAAATACACCTTCTCGCTGGTGATCGTGGAAAGCACGTCGAGCAGATAGTTGATGTTGAAGCCGATGTCGAGCCCTTCGCCGGCATAGGCGATCGGCAGCTCCTCCTCGGCCTCTTCCTGCTCGCTGTTCGTGCACAGTATCTTGAGTTGGTTGTCGCCCAAAACAAGGCGCACGCCGCGGAATTTCTCGTTCGAGAGGATCGCCGCGCGCTGCAGCGCCGACAGGAGCGTCAGGCGGTCGATTTCGATGCGCTTGCCGTGTCCGGCGGGGATCACGCGGTTGTAGTCGGGAAACTTGCCGTCGACGACTTTCGAGACGAGCTCGACGTTGCCGAACCGGAAACGTGCCTGGTTCGCGAGGATGTCGATCGTGATCGGCGCGTCGGAGTCATCGAGCAGCTTCGAGAGCTCGAGCACCGTCTTGCGCGGCAGGATGACCTCGGCGTGCGGGTGCTCGCCCTCGATGACGAGGCTCGCCCAGGAGAGGCGGTGCCCGTCGGTGGCGACGACCTGCAGCGAACCGTTGTCGACGACGACCAGCATGCCGTTCAGGTAGTAGCGGATGTCCTGCTGCGCCATCGCGAATTCGGCGAGCTTCAAGAGCGAGCGGAAGTCGCGCTGCGGCAGCGTGATCGACTGCAGCTGCTCGGGTCCGACGTTGATCCGCGGGTAGTCGCTCGCTGCGAGCGTCTGCAGGTTGAAGCGCGAGCGTCCCGCCTTGACCGTCATCTTGCTGCCCGAGGCGTCGACATTGAGCTCCGCATCGTCGGGCAGCGCACGCAACAGGTCCTGCAGTTTTCGCGCGCCCACCGTCGTCGCCTGCCCGTCCTTGCCCGAAACTTCGGCAACGGCCGTGATCTGCATTTCGAGATCGGTCGCGGTGACGTGCAACCGTTCGTTCTTCTGTTCGAGCAGTACGTTCGCGAGAATCGGCAGCGTGTGCCGGCGTTCGACGATTCCCGAAACGGCCGACAGCGGCCGCAGCAGCGCATCACGCGGTATCTGCTTTAATTGCATGTCGAACGATGAGAACGATGATAGGAGGCTGCCCAAAAACGCTGCAACCGGGAATTCCGGTGCAGCTTCAAGCGCTTGCCGAACCGCCAGCGCGTGTATCGAATCGTTGCGACTTGTGGATGAACTGGGGGCTTTTCGGCGCGCTCGTCCCCCGGCCGCTTAATCCACAAATTATAACGTTTCCTTACCCTTCGTTCCAGCGCGTCCATTCCCCGCGCCCAATGTCCCGAACGCCTCGGGGCGCGCGTCAGCTGCGCAGCACCTGAAGCAGGAAATTGACGTCGTGATTGAGCTCGGGCAGCGATTCGCGCAATTTCGCGATCTGCCGGCACGCGTGCAGGACCGTCGTGTGGTCGCGCCCACCGAAGTTGCTGCCGATCTCCGGCAGCGAGAGCTGCGTGAGCTCCTTCGCGAGCGCCATGGCCACCTGCCGCGGCCGCGCAACGGCACGCGAGCGCTTCTTCGAGTGCATGTCGGTGACGCGCACCTTGTAGTAGTCGGCGACGGTCTTCTGGATGTTGTCGATCGAGATCTGGCGGTTCTGCACCGCGAGGAGGTCGCGCAGCGCCTCCTTGGTCATCGCCAGCGTGATCTCCTGCCCGTGGAACGTCGCGTAGGCAAGGATGCGCTTCAGCGCGCCCTCGAGCTCGCGCACGTTGCTGCGGATGTGCTTGGCGATGAAGAACGCGACCTGCTCGTCGATCCGAGCGCCCTGCGACAGCGCTTTCGAAAGCAGGATCGCCACCCGCATCTCGAGCTCCGGCGGCTCGAGCGCGACGGTGAGGCCCCAGCCGAAGCGCGAGATCAGCCGCTCTTCGATGCCCGCGATTTCCTTCGGATAGGTATCGCAGGTGATCACCACCTGCTTGTGCGCCTCGATCAGCGTGTTGAAGAGGTAGAAGAACTCTTCCTGCGTCCGGCTCTTGCCGCCGAAGAACTGGATGTCGTCGATCAGCAGGAGATCGAGCGAGCGATAGTTGCGCTTGAAGTCGTCGAACGCCTTGTGCTGATAGGCGCGCACGACGTCGGACACGTAGGTCTCGGCGTGGATGTAGCGGATCTTCGCCGCCGGGTTGTGCTCGAGGATCTGGTTGCCGATCGCCTGGATCAGGTGCGTCTTGCCGAGCCCCACGCCGCCGTAGACGAACAGCGGGTTGTACGACGTCGGATGGTCGGCGACCTGCAGGCCCGCAGCGCGGGCGAGCTGGTTCGCCTTGCCGGCGACGAACGCGCCGAACGTGAACGTCGGGTTGAGGCTGCCGGGATCGCGGCGAACGGGCGAAGTGCCGAGCGGCGTCACCGGCGTCGCGCCGCTCGCGCGCGGTGCGGCGTTCGGCTCCGCGATGCGCGGCTCGCTCAACGTGCGCGCCACGGCGGGCGTGGCAGCGGCGGCTTTGCTCGCTGCCTGCGTTTTCGCGTCCGCGACGGCGAATTCGACGGCGATCGTCTCGCCGGTCGCCTGTCGCGCGAGCGTCTCGATGCGTCCACCGAAGCGATCCTTGACCCACTGCAGCACGAAACGATTCGGCGCGATCAGGCGAAGGCGCCCCTGCTCGTCGGCGCAGGCCAGCGGGCGGATCCAGGTGGCGAATTGCTGGGGCGTGAGCTCCCGCTCGAAGGCCGAAAGACAGGCGGCCCACGCCGGGGAAGGGCTAGCGGAATGCACGGGGGATTGCGGCCAGTGGATTAAATGGATCTTGCGACTGCAGCGACCGCTTGTTGTAGCTGGCCTGCGGCGCATTGTAGCGGCGCATGCTCGGGTTATCCACAGCCCGTTCGGCGGACGCATCGGCGACGTCGAACGGCGCGCCGAACAACGGAAGTGATTACTCGCGTCGACGACGCGCAGCCGTACATGCGATCGGCATCGTTGCGGAATTTCATCGATCGATGTTGCGACCGGCGACGACGGCACGCTTCGGCCGGTGATTGAAACACTGTTCCGCGCCGACTTTCGTCGCTGTAGCGCGAGCGTTCAACCGGTTGCCTTGCTGCCGTTGCAGCGTTGACCGGTCTCGTTCAACGTGTTCTAATGTAAGGCTTTTCGAGAGGGCGACTTCACGTCGCCTTCTTCGCACGCCGCAACGTCCGCGGCACGTTCTCGAGCCTCCCGCCGATGCCGGCCGGGAGACGTCCCAGGAGTCACGTCATGAAACGCACTTTCCAGCCGTCGAAGATCCGTCGTGCGCGCACGCACGGCTTTCGCGCCCGGATGAAGACGGTCGGCGGCCGCAAGGTCCTGTCGGCGCGCCGGGCGAAGGGTCGCGCGCGGCTTTCCGTCTGATCGACGTTGCGACCCCTCGCCACGTACGCGGCTCGGCCCGCTATCGCCTGCGCGGCGCGAAGGCTTTCGAAGCGCTCTTTCGCCGAGGGACGCGGCACGACGCCGAGTTTCTGCAATTGATCGCCGCGCCCGCCGCGCAAGCGCCGGGGCGCGTCGGCTACGTCGTCGCGCGCAAGTCGATGCGACTCGCCGTCGATCGCAATCGCCTCCGTCGCAAGCTGCGCGAAACCGTTCGCGCCGCCCGGCCGGCGATCGAAGCGTTCGACATCATTCTGCGCGTGCGGCGCAGCGTGACGCGCAGCGAAATCGACGCTGCGGCGACGGAAGCCCCGACCCTTCTCGCCAAGCTCACCGCGACGCGATGAAATCCTTCCTGTTCGTCCTCATTACCGTCTACCAGTACCTCGTGCGGCCGCTGCTCGGCGCGCACTGCCGCTTCTACCCGAGTTGCTCCGAATACGCGCGCGAAGCGATCGCACGCCACGGTGCGGCACGCGGGGTCGTTCTCGCGGCGCGACGCATCGGACGCTGTCATCCCTGGCACGACGGCGGCTACGACCCGGTCCCCTGACGATCGCGGGTCGCCTCTTCCTTTTCGCATGGACACGCAACGCCTCATTCTCTGGTTGATCTTCTCGTTCTCGGGGCTGCTGCTCTGGCAGGCGTGGGAGCGCGAGCACGCGCCCCTCACGCCCCCCGCGGTTTCGTCGCCCGCGATGCCGGGCGAGAGCGCCTCGCGCGCGCCGGCTGCCGGCGTTCCGAGCACCGCCGCGCCAGCGCCCGCAGCCGGCGCAAACGGCGCGCCGCCGACGGCGACGGCGACACCGACCGGCAAGATGATCGAGATTCGCACCGACCTGTATGTCGCCGACGTCGACACGGTCGGCGGCACGATCTCGCAGATCGCGCTCGACAAGCACCGCGATGCCGAGGATCCATCGAAGCCGTACCTCGCGCTGCGCAGGAACGAAGCCCAAGGGACGTTCGTCGCACAGGCCGGGCTGATCGGCCAAGGCTTTCCCAATCACCGTACCGAGTACGAGGCGCTCCCCGGTCCGCGCAGCCTCGCGCCGGGACAGGACCAGCTGCAACTGTCGCTCGCGGCGACCGGCCCGAACGGCGACAAGATCGTGCAGACGCTGACGTTCCATCGCGGCAGCTACGTCATCGACGTCGCGTTCCACGTCACGAACAACGGGCAGGCGCCGATCACGCCGGAAGCGTATTTCCAGTTGATGCGCGACACGAAGAAGCTCGGCGTGCAGGGCTCGTTCGCGCCCGCGTCGTTCGTCGGCCCCGTCCTCTACGACAACGAGGACAAGTTCAAGAAGATCGATTTCGGCGAGATCGACAAGGAGAAGGCGGACAGCTCGCGCAAGCCGCCGTACGCGCGGACGGCGGACAACGGCTGGATCGGCATGATCGAGCACTACTTCGTTGCCGCGTGGCTGCCGCCGGAAGGCGAGAAGCGCTCGTTCTATACGACCAAGCTCGACAACGGCCTCTATACCGCGGGCGTGCGCTACGAGGACGGCGCGATTCCGCCGGGCGGCACGGGAACGATCGCGTCGCGCCTCTACGTCGGCCCGCAGGATCAGGACACGCTCGGCAAGCTCGCCAAAGGCCTCGACCTCGTCGTCGACTACGGCATCTTCACGATCATCGCCGAGCCGCTGTTCATGCTGCTCAAGTGGCTGCATTCGCTGATCGGCAACTGGGGCTTCGCGATCATCGTGATGACGATCCTCATCAAGAGCGCGTTCTACCCGCTGAACGCGAAGTCGGCGCGCTCGATGGCGAAGATGAAGCTCGTCGCGCCGAAGATGAAGGCGCTGCAGGAGCAGTACGCGAACGACAAGCAGCAGCTCCAGATGAAGATGATGGAGCTTTACCGGCAGGAGAAGATCAACCCGCTCGGCGGGTGCCTGCCGATCGTCGTCCAGATTCCCGTGTTCATCGCGCTCTACTGGGTGCTGCTCTCGGCGGTCGAATTGCGGCACGCACCGTGGATCGGCTGGATCCACGACCTGTCGGCGCCCGACCCGTGGTTCATCCTGCCCGTCGTCTACGCGATCACCGCGTGGGCGCAGGTGAAGCTGTCCCCGACGCCGATTTCCGATCCGGTGCAGGCGAAGATCATGCAGTTCATGCCGGTCGCGTTCTCGATCATGTTCCTGTTCTTCCCGGCGGGCCTCGTGCTCTACTGGCTCGTGAACAACTCGCTGCAGATCGCACAGCAGTGGCACGTGAACCGGATGCTGACGCGCGAAGCCGAGGCCACCGCCGCGAAGCGGCGGTAGCGACGATCGCGGCGATCGCCACGCCGCCGGGACGTGGCGGCATCGGGATCGTTCGCGTTTCCGGCAGCGACCTCGGCGGGCTGATCGAGGGCGTTGTCGGCAAGCCGCTGCCACCACGTGTCGCGACACTCGCGACGTTTCTCGACGGGCGTGGCGACGCGATCGACGAAGGCCTTGCGCTCTACTTTCCTGCGCCGCATTCCTACACCGGCGAGGACGTCGTCGAATGGCATGGCCACGGCGGCGTCGCCGTCATGCGCCTGCTGCTTGCGCGCTGCGTCGAACTCGGCGCCCGGCTCGCGGAGCCCGGTGAATTCACCAAGCGCGCATTTTTGAACGGCAAGCTCGACCTCGCGCAAGCCGAGAGCGTCGCCGACGTCATCGAAGCGGCAACGGCGACGGCGGTGCGCGCTGCGGCGCGCAGCCTGACCGGCGAGTTCTCGCGCGAGGCGGTCGCGTTGCGCGACGCCCTCGTCGAACTGAGGATGTACACGGAGGCGACGCTCGACTTTCCGGACGAGGACGTCGAGTTGCTGCGCGAAGGCGACGTCGCCGCTCGGCTCCAGTCGATTCGCGAACGCCTCGACGACATGCGCGCCCGCGCGCGCCGCGGTGCGTTGCTGCGCGCCGGGCTCTTCGTCGTGCTCGTCGGCGCGCCGAACGTCGGCAAATCGAGTCTCTTGAATCGCCTCGTGCGCGAGGACGCGGCGATCGTCACGCCGATCGCCGGCACGACGCGCGACACGGTCGAGCGCGATATCGAGATCGCCGGCATTCCGTTGACGATCGTCGACACCGCGGGACTGCGCGAGACGCGCGACGAAGTCGAACGCCACGGCATCGCGCGCACGCTCGCTGCGATCGAGCGCGCGGATCTCGCGCTGGTGATGGTCGACGCGCGCGACGCCGATCGTGCGGCGGGCGTCGATCGACACGCGCTCGTGGCGGCGCTGCCTTCCTCACTGCCGCGAATCATCGTTCACAACAAGTGCGACCTGGCGTTCGCGGCGGTGCACGTCGCGCGCCATCCCGCCGCGCTCGATCCCGTACTCGCGGGCGATCGCCCGGAATCGACGCACGTGTGGCTCTGCGCGTTGTCGGGCGAAGGCATCGATCTCCTCGAAGCCGAAATGCTGCGCATCGTCGGCGTCGAGCATGCCGTCGAAGACGCGTTCTTCGCGCGCGAGCGGCATCTGCATGCGTTGCGCGACGCGCGCGCGCATCTCGAACGTGCGGCCGCACTGATCGCCCCGGCGACGCTCGAGCTCTTCGCCGAGGAGCTTCGCGGCGCGCAGCATGCAATGTCGTCGATCACCGGTGAGTTCACCGCCGACGACCTCCTCGGCGAGATCTTTTCCCGCTTCTGCATCGGCAAATAATCTGCCCCGAATCCCGAGATCGACGGCGCTGCGGCGCACCGCCGATCTCCGGCTCTACCGCAGGAAAAATATTCCGCCGGCTGCGCGAATTATTGCTGCGCGCAACCATCATGCGCCGGCAAGCCATTGAATTGACGGACGATTAGGCTGGTATGCTCCTTGCGCGAAGGGCCTGCAGGAGGCTTCCGGTGAATGCGCTTCGTCTCGCTCTGCTGATCGTCGCCGTCGCCGCCGGCCCCGTGCTCGCCCAGGGCACGCCGCAGGACGGCAACTGGACGATGGCGGCGCACGATTACGCCGCCACGCGCTTCAGCCCGCTCGATCAGATCAACGCGAGCAACGTCGGCAAGCTCTCGCTCGCCTTCACGTTCTCGACGGGCGTGCTACGCGGCCACGAAGCCGCGCCGATCGTCGCCGACGACACGATGTTCATCGTCACGCCGTTTCCGAACGTCGTTTACGCGCTCGACCTCACGAAGCCCGGCGCGCCGATGAAGTGGAAGTTCTCGCCGTATCCGTCGTCGTCGTCGCAGGGGGAAGCGTGCTGCGACGTCGTCAACCGCGGCGTCGCCTACGCCGACGGTCGCGTCTTCTTCAATACGCTCGACAACCAGACGATCGCGCTCGACGCGAAGACCGGCAAGGAAGACTGGCGCGTGCAACTGGGCGACATCGCGAAGGGCGAGACGATGACGATGGCGCCGTTCGTGGTGAAGGACAAGGTGTACGTGGGCAACAGCGGCGGCGAATACGGCGTGCGCGGTTGGTTGCAGGCCATCGACGCTGCGAGCGGCAAATTGCTGTGGCGAGCCTACAGCACGGGTCCCGACAGCGAAGTGCTGATCGGGCCGTCGTTCAAGCCGTTCTATCCACAGGATCGCGGAACCGATCTCGGCAAGACGACGTGGCCCGGCGAGGCGTGGAAGATCGGCGGCGGCACCGTCTGGGGCTTCATCTCGTACGACCCCGATCTGCAGCTCGTCTATTACGGCACGGCGAATCCCGGTCCGTGGAATCCGGCGCAGCGTCCGGGCGACAACAAGTGGACATCCGGCATCTTCGCGCGCGACGCGAATACCGGACAGGCGCGCTGGTTCTATCAGACGAGCCCGCACGATGTGCACGATTACGACGGGGTCAACGAGAGCATCCTGGTCGACGTCGCGGTGGACGGGCAGACGCACAAGGCGCTCGTGCACCCGGATCGCAACGGTTATCTGTACGTCATCGATCGCATCACGGGACAGGTCCTGTCGGCGACCCCGTACGTGCCGATCACGACGTCGCTTCGCGTCGACCTGAAGAGCGGCCGCATCGACTGGAACCCGGAAAAGCAGCCCGAGCCCGGCAAGACGGTGCGCGACATCTGTCCGGCGTCGCCGGGCGGCAAGGATTGGCAGCCCGCCGCGTATTCGCCTCGCACGCACCTGGTCTACATCCCGCATCAGAACCTGTGCCAGGACGCGATGACGGCGCAGGTGAGCTACATCGCGGGGACGCCTTACGTCGGCGCGGAACTCAAGATGAACGTCGGGCCCGGCGGCAAGCGCGGACTTTTCACGGCATGGGATCCGGCCGCGGCGAAAGCGGCGTGGAAGATCGAGGAAGACTTCCCCGTGTGGAGCGGCGCGCTCGCGACCGCGGGCGACGTCGTGTTCTACGGCACGATGGAAGGCTGGTTCAAGGCGGTCGACGCGAAAACCGGCAAGGAGCTCTGGAAGTTCAAGACGGGCTCGGGGATCGTCGGCCAGCCCGTGTCGTATCGCGGGCCGGACGGCAAGCAGTACGTCGCGATCCTTTCCGGCGTGGGGGGCTGGGCGGGTGGAATCGTCGCCGGCAACCTCGACGCACGCGACCAGAGCGCGGGTGGCGGCTTCGCGAACGTGATGTCCGATCTACCGCAAAAGACGGCGAAGGGCGGGATGCTCTATGTCTTCGGGTTGCCGTAACGCTTTCGCTTGCGCCTTTGCGCTGGTCTTGTGCGGATGGGTCGCGACGTCGGCGGCGCGCGAGCTGCGGGTATGCGCGGACCCCGACAACCTGCCGTATTCGGATCGCGCGCAGCGCGGGTTCGAGAATCGCATCGCGAAGCTTCTCGCCGCAGACATGGGCGCCGACGTCGCGTATTACTGGCTGCCCCAGTGGCGCGGCTATGCGCGCAAGACGCTCGAGCAGCATCACTGCGACCTGATTCCCGGCATTGCGCGCGACGACCATACGGTTCTCGCGACGGACGCGTACTACACGGGCACGTTCGCGCTCGTCTACCCGGCGTCGCGTTTCCCGGCATTGACGAGCCTCGACGATCCGCGTCTGCGCTCGCTGCGCATCGGCATCCAGGTCATCGGCATCGACGCGACGCCGTCGCCACCGGCACGCGCGCTCGCGCGGCGAGGCATCGTCGACAACGTCGTCGGCTTTCCCGTGATGGGAGAGACGCCCTCGGCTGCGCGCATCATCGATGCGATCGCGTCGGGCTCGCTCGATGTCGGCATCGTCTGGTCGCCGCAACCCGGTTACTTCATCGCGCAGCGCCATCTGACGCTCGACGTCGTGCCGATTCGCCGCGCGCCGCTCGATCCGTCGTTCGAGTTCGCGATCGCGATGGGCGTGCGCCGCGACGACGCGGCGCTGCAGCGCGAGGTGAACGCGGCGCTCGCCCGACTGCGGCCGGCGATCGATGGCGTGTTGCGCGAATACGCGGTGGCGCGCGCCGACGTGCAGGAGGCGTCGCGATGAGACGCTCGACGCTCGCGCACATCGTCGTCGCCGCACTCGCGCTCACCGCGTGTGAGCGGGAGACGCGCTACTTCGAGCCGCCGACGAAAGGCGTGACGCCGCCGCCGGTGCGGCTCGGGCAGGTGCAGCCCGGCGCGATTTCGACGGACACGAGCCTCGACGCGAAATACGAGGAGAACGCGTACGCGCTCTCCGAGGGCAAGCGTCTCTTCGGCTGGTACAACTGCAACGGGTGCCACGCCAACGGCGGCGGCGACAAGGGTCCCGCGCTGATGGACAACGTCTGGA
>DASTGT010000047.1:0-177190 GCA_035718935.1 Casimicrobiaceae bacterium
GTCGGTGCCCTGCATGGCGCCCGATCCGCCCTTCAGCCCCATGAAGCCGATATCGACGTATTTCTCGCCCTTGCCCGGATCGATGCCGGTCGTCAGCGAGCACAGGAGGTTGTTCCACCCGGCAGTGACGCGGTCGGGGACCGCCGGGGCGAGGGCGCGGATGATCGCGTCGGCGTTCGGCGGGCACAGGTGATTGCCGAACGTCGTCGCCTTCGGGTACGACGCGTTCAGGATCGTGCCTTCGGGAATGACGATCTCGATCGGCTCCACCATCCCCTCGTTGTGCGGGATGTCGGGGTTCACCATCTGCAGCAGTGTGAGGATCGTGGCGGACGCGCTCGACGTGAACGTGCCGTTGACGAAGCCGTTGGTTTGCGCGTCGGTGCGCGAGTAGTCGAAGCGGATCGCCATGTCCGTGACGTCGATGTCGACGCGGATCGTGAACTGGGAGCCCGGATGCCGGCCGTCGTAGTAGACGCGGCCTTCGCCGCTGTAGCGGCCGTTCGGGATCTTCGCGATCTCGGCTTCCATCATGCGCCGGGTCGCGGCGAACAGCGCCTGCTTGTGCGCGTCGAAGTGCGCGCGGCCGTACTTGGCGAGGAGTTCGACGACGCGCCGCTCGCCGATCGTGCATGCCCCGATCTCGGCCTGCATGTCGTGGCGCACGATGTCGAAGCGTACGTTGGCGAAGATCAGTTCCCAGACGTCCTTGCGCACCTTGCCCTTCTCGATCACCTTCACTGCCGGAATGCGCAGCGCTTCCTGCCAAACCTCGATCGCATTGGGGTTGTAGCCGCCGGCGACCGCGCCGCCGATGTCGGCCTGATGACCCTTGACGGCCGTCCACGCCACGAGCTCGCCTTCGAAGAACACCGGCTTGAACGCCGCGACGTCGTTGTTCTGGTTACCGAGGCTGAACACGTCGTTGTGGAAGATGACGTCGCCTTCGTGGAGGTCGTCGCCGAAATAGCGACGAATGTGCTTGCACACCGGCGCGAGCGAGAACGCGAGGATCGGCAGGTTCTCGGTCTGCTCGAGCATCCGTCCTTCGGCGTCGTAGAGACCGGTCACGAAGTCCTTCGCCTCGCACAGGATCGGCGAGCGCGTCGTCTGCTGCATCGAGATGCTCATCTCGTCGGTGATCGACTTGAACGTGCGCGCATACACCGACAGCAGGATCGGGTCGATCTTCGGAGAATCGTCGGGCATCATGCGGTCACCTCTTGTGGATTCGCGTCGAGCACCGCCGCGATCAGCTCGTCGCGACCTTTGCGATAGGCGATGAACGATCCGTGCGCGTCGACGATTCCGTTCCAGTCGCCGGTCAGCACCACGCTGGTCGTCGGGTGCTCGACGATCGCGGGGCCGGCGACGTGGTGTCCGAAGCCGAGGCGCTCGCCGTCGTAGATCGGCACGCTGCGGAACGCGTCGTCCTCCGGAACGTAGACGTCGCGCCGGCCGTTTTGCGCCCGCGCCGGGTCGTCGTCGCGCCAGCGCTCCTTTGTGCGCTGCGGCTTGTCGACGACGCCGCTGGCCTGCACGCGGACGTTGATGATCTCGATCGGTGCGCCCTCCTGCTCGAGCGAGTAGCCGTAGAGCCGGTTGTGCTCGCGATGCAAGCCGCTCGCGATCGCGCCGGCGTCGCGCGCGCGGATCGCCGCGAGCGGCAGCTCGACCGCCACTTCGTGGTATTGCTTGACGTACCGGCAATCGAGCTTGACCGAATGGCGCCGCCGTGCAGGCGCGATGTGCTCGGCGGCGAGCTGGCGGTCTCCTTCGACAACCATGACGTCGACGAGCTTCGTGAGCGCCGCCCAATCGACGTCCGCGAGCTTCGCGACGAACGTGCGGACGAAGTCGTGGCGCAGGTCGGAGAGCAGCATGCCCATCGCGCACAGCACCGACGCTTCGCGCGGCACGATCTGCAGCGGGATGTCGAGCTCGTTGCAGATCTGGCACGAATGCAGCGGTCCGGCGCCGCCTGCCGCGACGAAGGGGAACTCGCGCGGGTCGAAGCCGCGCTTGATCGTCACTTCGCGCACGCCCTGCGCCATGTTGTTGCAGACGACGCGATACATGCCGGCCGCGGCCTGCTCGACCGTGAGACCCATCGGCCGCGCGACCTCGCGTTCGATCGCCGCGCGCGCTGCGTCGAGCGACAGCGGCATGCGACCGCCGGCGAAGGAGCGGGCATCGAGATAACCGAGGACGAGGTTTGCGTCGGTCGACGTCGGCAGCGTTCCGCCGCGCCCGTAGCACGCGGGTCCCGGGTCGGCGCCTGCGCTTTGCGGTCCCATCCGTAGCAAGCCCCCGCGGTCGATCCAGCCGATCGACCCACCGCCGGCGCCGATCGTATGGATGTCGAGCATCGGCAGCGCGATTCGGTGGCGTGCGATCGTGCCGTCGTTGGCGACGAGCGGCGCGCCGACCGCGACCGACGCCTCGAAGCTCGTGCCGCCCATGTCGGTGGTAATCGCGCGGTCGCGGCCGAGCGCTTGCGCGCAATAGAGGCCGGCCGCGGGACCGCCGGCCGGTCCCGACAAGAGCGTCAACGCCGGACGCTCGCGCGCGACGCCTGGCGCCATGACGCCGCCGTTGCTCTGCATGACGAGCAGAACGCCGCGAAATTCGATGCCCGCCAGGCGCTGCACGAGTCGATCGAGGTAATGCGCGAGCTTCGGTCCGACGTAGGCGTTGAGCGCCGTCGTGGAGAGGCGGTCGTAGAAGCGGATCGACGGCAGCAGCGTCGATGACACCGACAGGAACGTGTCGGGCAGCGCACTGCGCACCCGCTCGGCCGCCGCGCGCTCGTGCGCGGGGTTCGCGTACGCGTTCATGAAGCAGATCGAGACCGCCTCGACGCCTTCGCGGCGAAAGAGCGCGATCGCGTCGTCGACGTCGGCGAGCGACAGCGCCTCGATCTCACGACCCGCGCGATCGAGCCGGCCGCGCACGCCGATACGCAGGTAGCGCGGCACCAGCGGCTTCACGTTCGTGTAGGTGTTGTCGTACTGCGCCTCGCGCACGCCGCGGCGCATCTCGAGCGCGTCGCGGACGCCCGCCGTCGTCAGCAGCGCGGATTTGGCGCCGGTGCGCGTGAGCGTCGCGTTCGTTGTGACCGTCGTGCCGTGCACGATCGCGTCGATCGTCGCGACGAACGACTCGACCGACTGGCCCGGCGCAAGCATCGCGGCGATGTCGCGCACGCCCTCGACGACGGCGAGCGACGGGTCGGCCGGCGTCGAGAGCACCTTGTGCAAGAGCGGCGGCGCGTTCTCGCGCATCACGATGAAGTCGGTGAACGTGCCGCCGACGTCGATACCGATACGAATGCCCATCGCGTTCCCCGTGGCGGTGTTAAGCGAGTCCCGGCACGGACTCGCGCTGCACGAGCCGCCGCAGGTCCTCGCGCTTGAGCTTCCCGAGCGCGGTACGCGGCAACGAGGCAGCGAAGACGACGTCGCGCGGATGCTTGTAGCGCGCGACGCGCCCTTCGAGCATTCGTACGACGGCGTCGGCCGTGAGGTTCGCGCCGACGGCCGGCACGACGATCGCCACGACCGCCTCTCCCCAGCGCTCGTCCACGCGCCCGACGACCGCGACCTCGGCGATCCCGGCGCACTCGGCGAGCACGCTCTCGATCTCCGCCGGATAGATGTTCTCGCCGCCCGAGATGATGACGTCGCGGCAACGTCCGTCGACGTACATCCAGCCGTCGCCGTCGGCGTGCGCGACGTCGCCCGTCCGGTACCAGCCGCCGACGAGCGCGTCCTCGGTCTCGCGCGGCTTGTTCCAGTAACCGTGCATCACGTTTGCGCCGCGCACCAGGATCTCGCCGCTCGCGCCCGGTGCGACGTCGCGCCCGCGCTCGCCGACGATGCGCAGCTCGCAATGCAGCGCGGGCTTGCCGATCGAGCCCGGGTGCGCCGCCGCGTCTTCGATGCGTTGATAGGCGGCGATCGGGCAGGTCTCGGTGGCGCCGTAGACCTGCAGCAGCGGAACGCCGCGCTGCAGGTTCTTGCGCACGAACGTCTCGTCGATGATCGTCGAGCCCGTCGTGATCGCCCGCAGCGACGAGAGATCGGCGTCGCGCCAGCGCGGCTCGCGGCCGAGCAGCTCGAGCTGCGCGGGGACGAGGACCGTGAGCGTGATGCCGTCGCGCTCCAGCGCATCGACGACGGCACGCGGCTCGAAGCGCGGATGCAGCACGACCGTCGCGCCCGCGTGCAGTGCCGGCATCGTCTGGATGTTGAGGCCGCCGACGTGGAAGAGCGGCAGCGTGGTCAGCACGACGTCGTGGCTCGTCAGGTCGTGCATGTGCGCGCTGTTGATCGCGTTCGCGAGCAGCGCCTCTTGCGTCAGCACCACCCCTTTCGGCTGGCCGGTCGATCCCGACGTGTAGCAGAGGAGCACCGGCGACTTCGGGCCGCCTTCGCGCGGCACGCCGTGCGTCGTCGCGCGCGAAAGCCACGATTCGAAGCCGGTCCATCCGGCGCACGCGCCGCCGAGCGCGATGCCGTGCATCGCTTCGGTGTCGACGATCGCCCCGACATCGCGCAGAAACGGCTCGCCCGCGACGACGACGCGCGGGCCGCAATCGGCGAGCATCGCGCGGTGCTCGGGTGGCGCGAGCCGCCACGAGAGCGGGGCGAAGAGCGCGCCCAGGCGAGCGCATGCGAAGAGCAGCAGCAAGGGCTCGATGCCGTTGTAGCCGATGTGCGCGACTCGATCGCCGCGCACGACGCCCGACGCTGCGAGTGCGGCCGAAGTGCGCTCGATTTCGCGCGCCAGCTCGGCGTAGGCCAACCGCCGCTCGCCGCACACGAGTGCGGTTCGCGCCGGCGAGAACGCCGCGTTGCGCTCGATCCACGCCGACAAGTCCATGACCTGCCTCCCTCGCCCCTCCGCCCACCTCTGACACGTGTCAGAGGTGCCTGTCAGAGGCGCGCGTCCGTCACCTCGAGCACCACCGCCACCGCCGAGTCGCCGGCGGCGCACCCCGCGAAAAGCCCGCGCCCGCCACCGCGCAGCGCCAGCTCCTCGATCAACTCGATGATCGAGCGCGTGCCCATCGGCGCCTGCGGATGGCCCCACACGAGCGACGAGCCAAAGTTGTTGAGCCTCGCGACGTCGAGTCCCAGCTCGCGCGCGAACACGATGTCGTTCAGCGCGAAAGGGTTGTGCGTCTTGAACGCGTCGATCCGGTCGACGGCGATGCCCGCATGCTCGAGCGCGCGGCGTGCGGCGGGCGCCGTCGCCTCCGGCATGCGCGCGAGCGGCGCACGCGCCTGGCCGGCGCCGAGGATGCGGATCGCGATCTTCGGGTTCGACGACAGCTCGCGCGCGCGCTCGGGTCGCGCGACGACGATCGCCGCGTTGCCGTCCGCCGGGTGCGTCTGCCCCCCGTACGTGACACTGCCGCCTTCTTGCACCGGCGCGAGCGCGTCGAGCTCGCTGCGCGACGAGAAGCGCACGCCCTCGTCGCCGGGGAGCGTCGCAGCGACCTTGCGGAAGCGAGCGTCAGGCACGTCGAACGGCAGCGTCATGAAGCGCGCGAGGAACGCCGCGTCGTCGTGCAACGCCGCGCGGTATTGCTCTTCGCGGCGCAGCACGACGTCGTGTTGCTGCGCGGTCGAGATGCGATGTGCGCGCGCGACGTTCTCGGCCGTGTCGAGCATCGCGTGCGGCCCCAGCGGATCGCAACTGAAGTTCTCGAGGACCCAATCCTCGTGCGCGCCGGTGCCCCCGGGACCCTTCGGGTCCGGGTAGTAGAGGTGCGGGCCGTTCGACGTGCGGTCGCAGGTGACGCCGAGCGCGACGTCGGCCATGCCGAGCTCGATCTCCTGCAGGCTCGCGAGAAGCACGCGCGCGCCGGTGGCGCACGCCTGCATGATCGTCGGTCCGGCGACGTGACCGGCGCCGGCGAGGCCGGTGAGCCACGGCGCGCCGTAGAACGCGTGCGGCTGCGGCACCGAGAGGCCGAGCACCGCGTGGTCGATCTGCTCCGTTGCGATGCCGCGCTTCGCGAGCTCGTTCTTCGTGACATGGGATGCGAACCGGATGCTGTGCAGGTGCGCAAAGCTTCCCTGCCAGCGCGCGAACGGCGTGCTCCAGTAGGCGCCGTACGGAATCTCGGCGTGCAGCATCGCGTCCTCGCTACGCGCCCGCTGCCCGGCGCTCGCCGTCGGCAGCCTCTAGCGCGATGTCGGCCAGCACGAGGCGCAGGTGCTCGCGGGCGACGCGCAGATGCTCGCGCATCACGCGCTCCGCACGCGCGGGATCGTGCCGGCGGAGCGCTGCGAGGATGCGACGCATGCCGGCGAGCGCCGCCTTGCGCGATGCCGGCACGTTGAGCGTGAGCACGCGCAGGTAGCGCACGTGGCCCCCGGTGACGTCGATCGCGCGGAGGAGCCGGCGATTCGCAATGAGTGCGTGCCAGGCGCCGTGGAACCGCGCGTTCGCTTCGATGAAGGCTTCGGCGTCGCCGGCACGCTCGGCGGCCTCGGCATCGCGCAGGGCGGCGGCGACGGGCGCCAGCGTCTCGGGGGTCGGCATCGAGGCCGCGAGCCGCGCGAGCGCGGCGGGCTCGAGCAATTCGCGCAGCTCGTAGATCTCGTCGACGTCGGCGTCCTCGAGGACGGGGACGGCGAAGCTGCGTCCGTCGGCCGCGATGACGCCCTCGCTTTCGAGGCGGGCGAGGGCTTCGCGAATCGGGGTGCGCGACACGCCGAGCGACAGCGCGAGCGCCGCCTCCGAGAGCCGTTGTCCCGGCACGATCACGTGGCTGCCGAGGTATTCGCGCAACGTGCGATACACCTGATCGCCGAGGGCGGCAGGGCGGTCGAGCGGCCGGAGGGTCATCGGCGTGGCGGGCGCGGGAAGACGATTGCGCGAGTGTACCGTATACGTATAATGGGTACGGTATACATTTGGTCGGCGCGTGTCAAGGCGCCGACGCGCGCCTTCGATCCGATGACCGCCGTGCCGAGGCTGCCCTTCGCGCCGCTGTGGGCGAGCGCATTCCGGCCGTTCTGCGCGCTCGGCGCCGCCTACGGCGTGCTCATCGTGAGCGCGTGGACCGCGTCGCGGGCCGGCCTGATCACGCTGCCGTTCGGCGCGCTTCCGCCGTTCATGTGGCACGCGCACGAAATGCTGTTCGGCTTCGCCGTCGCGATCATTTGCGCGACGGTGCTGACCGCGCTGCCGGGATGGGCGGGCACGCCGGAAGTGACGGGCGCGCCGCTTGCGGGCCTCGTCGCGCTGTGGTTCGCCGGCAGGGTCGCCGCGTGGTGCGGCGATGCGATCCCGCCGGCGCTCGCAGGCGTTCCCGACGCACTGCTTTACCTCGTGCTGATCGTGCTTCTCGCGCCGCAGCTTGCGCGCGTCGAAAATCGCCGCTACCTCGCGCTGCTCGTCGTTCTCGGCGGTCTCTTCGCCGGGCAGGTCGTGTTCGCCGCCGGCCGCGTCGAGACGGGGTTCCTCGTCGCGCTCTACGCGGTGCTGCTCGTCTTCGTGCTGAAGGCGGGTGTGCTGACGCCGGTGTTCACGGGCAACGAGCTTCGTGTGCGCGGTCGCGGCGACCAGGCGCCGTTCGTGCCGCCGCTCGAATACGCGGCGGTTGCGTCGATCGTCGTTCTCGCGGCGCTGCATCTCGGCGGCGCGCCGCGAGCGTGGCAGGGAATGGCCGCGCTGATCGCCTTCGCGCTGCACGCCGTGCGCTTTCTGCGCTGGCGAGGCTGGAAGGTCCTCGACTCGCCGATGCTCGCCAGCATGCACGCCGGCTACGCGTGGATGCTTTGCGCGCTCGTGTTGCTGGCGCTCGCCGACTTCGGCGTCGCGGCTGCGGCGCGCGCTTGGGTGCACGCATTCACCGTCGGCGCGCTCGGCTCGATGATGCTCGGCCTCATGACGCGCATCGCGCTGCGGCATACCGGGCGGCCGCTCGTGCTGCCCGCGGCGATCGTCGCCGCGTATGCGCTGCTGCAGGTCGCCGCGGTGCTGCGCGTCGGCGCCGCGCTGGCGCTGCCCGGTCTCGTTTGGGTGGTCGCCGCGGGCGTGACGTGGTCGATGGCGTTCGCGCTCTATCTCGTCTGCTTCGGCCCGATGCTCGTCACGCCGAGTCTGCCGCGCGTGGCGCCGGCCGCGCTTGCCGGCGATCCGCGCGCACAACCTATGCGCCGCGCACGCTGACCCGAGAAATCTGACGGAGATCGTTTTGAGACCGCACGTCGCGAATCCGCTGCTGCACCGGCCCACGCGCACCTTGCCACGCCACGTGGCCATCGTCGGCGCCGGCGCGATCGGCCCGGACATCGGCTATTACCTGAAGAGCGCGCTGCCCGACCTCGCGCTGACGCTGGTCGACATCGCGCAGGGTGCGCTCGACGGGGCGATCGCGCGCTTTTGCAATTACGCGAACAAGGCCGTCGCGCGGGGCAAGATGTCGCAGGCTCGGGCCGACGCGGTGACGCGGCGCGTGAACACGAGCACGCGGTACGCGGCGCTTTCCGACGCCGATTGGGTGATCGAGGCGGCCACCGAGAACCTCGCGCTCAAGCAGCAGATCTTCGCGGCAATCGAAGCCGAGGTGCGCCACGATGCGGTGATCACGTCCAACACGAGTTCGCTGCCCGCGGCGCGCGTCTTCGCGGCCATGCACCATCCCCAGCGGGCGACGGTGACGCATTTCTTCGCGCCCGCATGGCGCAACCCGGCGGTCGAGGTGATCGACTGGCCGGGCGCCGACGCGACGCTCGTCGACGATCTGCGCGCCTGGTTCGCCCGGACCGGCAAGCTGCCGCTGGTGACGGCCGACGTGCCGTGCTTCATGCTCGATCGCGTCTTCGACAACTGGTGCAACGAGGCCGCATTGCTGCTCGATCGTGCCGACGCCCCGCAGATCGACACCGTCGCGCGCGAGTTCGTGCACGCCGGACCGTTCTACGTACTGAATCTCGCGCACGGCAACCCGATCATCGTGGAGACGAACACGCTGCAAGCCGATTGCGAGGGCGAGCACTATCGGCCCGCGCCGATCTTCCGCTCGGTCGAGCGCTGGGCGACGGTTCCATCGGGGGAACGCGCCGACGTGCCGGCGCAGAAGGCTGCCGCGATCCGCGACCGTCTCCTCGGGGTCCTGCTCTCGCAGGCGGTCGACATCGTCGATCGCGAGATCGGCGATCCCGCCGATCTCGACGTCGGTTGTCGCATTGCGCTCGGCTTTCGCCGCGGACCGCTCGACGTCATGCGCGAGCAGGGCGAGAGCGAGACGCGGCGCGTGCTCGATCGGTTTTCGCAGGAACGCCCCGGCATGCCGATGCCGGCGCGCGAGCTCGCCGGTTACGCGCAGTTCCTTCGCTACGTGCAGGTCGACGACGTGCGCGGCGTCAAGCTCGTCACGCTGCGCCGCCCCGATGCGCTGAACGCGCTGTGCGACGAGATGACAGACGAGATCCTCGGCGTGATCGCGCGCTTCGAAGGCGAAGACACGACGCGCGGATTCGTCATTACGGGAGAGGGCATCCGCGCCTTTTGCGCCGGGGCCGACATCGGCCGCTTTCCGGCGCTGCTCGGCGATGCCGACGCCGCGGCCGAATATGCGCGCGCATGCTCGCGCCTGCTGGTGCACCTCGATTCCATGCAAAAGCCCGTCGTGGCGGCGTTGAACGGCTTTGCGCTCGGGGGCGGTTTCGAGCTCGCGCTGCGTTGCCATGCGATCGTCGCGATGCAGGACGCGTGGATGCAGTTTCCGGAAATCACGCTCGGCATCGTTCCCGGCATCGGCGCGATGGTCGTTCCGTATCGTCGCTGGCCGCATGCGGCGACCGTCTTCCACGGGATGCTGCGCCGCGCCGAGAAGCTCGACGCGCGGGAAGCGCTACGCCTCGGCGTGGTCGCCGAACTCGCCGAGGATCCGTACGCGCTGCTCGAGCAGGCGATCGCGCAGGTCGACGCGTTGCGCGATCGCGTGCCGCGGATCCCCGATGGCGAGGTCGACATCGCTACGCTGGAGCCGATCGAGCCGCGTGCGGCGGATGGCCTCGCGCTAAGCGCCCGGGCCATCGCGCTGATGGACGTCGCGATTCACGACGCGGCGTCCGCGCCGACGTTCGCCGCTGCGCTCGAGGTCGGCTACCGTGCCTTCGGCGCCAGTGCGTGCGCAGCGGCGGCACGCGAAGGCATCGCCGCGTTCGGCGAGCGGCGCAGGCCCGATTTCACGCGCACCGGCTGATCGGCGCGCGGACGGCAAGGAGCAACGCACGAGAAGCGATGCGAAGTCCCGATAACGGCCCGAGTTCTCGGCTTCCCAATCCGCGGCTTCTCCCCGATCGCATCCGGATCGCGGTGTCGGCGGCCGAGCGGCATGGCAAACTCCTGGCCCGATGCTCGAGCTCGCATCCCTGATCGCGCACCACGCGCGTTTCCGCGCCGAAGCGACGGCCGTGGTCGTCGAGGACGAGCGCCTGTCGTGGCGCGAATTCGCCGCCCGCGTCGCGCGCTCAGCCAACGCGCTGCGCACGCTCGGTGTGCGCAAGGGCGATCGCGTCGCGACGCTGCTCGGCAATGGCCGCGAGCTCCTCGAGGCGTATTGGGCCGCGCCGTCGCTCGGCGCCGTTCTCGTCCCGCTATCGCCCCTGCTGACGGCGAGCGGCCTCGCAGCGCTTCTCCGCGACTGCGCGCCGCGCTGCGTCTTCACGAGCCGCGCACTGTTGCCGGCGCTGCGCAGCGCGCTGCAAGAGCTCGCGCGTGCGGACGGCATCCGCGTGCTCGTCGTCGACGGCGACGACGGCGACGACGTGCTCGATTACGCCGCGCTCGCCGGTGCCGCGAGCGATCGGCTGGTCCCGGAAGAGGTGACCCCCGACGATCCGTTCAACGTCATGTACACGAGCGGCACGACCGGGCAGCCGAAGGGCATCGTTCACACGCACTTCATCCGGGCGATGTATGCGCTGCTGATGGGCGCCGCGTGGCGGATGACGCCCGAGTCGGTCGTGCTGCACACCGGCGCGATCGTGTTCAACGGCGCGTTCGTGACGCTGATGCCGTCGTTCTACCAGGGCGGCACCTACGTGCTCTGCCGGCAGTTCGACGCCGAGCATGCGATCGACGTCATCGAGCGCGAGCGCGTAACCCACGTGATGCTGGTGCCGTCGCAGATCATCGCGATCCTCAACGCGCCGGGCTTTCGCGCGGAGCGGCTCGCGTCGCTCGAGACGGTGCTCTCGCTCGGCGCGCCGCTGCACCAGGACTCCAAGGACCGGCTCAATCGTCTGCTGCCGAACCGCTTCTACGAGCTCTACGGGCTGACCGAAGGCTTCGTGACGATCCTCGACCGGAGCGAGGCGATCCGCAAGTCGGGCTCGGTCGGCAAGCCGCCGGTCTTCTACCGGATGCGTATCGTGCGCGAGGACGGCAGCGAATGCGCGCCGGGCGAGGTGGGCGAGATCGTCGGCCGCGGGCCGATCCTGATGCCCGGCTACTACCACCGCCCCGACCTCACCGCGCAGGCGATCCGCGACGGGTGGCTGCACTCGGGGGACCTGGGCTACGTCGACGAGGACGGCTACCTGTACCTCGTCGATCGCAAGAAGGACATGATCGACTCGGGCGGCGTCAAGGTGTACCCGAAGGACGTCGAGGAGATCGCGATCCGCCACGAGGCGGTGCTCGAGGTCGCCGTGTTCGGCGTGCCCGACGACACGTGGGGCGAGTCGCCGCTCGCCGCGGTCGTGCTGCGCGAAGGCGCGAAGGTGACGCCCGAGGCGCTGCGCGAGTGGATCAACGCGCGCGTCGCGGCACGCTACCAGCGCGTACGCGAAGTGGTCGTGCTGCCCGCGTTTCCGCGCAATGCGGCCGGCAAGATCCTGAAGCGCGAATTGCGGGAGCCGTACTGGGCGGGCCGCGCGGCGCGCATTTGAAGCGTCAGGCGGGCAGCGCCTTGACGAGCTCGAGGACCTGCCGGAAGCGCGGGTGGGCGCACGTCGCGAGCCATTCGAATGCGACCATCTCCGCGCTCGCGAGCACGATCCCCGCCTGCTGCATGCGAGCAAGCGCGAGCGCCTTGTCGGCTTCGCGCCGGCTGCCGCATGCGCTCGGCACCACGAACACGCCGAGGCCCGCCGCTGCGAGCCCCAGCGACGTCTGCATCAGGCAGACGTGCGCCTCGCAGCCGGCGACGACGACCTGCGTCGCGGGGTGTTCGAAGCCGCGCAATTTTTCGAGCAATCCGTCGCTGCACGCGTCGAAGGAGCGCTTCCCGAGCGTCTCGCGGCAGAGCGACCGGATCCGCTCGTCGTTGGGTCCGAGCCCCGCAGGATTCTCCTCCGTGCCGTAAACGCGCACGCCGAGCTCGCGGGCGAGGCGCCCGAGGAATACGGCGTTCTCCAGCACCGCGTCGGCGTCGTGGATCGACGGCATGAGTCGCGCCTGGTAGTCGACGAGCACGAGCGCGCTGCGCGAGGCGTCGAGCATCGTCGGGCGGCCGGCGTCGAGATCCACCTTAGAATGGTCCCACATTTTTTCGCGGGGGATCGGACCATGAACGCGCCTCACGACCTCGATCGCTCCATCGCGAGCGGATGGCGCGGCATGACGAGCGCTGATTACCGCGAATCGCTGCGCAAGGCGCGTCCCGTCGTTTACGTCGACGGCCGGCGCGTCGAGTCGGTCGCCGACGAGCCCGCGTTCAACCCGGGCATCCAGGCGCTCGGCGTCAGCTACGACTACGCGCACGACCCGGCACTTTCGCCGCTGATGCTCGCCAACGTCACGGCGAGCGGCAGGACGGTGCCGCGGATGCTTCACGTGAACGAATCGGCGGGCGACCTGCTGAACAAGCTCGAGGCGGTGCGCGTGCTCTGCCAGGAGACGGGCTGCGCGCAACGCTATCTCGTGGGCGACGCGTTGAACGCGCTTGCGCAGGTTTGCGCGCGCATCGACGATGCGCGTGGCACGACCGAGCATCGCGCGCGCTTCGCTGCTTATCGCGATTACGTCCAGGCGAACGACCTTGCGGTCGGCATCGCGATGACCGATGCCAAGGGCGATCGTTCGAAGCGCCCGCATCAGCAGGGGAACGTCGACGCCTACGTGCACGTCGTCGAGCACGACGGGAAGGGCGTCGTCATCTCGGGGACGAAGGCGATCGTCACCTCGGCGCCTTACGTGCACGAGTTTCTCGTCATGCCCTGTCGCAACATGGGCGAAGCCGACGCCGATTTCGCGATCTGCTGCGCCGTCCCGATCGACGCACCGGGCATCGCGATCATCGCCCGGCCCGCCGGGCGCCCCGGCGACAAGGTCGAGCACGGCAAGCCGCTTTTCTCGCGCCACTACGGACAGTCGACCGCGGTCGTCGTATTCGATCGCGTGTTCGTGCCGTGGGAGCGCGTGTTCTACGCCGGCGACTGGGAACATTCATCGACGCTCACGTACGACTATGCAACGCACCACCGGCACAGTTGCATCGCGGCGCGCGCGGGCTTCGGTGATCTCCTGATCGGCGCCGGTGCGCTGATGTGCGAGGCGAACGGGTTCGATCCTGGCGCGAAGTCGAATCTGCGCGAGCCCATGGTCGAGCTCATCAAGATCGTCGAGGGCTTCTATGCGTGCGGCGTCGCGGCGAGCGTCTACGCCACGCAGGATCGCTACAGCGGGACGTTCGTGCCCGAGCCGGTGTTCGCCAACATCGGAAAGCTGCTGCTCGCGACGCAGATCTACGACATGCATCGGCTCGCGCACGAGGTCTCCGGCGGCCTGATCGTCTCCCTGCCCGGTCCCGACGAGGACCACAATCCGGCGACCGCGGCGACGCTCGCCGAAGTTCTGCGCGCGAACCCGAACGTTCCTTACGACAAGCGCATCGAGGTCGCGCGCCTCATCGAGGACCTCACCGCGTCGTACCAGGGCGGCTGGTATTCGCTGATCAGCCTGCACGGCGGCGGCTCGCCTGCTGCGATGAAGCAGGAAATCTGGCGCAACTATCCGGTGGGAAGCAAGGTCGACCTGGTCGAGCGCCTGCTCGACCGCGGCGTCCTCGCTTCGAGCCGCGAGCGCGCGATCACCCGCAATCGGCAGCCTGGACGCTGCTGCGACCAGGGCTGCAGCGCGCCGGGGCAGCCGGTCATGGTGCCGCTGCCGCCGAGGACGCCGCAGTAGCGCCCGACCGCGCTTCCAATCCGCGATCGGCCCGCGCGGCCGCTCACCGTACGCGATACCACCCATTGCGGCGGGGCACCGAGCGCCTCTGACCCCCGCGCGCCGGGGCGGGCGGTTGATCGGCATCAAGGAATCGCGGACGTCGCCGGTTCTAAATACGCAAAGCGGTACCGATTTACCGTGAAAGGGCGACGACCGATGACCAGCCGAATCCCGTACGACCACGAACGCGAGCTCGAGCTCGTGCTCCAGCGCTGCCACCCCGCGTCGCGCGACGCGGCGATCCCCGCGGACGGCGAGCTTCCCGAGGGCTTCACCGGCACGCTCGGCCATTTTCCGGTCTATTTCCCGGAAGAGATCGCGCACGCCGCGGGCCTCCTGCCGGTCAACGTGCTGGGCGGCGGCAACCGCCTCGAGATGAAGCACGCCGACGCCCGGATGGGGTCGTTCGTCTGCTCGATCTGCCGCTCGACGACCGAGCTCGGCTTGAACGGCACCCTCGGCGGGATGGAGGCCTTCGTGACCCATCCCATCTGCGATGCGGCGAAACACCTGGCCGGGATCTGGGCGCGCAACTTTCCCGAGCAGGTCGCGCAGATCCTCTATCTGCCGCAGAACGTGAACACCCCTGGGGCAGTGCGCTACATCGCCGCCGAGTACCAGCGCCTGCGCGGGGTGCTCGAGGCAAAGGTCGCGCGCAGCGTGAGCGACGACGCGATCCGCGCGAGCCTCCGTGCGTACAACGCGAATCGCGCGCTGATCCGCGAGCTGTACCGCATCCGTCGCGACGAGCCGTGGCGCGTCTCGTGCAGCGAGTCGTACCTGCTGCTGCGTGCGCGCACGCGGATGGCCTGCGAGGAGCATTCGGCGCTGCTCGGCCGCGCGCTCGACGCGATCCGCCATCGCACGCTGCCCGCGCAGGACAAGCCGCGCGTCGTGTTCGTCGGCGGCTTCTGCGAGCAGCCGCCGCTCGAGATGCTGGAGGCGATCGACGAGAGCTGCGACGTCGTCGACGACGACATCCTCGTCGGCCTGCGCTATCTCACCGAGGACGTGCCCGAGACCGGCGACCCGATCTGGGCGCTCGCCGAGAGCTACGTCGAGCGCTCGGCGGCGAGTCCCGTGCAGCACGACGCGCGCAAGTCGAAGGAGGACTACCTGATGCAGATGGTGCGCGACGCGAAGGCCGACGCCGTGATCCTCACGGCCGCCAAGTTCTGCGAGCCCGGCCTCGACGACCAGCTCGCCTGGTCGAAGCATCTCGACGAGGTGAACGTGCCGTACCTCGTGCTCGAGTTCGAGGAAAAGATGACGTCGTTCGAGCAGATGGCCATGCAGGTCGAGACGTTCGCCGAGTCGCTGCTCTTCGCGCTCGCCTAGCCAATCAAAGGAGACAACGACATGACGACGACCGTGACCGATCGCGCGACGACCGCGGCGGCGGACGGATTCGACCCGCGCATCGAGGGCCAGCGCCTGTTCAGGGACTGGTACGCCGAGCTCGAGCAGGCGAACGAGCGCAACCAGCCAGTGGCGAACGTGTTCGTGATGGGCAACGCCGTGGAGATCCTGCGCGCGTTCGACTTCAAGCTCGTCTTCCCCGAGATCAACTCGCTGCAGACCGGTGTGCGCAAGGCGTCCGAAGAATACATCCGGCTGTCCGAGGATTACGGCATGTCGCCCGACGTGTGCTCGTACGTCAAGGCGGACGTCGGCCTGATCCTCAAGGAGAACAAGCATCCGGCCGGGCGCATCCCCAAGGCGAGCCTCGCGATTGCGTCGAACATGTGCGGAACGTTCATCAAGTGGGCCGAGATCTGGGAGCGTTGGCTCAAGACGCCGACGTTCGTGCTCGACCTGCCCGGTCAGCGCTCAGCCGGATTCCACGTGCGCCCGGGCGACGCGCAGCACGCGGCCGATTCGCGCTGGGTCGAGGCGCAGTTCACCGAGCTCATCGAGCGCTGCGAGAAGATCACCGGGAAGAAGCTCGACCTGGACAAGCTCGCCGAGATCGAGGATCGCGTCAACCGGATGGTGATCCACTGGAACAACGTGATGCGGCTGAATCGCGTGTGCCCGGCACCCTACAACGCGATGCTCGACGGTCTCACGTTCATCGGCATCATGAACGTGTATCGGGGTGCCGAGGAGGGCGTCGAGTTCATGCGGCGCCTCGACGAGCACCTGCAGGCGAAGGTGGCGCGCGGCGAGGGGCGTGTGGCCGAGGAGCGCTTCCGGCTGCTCTTCTCCGGCACGCCGTGCTACGTGTCGATGCGGCGCCTGGTCGAGCTGTTCGAAACGTGGGGCGGCGTGTTCGCCTATTCGGATTACCTGACGTTCGCCGCCGGCGGCATGGACGCGAGCGAGATCCTCTACGACACGTCGCGCCCGCTCGAAAGCCTCGCCGAGGTCACCGCGCTCGCCGCGCAGCGCGGTTTGTCGAACCAGTTCTTCGCGCACGAGCGACTCGAGCAGCAGATCCACGACTACGGCACCGATGGCGTCGTCTTCCACGGCATCAAGAGCTGCCGGTTCGTGTCGTCGGGCATGGCCGACACGCGCGAATACCTGAGCCGCCGCCTCGACGTCCCGACGCTCTACATCGAATCCGACCTGATCGATCCGCGCTACTGGTCGGACGCGCAGATCAAGAACCGCGTCGACGCGTTCTTCGAGGCGCTGCACCAGCGCGGCGGCGGACCGGTGACGCGGAAGGCCAGCGAACCCGAAAGGACGCAAGCATGAGCGCGCGGGGCGGTTCCCAGCGCGAATCGGCTCCGGAGTCCACAGCGCGGAGGAAAGTCGCATGAGCGGGAAATACTTTGCGGGCGTCGACGTCGGCTCGACGCAAACCAAGGCAATCATCGTCGACGAGCGCGGCGCGATCGTCGGGCGCGCACTGGCCGACATGGAAACCAGCATGAAGACGATCGCGCAGGACGCGTTCCGCGCGGCGCTCGACAACGCCGGCATCGCCGAAGGCGACGTCGGGTACGTGGTCGGCACGGGTTACGGCCGCTACAACGTGCAGTTCGGCCGCGAGCAGGTGACCGAGATCTCGTGCCATGCGCGCGGCGCGGTCACGCTGTTTCCCGGCACGCGCACCGTCATCGATATCGGCGGGCAGGACACGAAAGCGATCCGCATCGGCCCGGAAGGCAACGTGCTGAACTTCACGATGAACGACAAGTGCGCCGCCGGCACCGGGCGCTTCCTCGGCGCCGCGTCGTTCGCGCTGGAGATGTCGCTCGGTGCGCTCGGGCCGCTTGCGCTCACGTCGCAGAACCCGGTGCGCATCACGACCACGTGCACGGTATTCGCCGAGTCGGAAATCATCAGCCATCTCGCCAAGGGCATCCTGCCCGAGGACGTACTGATGGGGGTGCACCAGGCGATTACCAGCCGTTGCGTGTCGCTCGCGCGCCGCGTCGGTATCGAGAGTGAAGTCACGTTCACCGGCGGCGTGAGCCGCAACGTCGCGATGGTCCGGCTGCTGTCGGAGGAGCTCGGCCTGCCGGTCAACGTCAGCGAGGACGCGCATTTCTGCGGCGCACTCGGCGCCGCGCTCGTCGCGCACGATCGCGCGCACGCCGCGGTCGCGGCATAGGCAAAGGGAGGCAGCGATGATCAACGTCGCAGGCATCGACATCGGCTCGACGTACAGCAAGGCGATCGTCATCGACGAACGCGGGAAGGTGGTCGGGCGCGCCGTGCGGCGAACCGGCTTCAAGCTCGCGCAGGCGAGCGAGGCGGTGTTCGACGAGCTGGTCGCGGATGCGGGATTGACGCGCGAGCAGGTGAGCTACGTCGCATCGACCGGCTACGGCCGCCACACCGTGCCGTTTCGCAATACACAGCTCACCGAACTGACCGCACACGCGCACGCCGCGGTGCACCTCTTCCCGGACACGCGCACGATCCTCGACATCGGCGGGCAGGACATCAAGGCCATTCGCGTCGACGGCAACGGGCGCGTGAAGGCGTTCCGGCTGAACGACAAGTGCGCCGCCGGCACCGGCGCGTTCCTCGAGAAGACCGCGCGCTACCTCGGACTCACCACCGACGACATCGGCCCGTACGCGAGCCGCTCGACCAATCCGAAGCCCGTGTCGAGCGTCTGCGCCGTGTTCGCCGAATCGGAGGTCATCTCGCATCTGGCGAACGGCGTGCCCGCCGAGGACATCATGATGGGCGCGATGGTCGCGCTCGGCGGTCGCGCAGTGCAGCTGATGCGCCGCGTCGGCCTCGAGCCCGGCTTCATGCTCACCGGCGGCATGACGCGTAACTCCGCGATGATCAAGGCGCTCGAGGAGAACCTCAAGGCGAAGCTCTCGGTCGCTCCTGACGGCCTCGGGCAACTGAACGGCGCGCTCGGCGCCGCGCTGCTCGGGCTGCGCCGCGTGCAGAAGCTGATCGAGGAAGGCCGTTCGATCGCCGCCGCGCATGCAGGCGAGCGCGAGCAGGTGAAGCGCAAGCGCTGGTCGGCGATCGGCGTCAAGCGCGTCGAGCCATGCCGCACGACCGAGCACTGCTCGATCCCCACGCAAGCCAAGCCACGGCCGGCCGCGCAGCCGGCGTAATGCAGGAGAACGATCCATCATGACGTACGTCGTCACCGAAGCGTGCATCAACTGCAAACACACCGATTGCGTCGAAGTATGTCCGGTCGACGCCTTCCGCGAGGGCGCCAACTTCCTGGTCATCGATCCCGACACGTGCATCGACTGCACGGTCTGCGTCGCCGAATGCCCGGTCAACGCGATCTACGCCGACGGCGACGTGCCGCCGAACCAGCAGGCGTTCATCGCGCTCAATGCCGAACTCGCCCGCGACTGGCCGCCGATCGTCGCGCGCAAGGAAGCGCTGCCCGACGCCAAGCGCTGGGCCGAGGTCGAGGACAAGCGCGAGCATTTGCAGACCGCATGAGCGCCATCTCCGACACTCCTCTGACACTCCTCCGACACTGCCATGACGACGATCACCGAATACATGCTGCACGGCCATTCGGCCTGCGACGACCTGTTTGCGAACGCGGAGAAAGCCGCGGGCGACTGGAAGAAGGCCGCGGCGGAGTTCACCACGTTTCGCAACGCGCTCGAAGAGCACATCGCGATGGAGGAAGAGGTGCTCTTCCCGGCGTTCGAGGCCGAGACGGGCATGGCCGACGGCGGGCCGTCGGCAACGATGCGCGCCGAACACGTGCAGATGCGCGCGCTGCTCGACCAAATGGCCGACGCGGCCACGCGCCGCGACGAGCAGCGTTACCTCGGCGTCGCCGACACGCTGCTCGTGCTGATGCAGCAGCACAACATGAAGGAAGAAAGCATGATGTACCCGATGATCGAATCCGCGGTACCGGACCGTGCCGACGAGTTGCTCGCGAAATGCCGCGCGATCGAGCTTCGCACCGCGGGCGGCTGCGCGTGCAAGCAACACCATGGGGCCACGGCAGCTTGACCTTTCACAGGCACCGCCGATCGCGGTGCCGCTGCGCTTCTTCCTGACCGCGCCGCTGTTCGCCGCCGGCGCCGCGGTCGTCGCGCTGTGGTACGGCGGAGACGTGTTCGCGTCGCGCTTCACCCCGGCGACGCTTGCGATCGCGCATCTGCTCGCGCTCGGCTGCCTGACGATGGTGATGGCGGGCGCGCTCATGCAGATCGTGCCGGTACTGGCCGGCGCGCCGATCGCGCATCCGCGCGCCGTCGCGTCGATCGTGCACCCCGCCCTGACCCTCGGCACGCTCGTGCTCGCGGCGGCGTTCCTGTCCGGCGAGCCGCATGCGTTCGTCTGCGCAGCCGCGCTGCTCGGCGTCGCGCTCGCGGTCCTCGTCGGCGCGGTGCTGCACGCGCTGCTGCGCGCGCCGGCGAAGGACGGCACCGTTCGCGGGCTGAGGCGCGCCGCGCTCGCGCTCGCCGTCACCGTCGTGCTCGGTGTTTGCCTCGCGCTGCATCGCGCGCTCGGCATCGCGTTGCCGGTCGCCGCGCTGCCCGACCTGCATCCGGGCTGGGCGCTCTTCGGCTGGATCGGTCTGCTGGTCGCGGCGGTCGCGCAGCGCGTCGTGCCGATGTTCCAGTTGACCCCCGCGTATCCGGCGTGGCTCGGACGTCGTTTCGGCGACGCGGTGCTCGCAGCGCTCGTCGCGTGGTCGGTCGCCGGTGCACTCGGCAGCCGCGTGGGCACGCTCGCGGCCGGCGGCGTGCTCACGGCGCTCTACGTCGCGTTCGCCTGCGTCACCCTGGCGCTGCAAAGGCGCCGGCGGCGCCGGGTGTTCGACGTGAACCTGCTGTTCTGGCGCGCGGGGATGGTGTTCGCGATCGTCGCGGTGCTCGCGTTCGTGGCGTCGGCGGCGAGCGTGCTGCCGTTCGCGATCGCACTCGCCGTCGGTGTCCTCGCGCTGACCGGCGCTGCGCTGTCACTCGTCAACGGCATGCTGTATCGCATCATGCCGTTCCTCGCGTGGTTCCACTTGTATTCGCTTGCCGGCGCCTCGCCGTACGTGCCGAACCTCAAGGATTACCTCGCTGAGTCGAGGCAGCGGTGGCAACTGGGGCTGCATCTGACCGCGATCGTTCTTCTCGCAGCCGCGGCATTCCTGCCCGATGCACTCGCGCGTGTCGCGGCGCTCGCATTCGTCGCGTCGGCGGTTTTCTGGCAGGCGAATCTCGTGGCGATCGTGCGGGTCTATCTGCGTCATGCGCGCAGGTTGGCGGGTCCGAGCGAGGATAAGGGATAGGGGATCGAGGTCGATCGCGACGAACGAAGCTGCATCGCTTCGCCTCGGATCCGAGCCTTATCCCTCATCCCGATCGACTCGGCTTATCCCCCCATCAGCATTTTCCTTGCGCGCCGCGGCAGGCGTCGGCTAACGTACCGGCGTCGAACGCTTCCCAGGATTTTGCGCATGTCCCGTCTTGTACCACCGCACGGCGGCGGACGTCTCGCGCCGCGTCTCGTGCCCGCCGAGGAGCGCGCGGCCGAAGCGAAGCGCGCGCAGTCGCTGCGCAAGCTTCGCGTCACTTCGCGCGAGAAGGGCGATCTCGTGATGCTCGGGATCGGCGGCTTCACGCCGCTCGAGGGCTTCATGTCGCATGCCGATTGGCAGGGCGTGTGCGACGACATGCGGCTCGCGAACGGACTGTTCTGGCCGATTCCGATCACGCTGTCGACCGACGTCGCCATGGCGGATTCGCTGCCTGCGGGCGAGGACGTCGCGCTGATCGATCCCGACGACGGCAGCGTGCTCGCGATTCTCGGCGTGCAGCAGAAGTACCGCATCGACAAGGCGCACGAATGCCAGTCGGTCTTCAGGACGACCGATCCCGCGCATCCGGGCGTGCGCATGGTGATGGAGCAGGGCGACGTGAACCTCGCGGGCCCGGTCCGCGTGCTCTCGGACGGCGGATTCAAGGCGAAGTACGGCGAGCTCTTCATGACGCCGGCCGAGACGCGTGCGGCGTTCGAGCGTGAGGGCTGGTCGCGCGTCGCCGCGTTCCAGACGCGAAACCCGATGCATCGCTCGCACGAATACCTCGCGAAGATCGCGGTCGAGGTTTGCGACGGCGTTCTCGTGCACTCGCTGCTCGGCCATCTCAAGCCCGGCGACATTCCCGCCGAAGTGCGTACGCGGGCGATCGCGGTGCTGATCGAGCGATATTTCCGCAAGGGCACGGTGCTGCAGGCGGGCTACCCGCTCGACATGCGTTATGCAGGCCCGCGCGAGGCGTTGCTGCACGCGCTCTTCCGCCAGAATTATGGCTGCGCGTTCCTCGTCGTAGGCCGCGACCACGCGGGCGTCGGCAACTACTACGGCCCGTTCGACGCGCATCGCATCTTCGACGAGATCCCCGCCGACGCGCTCGCGATCGAGCCGCTCAAGATCGACTGGACGTTCTGGTGCTACAAGTGCGACGGCATGGCGTCGGCGCGCACGTGCCCGCACGACGACGCGGATCGGCTGCTCGTCTCGGGCACCAAGCTCCGCAAGTGGCTCTCCGAAGGCGACGCCGTGCCCGAGGAATTCAGCCGGCCCGAGGTGCTCGAGATTCTGCGCGCGTACTACGCGTCGCTCGATCCGGACGACAAGGTGGAGGTCAAGCTGTCAGGCGCGTCGGCGCGTTGAGGAAATGGCGGCTCACCCGCGTCGGACGTCATTTCCAACGGACGTTCGGCCTGACCCCGCGTCTGATCTTGGTTCCTGCGCGTGCATGGCCGCGAGCCCCGCCTTCGCGAACTCGACGAACGCCGCGACGAGCCGCGGGTGGAATCGCTCCTTCGGATAGACGACCGATAGCTGGCGAATGAGACGCGGCGCGAGCGGAACGCGCACGAGCTCGCCGAGCCGCACTTCCTTCTCGGCCGTCGCGCGCGACATGATCGCGTATCCGAGGCCGGTGGCGACCAGTCCTTTCAGCGCCTCGGGGCTTCCGGCCTCCATGACGACGTCGAGCGCGATGCCGGACTTCTGCAGGTAGTGGTCGATCACCTCGCGTGTGCCGGAGCCCGATTCGCGGCCGATGTACGCATGCTCGGCGAGCGCCGCCAACGGAACGCACGGCATGCGCGCGAGCGGATGCGACGGCACGCACACGACGCAGAGCTCGTCCTCGCAACAAACGTCGTTGACGAGCGTGGGCAGATGCGAATCGCCCTCGATGAAGCCGACGTCGAGGCTGCGCTCCGCGACGCGCGCCTGCACGGCCTCCGAGTTGGAGACGGACAATTGCGGTACGACGCCGGGATGGCGTCCCTTGAATTCGCCGATGATCTTCGGGAGCAGGAATTCCGCGATGGTCGTGCTCGCGCCGATCAAAAGCGGGCCGGCTTCCTGTCCGCTCGCTTCCTTCATGCGCGCGCCGAGCTCGTCGGAAAGCGCGAGGATGCGCTCGGCGTACGCGAGCGCGATCTCCCCCGCCTGCGTCAGCGTGATGCGACCGTTTGCGCGGTCGAAGAGCCGCGTGTTGAACTGCTCCTCGAGCTGGCGGATCTGGAACGTGACGGCCGGCTGCGTCATGCACAGCGCATCGGCCGCGCGCGTGAACGAGCGGTGCTTGGCGACGGCGTGGAAGGCCTGCAGGCGGCGGTCGGCCATGAAGGCGACGGGGGGAATGCGACGGGCGGCATCATACGCGCTTATCGCCGGATAAGAGGGTTGAATTGCGAAGACCGGGCCGCACGGGCAACATGGCGGCCGAGGTGCGTCGTTCGCGCGGCAAACCGGCGCACGAGGAGGAAGTCAATGTCGAGCATCAACCCGTTCGCGGTCGCGAATGCATCGCTACCTGCCGGCTTCCTGCAGGCGTTCCTCGTCGTCATGGTCCTCGGCGTGGTGGTCGGGACGCTCTTCGACGTCGTCCACAAGGGCAGCGCGAAGTATTTCTTGGCGAACATGCGCAAGTCGAAGGACAAGGGCCGCGCGCTCGCGAGCGGGGAACTGGTCTCGATCGCCGCGCAGACCGCCGTCGTCGACGTGCTCGCCTCGGGGGAGTTCTGCAACGCAAGACGCCGTGTGGCACACCTGCTCGGCATGTACGGGTTCGTGCTCTACGTGATCGCCACCGCGGTCATGGTGTTCGCGTACCCGACCGCTGCGACAGCGACGCCCGCGATCTGGCCGGCGCTGTGGTGGATCGGTGGGCTGATGGTTCTCGTCGGCGGCTATTGGTTCTGGTTCTTCATCCGCGTCGACGTCGCGGCCGAAGGCAACACGCCGCTGCGGCTCGTGAAGGCGGATCTCTTCGTCATGTCGATGCTGGTGAGCGTCACGCTCGGCGTGATCTGGGCGGCGACCGGCGGCCGGACGGGCTGGCTTTTCTGGCTCTACCTCCTCGCCACCGCGGTCCTCTTTTTGGGCGTGCCCTGGTCGAAGTTCGCCCACATGTTCTTCAAGCCGGCGGCCGCGTTCGACAAACGTGTCGCCAGGGCGAACGGCACCGCCGAGAATCTGCCGACGCAGACGCGTGACGATCCCGAACAACAACGGCGACACTCGATGGAGCTGTTGCGCGACGCGCCGATGGACATGGGCCTCGGAATCAAGCGCGAGGCGCCGCGCCACTACTAGCGAGCTCGATCGCAACGGCTCGAGGAGCCCACTTCAATGCCTACCTTCGTCTACATGACGCGATGCGACGGATGCGGACACTGCGTCGACATTTGTCCGTCGGACATCATGCACATCGACCCGACGTATCGCCGGGCCTACAACATCGAGCCGAACATGTGCTGGGAGTGCTACTCCTGCGTGAAGGCTTGCCCGCAGCATGCGATCGACGTGCGCGGCTACGCCGACTTCGCCCCGCTCGGCCACAGCGTTCGCGTCGACCGCGACGAGCGGAAAGGCACGATCGCGTGGAGGATCAAGTTCCGCGACGGCACGGAAAAGAATTTCCTGTCGCCCATCACCACCAAGCCCTGGGGCACCGCGATTCCCAAGCTCGCGGAGGTGCCCGCACCGAGCCCCGCCATGCGCGACAGCCAACTGCTGTACAACGAGCCGAAATTCATTCGCCTCGACGACGGCGGCCTGCGCACGCTCGCCGACGCCGGGCTCAAGCTTGCGAAAGGCGTGTACTACTGATGGCCCACCAAACGATCGTCGAGGACGGCATCGACATCCTGATCGTCGGTGCAGGGCTGGGGGGCACCGGTGCCGCGTGGGAAGCGCGGTTCTGGGGCCAGGACAAGAAGATCGTCATCGCCGAGAAGGCGAACATCGATCGCTCCGGCGCGGTCGCGCAGGGCCTTTACGCCATCAACTGCTACATGGGCTCCCGCTGGGGCGAGAACAATCCCGAAGACCACGTCCGCTACGCGCGCATCGACCTGATGGGGCTCGTGCGCGAAGACCTGCTGTTCGACATGGCGCGACACGTCGACTCCACCGTGCATCAGTTCGAGGAGTGGGGCCTGCCCATCATGAAGAACCCGAAAACCGGGCACTATCTTCGTGAAGGGCGATGGCAGATCATGATCCACGGCGAGTCGTACAAGCCGATCGTCGCCGAGGCCGCGAAGAAATCGGCCGACAAGGTCTTCAATCGCATCTGCGTCACCCACCTGCTGATGGACGAGAGCAAGCCGAACCGGGTCGCCGGTGCCGTCGGCTTCAACGTCCGCACGGGCAACTACCACGTCTTCAAGTCGAGGACCGTGATCTGCGGCGCGGGCGGAGCCTCGAACATCTTCAAGCCGCGCTCGACGGGCGAAGGTGCGGGCCGCACCTGGTATGCGCCGTGGTCGTCCGCCTCCGCCTACGGGCTCATGATCGACGCCGGCGCCAAGATGACGCAGATGGAGAATCGGATCGTGCTGGCGCGTTTCAAGGACGGTTATGGGCCGGTCGGCGCCTACTTCCTCCATTTGAAGACTTATACGCAGAACGCGCTCGGCGAAGAGTACGAATCCAAGTGGTTCCCCGAGCTGCAGAAAATGGTCGGCAAGGAGTATCTCGACCCGGAGGCCTCGCATCTGACGCATCGGCCCATCCCCACCTGCTTGCGCAACCATTGCATCATCAGCGAAGTGGCCGCCGGCCGCGGCCCGATCCACATGGTGACCATGCAGGCGTTCCAGGATCCGCACCTGGAAGAAGTCGGCTGGGAAAACTTCCTCGGCATGACGGTGGGTCAGGCGGTCCTGTGGGCAGCGACCGACGTCGATCCCAAGAACGAGAATCCCGAGCTGACGACGTCGGAGCCGTACGTCATGGGCTCGCACGCGACCTGCTCGGGTGCGTGGTGCTCGGGTCCGGAGGACGTCTCGCCGCCCGAATATTTCTGGGGCTACAACCGCATGACGACGGTCGAAGGCCTGTTCGGTGCGGGCGACGCGGTCGGCGGCACGCCGCACGCTTTTTCATCGGGCTCGTTCACCGAAGGGCGTCTCGCAGCGAAGGCGGCGTGCAAGTACATCGACGACGGGAAGGCGGAGGGCATCGTCGTCTCCGACGCGCAGATCGAGCGGCGCAGGAAAGAGATCTACAAGCCGCTCGAGCATTACCGGATCTACCGCAATGCGGTCGTGGCCGGCACCGTGAATCCGCACTACATCAACCCGCAGCAGGGACTCGACCGCCTGCAGAAGCTGATGGACGAGTATTGCGGCGGCTATACCGTCGGCTACATGACGAACGAGAAGCTGCTGAACATATGTCTCAAGAGGCTCGCGATCATGGAGGAAGATCTCGAGAGCGTCGCCGCGAAGGACCTGCACGAGCTGCTGCGCGCGTGGGAGCTTCGACACCGTCACCGCGCTGCGGAGTGCGTCACGCAACACACGCTGTTCCGCAAGGAGACGCGCTGGCCGGGCTACTACTACCGAGGCGACGCGATGAAGGTGGACGACGAAAACTGGCACGTGTTGACCGTGTCGCGTCGCGATCCGGAGACCGGCGAGTACACGATGGAGAGGGCGCCCTGCTATCACCTGGTCGCGGACGACGAGGTGAAGTCGACCCAACCATCGCCGGCGCAGAAGCTTTCGGCTTGAACATCGTCGATCGAACCGATGACGAGATTCGCGCGCTCGCCGATCCGCTTTGGCGCGATCTCGTGAAGTACTCGAACGAGGGCAAGTACGGGGAATTCGTGAAAGGCTTCGCGAATTCGCTGGCGCTTGCGATGAATCAGGTCGTGGTGAATCATCAGTTCGCGAACAGCGAGCTGGCGCGAAGCCTGTCCGGGGATTTCGACTGTCTGGGCATCATCCGCCGCGGCGAGCACGTGACGGTGCTCTACCGGCAGCGGAGCACGAAAAAGCCCGGGGAATGGCTCGGGAGGCTGGTGCTCGGCTACGAAGAGGGCGAGGTGCGGATTTTTGCGGCGTCCATTTTCTAGGTCGAGCGGGCGGCGATACGGCATGCGCGAGGCGATCCGGAGCGGCAAGTTCGTCGAGCTCACCTACGAGGTGCTCGAAAGCGAATCGGGACGCGTCCTCACCGGCGTCGAATTCCCGTTGGGGTACGTTCACGGATACAACGAGATCATGGCGCCTTCCGTGCACGAGCAACTGGAGGGAAGGTGCGCCGGCGACGTGATCGAGGTGCGGATCGACGGCCACCGCATCTTCGGTCCGAGGGACGAGTCGCTGGTGTTCACCGATCGGCTCGAAAATGTCCCGGAGGAGTATCGTCAGCTTGGCAGCTTGATTCTCATGGAGAACGACAGCGGGCAGGCTCGCAGCTTCACCGTGACGCGGGTGGACGACGAGACGTTGACGGTCGACGGCAACCATCCGCTTTGCGGCAAGGACGTCGTCTTCCGGCTCGAGGTCCTGACCGTGCGCGACGCAACCGACGCGGAGATGAAGTCCGGCGAAGCGATCGGCGCTGCCCCGGATGTCGACCCATCGGCGATGCGACCGCTATGAACGGCGGGAAGCAAGCATCGAAGCCTGGCGGCTTCCACGCGCAATTCCGACTTCAACGATTGGGTGAGTGATGAGCGATCAAAAACCGGTGACGAAGGTCCCCGAAGGCCATACGCGTTTCTATACGACGCGCCAGAAGGCGCCGAGCGAAAAAGGCTTCGTCGGCTACGAAACCGTGTGGAAGCCGTTCCAGAAGGAAGTCGAGTACAAGACGCCCAAGACGCCATAGGCGTTTTATTTCGTTTTTCCCGTCTGCTCATCGATCGAGCGAAGCTCGAACGACATCGTGTCGAGATCGCCGAGCACCCACGTCGCGGGTGCACCGACGCCCGCGACGGTGCCGGGATTCACGAGCCATGTTTGCGCCGCCTTGACGTTGCGAATCGGCGCGATACCGGCCTCGTGCGAATGCCCGCAACAGACGAGATCGAAGTCGCCGGTGAGCGCCATCGCGTAGCCGTATTCGGGATAGTGAACGACGAAGATGCGCCGGCCGCCGAGCTCGAGCCGCGCATCCGGACCGGTGTAACGGACGAGATCGCCGCTCTCGCGCGCAAGGCCCGACAGCGACACCGGATCGCCGAGGTTATTGCCGTGGATGACGTGCATCGGCAGGCCGACCGCCATCGCGGCGCGCAGGGTTTGCGTCCCGATCAAGTCCCCGCAGTGGATGACCGCTTGCGCGCCTTCGGCCGCGGCATCTCGTACCGCTGCCGCGAGCGCCGCGGCACGATCATGACTGTCGGAGACGACGCAGATCTTCATGGCAGCGCGCACATGATCGCATGCTCGCAGGTGACCATGTCCGTCGATGGGCCACCCCTCTGCGCTCCACGACCGAGGAGCTGCGCGCGCTCGAGCTGACTCGCCGCCAAGCGCCGGCCCTCCGAAGAGATGCGCGCGCTACCGAACTCCGCCTTACGCCAGTCCTACAGCAAAAATCGGTCCGGTCCGATGCCCTCGCCGCTCGCATCGGAGCATCCTTGGGGTTCCGGGTGCGGCGTCCCTCGTCGTGCTCGTCCGCTGCCCGAATTCAACACGTTGAAAGGAGAGTCACGCATGAACACCACGAACCTCGTGCGACAGGGCGTCGCCGTCGCAGTCGTCACGATGCTTGCCGGCTGCGCCAGCTGGAACGGGATGAGTCATCAATCGAAGGCCACCACCGAAGGCGCTGCGGGTGGCGCAATCGTCGGCGCGGCGGTCGGCGGGCCGGTCGGTGCGGCCGTAGGCGCGGGCGTGGGCGGTGTCGTTGCGCACAACAACTCCGACAAGGTCCCGACGGTCAATCTGCCGACGGCCAGCACGAACACGGCGAGCAACGAGAGGAACAGCACGTACAGCGCGCCGTCGCGCTCGGCGAGCGGGAACGCGATGCCGTCGAGTCACGAGACGCCGCCGAATGACAACCTGGCGACGCGCAATGCTGCAATTGGAACGGCGAACAACACCAACGCCATGGTCAACGACAACAACGTCAATTCCAGCGCGTCCGGCAACACGATGAAATCGCAGGATCGCGATACGGTCCGCGAAGCTCAGCGTGCGCTGAACGACAAGGGCTTCTCGGCCGGCGCGGCCGACGGCATCATGGGTCCGCACACCGAGCAGGCACTGCGCGACTTCCAGCAGTCGCAAGGACTCGGCGTGACGGGTTCGCTCGACTCGCCGACGCTGTCGGCGCTTGGCGTAGCGGACTGAAGCATTCCTGCGCGCTTGAAGCGCGCATCGCTGATCGAGACGGGACGCGGCACCGCCGCGGCCCGTCTTTTCGTTGAGCTGGCTGCGACGCTCACCGTGGCGCGCGCGGACGCAGGATCGTGCGCATACGCGTCGACTCCGCTTCGCCCGTCGCTTCGGCTGCAACCGACCAGATTTCGCATCGATGAAAGCCCAGGTCGCGCAGCGTGCGATCGTCGAGCCCGTGCAGGACCCGGAACACGGCCCGCGTTTCACGCCGAACCCGCCATCGTTCGCGAATGCGCAGTACGCGAGTGACGAGCGTACGGGCGAAGGTTTCCAGAACCTGCCCGAGCGGGTGGTTGCGCGACCCGTCGCGGCGAGCCCGCGGAAGCCGCAGGCGCTCCACGCCGAGAACGAGATCGACGAGCGCGAGATCCCGGGCGAGCGGCATGTCGTCGGGCTGGTAGCGGACGTCGCGCGCGCGGGCAACAGGCCGGTCGAGCCGCCATTCGTCGGAACCTTCGTGGGCGCCGGCGAAGCGGCGTTGCGTCGCCCGCGTCGTGGATTGGCAGAGGGTTGGCGCGCTCATGTTCACTCCGTCTTATGTTGGTGACGACGAAGCGACTTTAAGTGCGCGATGTGGCGGCGTGATTTCATGCGCGCCGCGCTTTCGTTTCGTGTGTATCGGCAGCCGGTGCGTCGAAACGTAACGCGCCGTCCCTTTTTGTTTCGTTTGTTTCAACCGCCCGCTCGGCGCCCCCGTTGCGCTCGCGGCGATTTATGCTTGTCGTCGCGGTGGCCGGCGTGACAGGCGTACGATCGCCGGCTCGCCCGTTCGCCGGCCCGGCCGTACCGGAGTGCCAAGCACGAAGGTGTCCCGATGAACGCACAGGCAACGATCCTCGTCGTCGACGACGAGCCGGACGTACGCGAGGTGCTCGACGAGTACTTCGCCGGGCACGGTTATGCGGTCGCAACCGTCGAAAGCGCCGCCGCCGCCAAGACGATCGCTGCGCGCCAGCCGTTCGACCTCGCGCTCGTCGACATCCACATGCCCGGCGAGGACGGGTTGAGCCTGGCCCGGCACCTGCGCGAGCGCCACGCGAGTCTCGCCATCGTGATGCTCACCTCGGCGGGCACCGTCATCGATCGCATCGTCGGGCTCGAGATGGGCGCCGACGACTACGTCGCGAAGCCGTTCGACCCGCGCGAGCTGCTTGCGCGCGTGAAGAGCGTGCTGCGCAGGACATCCGCGGCGCGCCGCGGCGACATCGGCGCCGCGCGCGTGCGCATCGGCCGCTGCGTGCTCGACGTCGCCGGCCATCGGCTCGTCGACGAAGCCGGCAGCGAGGTCGCGATGTCGCCGCTCGAATTCGATCTGCTGAAGGCGCTCGCCGAACATCCCAATCGCGCGCTTTCGCGCGAGCGCATCCTGAATCTCACGCAACGCCGCGATTGGGACCCGTTCGACCGCAGCGTCGACCTGCGCATCATGCGCTTGCGCAAGAAGGTCGAGCCCGATCCCGAGCACCCGCGGTTCATCCGTACCGTGCGCAACGAAGGCTACGTGTTCGTTCCCGATGGGAACTGAGGCTCCATCACGCCGTGCGTTCGATCGGCGCACGCTGCGGACACTCGCCATCGCGGCGCTCGCATTGCTGCTCGGCGCGTGCATGCATCCGGCGGAGAGGGCGTTGCGCATCGGCACGAACGTCTGGATCGGGAGCGAGCCGCTCTATCTCGCGCGTAGCCTCGGGCGCCTCGAGCCGTCCGCGGTCCAGCTCGTCGAATATCCGTCGGCGAGCGAAGTCCTGCGCGCCTTTCGCAACCAGGCCATCGACGGGATGGTCATCAGCCTCGACGAGCTGTTCGGGCTCGCCGCGGACGGACTGTCGCCGCGCGTCGTGCTCGTCGTCGACGTGTCGAATGGCGCTGACGTGGTCGTCGGCCGGAACGGCATGCACTCGATGCAGGACCTGAAGGGCAGGTCGGTCGCGGTGGAGAGCGGCGCGCTCGGCGCCTTCGTGCTGAGTCGCGCGCTCGCCCTGTCGTCGATGCAGGCGACCGACGTGCGGGTCGTGCACCTCGAATCGAACGAGCAGCCGAGCGCGTACGAGAAGGGGCGCGTCGACGGCGCCGTCACGTTCGATCCATATCGCGCGCAATTGCTGCGTGCCGGCGCGGTGACGCTTTTCGACAGCACCCGCATCCCCGGGGAGATCGTCGACCTCGTCGCGGTGCGCGCCAACGTGCTCGACGAGCAACCCAACGCGATCCAGGCCCTGCTGAACGGCTGGTTCGACGCGCTCGATTACATCGGGCGCCATCCCGACGACGCTGCACATCGTATGGGCGTGCGACAGCAAACCACCGGCGAGCAGTTCCTCGCAGCGCAGAAGGGGCTGCACGTTCCGTCGCGCGACGAGAACTTGCGAATGCTTGCGGGATCGGCACCCATCCTCGCCGTGACCGGACGCCGGTTGATGGGCTTGATGGTCGACGCAAAGCTCTTGCGCAAGAGCTTTCCGATCGAGGACTTGCTTGCGCCCGGTCCGCTGCAGCAACTGAAGCGATGACCGTCGGGAGCGCGCCCGAACGGCTGGACGATCTCGATCGTGCCGTCGGGCGCGATGCATTGCGTGCGCGGGGTGCCGCAATTGCACCGCTTCGGGGCTGGCGCCGGCTCCGCGTGTCGGCGTCGCTGAAGCTCATCGTGCCGCTGATGCTGCTCGCGTTCACCGGCATCCTCTCGGCGGTGAACCTGCTCTACCACGTGCCGCAGGCCGAGCACACGGCCGAGGAGGAGAGCCGCAAGCACCTGGCGCAGGAGATGTCGCGCCTGCAAAGCACGCTCGAATACCTGCTGCTCAAAGGCGACACCGAAGCGGCGCGGCACGAGATCGACGTGCTCGCGCACAGCCACGACGTCGTTCTCGCCGCGCTCACCGACGATCGCAACGTCGTGATCGCCGCGACCCGTCGCGCGTGGATCGACCGGCCGATCGCCGAGGTGTCGCCGCAGTTCGACCTCGATCGCGCCGCCCGCGCGATTCGCGAGCATCGCGCAGGCATCGCGATCGATTCGAATGGAAAGGAGCTGCTCGGCCATGCGGGCGTCCTCATGGGACGCGCCGACGACGAGTTGCGGCCCTCGCGCACCGGAAGTCTCTTCCTCGCCTACGATCTCGAGCGCTATCAGGCCGAGGCGCGCGCGCAGGTCGTCCAGCAGTCGCTCTATTGGGCGGGCTGGGTGACCGCACTCGCGCTCGCGATGTGGCTCGCGTTCCACTTCCTGCTGACGCGCCGCACGGCGCGGCTCGTGAGCGCCGCCGAGCGCCTCGCCACTGGCGATCTCGGCGCGCGCGCGAGCTTGCGCGGCGGCGACGAGCTCGGCCGGCTCTCGCGGGCGTTCGACGCGATGGCGGCCGAAGTCGCACAGACGCACCTTCGGCTGCGCAGCGACATCGAGCAGCGGGCGCGCGTCCAGCGCGAGCTCGAGCTCTCCGAGGCCGCGCTGCGTGCGAGCGAGGAGCAGTACCACGCCATGTTCAACGCGTCGATCGACGGTCTCGCGCTATGGAACGACGCGGGCGAAATCGTCGCGGTGAATCCCGCCTTGCGACGCATGTACGGGCTTCGCGACGGCGACTTCCGGGCCATGCGACCCGGAGCGTTCGCGGGGCCGACTTTCCATCGCGGCGTGCTCGCCGCCGCAGCGAGGGGCGAGTCGCGACACGTCGAGGTGACCGAGACGCGCGACGACGGGACGCCGCTCACGCTCGAAGTGCATGCCGTGCCGATGCAGTACCAGGGCAAGCCGCACGTACTCACGATCTCCCGCGACATCACCGAGAAGAAGCGCTCCGAGGAGGAGCTCGCCCGCCAGCGCGAATCGCTGTATCAGCGGGAGAAGCTCGCCGCGCTCGGCTCGCTGCTCGCCGGTGTCGCCCACGAGCTCAACAACCCGCTGTCGGTCGTCGTGGCTCGCTCGGTGTTGCTCGAGGAGCGCGGCGACGACCGCACGCAGGCCGCGGCCGCCAAGATCCGCACCGCGGCCGAGCGCTGCGCCCGCATCGTGCGCACCTTCCTCGCGATGGCGCGCAAGCAGCAGCCCTCCCGCGGCCCGGTGTCGATCAACGAGGTGGTGACCGCTGCGCTCGACATCGCCGCCTACGCGATCCGCACGTCCAACATCGAGCTCGCGCTCGACCTCGCGCCCGATCTGCCGCGCGTGCAGGCCGACGCCGACCAGCTGCACCAGGTGCTTCTGAACCTGATCATCAACGCGCAGCAGGCGCTCGCCGAGCAGGCGTCGGCGCGCCGCATCGTGATCGCGAGCCGTTTCGACGGTGCATCCGACGCGGTTTGCATCAGCGTCGCCGACAACGGGCCTGGCATCCCGCGGCATCTGCGCGCGCGCGTCTTCGAGCCGTACTTCACGACGAAGCCGATCGGCATGGGGACCGGCGTCGGCCTCGCCGTCAGCCTCGGCATCGTCGAAGCGCACGGCGGCACGCTCAGCGTCGACGAGACGCCGGGAGGCGGCGCCGCATTCACGATCAGGCTCCCCGCAGGATCGACCCGCGCGCCGCGCGTACGCGAGGAGCCGGTCGTGCGCGAGAAGGCGCCGACGCACCGCGTGCTGATCGTCGACGACGAACCGGAGATCCGCGACTCGCTCGCGGAAATCCTCGGCGGCGTCGGCCATGTCGCGGTCACCGCGGCCAGCGGAGGCGAAGCACTGCAGCGGCTCGGCAGCGAGGCGTTCGACGTCGTGCTCACCGACATCCGCATGCCGGACATGGACGGCCGCGCGCTGTATCGCCAGATCGAGCGCCGCTGGCCCACCCTCGCCGCGCACGTCGTGTTCGTCACCGGGGATACGCTCGCGTCGGAGTTGCGTGCCTTCGTTCGCGAAAGCGGCCGCCGCGTCATCGAGAAGCCGTTCCTGCCGAGCGAAGTCCGCCGCGTCGTCGCCGACGTGGCGTGCGACCCTCGCGCTGCCTGACGCGGGCGCGGCAACGCCGCGCGCAACGAACGAAACGAAAACGCGCGGCACGTGAAGTCGGCGCGCAGTTCGCGCCCGGCACACTGTGCCGATGCGCACACGAACTTACGAATCGACGCCACCCCGACTGGCGCTCGCTCTGGCCGCCTTCGCGCTGGCGTCGGCGAGCCTCGCTGCGCTGGTGTGGCTCCCCGCCATCACCGACGATGGCTCGACGACCGCCGCCGTCGCGACACCGTCGACGCGTCCACCGACCGCGCAAGCGCGGCCGGGCGTGCCCGACGGGGGGTCCGCAACCAACGTCTACGCGGCGACGATCGCATCGCATCGCCATGCACCGAAACTGCACGCCAACTACTCGAGCGCGTGCTGCAAATCACCGACGGCCTGTCGAAGTTCCGCGACATGCCTGCCGAAGCCGGCAGCGCGGCGATCGTGGCGGAGTAGCGCCGTCGCATCCTTGCGCTTGCGTTAACGTCGTCGTGATCGGCCTGGGCGGCATCGGGCTCGACGCCCGTTCGACCTGATGCGTCGCGGCGAATGGATTCGCAGCGTGGTCACGTTCACACACGCGTAATCCCGGAACGCAAACGCGCCACGTCGACACGGCGAGGCGCGGCCCTGTCGATTCCTGGTTGGAGCCTTTTCCGCTTCCGTTATAGGATCCGTGGGCGCCGGGCGCCTGGAGGCTCGCCCGCGGGCTTCGCGTCGTGCCTTCAAGGACCTGCATCAACGGCTCCCCAGGGAGCAGGGTAGCGCCGAAAAATGATGAAAAGAGCGATCCGCACGTTCCTGATCTCCATGCTGGCCGCGATGCTCGGCGCGCCGCCCGCCGTCGCGCAGACAGGCGGCAAGCTCGTGCTCTATACGTCGCAACCCGACCGCGACGCGCAGCGCACCGTCGAGGGGTTCAAGAAGGCGCATCCCGGCGTCGACGTCGAGATCTTCCGCTCCGGGACGACGGAGGTGATGAGCAAGCTGATGGCGGAGATCGCCGCCGGGGCGCCGCGCGCCGACGTGCTGCTGATCGCCGACGCGCTGTCGATGGAGCGGCTCAAGGCAGCCCGTCAGCTGCTCGCGTACCCGCAGGCCGACGTGCGCGAGTTTCCGCTCGACGCGTACGACAAGGACAAGACGTATTTCGGCACGAAGATCATCACGACGGGCATCATCGTCAACACGCAAGCGCCCATGCGGCCGAAGTCGTGGAAGGATCTGCTGAAGGCGGAGGCGAAGGGGCAGGTTGCGCTGCCGAGCCCCCTCTATTCGGGTGCCGCCGCGATCCACATGGCGGCGCTGACGCAGAATCCGGCGATCGGCGGCGACTACTATGAAAAGCTGGCGCAGAACGGCGCTGTCGCGCTGCGTGGCAACGGGGCGGTGCTGAACGCCGTCGCAGGCGGCCAGAAGATGTACGGCATCATCGTCGAGTTCATGGCGCTGAATGCGAAGGCCAAGGGATCGCCCGTCGAATTCGTGTTCCCCACCGAGGGCGTCTCGATCGTGACCGAGCCCACCGCGATCCTCAGGAGCACGAAGAACGCGGCGGCCGCGAAGGCGTTCGTCGATTTCCTGCTGTCGCGCGACGGCCAGGAGCTCGCGGTGTCGCAGGGCTATTTCCCGGCGCGCAAGGACGTCAAGCCGCCCGCGGGCTTTCCCGACGTCGGCGCGCTCAAGATCCTCCCCGTCGACATCGACGCGCTCTTGAAGCACGACGAACAAAACAAGAAGCGCTTTGCCGAACTGTTCGGCGGGTGACGAGCGCGCTCGCCCTGCCGCGCGCCGGCGTTTGGCGGGGGGAGCGCGTCGCGTTCGCACTGCTGCTGTCGCTCGTCGCGCTGCTCGCGTTGGTGCCGATCGCGCGCCTTGCACAGGAGGCGATCGCACCGAACGGCCGGTTCGATCCGGCGGTGTTCGCGAGCGTGCTGCAAAGCCGTGCCGTGTGGCGCGCGGCGGCGAACACCGTCATCGTCGCAACCGGGGGTACGGCGCTCGCACTCGCCCTCGGCACCGCGTTTGCGCTGCTCGTCACGCTGACCGAGATTCGCGCGAAGACGATGCTCGTGTTCTGCTTCATGATGCCGCTGATGATCGCGCCGCAGGTGACCGCGCTGGCGTGGATCAACCTGTTCGGACCGAACAGCACGCTGCTGCGCGCGGTCGGCCTCGCGCCCGCGCCCGGCTCGCCGCATCCGCTCTACGGCGCGGGTGGCATCGCGTTCCTGCTCGGCATCGAGCAGGCACCGGTCGTCTTCCTTGCCGTGCGCGCGGGCATGCGCGCGCTGCCGCGCGATCTCGTCGAGGCCGCGCAGTCGTCGGGCGCGCGGCCATGGCGCATCGTGCGCACCGTCGTGCTGCCACTCGCGATGCCGAGCGTCGCGGCCGGCGCGATGCTCGCGTTCGTCGGGTGCATCGGCAACTTCGGCATTCCCGCGTTCCTCGGCATCCCCGCCGGCTTCACCGTGCTGGTGACGCTGATCTACCAGCGGCTCGCCGGCTTCGGCACCGGCGTGCTGTCCGAAGTGGCGGCGCTGTCGCTGCTCCTCGCGCTCATCGCGCTCTTCGGCTTGCTGCTGAACGGCTGGCTCGCGCGGCGCCGCGACGTGCGCGTGACGGCGCTGGCGACGGCCACGCCGTCGTGGTCGCTGGGCCGCTGGCGCGGCGCGGCGGAAACGATCTGTTGGCTCGCGATCTTCTTCGTGCTCGTGCTTCCGTTCGCAGCACTCGCCGCGACCGCGCTCGTTCCCGCGGTGGGCGTCGCGCTGGGCGCCGGCACGGCGACGCTCGGGAACTTCCACTTCGTCCTTTTCGATTATGCGGCGACGCGCCGCGCGTTCCTGAACAGCGCGTCGCTCGCTGCCGCAGCCGCGGTCATGCTCGTGATCGTGTCGGTGCCGCTCGGCTATACGCTCGCGGGACGCCGGCAGAGCGTGCGCCAGTTCGTCGGCTTCGTCGCCGAGTTGCCGTACGCGCTGCCCGGCGTCGTGCTCGCGATTGCCATGATCCTGTGCCTGCTGCGGCCGCTGCCGATCATCGGGCTTTCGCTCTACAGCACGATCTGGATCATCCTCGTCGCGTATCTGTCGCGTTTCCTGCTGCTCGCGTTGCGCCCGGTGACGAACGCGCTGCGGCAGATGGACCCGAGCCTCGACGAGGCGGCGCGCATGAGCGGCGCGCGCTTCGCGCGGCGCGTCGCGACCGTGATCATGCCGATGGTCGCGCCTTCCGCCGTCGCCGGCGGCATGCTCGTGTTCATGATGGCCTTCAACGAGCTCACCGTGTCGGCATTGCTGTGGTCGGCGGGCTCGGAAACCGTCGGCGTCGTGCTCTTCAGCCTGGAGCAGGCTGGCGATGCGGTGTCGGCCGCGGCGGTGGCGGTCATCGCCGTCGTCGTGACGCTCGCGCTGATGCTGCTCGCCAATGCGTTCGCGTCGCGGACCGCGCGTGGAGTGCTGCCATGGCAGGCCTGACGCTCGACCGCATCGGCAAGCGCTTCGGCCACGTGGAGGCGCTCGACGACGTGTCGCTCGACGTCGCCGACGGAGAGTTCGTCGCGGTGCTCGGGCCGTCGGGCTGCGGCAAGAGCACGCTCTTGCGCGTGATTGCCGGCTTCGAGCGCGCCGATCGCGGCAGCGTGCGCTTCGGCGATGAGCTCGTGAGCGGCGAAGGCGTGCACGTGCCGCCCGAGGATCGCCACGTCGGCATGGTGTTCCAGTCGTACGCGTTGTGGCCGCACATGAGCGTCGCCGAGAACATCGGCTATCCGCTGCGGGTGCGCCGGCTCGCGCGACGCGAGCTCGCGCGCGAAGTGGACGCCGCGCTCGAAGCGGTCGGCCTCGTGGGTTACGCGGATCGCCGTCCCGCGCAGCTGTCGGGCGGCCAGCGACAGCGCGTCGCGCTCGCACGGTGCCTCGCGATGAAGGCGCGCATCGTGCTGCTCGACGAGCCGCTCGCGAACCTCGACGTGCACCTGCGTGCGCGGATGCTCGCCGAGATCGCCGCCTTTCGCAAGCTGTCGCAGGCGACGCTGATCTACGTCACGCACGATCAGGCCGAGGCCCTCGGCGTCGCCGATCGCGTCGCGGTCATGTCCGGCGGCCGCGTGCATCAGGTGGCCACCCCGGCCGCCTTGTATCGGACGCCGGCCGACGGCGTCGTGAGCCGCTTCGTGGGTCCCGGCGCGGTCGCGCGCGGCGAGGTGACGAAGACCTACGCCAACGGGCACGCCCAGGTCGCGCTGTTCGGACGCGAGTGGCAGGTGCGCTCGGCGCGCGGACAGGGGCGCGGCCGTGCGGAAATTTGCATCCGGCCGGAGGATCTCGCGATCGTGGCGGCCGAGGACGGGTTCCCGGCGAGCGTGCAGCGCGTCCTCTACCAGGGTGGACGGACGGTGATCGAGGCGGCGCCGGCCGCCGAGCCCGACACGACGCTCTCGCTTTCCATCGATTCGAGCGGAGCGGGCGCCATCGGGCCGACGCTCCATCTCGCGCTCGTCGACGGATGGGTGATTCCGACCGGGTCATGAACGAGATCGTCCTCCTGACCGGCGGCAGCGGCTTCGTCGGCTCGGCGATCGCCCGCGCGCTGCTGGGCGCCGGGTACCGGGTGCGAGCGCTGGTGCGGCCGTCGTCGCCGCGGAACAACCTCGCCGGGCTCGACCTCGAAATCGTGGATGGCGACATGTGCGACACGGCGGCCGTGCGCGAGGCGATGCGCGGGGCGCAACGGGTGGTTCACGCCGCCGCCGACTATCGCCTCTGGACGCGCGACCCGGCGGCCCTGGTGCGGGCGAACGTCGAGGGGACGCGGACGGTCATGGAGGCCGCGCTCGCGGAGAGCGTGCCGCGGGTCGTTTACACGAGCAGCGTCGCGACGCTGCGCCCGCGCCCCGACGGGGGCGCCGCCAGCGAGGCGGATACGGAAGACGAGGCGGGCGCGATCGGCGCGTACAAGCGCAGCAAGGTCGCCGCCGAGCGCATCGTCGAGGCGATTGCGAAGCGCGGCCTCGCGGTCGTCATCGTCAACCCGTCGACGCCGATCGGCCCGCGCGACATCAAGCCGACGCCGACCGGGCGGGTCATCGTGGAGGCGGCGCGCGGCCGCATGCCGGCGTTCGTCGACACGGGGATGAACCTCGTGCACGTCGACGACGTCGCCGCCGGCCACGTTGCGGCGCTCGAGCGCGGCAAGCCGGGCGAGCGGTACATTCTCGGCGGCGACGACGTGCCGCTGCGCGAGATGCTCGCCGAGATCGCCGCGCTGACCGGGCGGCGCGCCCCGCGCTTTCAGTTGCCGCGCGCGCCGCTCTTTCCGCTCGCGTCGGCGGCGGAGGTGATCGCGGCGGTGACCGGACGCGAGCCGCTGCTGACGCGCGACGCGCTGCGGATGTCGCGGCACCGGATGTTCTTCACGAGCGAGAAGGCGATGCGAGAACTCGGATATCGACCTCGGCCGCACGCGGCGGGATTGCGCGACGCGGTCGAGTGGTTCGACAAGGCGGGGTACCTGCAGTGATCGCAGGCCTCGTCGCGGCGCTCGGTGCGACCGCGTGGGCGTACCTGCTCGCTGCGCGCGGAGGCTTCTGGCGTGCGCGCGAGCGCGACGCCGTCGCGCCGCGCATGGCCGCATGGCCGAGCGTTTGTGCAATCGTTCCCGCACGCGACGAGGCGGAGGTGATCGGCGACACGCTCGCTTCGCTGCTCGCGCAGGATTACGAAGGCGCCTTCTCGATCGTCGTCGTCGACGACCACAGCGGCGACGCGACGGCATCGCTCGTGCGCACGATCGCCGACACCCGGGCCGACGGACGCGTGCGCGTCGTCAGCGCGCCGCCGCTCGCCCCGGGTTGGACGGGCAAGCTCTCGGCGGTGGCGCACGGCATGCGCGTGGCGGGTGACGTGGACCTGCTCCTCCTCACCGACGCCGATGTCCGCCACGCGTCCGATTCGCTGCGCACGCTCGTCGCGCGCCTGCTCGAGCGGCGCCTCGTGCTCGCCTCACGGATGGCGCGCCTGCGCTGTGAAAGCGCGGCCGAACGCGCGCTGGTGCCGGCGTTCGTGTTCTTCTTCCAGATGCTCTATCCGTTCGCATGGGTGAACGATCCAAGGCGCGCCACCGCGGCTGCGGCGGGTGGTTGCATGCTGGTGGATCGCGATGCGCTCGTGCGCGCGGGCGGCATCGCCGCGATCCACGACGCGCTGATCGACGATTGCGCGCTCGCACGCCTGATGAAGGCGCGGGGACCGATCGAGCTCGCGTTGTCCGAGCGCGCGATCAGCACGCGAAGCTACGGCGCGTATCGCGAGATACGCCGCATGGTCGTGCGTTCCGCCTACACCGAGTTGCGGCACTCGCCATGGCGCCTGGCGTTCGTCATCGCCGCGATGCTGATCGTGTTCGTCGCCCCGCCGATCCTGGCCGTCTTCGCAACCGGTCTCGCGCGCCCGCTCGGAACTTTCGCATGGGCCGCGATGGCGCTCGCGTTCGCGCCGATGCTGGTCTTCTATCGGCGCTCGCTGCTCTTTGCTCCCCTGCTCCCGGCGATCGCCGTCGCCTACCTCTTCATGACGCTCGAGTCGGCGCTCGCGCACGCGCGCGGGCGCGGCGGCGAATGGAAGGGGCGCCTGCACGCGCCACGGACGCTCGGCACGTCATGACGCACGCTTGCGCCGACACGACATGCATGCCCCGCTGATGCGCGACAGCGCGCCCATCGCGACCGACGCCGGCGTTTCCGTCGACACGCGGCTCGACGGCGTCATCGCGAAGGCGGAGCGCGCGCTGCTGAACGCGCAGCGCGCCGACGGCCACTTCGTGTTCGAGCTGGAAGCGGATTGCACGATCCCGGCGGAATACGTCGCGCTTCTCGCCTACCTCGGCGAGGCGCATCCCGAGCGGGAGGCGGCGATCGGCCGCTACCTGCGCGCACGCCAGGGCGAGCACGGCGGATGGCCGCTGGTGTACGGGGGACCGTTCAACATCAGCGCGAGCGTCAAGGCGTATTACGCGTTGCGGCTCATCGGCGATGCGGCCGACGAGCCGCACATGGTGCGCGCGCGCGACGCGATCCTCGCGCACGGCGGCGCCGGCACCGTCAACGTGTTCACGCGCATCCTGCTGGCGCTGCACGGCGTGCTCACGTGGTCGGCAGTGCCCGTGATCCCCGTCGAGATCATCCTGTTGCCCAGGTGGTCGCCGTTCCACCTGTCGCGCGTCTCGTACTGGACGCGCACGGTGCTCGTGCCGCTTTTCGTGCTCGCCGCACGCAAGCCGCGCGCGCATTCCACCCGAGGCGTGAGGCTGAACGAGCTCTTCCTGAACGGCCGGCCGCGCGCCCGTCGCCTCGCGCGCGCGCCACATCAATCGCGCGCCCTGTTCGCGTGCTTCTGCATCGCCGACGTGCTGCTGCGCATCGCCGAGCCGCTCGTGCCGCGGCGACTGCGCGCGCACGCGGTCGACCGCGCGGTCGCATTCGTGCTCGAGCGCGTCAACGGCGAGGATGGGCTCGGCGCGATCTTCCCCGCGATGGCCAACGCGGTGATGATGTTCGAATCGCTCGGCTACCCGCGTGACGAGGAGCCGTCGCGCACCGCGCGCCGGGCGATCGACAAGCTGCTGATCGAAGGCCCGCACGAGACGTACTGTCAGCCCTGCGTGTCGCCGATCTGGGATACCGCGCTCGCGTGCCACGCGTTGCTCGAGGTCGGCGATCACGCGTCGTTGAGCGCGGCGGGGAAGGCCCTCGCCTGGCTCGCGCGGCGCCAGGTGCGAACACCGGGCGACTGGTTCGAGCAGCGGCCGAACACGCCCGCCGGCGGCTGGGCATTTCAGTACGCGAATCCGCACTATCCCGACCTCGACGACACGGCCGTCGTCGTGATGGCGATGGATCGCTACACCCGGCTGCCCATGGCCCGGCAACGGCGGCTTCTGAACGATGCGATCGGGCGCGCGCGGGCGTGGGTTGCCGGGCTGCAAAGCCGCAACGGCGGCTTCGGCGCGTTCGACGCTGACAATGTATGCGAGTACCTGAACCACATACCGTTCGCCGACCACGGCGCGTTGCTCGATCCGCCGACGGCCGACGTCACCGCGCGCTGCGTCGGCATGTTCGCGCAACTCGGCGATCCGGGCGACCGCGACATCATCGCGCGCGCGATGGCGTTCCTCGAGCGCACGCAGGAGCGCGACGGCTCGTGGTACGGGCGCTGGGGCATGAATTACGTTTACGGCACGTGGTCGGTGCTGTGCGCATTCAACGCCACGGGCGCGAATGCGCGATCACCGGCGGTGATGCGCGCGATCGACTGGCTCGTCTCGATGCAGAATGCCGACGGCGGATTCGGCGAGACCGCGGAAAGCTACGAGATCGGGGAACGCGACCGCGTGCCGGCCACGTCGACGCCCTCGCAGACGGCGTGGGCGCTGCTCGCGCTGATGGCGGGTGGCGCGACGCATCACGCGGCGACCGGGCGGGCGGTGGAATACCTGCTGCGTACGCAAGTCAGCGACGGCTTCTGGCCCGAGCCCGAGTTCACCGCGACCGGTTTCCCACGCGTGTTCTTCCTGCGCTACCACGGTTACGCGCGCTACTTCCCGCTGTGGGCGCTCGCGCGTTACCGCGCGCTCGTCGCGATGCCCGCTCCGCGCGTTCGTTTCGGAATGTGACGTGACGGCGTCGTTGCAGCCGATCGTGCTCGTGGCGACCGGGCTCGCGCTCGAGGCCCGCATTGCAGCCGGTCGCGGCGTGAGGACGATCACGGTGGGCGTCGATCCCGCGCGGCTCGCCGACGTGCTCGAGCGCGAACTCGAGCACGACGTCTTCGCCATCATGAGCTTCGGCATCGCCGGCGGGCTCGCGCCCGGCGTCGCGGCGGGAACGTGCGTGATCGCGCGCGGCGTCGCCAGCGACGACGGCTACCGCCGCTGCGACGAGCGATGGACGAGGGCGATGGCGATGCGCTTTCCGCGGGCGATCGTCGACGACATCGCGGGCAGCGACGCGGTGATCTTCGACAGTGCGGCGAAGCGGGCGCTGCACCGTGCGACGAAGGCCGTCGCCGTCGACACCGAATCGCACGTCGCTTCGCGCATCGCGCTCGCGTACGGCGTGCCGTTCGCGGCGTTCCGCGTGGTGTCCGATCCGGTGGAGCGGTCGCTGCCGCCGGCGGTCGGCAGCGCGCTCGGCGCCCATGGCGACGTCAAGGTGGCCGGAATGATGCGCTCGCTCGCCCGCGCACCGGCACAGTGGCCGCTCGTCGCACGCACGGCGCTCGACGCCGCCGCGGCGTTCGCGGCGCTGTCAAGCGGACGGCGACGCCTCGGTGCGCGTCTCGCCTGCGATCCGCGCGCGCTCCTCTTCGACGTGACGTGAAAACACGTACCGCGCCGGGCGTTGCTTCGACAACGGAATCTCGGGTGCCATCCGACCGTCGGTCCGCACGCCGCGCAGACTTACCGCGAGCGCCTTCAGCGGATGGCGAACGGCGTCGGTGACCGCGGTGGCCTCGTACCCGCTGTGCACCATGCAGTTCGCGCACTTCTCGTAGTTGCCGGTGCCGTAGGCATCCCAGTCGGTGCTCTCCATCAGCTCGCGAAACGTCTTCGCGTAACCCTCGCCGAGCAGGTAGCACGGACGCTGCCAGCCGAAGACGTTGCGGGTCGGATTGCCCCACGGCGTGCAGTGGTATTGCTGGTTGCCCGCGAGGAAGTCGAGGAACAGGCTCGACTGGCTGAACGACCACGCGCGGCCGCGACGCCCACGCCGGAACACGTCGCGAAACAGCTGCTTGGTGCGCGTGCGCGTGAGGAAATGGTCCTGGTCCGGCGCGCGCTCGTACGCGTAGCCCGGGGACACCGTGATCGCGCCGACCCCGAGGCTCTCGACGCTGTCGAAAAACGCGGCGACGCGCTCGGGATCGGCGTCGTTGAAGAGCGTGCAGTTGATGTTCACACGAAAGCCGCTCGCCTTCGCTTCGCGGATCGCGTCGACGGCGCGGTCGTACACGCCGTCTTCGCACACGGACTTGTCGTGCATGGCGCGGTCTCCGTCGAGGTGCACCGACCAGACGAAGTACGGGCTCGGCTTGAAGCGCGCGAGGCGCTTCTTCATCAGCAGCGCATTGGTGCAGAGGTAGACGAACTTCCGCCGCGCGATGATGCCCTCGACGATCTCCGCAATCTCCCTGTGCAGCAGCGGCTCGCCTCCGGCGATCGAGACGACCGGTGCGCCGCACTCGTCGACCGCGTGCAGGCATTCCTCGACCGACAGCCGCCGGTCGAGGATTTCCTTCGGATAGTCGATCTTGCCGCATCCTGCGCACGCGAGGTTGCAGCGGAAGAGCGGCTCGAGCATCAGCACGAGCGGATAGCGCGCGCGTCGAGCGATCTGCTGGCGCACGATGTATGCGCCGATGCGTGCCTGCTGCAGCAGGGGTATCGTCACGTCGGCGCTCCCGCGCGATGCTCGCCGCGGCCTCGCGCGAGCTCGGGTGGGAGGCGAAACTCGACCTTTTCCTCGATCCCCGGTAGCGTCGTGACCTCGATCGGCGCGAGCGCGCCGAGCGCATCGATCACGCCGAGGACGAGCGTCTCGGGCGCCGATGCGCCCGCCGTGACGCCGATCGCGCGCGCACCCCGCACCCATGCCGGATCGAGCTCGCTGCCGTCTGCGATCAGGTAGCTCGGCACGCCGGACTCGACGCCGATCTCGCGCAGCCGGTTCGAGTTCGAGCTGTTGCGCGCCCCGACGACCAAGATCACGTCGGCGAGCTTGGCGAGTTCGCGCACGGCGGATTGGCGATTTTGCGTCGCATAGCAGATGTCATGGATGTCGGGGCCGACGATGTCGGTGAAGCGGCGCTTCAACGCCGCGATCACGCTGCGCGTGTCGTCGACGGAGAGCGTCGTCTGCGTCACATATGCGACAGGCGTCGCCGCGTCGAGTTCGAGGAGGTCGACGTCGTCCTCGTTCTGCACGAGGACCACCCGACCCGGGATCTGGCCCATCGTCCCCTCGACTTCCGGGTGACCGGCGTGGCCGATCAGGATGACGACGCGGCCCTGCCCGATGTAACGCTTGCCCTGCCCGTGCACTTTGGCGACGAGGGGGCATGTCGCATCGAGGACGCGCAAGCCGCGCGCCGCCGCATCCTCCTCGACCGTACGCGCGACGCCGTGGGCGCTGAACACCGTGATCGAACCGGCGGGTACTTCCGAAAGGTGCTCGACGAATCGAGCCCCCTTCGCGCGCAGGCTTTCGACGACGTGCCGGTTGTGAACGATTTCATGGCGAACGTACACCGGCGCGCCGAAGCGCGCGAGCGCCTGCTCGACGATGTCGATCGCGCGAATGACGCCGGCGCAGAATCCGCGCGGTTGCGCGAGCATCACGCGCACCGGCATCGCCTCCGTGCGCGGATGGTCGGGGTCCTGGCGTACATTTCCCGTGTGGGAGTGCATCGAGCGCCTCCGGGTTCGCAATCGAGCGTGGCCGCGCGGGCGACGCGACGGCCTCCAACCCTCGAGTCCTTCATTGTGCACGATCGCGGATCGGCGCCATGCTGAGACGCATGCGCTGGCGCGAGAAGCGGGGGCCCGACCGCCCGATCGCGTCGTCGATTCGCGCCATCGTCATCGCGTGCGCCGCGGGTGCCCCGTGGGTGGTCGCCCTTTCGATCATCGCGGCGGGCACGGCCGCCTTCTTCACGAGCTCCAATTTCGCGATCGACACCGACGCGTCGAAGCTGATCGCGAGCGACGTACCGTGGCGCCAGCGCGAAATCGCCTTCGCGAATGCGTTTCCCCAGCGCAACGACCTGATCGCGATCGTCGTCGATGGCGCGACGCCCGAGCTCGCCGAAGAGGCGAGCTCGACGCTCGCCTCGCGGCTTTCGAACCTGCACGGCGTGCTTCGGCGCGTGTGGCGACCCGATGCCGGCCCGTTTTTCGAGCGCCACGGACTGCTGTTCGAGTCGCAGGAGAACGTCGCGAAGACGATGGAACGGTTGATTGCTGCGCAACCCTTGCTCGGCACGCTCGCCGCCGATCCGAGCCTGCGGGGGCTGATGGACGCGCTCGCGCTGATGGCGCAAGGCGCAACGCGGGCGCCCGCGGCGAGTGCCGCGCTCGTCGCGCCGCTCGATGCGCTGGCGGCGGCGTTCGAATCGCTCGCCGCCGGACGCGTGACCACATTCTCCTGGCAGGCGCTCTTCACGGGCGCCCCGCCCGACCCGCGCGCGCTGCGCCGGTTCATCCTCGTGCAGCCGGTGCTCGATTACGCCGCGCTGATGCCCGGGCACGCGGCCACGAGCGCCATCCGCGACCAGGTGCACGTTCTCGCGCTCGACGCGACGCCGGGCGTGCGCGTGCGCCTGACCGGCCCGGTGCCGCTCGCCGACGAGGAATTCGCGACGATCGCCGACGGTGCCACACTCAACGTGTCGGTCACGCTCATCGTCGTCGTCATGCTGCTGTGGCTCGCGGTGCGCTCGTGGCGGCTCATCGTGGCGATCGTCGGCAGCCTCGCGGTGGGCCTGGCGGTCACCGGCGCTTTCGGGCTCGTGGTATTCGGTGCGTACAACCTGATCTCGATCGCGTTCGCCGTGCTGTTCGTCGGCCTCGGCGTCGATTTCGGCATTCAGTTCGCCGTGGCGTATCGCGCACGAAGGCATGCGAGCGATGACCTGACGAAGGCGATTCGCGACGTCGGAGGCGACGTCGGCAGCGCGTTGGCGCTGGCGGCCGCGGCGACCGCTGCCGGCTTCTTCGCGTTCGTGCCTACCGACTTTCGCGGCGTGTCGGAGCTCGGCGTAATCGCCGGCACCGGCATGGTCATCGCATTCGTCGCGAGCATCACCGTGCTGCCTGCGCTCGTCATGCTGCTTCGGCCCGGAGGCGAGCCCGCTTCGATCGGCTTCGCCGCCTTCGCGCCGCTCGACCGTGCATTGCTCGCGCACCGCCGCGTCGTGCTCGGCATCTCCGCCGCGCTCGCGGTGGCGGCGCTCATCGTGCTGCCGCGGCTTTCCTTCGATTTCAATCCGCTGCATCTGCGAAGCCGCGAAGCGGAATCGGTCGCGACGTTGCTCGACCTCATGAAGGACGCGGCGACGTCGCCCGACACGATCGACATCCTCGCGCCTTCGCAATCGGCTGCGAGCGCGCTCGCCGCGCGCCTCGAGCAGTTGCCTGAAGTCGATCACGTGCTGACGATCGCGACCTTCGTGCCCGAGCGCCAGGACGCCAAGCTCGCCGCGATCCAGGATGCGGCCGCGCTGCTCGCGCCCACGCTCGAGCCCGCGGAGGTCAAGCCTGCGCCGACCGATGCGCAAACGGTGGTCGCGATGAAGGAGGCGGCTGCGCGTCTCGACGAAGTCGCGGCCGCGCAGCCGCATGCGCCGCTCGCAAAGGCGGCGGATCACCTCGCCGCCGCCGTGCGGAGCCTCGCCGAAGGCTCGGCGGAACTGCGCGAACGTGCTCGCCGCGTGCTCGTGCCGGGACTCGCTACGACGCTTCGCCAGTTGCGTAGCGCGCTCTCCGCCGAGCCCGTGACGCTCGACGCGCTGCCGGAGTCGCTGAAGCAGGACTGGGTGACGCCCGACGGCCGCGCGCGCGTCGAGGTCTATCCGAAAGGCGACATGAGCGACAACGACGCGCTGCATCGCTTCGTCACCGCGGTCGAAGCGATCGCGCCGAACGCGACGGGCGCGCCGGTGTCGATCGACGCGTCGAGCCGCACGATCGTCGGCGCATTCGTCAAGGCGGGCATTTTCGCGTTCGTCTCGATCACGCTGCTGCTCGCGATCACGTTGCGGCGCGCGCGTGACGTGCTCATGACGCTGTTGCCGCTGCTGCTCTCGGCGCTGCTCACGCTCGCGACCTGCGTGCTCATCGACTCGCCGCTCAACTTCGAGAACATCATCGCGCTGCCGCTCCTGTTCGGCATCGGCGTCGCCTTCAACATCTATTTCGTCATGGCGTGGCGTGCCGGACGCGCCAATCCGTTGCAGTCGAGCCTCACGCGTGCGGTCGTCATGAGCGGCCTCACGACGGGCACGGCGTTCGGCAGCCTGTGGCTGTCGTCGCATCCGGGCACCGCGAGCATGGGCGAGCTCCTCGCGATCTCGCTCGCGTGGACGCTGGTGACCGCGCTCCTCTTCCTCCCGGCGCTGCTTGGGCCGCCGCGCATCCGCGGGTCGTAGTTCGCGGCGGTCAAACCATTAGCGCGAGACGCGCGCCATCTCGGCACGATGCCAGGCCCAGAGGCCGGGGATGTAGATGACGATGTCGCGCAGCCGCCGCGCGGCCGCGAGCGCGAGCGCGGTGGTCGCGTCGAGGCCCATGATGCCGCCGATCAGCAGGAAGCCGCCTTCCTGCACGCCGATCGCCGCAGGTACGACGAACGCGGCGCTGTTGATCGCCTGCACCGTCGCCTCGATGGCGATCGCCTCGGGAATCGTGCGCGGCGCACCGAGGAAATGGAGTGCGATCCACGTTTCGCCCGCGCTGACCACCCACGCCGCGAGCTGGAGGCCGAGGCACGACCACACGTCGGCGTGGCGCGCGTGCACGTCGCGAATCGCGCGATCGAGGCGCAGCGAGCGTGCGTGCAGCGCCTCGAGGCGTCCTGCGAAGAAGCGCTCGGCCAGGCTCGCGATTCCGGCGAGCGCGCCCGCGCGCTGCGCGAGCATGAAAGCGCCGCCTGCGACGAGCAGCACGACGACGCCGACCGCGAGATGCGTGGCGAACGGCCCGCCGTGTCCGGCGGCGAACAGCAGCGCGAGGCCCAGCAGCGCGAATACGGCCTGCGAGAGCACCGAGAGCGCGACGTCGGCGGCGAGGCTCGCCGCGACCTCGGTGCGCGACGCGTGGCGCAGCAGGATTCGATACGCGGCGACCTCGCCGCCGATGCGGGCGACGGGCAGCACGCCGTTCACCGACTCGCGCACCCACACGGCGTTCATCAGCGTGCCGACGCGAAGGTGCGTCGAGCGCGGGAAGAGGCGCCGCCAGGCGAGCGCGTTCGCATACATCGGCACGACGTGGAACGCCGCAGCGAGCAGCAGCCCGGGGATCGCATCGGCGACGAGATGGCCGATGCGCGCGACGTTCTGCCGCGCGAAGAGATACCCGGCGACGGCGAGCCCGACGAAGGCCAGCACGCGCGCGAGGCGTTTCACCGCGCGCGAGAGGCTATGAGTTAACGGCCTGGCGGCGTTCGCGCAGGAACTGGAAGAATTCCGCTCCCTCGCGCAGCCGCCTTCGCATCATCTCGGGGCTTCGCACCATCTCGCCGACGATCGACGCGATCTTGCCGGCGCGGAAATAGAAGCGTCGATAGAACGTCTCGACCGAGTCGAAGATCTCGGTGTGCGACAGGTGCGGGTAGGAGAGGGGCGCGATCTGCACGCCGTGCGCATCGACGAGCTCCGCATGCGCATCGTCCAACCACCCGTTCTCGAGCGCCTGCTTGTGCAGGAAAGTGCCAGGGTAAGGTGCGGCGAGCGACACCTGGATCGTGTGCGGGTTGATCTCGGTGGCGAAGCGGATCGTCTCCTCGATCGTCTCCTTCGTCTCGCCGGGAAGCCCGAGGATGAACGTGCCGTGGATCGTGATGCCGAGGTCGTGGCAGTCCTTGGTGAAGCGCCGCGCGAATTCGACGCGCATCCCCTTCTTGATGTTCAAGAGGATCTGCTGGTTGCCGGTCTCGTAGCCGACGAGCAGCAGGCGCAGGCCGTTGTCGCGCATCACCTGCAGCGTCTCACGCGGCACGTTCGCCTTCGCGTTGCACGACCACGTCACGCCGAGCTTGCCGAGCTCGCGCGCGATCGCCTCGGCGCGTGGCAGGTCGTCGGTGAACGTGTCGTCGTCGAAGAAGAACTCCTTCACCTGGGGCATCGCCTTCTTCGCCCATGCGATTTCCTCGACGACGTGGCCGACGCTGCGCGTGCGGTATTTGTGGCCGCCGATCGTCTGCGGCCACAGGCAGAACGTGCAGCGCGACTTGCAGCCGCGTCCGGTGTAGAGCGAGAGGTACGGGTGCTTCAGGTAGCCGATGAAGTAGCGGTGGATGTCGAGGTCGCGCTGGTACACCGGCGTCACGAACGGCAGGTCGTCCATGTTCGTCAGCGCCCGCGGCGCGTTGTGAACGATGCGGCCCGCGGCATTGCGATACGACAGCCCGTCGATCGTCGCGAGGTCGCGCCCTTCGGCGACTTCGCGCAGCGTGAAGTCGAATTCGTTGCCGGCGACGAAGTCGATCGCCTTCGACGCCGCGAGGCTCGCCTGCGGATCGACGGCGACCTTGGCGCCGATCATGCCGACCTTGAGTCTCGAATGAATCTCCTTCATCGCTTCGATCGTGCGCACGTCCGACGCAAAGGAAGGCGCCGACGTGTGCAGCACCGCGAGATCGAACTCGCGCGCCATGCCGAGAACGTCGGGGAGTGCCAGCCCGTGCGGCGGCGCGTCGACGAGCTTGCTGCCTTCCACCAGCGCTGCGGGTTGCGCGAGCCATGTCGGATACCAGAACGAGCGGATCTCGCGGCGCGCCTGGTAGCGGGAGCCCGCGCCGCCGTCGAAGCCGTCGAACGACGGCGCCTGCAGGAACAGCGTGCGCATCATTTGCGCGGGGCCGACCCGGGACGTCCATGCGAGCGGGGCGAAGCCAAGGCCCGAAGGGGCCGACCGCGAGCGTGGACGGGAGGCCGACTCGCATGCGTGGCGCACGAGCAGCGTGTGCAAGGAGGCCGAGAACGCTCAGCCTCCTCGGGCGGGAGCGAGTGGAGCGCGCGAGGGGGTCGTTTCATGCTATGGGCCGGGCTTCCCGAGCGGTACGAGCGTGCCGTCGGCGCGCACCTTGTAGCGGCGGCCGCGCCAGTTGACGACGCCGACGAAGAAGCTCGCGAGCAGGACGGCGAACGAAAGCAGGTCGCGCGCCGGGCCGAGCCATGTCGACGTCGTGCCAATGCACAGCGTGCGGTCGACCTGCAGCTGCAGCGCGAGTCGGCAGAGAATCGCCGACGCCACGAAACCCGTCGCGACGTACGGATGCGGCCACGCGAGCGACCCCGCGAGCGCGAACGGCAGCGGGTGCGTGAGCACGAGGCCCATGTAGCCGAGCGGGTCGGCCGCGCGGAGCGTTCGCGCCCAGCGCAACTCGTGACGCAGCAATTCGCCGGCATCGCGCTCCGCGCACGTGTGGCGCAGCACGAGCGGCGGGATCGCGACGCGCAGACCCGCGCGGCGCACCGCGACGCCAATCGCGTTGTCGTCGGCGAGGTGCGCGAGGAATGCGTGAAACCCGCCGATCGCCGCGAGCGTTTGCCGCTTCATCGCGATCGTCGCGCCGAAGCACGGGCGTGCGAGGCCGGCGGCGAGCCCCACCAGCACGTTGGGCAGGAAGTGATAGTCGATCGCCATCGCCGCCAGGCGAGCCCATACGCCGCCGCGCACGTCGCCGCGATAGAGGTACGTGACGAGGCCGACGCCGCTGCGCTCGAGCTCGGCGACCGTGCGCGCGAGGTAATCGCGCGGCGCTGCGATATCGCTGTCGGCGATGACCACGACATCGTGCGCGATCTTCGCTTCCATCCCCATCAGGTTCGCGATCTTCGGATTGGGCCCGCGGCGATCGGTCGTCACGCAAAGCGCGAGTGCGCGACCCGGATACTCGGCGACGAGTCGCTGCACGACGGGCACGGCCGGGTCGCTCGCGTCGTGCACGCCGAAGAGCAGCTGCACCTCGCCCGCGTAATCCTGCTCGCAGAACGAACGCAGGTTGTCGTAGAGGCCGGCCTCCGACCCGTGCACGGGCTTGAGAATCGTCACGCCGGGCGCCGCGGCGAGCGCCGGTGCGTCGTCGCGGCGGAAGCGGCCGACGAGCGCCGCCGCCGCGAGGGCGTGCAGGCATCCGGCAGCGGCGAGCACGAAACACGCGAGCGCGATGGGGAAGAGCGCGATCTCGCTCATCGCGAAAGCGACGCCTTCTCGCGGGCGGCCGCAGGACTTCGCAACGAATCCGTCATGGACGATCGATTTCCCAAAGGCGAATGGCGGCGATCATCGCACGACCTCGCCGGGCAGGGGCTCGCAGTGCAATAATCCGATCACGATGAGGCGCTTCGCGATCGTCGCAATTTTCGCCGCCGCGCTCGCCGGCTGTGCGAGCGTGCCCCCCGCGGATCGCGCCGCCAGCGATCCGCTCGAGCCGCTCAACCGTGCAGTATTCGACTTCAACGACAGGCTCGACACGACCGTCATCAAGCCGGTCGCGCAGACGTATCTCGACGTCGTGCCCACGTTCGTCCGGGATCGCGTGCGCGCGTTCATCGACAACCTCGCCGAGCCGCGCATCTTCGTCAACGACATGCTGCAGGGTCGCTTCGACGCGGCGGGCGTCACTGTGTCGCGCTTCCTCGCGAACACGATCGCCGGCGTCGGCGGCCTGTTCGACGTCGCCACCGGCCAGGGCCTGCGTCGGCAGACGGGGGATTTCGGGCAGACGCTCTACGCGTGGGGCATCGAGGACGGCGGACCGTATCTCGTCCTGCTGTTCTTCGGGCCGTCCGACGTGCGCGACGCCATCGGGCTCGGCGTCGATCTCTACACGACGCCGCCGTCGCTCGTCGTGCAGGGCGACGACGCGGCATCGATCGGCTTCGGCGTGGGTTTGCTCGACGGCATCGACCTGCGCTCGCGCAACATCGACACGCTCGACGCGTTGAAGGCGAGTTCGCTCGACTACTACACGCATTTTCGCAGCGTCTGGCGCCAGCATCGCGCCGCGGCGCTGCACGAGGCACGCGGCCAGGCGCAGGCACCGCCCGAACTCGTCGATCCCGGCGCGACGCCCGAGGATCCGGAGAAGTAGCGGGCGCATCGCCGCCACGCTCCGCGCGTCAGCGCTTGGCCGGTTGCATCAGGCGATCGGCCTGCTCGCGCAGCGATGCGACCAGCGCCTGCGCGCCGCCCGAATCGAGGATGCTCGCGAATTCGGCGCGTCGCGTCGCGAGCTCGCTGATCGTCCCCGTCAGGTAGACGTCGACGATCTTCCACGCGCCGCCCGACTTTCGCATCAGGTAGTTGAGCGTCACCGGCGCGCCGTCCGATTGCACGATCTGCGTATGCACGACGCGGTCGTTCGTCCGCGTCTCGACGTTCGGGTCGATCTCGAATTTCTCGCCCGAGTACCCGTCGAAGCGGCTTGCGTACGTCGCGATCGTCATCTGGCTGAACGCATCGACCAGCGCCTTCTGCTGATCGGGCGCGATCGACGTCCACGTCGGCCCCACGGCGATGCGTGTCATCGCCGCCAGGTCGAACGTCGACGAGATCACCGGCGAAAGCAACGCTGCTCGGCCCTTGATCCCGAGCGTCTTCGCACGCTTCATCGCGTCGAGCAGCGCACCGTAGAAGCGTCGGATCGGCGCGGTGACGTCGTCGCTGCCCGCCTGCTGCCCAAACGCGGCCGTTGCCGGGATCGCGCCGAAGGCCGCCATCAAGCGCAAACAATCACGCCGTTTCATCGGTCGACCTCCTCGAGCCGGCCCAGCGGCGCCGTCCAGTGCGACACGTACGGCGCGACGTCGCTCGCGATCGGCGATGCGGGCGCGCCCGACGGCGTGCCGAGATAGACGAAGCCGACGATCGCATCCTGCGGCGAAAGGCCGAGCGCCCGCTTCACCGTGTCGTCGTATGCCGCGGCGCCGGTTCGCCAGAAGCCGCCGAAACCGAGCGCGTGCGCTGCGAGCAGCAGGTTCTGCGCCGCCGCGCCGGCCGCGACGATCTGTTCGACTTCGGGGACGCCGCGGTGCTCGCGTACGCGCGCCGCCACGACGACGATCAGCGGCGCGCGCAGCGGCTTCGCGCGCTCCTTGACGAGCGCGGCTTCCGGCACGCCGGGCTCGCGCCGGCGCAGGGCCGCCGCGAGCACGTCGCCCAGCGCTTCGCGCGCCGGGCCTTCGACGATCATGAAGCGCCACGGGCGCAAACGACCGTGATCGGGCGCGCGAATCGCCGCCTGGAACAGTCGCGCGAGCGCCGCGGCGTCGGGCGCGGGCGCCACCAACGCCTGCGGGCTCGAGCGCGTGGTCAGCGCCTGCATTGCGTCCATGCTCTCCGGGCGTTCGATCACGCGGGGGTCCGCGGTGCCGTCGTCGGCGTGCCCGGGATCCCGACGTCGCGATGGGCGTCTTCAGCACGAATCGGCAACATGCGCTCGTCGATACCCCCCTCGTCCTGCGCGAACAACGGGCGATTCGTCGCGCCGCGCACGGCGAGCGCAGCGCCGCCCGCGGCGAGCGCCAACCCGAGGATCGAACGGTCGGCCAAGCCCATCAGCGAGAGCAGGCTGCCGCCGACGATCGCCGCACCGCGCGTGCTCGGCGTCCACACCTCGTACGACCGCTGCGGCTCGGGACGCTCGCCGCCCTGGAGGCTCGAGATCGAATCGGCGTCGTCGTACACGACGAGCTTGTTGTCCACGTCGTGCACGCCCCAGACGCTGCGCACGGCGTCGACCAGGCGTTGCACCTCGTGACGCAGCACCGGGCCGCTCAGCGTGACGCGTCCGTGATTCGCGCCGACCTGGATCGCATGCGGATGCGAGACGAGCCGGCCCATCCGCGCACGCACGCGCTCGATCAGTTGCAGATCGTCGGGAATCGGCTCGTCGGTCAGCAGATGCCGGGCACGCGCACCCAGTCCGGTCAACCGATGCGCGGCGTCACGACCCGCCGCGCGCAACGCGCGGCGCGCTTCGAGTCCGACGCTCGCCACCTTGTCGCCGACGAGCGCGCGACGTCGCCGCCCCTTGTCGGGATCGAGCATGTACATGGCCGCGGCGCCAAGCGCCGCACCGCCGACGAATCGGGTCAGATGGGATGTCATCGCGTATCCTCGCTGTCGGGCGTTCTACGAAGTGCCGGGCGCCGGCGCGGGCCATGACAATCCCCGCCGGCAAGGCGTTTTTGGATCGACAGCATAACGGGACCACAATTCCGGCACGCATCTGGAACGAAACGTGCCGCGCACGAGGCGTCGCCGCTCAGCGCAATTCGTGGTTCTGCCACATGCGGCCGCTGATCCCGACCAACGCGGCCGCGCAAATGGCGAGCGGGACGAACGCGAACGCCGGAACGCCCGACACGTCCCACAGCGCACCGCAAACCAGCGATAGCAGCATCGCCATCCCGTAGCTCAGCAGGAACGTTCCCGCGGCGGTAGGTGCGACGTCGTCGGGCCGGCAAAGGAGCGGCGGCAACGTCAGTGCGAGCGTCAATTGCGCTGCGACGGCGAAGCCGAGAAGCGCGGCCCAGACGATCGTCGCCGTGCCGATCATGAAGACGATGCCGCCGATGCTGACGAGCGCGAGGATTCCGGTCACGATGTAAGGCCACGCGAGGCGCTCGAGTCGTCCGGCGATCCCGAGCAGCAGCAGCGACGCCGGCAACTGGCCGAGGTTGAGCGCGAGCAGTCCCTGACCGATCAGATCCGAGCGGCCGTGGCTCGCGAGGTAGATCGGCATGAACGCGTTCATGCAGAAGTACATCGAGTTGATGCAACCGAACAGGCCGCCGAGGCGCCAGACGAGGCCCGCACGCCAGTCGGGAAGCCACGCCTTCGGCAAGGCCGCGGCGCCTGCGCGAGGCGAGCGCGGCGCGAACGCGCGCACGAGGACCGCGATGATGGCGATGGGCACCGACCACGCGAGCAGCGAAAGCCGCCAGCTGCCGCCGACCGCCGGCAGCACGACGGGCAGCGTCAGCAGCACGGCGAGGATCTCGCCGACGAGTAGCCCGTTCGTGTAAAGCGCCGTACCGAGAGGGATGCGCCTCGGCAGCCACTGGCGTACCGCCGTCGGCATGATCGGTTGCATCAGCGCGACGCCGGCCGACATCACGATCGTCGTCGCGAGCAGCGCGGCGAAGTTCGGACTGACGCCACGTAACGCCGAGCCGATCGCAACGAGCGCCAGCCCGCCCACCATTGCGGCGCGCACGCCGACGCGCGCGACGAGCAGCGAGCCGCCGAGTGCGGCGATCGCGAACATCGCGGGCGGAATACTGGACAGCAATCCGACCTCGGTCGCCGACAGGCCGAGATCGTCGCGGATCATCGCGATCACCGGCGGCACCGCGAGGATCGTGAGGCGTAATCCGTTGCCGGCGAGCCACAACAAAAGCGCGCGCAGCCACGGCCGCTCGCGAGACGCGGGAATCGTCATGGGCGCGTATTCTGCGGGCGCGGCCGCGACGCGATCGAGCGCGATGCTCGCTTCGCGCCGAACGCGACGCTGCCCAACCGCGCCGTCCCGCCCTACGCTTCGACGTCGCCACGCGCCGCCCGCACCGCGTCGACACTGCTCTTGCTGCGCGTTGGCCCCGACGCGTCGAGGCAATCACCGGGGTGCGCTCGGGCGCACCGAGCGGCTGTCTGGGCGCGGAGCGCACCGCGACGCGTGCCGGACCACCGAGCAGTGGTCGAACCTCGGGCCTGATATCGCTGCCGTAAAATTTGGACCCCTACGCCTGCACGATGGAGTCGAGTCAGTGAGCGAAACGCAGAATCCCGAGCCTACGCGCGAGACGATGGGCTTCCAGGCCGAGGTCAAGGAGCTCCTCGGTCTCATGATCCATTCGCTGTATTCGAACCGCGAGATCTTCCTGCGCGAGCTGATCTCGAACGCGTCGGATGCCTGCGACAAGCTTCGCTTCGAAGCGCTGCACGACCCCGCGCTCCTTGCCGGCGACCCGGATTTCCGCATTCGGGTCGACTACGACAAGGATGCTCGCACGATCACCGTGGCCGACAACGGCATCGGCATGAATCGCGACGAGGTGATCGCCAACCTCGGCACGATCGCGAAGTCGGGAACGCGGGAATTCTTCCGGCAGCTCACCGGCGACCAGCAGAAGGACGCGAACCTGATCGGCCAGTTCGGCGTCGGCTTCTATTCGTCGTTCATCGTCGCCGACAAGGTGAGCGTCGTCACGCGCCGCGCCGGGGAGATGCCCGGCCAGGGCGTGCGCTGGGCGTCGGACGGCCAGGGGGAATTCACGATCGAGATGGTCGATCGTCCCAATCGCGGCACCGAGGTGACGCTGCATCTGCGCGAGGGCCAGGACGACCTCCTGTCGGGATCGAAGCTGCGCTCGATCATCCATCGCTACTCGGACCACATCATGCAGCCGATCCTCATGCGCAAGGAGGAGTGGAAGGACGGCGCATCGCGGAAGACGAGCGAGGACGAGACGGTGAATCAGGCCTCGGCATTGTGGGCGCGGCCGAAGAGCGAGATCGGCGAAGACGACTACAAGGCGTTCTACAAGCACGTCGCGCACGACTTCGAGGACCCGCTCGCCTGGACGCACACCCGCGTCGAGGGCCGGCACGACTACACGCTGCTGCTCTACCTGCCGGCGCACGCGCCGTTCGATCTTTGGGATCGCGATGCACGTCACGGCGTGAAGCTCTACGTGCGGCGCGTGTTCATCATGGACGACGCGAAGCAGCTCCTGCCGGCGTACCTGCGCTTCGTCCGGGGCGTCGTCGACTCGAGCGACCTGCCGCTCAACGTCTCGCGCGAGATCCTGCAGGAATCGAAGGACATCGACACGCTGCGCGCCGGTTCGACGCGCAAGGTGCTCGAGCTTCTCGCGTCGCTCGCCGACAGCGACAAGGACAAGTACCGCACGTTCTGGAAGGAGTTCGGGCGCGTGCTGAAGGAAGGCATCGGCGAGGACGCCGCGAACCAGCAGAAGGTGGCGGGGCTGCTGCGCTTCGCGTCGACGCGCGACGACGTTTCCGACGAGACGGTTTCGCTCGGCGACTACGTCGCGCGCATGAAGGAGGGACAGGACAGGATCTATTACGTCACCGCCGAGACGTTCAACGCGGCGAAGCACAGCCCGCATCTCGAGGTGTTCCGCAAGAAGGGGATCGAGGTGCTGCTGATGTCGGAGCGGATCGACGAATGGGTCGTCGGCAACCTGCACGAATTCGACGGCAAGGAGCTCGTGTCGGTCGCCAAAGGCGGTCTCGACCTCGGCAAGCTCGAGGACGAGGTGGAGAAGAAGGAGGCGGAAGCCGAGGCGGGCGAGCTCGCGCCGTTCGTCGAGCGCGTGAAGAAGAGCTTGGGCGAGCGCGTGAAGGACGTGCGGATCACGCGGCGCCTGACCGAGTCACCCGCGTGCCTCGTCGCCGACGAGCACGATCTCTCGGGTAACCTCGCACGCATGCTGAAGGCGGCGGGACAGCCAGCGCCCACGACCAAGCCGATCCTCGAGATCAATCCGAAGCATCCGGTCGTCGAGCGGCTGACGCACGAGGAGCGGCATTTCGACGACTGGGCGTCGGTCCTGTTCGATCAGGCGCTCCTGGCCGAGGGCGGCCAGCTCGACGACCCGGCGACATTCGTCAAGCGGGTCAACCAGCTGATGCTCGAAGTGAGCGCGTCCTCGCCGAAGTAAGCCTCGACGGCGGGCATCCTGGGCAGCTTGTGCGAGATGCCCTTGTGGCGCGGCGATCCACGCGCTAGGCGCGCACCGGCAGCTTGCCGTTCAGCACGTCGACGCGCACATGCTCGTTGCGCTTGAGCGCAAAACGCTGCGATCAGCAGGAACACCGCGGAATTGAAATACCGCTGCAACTCGAGCGACGCGTTGGAGCCGATGTCGAATGCGTAGCGCGCGACCGCGTTGCCGGTGCACACGCTGCCGGAGGCGAGGCCCAGCCACGCAACGGCTTTGCCAATGCGCTCGTTCGGCTTGTCGATGCCGAAGGCGAGGCGAAGGAGTGCGTGCATCCTCGATTCACCGCGAGGTATGTGGTTTTTCCGCGCGGTCGTTTCCACAATCGGATGACAAAACGCAATTGACGTTGCGCATCGGCACGGCGTCCCCGGTACACTCGGCGTTGGTCAATGCAGGTTTCGAGGCGAATGTCAGGCGAGACCGCCGCGTGGGGCATGCGCGGAATGGCGGTCGCACCCCACGCACTTGCAGCGCAATCGGCCGTCGCGGTCCTTCGCGACGGCGGCAATGCCGTCGACGCGATGGTCGCGGCCGCGGCCACGATCGCCGTCGTGTACCCGCACATGAACTCGATCGGCGGCGACGCGTTCTGGCTGATCCACGCTCCCGGAGAGACGCCGCGCGCCATCGATGCCGCAGGTTGTGCCGCGGCCGCCGCGTCGATCGACTTCTACCGCGAGCGGGGACTCGCCACGATTCCGTTTCGCGGCGGCGTCGCCGCGTGCACCGTTGCCGGCACGATTTCCGGCTGGTCGCTCGCGCTCGATTACAGCCGCGATGCGCTCGGCGGCCGGCTGCCGCTGTCGCGTTTGCTCGCCGACGCGATCCATTACGCCCGGCACGGCATTCCGGTGACGCGCAGCCAGGCCGAAACCACGCTCGCGAAGCTCGACGGCTTGCGCGAGCAGCCCGGTTTCGCGGAAACGTTCCTCGATGCCGGCGCGGTCCCGCACGAGGCGAGCCGTTTCGTGCAGCCGCGGGTCGCCGCGACGCTCACCCAACTCGCATCCGCCGGCCTCGACGACTTCTATCGCGGCGATCTCGCGCGCTCGCTCGCGCGCGACCTCGCGGCGGTCGGCAGCCCCCTGTCGCAGGACGATCTGCGCCAGCACAAGGCGACGTGGCGCAAGCCGCTCGCGCTCGCGCATTCACGCGGCAGCGTCTACAACGTGCCGCCGCCGACGCAGGGGGTGGTGTCGCTGCTGATCCTCGGCATGCTCGATGCGCTGCACGTCGACCGCGTGACGCCCGACGGGGCTGATTACGTGCATCTCGCGGTGGAGGCGGTGAAGCAGGCGTTCGGTGTGCGCGATCGCCACGTCACCGATCCTGCGTACATGACGGTGGACGCCCAGGACCTGCTCGCGCCCGACGCCGTTGCATCGCTCGCGTCGCGCATCGACCCGATGCATGCAGCGACGTGGGGCGCGGGGCAGGGACCCGCCGACACCATCTGGATGGGCGTCATCGACGGCACCGGGCGCGCGGTGAGTTTCATTCAGAGTCTCTACCACGAGTTCGGTGCAGGCATCGTATTGCGCGAATCGGGCGTCAACTGGCAGAACCGCGGCTGCAGCTTCGCGCTCGACGCCGACGCCCAGAACGCGTTGCGCCCCGGCCGCAAGCCGTTTCACACGCTGAATCCCGCGCTCGCGCAACTCGAGGACGGCAGGACGATGGTGTACGGCACGATGGGTGGCGATGGCCAGCCGCAAACGCAAAGCGCGCTCTTCACGCGCGCGGCGATCTTCGGCCTCGACCCGCAAGCGGCGGTGAGTGCGCCCCGATGGCTCCTCGGGCGTCGCTGGGGAGAGACGAGCGACACGCTGAAGCTCGAGGCCAGGTTCGCGCCCGACGTCGTGGCCGAACTGCGGGCGCGCGGGCACGAGGTCGAGATGCTCGATGCGTACGACGAAGCCGTCGGCCACGCCGGCATGATCGTGCGCGACGCGAATGGCGTGCTCCAGGGCGGGCGAGACCCGCGCTCCGATGGCGGTGTCGCTGCCTGGTGATCGCTCGTCGAGGCGGGTGCTCGCGCGCGTGCGCGGGCAGGCTGTGACGCTTTTCGACGCATCGCACGCTGGCGCTCTTCTTACGCGACTGCCAGCGTGCGCGCGAAGGCGCGCCGACATTCGGTCCGTGTCAACGCCGGTGCATTGGCATACGTTATGCACGCCACCGGGTGTGACGTGCGCACGGGCTTGACGCACATGGCGTCACGCACGGATTACCGCCGATCGCGTCTTTTTTGTGACGGCGAGCAGCAAGAAGAGCAGCCAAGGCAATTCCCAAAAATACCAAGCTGTCAGTCGCTTCGTACGCCCAGGAGCGCCGTGCAATGACAGCGAGCCTTTCGGGGCCCTTGCAACTTTTTTGGGAAACGACATGGTGAGCGTTCTCGATCAATTCCGCTCGAGCTACTCGGCTACGCAAGCCGAGGAAATGAGCGTCGAAGCGTATCTCGACCTTTGCCGCCGCGAGCCCGAGGCGTATGCGAGCGCGGCGGAGCGGATGATCGCCGGCATCGGCGAGCCCGAGCTCGTCGATACGCGCAACGACCCGCGCCTGGCGCGGATCTTCGGTAACCGCACGATCCGGCGCTACCCGGCGTTTCAGGAGTTCTACGGGATGGAAGAGGCGATCGAGCAGATCGTCGCCTTCTTCAAGCACGCCGCGCAGGGCCTCGAGGAGCGGAAACAGATTCTCTACCTGCTCGGTCCGGTCGGCGGCGGCAAATCGTCGATCGCCGAGCGGCTGAAGGCGGTCATGGAGTCGCGGCCGATCTACGCGCTCAAAGGCTCGCCGGTCAACGAATCGCCGCTCGGCCTGTTCTCGCCGGAGCGCGACGGCCCGCTGCTCGAGCAGGAATACGGCATCCCGCAACGCTACCTGAGCGGCATCATGTCGCCGTGGGCCGTGAAGCGCCTGCAGGAATTCGAGGGCGACCTCTCGAAGTTTCGCGTCGTCCGGTTGCAGCCGTCGGTGCTGCGGCAGGTCGCGATCACGAAGACCGAGCCCGGCGACGAGAACAACCAGGACATCTCGTCGCTCGTCGGCAAGGTCGACATTCGCAAGCTCGAAAGCCTCTCGCAGAACGATCCGGACGCCTACAGCTACTCGGGCGGCCTCTGCCTCGCGAACCAGGGCCTCCTCGAGTTCGTCGAAATGTTCAAGGCGCCGATCAAGATGCTGCATCCGCTGCTGACGGCCACCCAGGAGGGCAACTTCAAGGGCACCGAAGGTTTCTCGGCGATCCCCTTCGGCGGCATCATCATCGCGCACTCGAACGAATCCGAGTGGCACACGTTCCGCAACAACAAGAACAACGAGGCGTTCCTCGACCGCATCTACATCGTGAAGGTGCCGTATTGCCTGCGGGTTTCCGAGGAAGTGAAGATCTACAAGAAGCTGCTCGCGCACTCGTCGCTGTCCGGCTCGCCGTGCGCCCCGGGGACGCTCGAGATGATGGCGCAGTTCTCGGTGCTGACGCGCCTCAAGGACCCGGAGAACTCGAGCATCTACTCGAAGATGCGCGTCTACGACGGCGAGACGCTGAAGGACATCGACCCGAAGGCGAAGACGCTGCAGGAATACCGGGATTACGCCGGGCCGGACGAGGGTATGACGGGCATGTCGACGCGATTCGCCTACAAGATCCTGTCGGCCGTCTTCAACTACGACCAGAGCGAGGTCGCGGCGAATCCGGTGCACCTCATGTACGTCCTCGAGCAGCGGCTCGCCCGCGAGGACCTGCCGGACGACGTGCGGCGCCGCTGCGTCGAGCACATCAAGGGTTACCTCGCACCGCGCTACGCGGAGTTCATCGGCAAGGAAATCCAGACGGCGTATCTCGAGTCGTACTCCGAGTACGGGCAGAACATCTTCGACCGCTACGTGACGTATGCCGACTGCTGGATCCAGGAAGAGGACTACCGGGATCCGGAGACGGGCGAAAGCTTCGATCGCGCGGCGCTGAACGGCGAGCTCGAGAAGATCGAGAAGCCGGCGGGCATCGCGAACCCGAAGGACTTCCGCAACGAGATCGTGAACTTCGTGCTGCGCGCGCGGGCCAACAACGCGGGGCGCAACCCGGCCTGGAGCAGCTACGAGAAGTTGCGCGAGGTGATCGAGAAGAAGATGTTCTCGAACACCGAGGACCTGTTGCCGGTGATCTCGTTCAACGCGAAGGCGTCGGCCGAGGAGCGCGAGAAGCACCAGAACTTCGTGGCGCGGATGGTCGCGAAGGGCTACACCGAGAAGCAGGTGCGACTGCTCGCCGAATGGTACCTGCGCGTGCACAAGTCGTCGTAGCGACCGCGACCCCGACGGAGAACGAGCCATGCTTCATCTGATCGACCGTCGACCGAGCAGCCGCGGCCGCAGCGCGGTCAACCGCGAGCGCTTCCTCCGCCGGTACAAGACCCACATCCAGGAAGCCGTCCGCAAGATGGTCGGCGAGCGCAAGCTCGCCGACATGGAGCAGGGCGGTGAGGTGAGCGTGCCGCGCAAGGACATCTCGGAACCTTCGTTCGGCTTCGGCCACGGCGGCGACCGCGAATTCGTGCTGCCGGGCAACCGCGAGTTCGTTTCCGGCGATCACATTCCGCGTCCGCAGGGCGGCGGGGGCGGGCGCGGCGAGTCGGCTGCCGGCGAAGGCGACTCGGAGGACGCGTTCGTGTTCTCGCTGTCGCGCGAGGAGTTCATGCAGATCTTCTTCGACGATCTGGAGCTCCCGAATCTTGCGCGCACCGAGCTCGGCCACACCCAGCAGAAGAAGAGCGTGCGCGCCGGCTTCGCGAAGACGGGTGTGCCGGCGAACCTCGCCATCGTGCGCACGCTGCAGCAATCGCTCGCACGCCGCATCGCGCTTGGCGGCAGCCTCGCGCGCGACCTCACGGCGCTGGAAGCCGATTTCGCGATCGCCACGGCGGCCGGCTATGCCGAGCGCGCCGCGGAAATCTATCGAGAGCTCGAGCGCGTAACGCGCCGGCGCGGGCAACTGCCGTTCATCGACGAGCCCGACCTTCGCTACCGTGCACGGGTGCTGAGGCCGGAGCCGATCGCCCGCGCCGTGATGTTCTGCCTGATGGACGTGTCGGCGTCGATGGACGAGGAGAAGAAGGACCTCGCGAAGCGCTTCTTCACGCTGCTCTACCTCTTTCTGACGCGCAAGTACGCTGAAGTCGACCTGGTCTTCATTCGCCACACCGACGATGCGGAGGAGGTCGACGAGGAAACATTCTTCCACGGCACGCGCTCGGGCGGCACGGTGGTGTTCTCGGCGCTCGACCTCGCCGACAAGATCCGGGCTGCGCGCTACGCGCGCGGGTGGAACGTGTACATCGCGCAGGCGTCCGACGGCGACGCGTTCGGCGCCGATCCCGCGCGCAGTGCCCGCTTCCTGCGCGAGAAGCTGCTGCCGGCGACGCGCTACTACGCGTACCTGGAACTCGCGCCGGCGCACATGAGCGAGCACTCGTCGGCGCTGTGGGCCGAGTACGAGCGCGTCGCGGAAGCGACGGGGAACCTCGCGATGCGCCGCGCGTCGGAGCGCGAGCAGATCTATCCGGTCTTCCGGGAGCTCTTCCGCAAGGAGCACCATTGAGCGTCATCTCGCACGGTCCGGACTGGGACTTCGACCTCATCGAGCGCTACGACGTCGCGATCGGTGAAGTCGCGGCCGAGTTCGGCCTCGACACGTATCCCAATCAGGTCGAGATCATCACGTCCGAGCAGATGCTCGACGCGTACGCGTCGTCCGGGCTCCCGATCGGCTACCCGCATTGGTCGTACGGCAAGGAGTTCATCCGCAACGAGCAGGCGTACCGGCGCGGCATGCAGGGGCTCGCGTACGAGATCGTCATCAACTCGAGCCCGTGCATCGCGTACCTGATGGAAGAGAACACGATGACGACGCAGGCGCTCGTCATCGCGCACGCCTCCTACGGGCACAACTCGTTCTTCAAGGGCAACCATCTCTTCCGCCAGTGGACCGACGCGGAGGCGATTCTCGATTACCTCGTCTTCGCGCGCCGCTACGTCATGGAGTGCGAGGAGCGCTACGGCTCGGAGGCCGTCGAGGAGGTGCTCGACGCGTGTCACGCGCTGATGGCGCACGGCGTCGACCGCTACCGCCGGCCGCCGGCCCCGACGCTGAAGGTCGAAACCGAGCGGCTGAAGGCGCGCGAGGCGCACCGCGAGCGGCAATTCAACGACCTGTGGCGCACGCTGCCCGAGAAGCCCGCCGCCACCGCGGCACGCAGCGCCGACCGCTTTCCCCTGGAACCGCAGGAGAACATCCTCTATTTCGTCGAGAAGCACTCGCCGAAGCTCGACCCCTGGCAGCGCGAGCTCGTGCGCATCGTCCGCAAGCTCGCGCAGTACTTCGACCCGCAGATGCAGACAAAGGTGATGAACGAGGGGTGGGCGACGTTCTGGCACTACACGATCCTCAATCGCCTGCACGAGAAGCGGCGGGTCGACGACGGCTTCATGCTCGAGTTCCTGAAGAGCCACACGAACGTCATCGCGCAGCCGCCGTACGACTCGAAGGCGTACAGCGGGCTCAATCCGTATGCGCTGGGCTTCGCGCTGTTCTCCGATCTGCGCCGCGTCTGTGAGCGGCCCGACGCCGAGGATCGCGCGTGGTTCCCGGACATCGCCGGGGGTGATTGGCAGAAGGTCCTCGACTTCGCGATGCGCAACTTCAAGGACGAGTCGTTCATCGCGCAGTACCTGTCGCCGCGGCTCATCCGCGAATTCCACTTCTTCGCGATCGCCGACCACGAGGAGGAGCGCGACCTCATCGTCGACAGCATCCACGACGAGCGCGGGTACAAGCGCGTGCGAAAGCTCCTCGCCGAGCAGCACGCGCAATACATCCGCATCCCCGACGTGCAGGTCTACCGCTACGACCGCGACGGCGACCGCTCGCTCACGCTTCGGCATCATCGCCGGCGCGGCCGGCCGCTGAACGACGCCGCGGGACAGGTCGTCGCGCACCTGCGGCGCCTCTGGGGCTTCCCGGTTCGCCTCGAAACGTGGGACGACGAAGCGCGCGTGGGAAGCGTGGTCGAGTGCGCGGCGTGATGCTCGGAGCCTAGTTTCGCAGGACGAACGCCAGCCCGCCGACGACCAGCACCAGCGCGGCAACCTGTCGCGCGCCGAATGGCTCGCCGAGCGCGATCGCCGCGGCGATGACGCCGATCACCGGCGTCAGCAGCGTCACCATCGACGCCGTCTCGCCCGGCAGACGCCGCAACGCGGCGAACCAGGTCAGGTAGCACACGCCCATCGGCACGATCGTCATGTAGGTCATGAGGACCGCACCGCGAATCGACAACGCGTCGATCCGCGGATGCTCGAGCGCGAGCCCCAGCGCGACCATCGGCACGCAACCGAGAACGAGTTGCCAGGTCACGGCGGCGAACGGCGGCAGCGGCAGCGGTTTCAGCACGATCGTGCCGAGCGCGAAGAGGACCGCGGCGCCAAGGGCGAGGAGAACGCCGGGCAGTCGGTCCATCCCGAGCGCGAAGCTGCCCCCGAAGAGCGTCGCGATTCCGGCGACGGAGAGCACCAGCCCGGCCACGCCGCGCGCGCCGGGCCGGCGCCCGCGGATCGGCCACGCGAAGAGCATCGCCCAGATCGGCATCGTATAGACCAGCAGGGCACCCTGCCCGGCGGCGAGCCAATTGAGCGACAGCGTGGTGAAGCCCATCCACGCGAAGACGTTCAGGAACGACGCGACGACGAGGCGCCTCCCGATTCCCGCCGGCAGTCGCAGGGACTCCCCGATCCTCCATGCGACGAGCGCGAGAATGGCGGCCGCAGCAACGCCGGCGATCCCGCGCGCGAAAAGCGGCGGCCACTCGCGCAGCAGGACCTTCATCGCGGGCCAGTTGACGCCCCAGCCCGCCGACGTGACGACGAGGAAGGCGAGACCGAGCGCGCGTTCCGGCGCGCGGCGTGCCTCGCTCGTCGCACGCGAACTCCGATCGTCCATGGATGCCCTAGCTTGAATCCCGGCCGGCGGCCCTCATTGTGCTGCCATACAAGTTGCGCCGGCACGATTGCGCGAGGCCAAGCGGTGACCACGACCCACTCTTCCGATGACGGCAAGCTGCACGTCGCCTGCCCGGCGTGCGGAACGATCAACCGCGTGTCGCGCGATCGCCTCGGCGACGGCGCGACCTGCGGGCAGTGCCGCAAGGCGCTGTTTCCAGGCCACGCGTTCGCGCTCACCAAGGACGACTTCACGAAGCACGTCAACGCCGACCTTCCGGTCGTCGTCGATTTCTGGGCATCGTGGTGCGGCCCGTGCCGCATGATGGCACCAGCGTTCGAAGAGGCGGCAAAGCGCGTCGCGCCAGGCGTCAAGCTCGCGAAGCTCGACACCGAGGCAGAGCCCGAGATCGCCGCGCGTTACGGCATTCGCAGCATCCCGACGCTGATCGCGTTTCGCGGCGGCCGTGAAATTGCGCGGCAATCCGGCGCACTGCCGCTGCCGCAACTGATGCAGTGGATCACCACGCATGCGACGCTCTGATCCCGCCGATTGGATGTGGGCCGAGGCCTGCGACCTGATCGACCAGGCGGAGCGGCTGCATCGACGCTTCTTCCATTTGAACGCACGCTCGCGCGTCGCGTGGGCGCCCCCCGTCGACGTGTTCGAAGGCGACGGCGAGTTGGTGATCGTCGTCGCGATGCCCGGCGTGAGCTCCGACCGCGTCGAAGTCTCGCACGAGCCCGGCGCGCTCGTCGTGCGCGGCGAGCGCCGGCTGCCGTTCACGCGCCAGGCATTCACGGTGCGGCAACTCGAAATTCCGTACGGCGCCTTCGAGCGGCGCATCGCGCTACCCACCGGCCGCTTCGAAGCGGCGGCACCCGAACTTTCGCAAGGCTGCCTGCTCGTGCGGCTGCGCAGGATCGCCTGAACACGATGACCATGAACGAAGACAACAACGCGCTTCCGCGCGACGATGCGTCGCCCGTCGTGACGCCGCCCGACGGCGACACGTCTCCGCTTTCGGCGGAAGGGCGCGTCGGAGACGACGCGACGACGAGCGCGTCGGCGCCGCGCGCGCCTGCGGCCGGAAAACCGATCCCCGACGACGCGCTGATCATCCTGCCGGTGCGCAACGTCGTGATGTTCCCCGGCTCGGTCTTTCCGATCACCGTCGGGCGCGAGCGGTCGCGCGCGGCGGCGCAGGAAGCGGTGCGCCTCGAGCGGCCGCTCGGCATCCTGCTGCAGAGCAAACCCGACGTCGAGGACCCGGCACCGGAGGACCTGCACTGGGTCGGCGCGAGTGCGGCCGTCATTCGCTACATCACCACGCCCGACGGATTGCATCACGCCATCGCGCGCGGGCTGCGCCGCTTTCGCGTGCTGCAGTTTCTCGAAGGCTGGCCTTTCACCGTCGCGCGCGTGCAGTTCATCGACGAGCAGGACGAAAGCGATCCCGAGATCGAGGGCCGCGCGCGCGCGCTGAAGGAGCGCGCGATCGAGATTCTGCGCCTCTTGCCGCAGGTGCCCGAGGAGATGGTCGCAGCGCTGCAGGCGGTCGAAGGCGCAGGACGCCTCGCCGACTTCATCGCGGGATTGATGGACGTCTCCGCTGAAGAGAAGCAGGCGCTTCTCGAGACGTTCGATCTCAAGACGCGGCTCGACAAGCTGCTGCAGTTGCTCGCGCATCGCATCGAGGTGTTGAAGGTGTCGCGCGATATCGACGAGCGCACGCGTGAATCGATCAGCGACGTCAACCGCAAGCACCTGCTGCGCGAGCAGATGCGTCAGATCCAGAAGGAGCTCGGCGAAGGCGAGGAAGGCAACGCCGAGCTCGCCGACCTCGAGAAGCAGATCGACGACGCGCACATGCCCGAGGAGATCGAGAAGGCCGCGAAGAAGGAGCTCGGCCGCCTCCAGCGGATGCCCGAGGCCGCGGCCGAATATTCGATGGTGCGCACGTACCTCGAGTGGCTGATCGAGCTGCCGTGGACACCGCCGCCGGCGCCGCCGATCGACATCGCCGAGGCGCGCAAGATCCTCGACGACGACCATTACGGCCTCGAGAAGATCAAGCGGCGGATCCTCGAATACCTCGCGGTGCGAAAGCTGAATCCGCAGGGCAAGAGCCCGATCCTGTGCTTCGTCGGCCCGCCCGGCGTGGGCAAGACGTCGCTCGGCCAGAGCATCGCGCGCGCGACGGATCGCAAGTTCGTACGCGTGAGTCTCGGCGGCGTGCACGATGAAGCGGAAATCCGCGGCCACCGCCGCACCTACGTCGGTGCGCTGCCGGGCAACATCATCCAGAGCATCCGCAAGGCGGGCACGCAGAACTGCGTGATGATGCTGGACGAGGTCGACAAGCTCGGCATGGGCGGCTTCCACGGCGATCCGTCCTCGGCGCTGCTCGAAGTGCTCGATCCCGAGCAGAACTCGACGTTTCGGGACAACTATCTCGCCGTGCCGTACGACCTGTCGCACGTGATGTTCATCTGCACGGCGAACGTGCTCGACACGATCCCGGGACCGTTGCGCGACCGCATGGAAGTCATCCAGATCCCCGGCTACACCGCGCAGGAGAAGCTGCAGATCGCGCGGCGCTATCTCGTGCCGCGCCAGCTCGAGTCGACGGGGATGACCGCCGAGCAGTGCGAGATCACCGACGAGGCGCTGCTCGCGATCATCCACGATTACACGCGTGAAGCGGGGGTACGCAACCTCGAGCGCGAGATCGGCAACGTGTTTCGCTACGTTGCCGTCCGCGTCGCCGACGGCACGCTGGATAAGCGCGTGATCGGCGAGGACGACCTGCACGCGATCCTCGGCGCCCCGAAGTTCGAATCCGAAGTCGCGATGCGCAGCGGCATACCCGGCGTCGCGACCGGATTGGCATGGACGCCGGTCGGCGGCGACATCCTGTTCATCGAGGCGGCGCGCACGCCCGGCAACGGCAAGCTGATCCTCACCGGTCAGCTCGGCGACGTGATGAAGGAAAGCGCGCAGGCGGCGTTGTCGCTCGTCAAGGCGCGCGCGGCGTCACTCGACATCGATCCGCAACTCTTCGAAAAATCGGACGTGCACGTGCACGTGCCGGCCGGTGCGACGCCGAAGGATGGCCCGAGCGCGGGCGTGGCGATGTTCGTCGCGTTGACGTCGCTTCTGACGTCGCGCCCGGTGCGTAGCGACGTCGCGATGACCGGCGAGATCAGCCTGCGCGGCCTGGTGTTGCCGATCGGGGGCGTCAAGGAGAAGGTGCTCGCGGCGCTCCGCGCCGGCATCCGGACGGTGATGCTCCCGACCCGCAATCAACGCGACCTCGAGGACATTCCCGCGGACGCCCGCGCCCAGATCGAGTTCGTGTGGATGGACGAAGTCGACGACGCGATCGCGACGGCGCTCTCGCCGGTGAAGGCCGCCCAGACGGCGTAAGCTGGCAAGGCCGGCCCTCGCGCCGCCCGATCCTATTCGTCGGGCCCTCTGGCCTCCATGAGCGCGAGCGAAGGCCGCGCGCGCTGCTCGACCTGCTCGAACGTGCACTGGCGCGGCGCCTTGTCGGGACGCCATCGCAGCAAGCTCGTCCCGTGGCGGAAGCGTCCGCCGCTGAAGTGGTCGTAGCGCACCTCGACGACGAGCTTCGGCTGCAGCGGCTCCCATTCGCCCGTTCGTTCGGTCGACCAGCGACTGGGTCCACCCGGCGCGCGGCCGGTGAAGCCGGGCTTCTCGATCAGCGACTCGAGCCTCTTCGTCAACGAGGCGCGCTCGGTGCTCGGGATGTTCGACGTGAATCCGACGTGATCGAGGAGTCCGGCGTCGTCGTAGAGGCCGAGCAACAGCGAGCCGACGACCTGCGTTTTCGCGCCGTAGCGAAAGCCGCCGACGACGCAATCCGCCGTTCGCATGCGCTTGTACTTCTGCATGCCGGTGCGCTCGCCCGATCGATACGGCAGGTCGACGCGCTTGGCGACGATGCCGTCGAGGCCGCCGCCCAGTGCATCGAGCCACGTGCGCGCCTCGTCGAGGCCGCGCGTCGCGGGCGAAACGCGAAACCGCGGTGCGTTGGCGAACGCGCGCTTCGCGAAGCGCTCGAGCGCGCTGCGCCGCGCTTCCTGCGTCTGCGCGACGAGCGAGCGCCCCTCGGCGTCGACCAGCAGGTCGAACACGATGTAGAGCGCCGGATGCTCGCGCGCCAGCTTGCGCACTCGACTCTCCGCGGGATGGATGCGCATCAGGAGCTCGTCGAACGACAGCGCATCGCCTTCCGGAACGACGAGTTCGCCGTCGAGCACGCAGTGCGCCACGGGTAGCGCCTTCACCGCATCGACGATCTCCGGGAAGTACCGGTTGAACGGCTGGCCCGCCTTCGAGCGCAGCTCCACGTCGTCGCCATCCTTGAACGCGAGGCAGCGAAAGCCGTCCCACTTGGGCTCGTATTCCCACTCGCGTCCCTGCGGCAGCGCGTCGACGGACTTCGCCTCCGCCGGCGGGTAGTCGGCCGCGAGCGGCAGGCTCATGGCGAGGAGGCCCGAAGGAACGGCGCGAGGTCGACGCGACCGCGGTCGCCATCGACCGGCGCCCAGAGATCGCCGAGCGCGGCGATGCGCGACGGTACGTTGTCGATGCGGAAGTCCTCGATCGACGCGCCGGCGGCGAGCTCGTCCCACGTGATCGGCGTCGACACCGTCGCGAGCGGCTTGGGCCGCGGTGAATAGACCGAGGCGAGCGTGCGTCCCCACGCGTTCTGGTTGTAATCGACGAGCACCCGGCCGGTGGGTCGCCTGGCGATCCGGTACTCGGCGGTCATTTGCTGCGGATAGCGCTTCGCGAGCGAGAACGCGATCCCCTTCGCAAAAGCCCACACCTCCTTCTGCCGCGGGCCACGCTTGATCGGCACGTAGACGTGCACCCCCTTCGATCCCGTGGTCTTGACGTACGTCGGCAGCCCGATCGACGTCAGCTCGTCGCGCACGATCAGCGCGCACGCGCGCACGTCGTCGAACGACGCGTCGGGCACCGGATCGAGGTCGAAGTGCAGGTAATCGGGACGATCGACGTCGTCGCAGCGCGCGTACCACGGATTGAGGTCGATGCAGCCGAGGTTGACGAGCCACAGCAGCGACGCGAGGTCGTTGACGACCGGGAATGCGATGATGCTGCCGGAGCCGTGCTCGATCGAGCAGGTCGCGATCCAGTCGGGACGCGGTCGTGGTGCACGCTTCATGAAGAAGCTGTCGCCGTCGGCGCCGTTCGGATAGCGCTTCATCACCATCGCGCGCGCGGCGACGTGCGGAAGCAGCGACGGCGCGACCGCCGCGTAATAGCGCAGCAGGTCGCCCTTGGTGAGGCCGAGCGCCGGCCAGAACGGCTTGCGCAGATTGGTGAGCTGCACGTCCTTTCCGTCGACGGCGATGGAGGCGTCGTCGACATCGCGCGGAATCTGCGTCATCGCGGGAACGGGCGGCCGGCGACGCGACGTTCGATCGCGCGCGACGGCCGCCGCGGCTTTGGGTACCATCGTGGGGAAGAGGTCGGTGGATCCGGATGATCAGCAAGCGGCGTGCCCTGTATTCTCGTGCGCGTCTGGCGGTTTCCGGATGAACCGATGCAAGCTTTACCTGCTCCAATCGAAGAAATTGCTCGGACCTTCAAAAGGGCGCCTCGCGGCCCCCGGCGCGGCCCGGCTTCGATCGTGCAGGGGCTTCTTCGCGCCCGCGGGCGGCGGCGAAGCGAGCGGAGACGAGGACAACAACAATCGACCAACGCCAACCGGAGTTCGCCATGCTTCGCTTTCTCTCCCTCTTCGCCGCGGCACTCGCCTTCGCCGGCACCGCGGCCGCCCAGACCATTACCTTCGGCGCCTCGGTCCAGTTGACCGGGCCGGTCGCGAACACCGGGCGCTATTACAAGGACGCCTACGAGTTCGCGATCGAGAAGATCAACGCGGCCGGTGGCGTCAAGGTCGGCTCGCAGCAGCAGAAGATCGCGCTGAAGCTCCTCGACAACCAGTCGGACGTCAATCTGTCGGTGCGCCAGTACACGCAGCTGCTCACGCAGGACAAGGTCAACTTCCTGCTCGGCCCGTTCGCGAGTAACTTCGTCCTCGCCGATTCGTCGATCGCCGAGAAGGCGAGCGTGCCGATGGTGCAGGGCGGCGGAGCGTCGGACGAGATCTATACGCGCGGCTACAAGTACATCTTCGGCACGCTCCCGGCCGCGAGCGACTACTTCGGCAGCACCGTGGAGGCGCTCGGCAAGCTGAATCCGGCGCCGAAGAACGTCGCGCTGCTCTACGCCGACGACTCGTTCGACGTGTCGGTCGCGAAGGGGACGCGCGAGATCCTGAAGAAAGCGGGGTTGCAGACGGTCCTCGACGAGCGCTACAGCACGAACGCGTCCGACTTCTCGGTGCTGCTGTCGCAAATCAAGAGCAGCAACGTCGACGCGGTTCTGGTCGCCGGTCACGAGACCGAGGTCTTGAATTTCATCCGCCAGGCGAAGAGCCTCAACGTCAATCCGAAGTTCTATTCGTTCACCGTCGGCGTGCCGAGCGCCGACTTCCGCCACGCGCTGGGCAAGGACGCGAACGGCGCGAGCGGCATGACGGCGTGGCTGCCGTCGGCGTCGCTCAAGGACAAGTGGTTCGGTGACGCGGAGCAGTTCGCCAAGGCGTACAAGGCGAAGTTCGGGTACGATCCCGACTACCACGCGGCGGCCGGCGTCGCGTCGGTCGAGGCGTTCGTGAACGCGATCGAGGCGGCCGGCACCCTCGACGCGGGCAAGGTGCGCGATGCGCTCGCCAAGACGAATTTCGACAGCCTCTACGGCCATATCGCGTTCAACGACAAGGGGCAGATCAGCCTGCCGCAGATCATGATCCAGATCCAGAACGATCAGGTGCTCGAGATCTACTCAGGCGGGAAGTTCGTGAACAAGCCCGTCTATCCGCTGCCGACGTGGGACAAGCGCTGAACGCGGCGTGAACGGCTAGCGGCCGCCCGTGGAACTGCTCGTCCAGGTCCTCGTCAGCGGCATCCTGCTCGGCGGTCTCTACGCACTGATGGCGCTCGGCCTCGCGCTCGTGTGGGGGGTGCTGAACATCGTGAACCTCTCGCACGGCGCGCTGATCATGCTGGGCGCGTACGCGACGTACTTTCTCTTCACCGGCGCCGGGCTCGATCCATTCGTCGCGCTGCCGATCACCGCGATCGGGCTCTTCGTGCTGGGGTACGCGATCCAGCGCGGCATCCTGAACCTCGTGATTCGCGGCCCGATGTTCAACACGCTGCTGATCACGTTCGGCATCGAGGTGATCCTCATCTATCTCGCGCAGCTCGCGTTCTCGGCCGATTTTCGCGCGATCAATCCGTCGTACGCCGGGAACAACTTCCGCCTCGGCGGCATCACGATCCCGCTGATGCAGGTGCTCGCCTTCGCGGTCGCGATGGCGCTCACGATCGCGATGTGGCTGTTCCTGTTGCATACGCGGATCGGGCGCGGCATCCGCGCCGCGGCGCAGAATCTCGTCGCCGCGCGTCTTTACGGTGTGGCGCCGCGCTCGATCTACGCGCTCACGTTCGGCATCGGCTCGGCGCTCGCCGGCGTGGCGGGCGGCCTGTACGGGACGGTTTCGCAGATCAATCCCTACATCGGCGGGCCATTGACGGCGAAATCGTTCGCGATCGCGATCATCGGCGGCCTCGAGAATCCGCTGGGCGTCATCGTGGGCGGCCTGGTCCTCGGCATCGTCGAATCGCTGACCGCGCTCTATGCCGGATCGACGTACCGCGACGTGGCGAGCTTCGGCGTCCTGATTCTGGTGCTGATCCTGCGTCCGACCGGCCTGCTCGGACGCACGACGTGATGACGCACGCGCCCGCTTCGCGCCGCCATGGCTGAACGCGTCCTCGCGCCGATCGAAGCCCCTCCGCGCACGTCTGGCCGACGTGCGCTGATCGTCGCGGTCGCGGCGATCGTCGTCGCGGCGCTCGCCGCGCTGCCGTGGTACGGGAACAGCGTGTTCGTGCAATTCGGCATCAGCGTCCTGCTGCTCGCAACGCTCGCGCAGGGCTGGAACATCATCGGCGGGTACACCGGGTACGCGTCGTTCGGCAACTCGGTGTTCTACGGCCTCGGCGCATACGGGGTGGCGATCGCGATGGTCCAGTTCAAGCTGCCGTTTTGGGTCGGCATGATCGGCGGCCTCGTGCTCGCCGTGCTCTTCGCGGCGGCCCTCGGCGCCGCGGTGCTTCGCTTGAGGGGCCATTACTTCGCGATCTGCACGCTCGCGCTCGCGTTCATCATGACCGCGATCGTGTCGAATCTCGAGATCGCGGGGAGCAACATCGGCCTCGTGCTGCCGCTCCTCAAGAGCGACGTGCTGTTCTACGAGCTCGCGCTCGGGCTCCTCGTGCTGGCGACGATCACCGTGTGGTGGCTCGCGAACAGTCGCTTCGGCCTCGGGCTCATCTCGATCCGGGAGAACGAGGAAGGTGCCGCCGTCATGGGCGTCAACACGACGCTCTACAAGATCCTGGCGTTCATGCTGTCGGCGGCCTTCACCGGGCTCGCCGGCGGCATCTACGCGTACTACATCACGTTCATCGATCCGGTCGGGGTGTTCGACGTCGCGCTCAACGTGAAGATGATCATCATGGCGGTGTTCGGCGGTCCCGGGACCGTGCTCGGTCCCGTCGTCGGGGCGCTGATCCTGTCGACGATCTCCGAGATCCTCGCGACGAAGGTGACGAGCCTGGCGAGCATGTTCTTCGGCATCGTGATCGTGATCGCCGTCGTCTTCATGCCGCGCGGCATCGCCGACGTGGTGCGTCGTGCCGGCCGCTCGCCACTTCGTTATTTCGCCGACAACGTGCGCACGCACCGCCTGTGATGCATCGCGGCCGGCCCTCGTCATGAACGCGACGCTCGCCGATGCGTTGCCGGGTCGCTCGCGCGCCGGCGGCAACATCCTGGAAGTCCGCAACCTGACGAAGCGCTTCAGCGGGTTGGTGGCGGTGGACGACGTGACGTTCGATCTTCGCCGTGGCGAGATTCTCGGCCTGATCGGCCCCAACGGCGCCGGCAAGACCACGCTGGTCGGGATGGTGAACGGAACGCTCGAGCCGACGTCGGGCGAGATCGTGTTCGACGGCCGCTCGGTCCTCGGCGTGCCCGCGTACCAGCGCGCGCACCTCGGCATCGGGCGTACGTTCCAGGTGATGAAGCCGTTCCCGGGATTGACCGTGCTCGAGAACGCGTCGGTCGGCGCGCTGTTCGGCGCCGAGGGCGGCATCAAGGACATGCGCGCCGCGCAGGAGCGTGCGCGCGAATGCCTCGAGTTCGTCGGACTCGGCCGGCGCATCGACCAGCGCGCCGACGCGCTGGGCGGCCCCGATCGCAAGCGGCTCGAGCTCGCGAAGGCGCTGGCGATGAAGCCCACGCTGCTGCTCCTCGACGAGGTGATGGCCGGACTCAACCACGTCGAGATCGAGGAAGTGATCGAGGACATCCGCAAAGTGCGCGACGAGGGCATCAGCATCCTCGTGATCGAGCACGTGATGAAGGCGATCACCAGCCTGTCCGACCGCGTGTTCGTGCTGCATCACGGCGAGAAGATCGTCGAAGGGCCGACCGAAGAGGTTTTGCGCGATTCGCGGGTCGTCGAGGCGTACCTCGGCAAGAAGCGAACGAAGGCGTGATGGCCGGCGCGCTCCTCGAAACCCGCGGCCTTTGCGCCGGCTACGGCGAGATGCAGGTGTTGCGCGGCATCACGCTCGCGGTGCGGCCCGCCGAGATCGTCGCGATCGTCGGCAGCAACGGCGCCGGCAAGACGACGTTGCTGCGCGCGCTGTCGCGCCTCATCCCGGCGAGCGGCGAGATCGTCTTCGACGGACGTTCGGTGGCGAACGCCACGGCCGATCAGGTGTTCGGCTGGGGGCTCGTCCAGGTTCCGGAAGGAAGGCAGCTCTTCGACCGCATGAGCGTCGAGGAGAATCTGCGGATGGGCGCGTATCGGCGCAGCGACAAGCGAGCGATCGACGACGATCTCGAGCGAATGTTCTCGATGTTCCCGCGGCTTTCAGATCGCAAGCGCCAGCTCGCCGGCAGCATGTCGGGCGGCGAGCAGCAGATGTGCGCGATGGCGCGCGCACTGATGGCGCGGCCGCGCCTGATCGTCGTCGACGAGATGAGCCTCGGCCTCGCGCCGGTCGTCGTCGACCAGCTGCTCGACACCATGACCGCGATCCGCAAGGAAGGCGTCACCGTGCTCCTCGTCGAGCAGGACGTGCACGCGGCGCTGTCGGTCGCCGACCGCGGCTACGTCATGGAAACCGGCGAGATCGTGCGCGAGGGAAGCGCGCGCGAGCTCGAGTCGGATCCCGAAGTGCAGCGCGCGTATCTCGGCGAGGTGTGACGAAAACCGATCGGCAAGAGCGCCATGGCGCCGGACATTCTCGAGTCCGCCCGTGCGAAGGTGCGCGGGCAACGACGCAAGGTCGTGTTCCCCGAAGGCAACGACGCGCGAATCGCCGCCGCGGTGAGGCGTCTCGCCGCCGACGCCATCGCCGAGCCGATCGTGCTCGACGCGGCGCGGGCTGCCGACATCGAGCGTTACGCCGCGCTCTATCGCGAGGGACGGCCCGATGCGAGCGAAGGGATCGCGCGCAGGATCGCCGCGAAGCCGCTCTTCCACGCGGGGTTGATGGTGAAGGCGGGCGACGCCGATGCGATGATCGCCGGCGTCGCGAATCCGACCGCGCGCGTCATCGAGGCGGGCATGATGACGATCGGACTCGCGCCGGGCATCGCGACGCCGTCGAGCTTCTTCCTGATGGGCGTCGCCGAGCGCTGGCTCGTCTTCGCCGATTGCGCCGTCAACGCCGACCCCACGGCCGAAGCACTCGCCGACATCGCCATCGCGTCGGCGGCGAGCGCCCGCGCGCTTCTCGATACGCCGGCGCGCGTCGCACTGCTGTCGTTCTCGACCAAGGGCAGCGCCAGGCACGCGCGCGTCGACAAGGTCGTCCGCGCGCTCGCGATCGCGCGCGCGCGCGACCCGGCGCTCGCGGTCGACGGCGAGCTGCAGGCGGATGCGGCGCTCGTGCCGGCTGTGGCCGCGAAAAAGCTCGCCGAGCCCGGACCGGTCGCGGGCCGAGCGAACGTCCTGATCTTTCCCGATCTCGACAGCGGCAACATCGCCTACAAGCTCACGCAGTACCTCGCGGGCGCGCGCGCGATCGGCCCGATCCTGCAGGGCTTCGCGCGCCCGATCAGCGATCTGTCGCGCGGCGCGAGCGTCGACGACATCGTTGCAACGACCACGATCGTCCTCGCGATGAGCGCCGGGAAGGTCGCCAACGACGCGTCGTAGCGTCGCCGGCAGCCCTCGCTTCCCGCGTCACCGTCGTTCGATCGGCACGTACGGTCGCGGGGCCGGACCGTTGTAGAGGGTGAGCGGCCGGATCAGGATGTTGTTGGCGAACTGCTCGAGCACCTGCACCGTCCAGCCCGGCACGCGGCCCGCGGCGAAGATCGGCACGAACAGGTCTTCCGGAATGCCGTTCAGGAAGTAGACGACGCCCGCATAGAAATCCACGTTCACGTTCACGCCGTGGCGCGCGTAGGGCTTCATCGCGTCGACGAGCGCAGCGAGGATCTGGTACCACTTCGGCTCGCCGATCGCACGCGACAGCTTCTCGACGCCGGCGCGCATGTGCCGCGCGCGCGGATCTTCGGCGCGATAGACGCGATGCCCGAAGCCCATCACCGGCTCCTTGTTCGCGCGCTTGCGCTTCACGTAGTCGGCCGCGTTCGCGGGGTCGCCGATCTCCTGCGCCATCCGCATCACGTTCTCGGCGGCGCCGCCGTGCGCGGGGCCCGAAAGGGCGGCGATCGCCGCGGTAATCGCGGCGTGCAGGTTCGCATCGGTGCCGGCGACGACGCGCGCGGTGAACGCCGACGCGTTCGACCCGTGCTCGGCGTGCAGGATCATGTCGATGTCCATCAGCTTTGCAGCATCGTCGCTTGGCGTGCGGCCGGTCAGCATCGCCAGGAAGTTCGCCGCGTGGCCGAGCGCGGGATCGGCCGCGACCGGCTCGCGACCGTGCCGGATGTGCTCGTGCGCGGCGATGATCATCGGCACCTGCGCGGTCATCCGCACGCCTTTGCGCAGGGTTGCCTCGGGCGAGTTGTCGGCGACGTCCGCGTCGAACGCAGCGAGCGCCGATGCGGCGGTGCGCAGCACCTCCATCGGATGCGCATCGCGCACCGCGCGGATGATGCCGACAACAGGCGCGGGCAGCGCGCGCGCCGCCTTGAGCTCGGCGTCGAACGCAGCGAGCGCCTCGCGCGACGGCAGCTCCCCGTGGAGGAGCAGGTAGCACGTCTCCTCGAACGTCGAGGCTTGCGCGAGATCGTGGATCGAGTAGCCGCGGTACAGCAGCTCGCCGGCGCGCCCGTCGATGAAGCACACCTGCGAGCGGTCGAAGTAAACGCCCTTCAGTCCCCGGTGGATCTCGACTTTCTCGCCGCTCCCCGCCGCCGCGGAATTCGCCCTTTGAGACGGCTCTGCATCGTTCATATTTCGTCCTCGCGAAAACAGCGACGATACAACCATGGCGGCGCCACCCGGCGCCGCCGCTACGTCAACGCCAGGAGGAAGCCGCGCGGGTCCTTGGTGATCGCGACCGATACGATGTATGCGAACGTGAGCAGCGAGAGCAGCCACGCAATGGTGCGCGCGGTCTTCGTGCGACCGAAGCGCAGCGCGACCATGCCGATGCCGATGTAGACGAAAAGGCCCACGATCTTCGCGCCGATCCACGGCGCGTTCGCCGGCGTGAGCCGCAGGATCCAGGCGAGCCACAGCGCGGAGACGATCAGCACCGTGTCCACGAGATGCGGCAGCGTCTTCGCGATGCGGTGCTTGACCCACGCGGCGTCGTTCAGCATCCCCACGCCACGCGCGAAAAAACCGGCGCCCGAGAGCGCGACCGCCGACATGTGGATCATCTTGAGCGTCGCGTATTCCATTCCCTCTACGTCGTGCCGGTTGCGCCCGTTGCGCGGAACAGGATCGGCGCGAGCTCGCGCCGGTTCACGATCACGTCCTCCAGCGAGTATTGTGCTAGAACCGCATAGAACGCCTTCATCGCGTCGGCGAGGACGTCGCGCATCCGGCACACCGAGGCGATCGCGCAGGACTCCTCCGCGTCGAAGCATTCCGCCGGCACCATCGTACCTTCGGCCTCGCGCACCACGTCGGCGATCGCGATTTCCGTCGCCGGCCGCGCGAGCGCGAGCCCGCCGCCGCGGCCACGGACGTTCGCGAGAAATCCCCGCTTGCCGAGGAAGTGAACGACTTTCGTCAGGTGGTTCTCCGAAATGTCGAACGCACGGGCCACGTCGGCGATCGTCGCGCGTCCTTCGCGCTGAGCCGCCACGAAGATCAGCACGCGCAGGCTGTAATCGGTGAAGTTCGTCAGGCGCATGATCGTTCCTCCTCCTGCACGCAATCAACCGGTCGGGCGCGGCGAAACCACGATCGGGCCCACCCGCAATGAAAAAAGGGGAGCGTGGAACGCTCCCCCACAGTCACCAACGATCAGGTCGGCTGCAGCACGCCTTCGACTTCGCGCTCGACACGCGCTCCGCCACGCAGGAGCCTCCAGGCGTAGATCGCGAGGAACACGGCGCCCGCTGCGAACACGACGTCGCCCGGGACGCGCAGCCACACCAGCATCTCCATCACCTTCGAATGGACGATCTCCGGCGAGCGCGCGAACCAAAGCCCTTTCGAGACGCTCGCGTACGCCTGGTAGATCCCGGCGGGCAGCAGCGACATGAACACCATCATGAAGAGACCGATGTTGAGGCCCCAGAACGTCCACGCGAGGTAGCGATCCGCGTGCAATTGGCGCGCATACAGCCCGCGCAGGCAGAACAGCATGAGACCGATGCCGAGCATGCCGTACACGCCGAAGAGCGCGGCGTGGCCGTGCGCGGGCGTCAGGTTCAGACCCTGCACGTAGTAGAGCGACGCCGGCGGGTTGATCACGAAGCCGAGCAGTCCCGCGCCCACCGTGTTCCAGAAGCCGACCGCGACGAAGCAGAGGATCGGCCAGCGGTACGCCTCGACCCAAGGCGCCGACTTGCTGCGGCGATAGTTCCGGAAGCCCTCGAAGCCGAGCAGCGCGAGCGGCACCACTTCCAGCGCGGAAAATACGGCGCCGACGGCGATCACCGACGTGGGCGTGCCCGTCCAGTACAGGTGATGCAGCGTGCCGAGGATGCCGCCGAACAGGAACACGATCGTTTCCAGCACGATCGCGCGGTTCGCCGACGAGGCCGCGAGGAGGCCGAGGCGCGTGAAGAGCAGGCCGACGACGGCCGTCGCGAACACTTCGAAGAATCCTTCGACCCAGAGGTGCACGAGCCACCAGCGCCAGTACTCGATCATCGCGTAGTGCGTGTGCTGGCCCCACACGAGCGAGCTCGCGTAGAAGCCGCCGATGCACGCGGCCGACAGGAACACCATCGCGATCAGACCGCGCGTCTCCGACGGCCGCTTCAACGCCGGCCACAGCGCACGGCCGAGCAGCGTCAGCCAGAAGAGCAGGCCGACGAAGAGCAGCACCTGCCAGACGCGGCCCATGCTGGTGAACTCGAGACCCTGGTTGCCGAGCCAGAAGCTGAAGTCGACGCCGTTCTTCTGCAGCGTGCCGAGCCAGCCGAACGCCGTCGAGCCGACGACGATCGCGATCAGCGCCCAGTAGAGGACGTTCACGCCGAGCTTCTGGAACTTCGGCTCGTGACCGGAAAGCAGCGGCGCGACGTAGAGTCCCGTCGCGAGCCACGCGGTCGCGATCCAGAAGATGCCGAACTGAGTGTGCACGGTGCGGCTGACGACGTACGGCAGGAGATCGGCGAGCGGGAAGCCGAAGAACGCGCGTCCCTCGACCGCGTAATGCGCGGTGATCGCGCCCATCGCGATCTGCGCGAGGATCAGCGCGATGACGGTGAAGAAGTACTTTCGCGTCGCGTTCATCGACGGCGTCGCGATCGCGTTGATCAGCGGATCCTTCTTCGGCACTTCGGGATCCGCCGGCTCCGTGTGCGCACTGTGATACCAGATCATGCCCGCGATGCCGCCGATCAAAAGGATGATCGACGCGATCGACCACAGCGCCGACGCCGCCGTCATGGTGTTGCCGACGATCGGCTCGTGTGGCCAGTTGCTCGTGTACGAGCGACCCGTCTCGCCCGGGCGGTCGGTCGCAGACGACCACGACGACCAGAAGAAGAAGCCCGCGAGCGCCTTCTTCTGCGCGACATCGGGGACGAGGTTGTCACCCATCGCGTATTGCTCGCGCAACTTGTCGAGCGACGATGCGTCGCCGAAGAGCGCTTCGTAATGGCTCGCCACCTCGGCGATCGCCTTCGCGCGGATCGGCGACACCATGACGGTGTTCGTCGTCGCGTCGTACGTGTTCGCGCGCATCTCGGCCATGACCGTCGCATCGACGGCCGCCTTGTCCGCCGCCGTCAGCGTTTCGTACGACTGCTCGAACGTCCGCTGCGCGTAGAGTTCGCGCAGCGCGACGGCTTCACGATGCAGCCAGTCGGCCGACCAGTCCGGCGCCACGTAGCTGCCATGGCCCCAGACGGTGCCCAGTTGCTGGCCACCGGCCGCGAGCCACACCTGCTGGCCGCGTTGCACCTCGTCGCTGGTGTAGAGCGTCTTGCCGTCGCTCGTGACGACGTCGGGGATCGGCGGTGCGGCGAGATAGATCTCGCGGCCGATGAATCCCAGTGCTGCGAACGACAGCACGAATACCACGCCGAGCCATTGCCACAACTTGCGGTTCGGTTTCACTTCTTCATTCCCTTTCAGGGCGGTTACGAGCATTGGTAGGTGCATGATAGGAGCACCTTCACCAAACATGTATTCGCTCTGCAGGTTATTTCGCGCCGGTTTGACGAGCGTCAAACGCCGGTGTCGGACACGTGTCGGAGACGTGTCGGACGCGTCTCGGAGGTGACCGGTCAGCGGATCGTCATGCCGCCGTCGGCGGCGAGCACCTGCCCGGTGACGTAGCTCGCGGCGTCGGAGGCGAAGAACACGAACACCGGTGCGATCTCGGCCGGCTCGGCCCAGCGGCCGAGCGGAATGCGCGCCAGGTACTTCTCGCGAAAGCGCGGATCGGTGCGAATCGTTTCGGTCATCGGCGTCGCGGCGCCGGGTGCGACGGCGTTCACGGTGATGCCGTACTGCGCGAGCTCGCGCGCCGCCGACATCGTCACGCCGATGATGCCCGCCTTCGCAGCGCTGTAGTTGATCTGGCCGATCGTGCCCTGCACGCCGGCGGTCGACGTGACGTTGATGATCCGGCCGTAGCGACGCTCCATCATCTGCGGCGCCACCGCCTGCAGGCAATGGAAGGTCCCCGCGAGGTGCACGTCGAGAACCGCCTGCCATTGCGCGTCGGTCATCTTGTGCAGCATCGCCGGGCGGATGATGCCCGCGTTGTTGACGAGAACGTCGATGTGGCCAAGCTGCGCGATCACATCGGCGACGGCGCGCTCGACGTCGGCACGCTTCGCGACGTCGCAGGCAACCGCGATGGTGCCTCGTCCGAGGTCACGCGCAAGCGTTTGCGCGCGCTCCCCGTCGACGTCGGCGACGCACACCTGCGCGCCTTCCCCGGCGAACGCACGCACGATCGCCTCGCCGATGCCCTGTCCGCCACCGGTGACGAACGCGGTCCTGCCTGCGAGCTGCATCGCCTTCGCCTCTTCGTCGCGATGCGTCACTGTCGATGCGTGCGTATCCGCGCGCATTGACGCGGATCAATACCTGCCGCGACGCTTGATCTGTCTCAAGGCGCGCGTTCGCGCAACGCCGAGAATCGCCCCATTGCATCGAACGGCGGCGAGGAGGCCATGGAGCGATCGTTCGCGCGCGAGGTGGCGCTGTTGGCGAAGGGCGCGGGCGAGACGTTCGAGGGCGAAGGCATCCTCGCCGTCACGAAGGCGCTGCTGCAATCGGGCGTCTCGTACGTCGGCGGCTATCAGGGCTCGCCGGTGTCCCAGCTTCTCGACGTCATGGTGCAGGCCAAGGATTACCTGGGCACGCTCGGCGTGCACGTCGAGGCGTGCACGAACGAGGCGTCCGCGGCCGCGATGCTCGCGGCATCGGTCAACTATCCGGTGCGCGGGGCCGTCACCTGGAAGTCGATCGTCGGCACCAACGTCGCCTCCGATGCGCTGTCGAATCTCGCATCCCCCGGCGTCAAGGGGGGTGCACTGATCGTCGTGGGCGAGGACTACGGTGAAGGCTCGAGCGTCGTGCAGGAGCGCACGCACGCATTCGCCATGAAGTCGTCGCTGTGCCTGCTCGATCCGCGGCCCGATCTCGCGCACATCACCGACCTCGTCGAGCACGGCTTCGCCATGTCGGAGGCGGCGTCGACCCCCGTCGTGCTGCAGCTTCGCATCCGCGCTTGCCATTTGCAGGGCACGTTCACCTGCAAGGACAACGTCGCGCCGCGCGTGTCGTCGCGTGCGCACGCGACGTCCGTGCCGCCGAACGATCCAAGCCGCATGGCGCACCCGCCTTACACGTTCGAGCACGAAAGGCTGAAGGTCGAGCAGCGGCTGCCGGCCGCACGCCGCTACATCGTCGAGCACGCGCTGAACGAAGTGCACGAAGGCGGTCTCGCGCACGTCGGCATCGTAGTGCAGGGCGGCCTCTACAACGCGCTCGTCACGGCGCTCGAGACCGCAGGCCTCGTCGACCCCGACGGTCGCCCGCGCATTCCGATCCTCGTGCTGAACGCGACGTACCCGCTCGTCCCCGACGAGCTCGTCGACTTCGCAAGCCGCCGGCTCGCGGTCTTCGTGCTCGAGGAGGGTCACCCCGAGTTCATCGAGTTCGAGCTCGCCGCCGTGCTCGCGCGGGCCGGCGTCGACTGCGCGATCCGCGGCAAGGCGACGATGGCCAACGCCGGCGAATACACCGCGGAGCACATCGTCGAAGGCCTCGCGCGCTTCGCGGGCGAGTTCCTGCCTGCTACCGGTCTGCGCGATGCGCAGTCGTGGCGCGACGAGGTCGACGGCGCGCGCGAGCGGGCACGCACGCTGCTCGGCGTGCCGGTGCCGCCGCGGCCACCGGGCTTTTGCGTCGGATGTCCCGAGCGCCCGGTCTTCAGCGCGCTGAAGCTCACCGAGCGCGAGCTCGGTCCGCGCCACGTCGCCGCCGACATCGGCTGCCATTCGTTCGCGATGTTCGAGCCGTTCATGATCGGGCATTCGATCACCGGCTACGGCATGGGGCTGTCGAGTGCGGCGGGCGTCGCACCGATCAGCGACGCTCGTCCGCTGGCGACGGTCGGTGACGGCGGCTTCTGGCACAACGGCTTCCTGTCCGGCGTGACGTCTGCCGTCAAGAACGGCACCGATTCGGTGCTGCTGATCTTCAAGAATGGCTACACGTCCGCCACCGGCACCCAGGAGCTGATCTCGACGCCGAAGGCGGCGCGTCGCGGCGACGCGGGTGGGCAGAGCACGACGGCAAGCGATACGACGATCGAGAACGTGCTCGAAGGCGTCGGCGTGCCGTGGCTGCGCACGGTGCACAGTTACGACGTCGCGACGATGCGCTCGACGCTCGAGGAAGCGTTCACCACCAGGACGCCGGGCCTCAAGGTCGTCGTCGCCGAAGGCGAGTGCCAGCTCGAGCGCCAGCGTCGCTTGCGCGCACGTCGTGCGCAAGCCGGGAACGTGGTGCGGCGCAACGTGCGCGTGCGCTACGGCATCGACGAGGACGTTTGCAGCGGCGATCGCGCGTGCATCCGCCTTTCCGGTTGTCCTTCTCTGACGCTCAAGACGCCGGCGGATCCGCTGCGCGTCACGCAAGTCACGACGATCGACTCAGGCTGCGTCGGCTGCGGCCTTTGCGGCGAGCTCGCGCAGACGGCGGCGCTTTGCCCGTCGTTCCACCGCGTCGAGGTCGTGACGCAACCCACCGCGTTCGAGCGTTTCGTCGCAAAGATGCGCGCATTCGCGTTGCGCACGCTGCTACCTGCCTGAGATGGAACGTCCACCGACATGACGTCCACATCCCGTACGCGCATTCTCGTCGCGGCACTCGGGGGTCAGGGTGGCGGCGTCCTGACCGACTGGATCGTCGCCGCGGCGCGCGCCGAAGGCTACGTCGCGCAGGCGACGTCGACGCCCGGCGTTTCGCAGCGCACGGGCGCAACGACGTATTACGTCGAGATCGCCGCGCAACCGATGAACGGTGAAGTGCAGGTGCTCGGCTTGTCGCCGGTCGCCGGTCGCGTCGACGTGCTCGTCTGCGCCGAGCTCCTCGAGGCGGCGCGCATGCTCGAGCGCGGCTTCTGCACGCCGTTGCGTACGACGGTTGTCGCGTCGACGCATCGCGTCTACACGACGCGCGAGAAGATGAGCGCAGGCGACGGTCGCTACGGCGCCGAGCGGATCGAGCGCGCGCTGCATGAGCTCTCCGCGCGCGCGGTTCTGTTCGACATGGAGGCGCTGCGCAAACGCCACGACACCGCGATCAGTGCGGCGCTCTTCGGCGCGCTCGCGGGCAGCGGCGCGCTGCCCGTCTCGCGGCGGGCGTGCGAGCAGGCGATCGGCGCGGCGGGAAAAGGCGTGAGCGCGAGCGTACGGGCGTTCGCCGATGCGTACGAGCAGGCGCAACGGTCGACGGATCGTCCGACACCGTCTGCCGCAACGGCAGCGGGGAGCGAAAGCGACGTCGCGGTCGAATTGCGCATGCCTGCCGAACTCGCGGTGCGCGTCGCTCGCTGGCCTGCACGCGTGGCGGAGCTCGCGCGGCTCGGTGTCGCCGAGCTAAGCGAGTATCAGGATCCCCGATACGCAGCGATCTATCTCGATCGGGTTGAACGCATCCTCGCCGCCGACGCGGCGCCGCATGACGTCACGCGCGACGCGGCGCGCTTCCTCGCGCTGTGGATGCGCTACGACGACCTGATCCGCGTCGCGTCGATCAAGAGCCGGCGCACGCGCTTTACGACGATTCGAAGCGAGGCGGCCGCCCGCGACGGCGACGTGGTCCGCGTCTACGATTTCTTCAAGCCGGGCGCGATCGAGGTCGCCGCGATCCTGCCGAGCGCAATCGGTGGCTGGCTCGAAGCGCGCGCGCTGTCGAAGCGTACGCAGGCGCAGCGGCGATCAAAAAGGCGCGGTGGCATTACCTTGCAAGCGAGCTCGATCGCGGGCGCGCTCGCCTTGCGCGCGCTCGCCGCGCTTCGTCCCCTGCGTCCGCATTCGCTGCGCTTCGCGCGCGAGCAGCAGGCCATGGTCGCGTGGCTCGACACGGTGCTCGCGGCGCTGCAGGCGGGCGCGCACGACGCAGCGCGCGACCTCGCACGCCTGCCGCGGCTGATTCGCGGTTACGGTGACACGCACGCTTCCGGGCGGGCGAGTTTCGAGCGCATCCTCGCGGCGTGGCGCGAAGGCGCGCGGCGCGACGCGGCCGCCGCGGCACTCGCATTGCGGGCGGCGGCCGAGGCTGCGTTCAACGGGACGGGTTGTGCGCCCGGGCCTTCCGCGCCCGTCGCTCGATCAGTCGCACCATCGTCTCCAGCGTGATCGAGCGGAAGGTCGCCTTCGCCATCTCGTCGATTTCCGATTCGATCGCCGCGAGCGCCTGCGCCGTGGGCGTCGCAGGTTCGCCGGTGCCGAATTTCGCGCCGTCGATGTCCTCGAAGCGCGCGATGACGTCCATCAACGTCAGGCGTCTCGCGTTGCCGGTGAATCGATAACCGCCGCCGACGCCGCGCACGGATTCGACGATGCCGGCGCGCGCGAGCTCGGAGAGCACCTTCGCCAGGTGATGCGCCGACACGCCGTGGCGCGCGGCGATCTCCGCGGTCGACAGGTGCCGATCGGGATTCGCGGCGAACTCGATGACGCTGTAGAGCGCCAGCATCGTGTTCTTCTGCAGCTTCATCGGGGCGGCGGTGGTTCGCCGAGGTCCATCTCGAGCGGGATGAACGGCGCGGCCATCATCCCCTGGCTGCGAAAGAACGACAGGACGAGCGTGTTGTCGCGCGCGAGCATCGTGCGCAGCTTGGTGACGCCGGCGCGCGCGAAGCGTTTGGCGATCGCATCGAGCAGGCGCGAACCGACGCCGGCCTCGCGCATGTCGGCGCGCACGTCGATGCCGAACACCCAGCCGCATGGCGGCGAGCCGAATTCCCAGTCGCGCACTTCGCCGACGACGAAGCCGACGACCTCGCCGTCCGTCTCGGCGACCAGGAAGTGCCGCGCGCGCTCGTCCGGCGCTCCGTAGCGGCGAAACACCGACCGCCAATAGGCGGGCTTCGACATCCCCGTCGCGGCGGAGTCGATCGCGATGACCGCGTCGAGGTCGCGCCGGCGCACGTCGCGTACGTCGACGACCGCGTTCGCGTCGCGCCGGCTGCGCGTCACGGGCGCTGCGAAACGATGATGCAGATCAAAGTGGGTACCCGTATCGCGGTACCAGAATGGGCCGCAAGCGGGGGATTGTATCCACCCGCCCCCGAGCGACGCCGGCACCGCGAGAAGTGTCGTGCCGCGACAGGCCCGCGGAAGCGACGCTGCGTCCCGCGAAACGTCATCGCCATGCAGCAAGGAGACTGCGCAATGGATGTCCGAATCCTCGTCCGCACGCTCGCGCGTGCATTCCCGCTCGTCGTCGCGTGTGCTACGACGGCGGCGCTGGCGCAACCGATCCGGATCGGCGCTTTCCTGTCGATCACCGGTCCCGCCGCGTTCCTCGGCGATCCCGAGCAGAAGACGCTCGAGATGTACGTCGAGCGCATCAACGCCGCCGGCGGGGTGAACGGGCGCAAGCTCGAGCTCGTCGTGTACGACGACGCCGGCGACGCCGAGAAGGCGCGCACGTTCACCAAGCGGCTGCTCGAGCAGGACAAGGTCGACGTGATCGTCGGTGGCTCGACGACGGGCACCACGATGGCTGCGGTGCCGCTCGCCGAGCAGGCGCAGACGCCGTTCATTTCGCTCGCGGGCGCGGTCGTCATCGTCGAGCCGGTGAAGAAGTGGGTCTTCAAGACGCCGCACACCGACCGCATGGCGTGCGAAAAGATCTTCACCGACATGCGTGCGCGCAAGCTGACGAAGGTGGCGCTGATCTCGGGTACCGGCGGCTTCGACAAGTCGATGCGCGGCGAATGCCTGAAGGTCGCGCCCGGTTACGGCGTCGAAGTCGTCGCCGACGAGAGCTACGGCGCGTCCGACACCGACATGAGCGCCCAGCTCACGAAGATCCGCGGCAACGCCGCCGTGCAGGCCGTGCTGAACGCGGGCTTCGGCCAGGGTCCGGCGATCGTCACGCGCAACTACCGCCAGCTCGGCCTCGCGATGCCGCTCTACCAGTCGCACGGCGTGGCGTCGGCCGAATACGTCAAGCTCTCGGGCTCTGCTGCGGAAGGCGTGCGCCTGCCGGCCGCTGCGCTGCTCGTCGCCGACATCCTGCCCGACAACGACAAACAGAAGCCGGTCGTCGTCGCGTACAAGCACGATTACGAGGCGCGCTACAAGTCGGAGGTGTCGACGTTCGGCGGCCACGCGTACGACGGACTGATGCTCGCCGTCGACGCGATCAAGCGCGCGGGCGGCGCCGACAAGGCGAAGGTGCGCGACGCGCTCGAGGCGACGCACGGGTACGTCGGCACCGGCGGCGTCGTCAACATGTCGGCGACCGACCACATGGGTCTCGATGAGACCGCGTTCCGGATGCTCGAAGTGAAGAACGGCACCTGGTCGCTGGTTCGCGTGATGGCGCCTTGAGCAAGGGATGCCCGTGAGCGGAATGTGGATCCAGTTCCTCGTCACGGGCATCACCGTGGGCGCGATCTACGCGCTCGTCGCGCTCGGGTTCTCGATCGTCTTCAACGCGAGCGGCGTGATCAATTTCGCGCAGGGCGAGTTCGTGATGATCGGCGGCATGAGCGCGGTCTCGCTCCTCGCCATGGGCCTTCCGATGGTGATCGCGCTGCCCGCTGCGATCGGCGTCGCCGCGGTCGTTGGAATGATCGTCGAGAAGCTCGCGGTGGAGCGCGCGCGGCGCGCCGACGTCGTCACGTTGATCATCATCACGATCGGCGCCTCGATCTTTCTTCGCGGCGCCGCGCAGCTCGTGTGGGACAAGAGCGTGCATCGGCTGCCGCCGCTCACCGGCGAGCGCCCGCTCTCGTTCCTCGGCGCGACGATCGTTCCGCAGAGCCTGTGGGTGATCGGCGTGACGATCGCGATCGTCGCCGCGCTCACGTACTTCTTTCACCGCACGCGCGCGGGGAAGGCGATGCGGGCCGCGTCGCACAACCGGCTCGCCGCCGAGCTCGTCGGCATCGACGTGCGCAAGGTCCTGTTCGCGAGCTTCGGCCTGGCCGCGGCACTCGGCGCCATCGGCGGCGTGCTGATCGCACCGATCGCGTTCACCGCTTACGACGCGGGCATCATGCTCGGCCTGAAGGGATTCGCCGCGGCGATGCTCGGCGGCATCGGCAGCTTCCCGGGCGCGATCGCCGGCGGACTCACGCTCGGCGTGCTGGAAAGCGCGGGTGCCGGATACGTCTCGTCCGCGTACAAGGACGTGATCGCGTTCGCGATCCTGCTCGCGGTCCTACTGCTTCGTCCCGATGGTCTCCTCGGTGCACGCCGAAGCGAGCGCGTCTAGCGCGCTGCCGGTTCCGACGTGGCGCCTCGGGCGCCATCGCCTGCTCGTCGTGCTCGCCGTAACGGCCGTCGCGTTGCCGCTCGTCGCCGGCAATGGCTATTTCTACGACGTCGCGATCCTCGTCGCCTTCAACGCGGTCGTGTGCGTCGGCCTCAATCTGCTGATCGGCTATGCGGGGCAGGTGAGCCTCGGGCACGCGGCATTCTTCGCTCTCGGCGGCTACGCTACCGCGCTGCTCGCGTCCAGGTACGCGTGGCCCTCGCTCGTCGCGCTCGCAGCGGCGGTCTTCGGCGTCGCGCTGCTCGCGTTCCTCGTCGCGCGGCCGATCCTGCGCCTGCGCGGCCACTACCTCGCGATGGCGACGCTCGGTCTCGGCATCATCGCATCCATCGTCCTCGCGACCGAGGATCGAATCACCGGCGGTCCCGACGGGCTGCAAGTGCCGCCGCTCGCGATCGGCGCCTTCGTGGTCACCGGCGAACCGCTCTGGTACGCGATCGCCGTCGGCACGCTGCTTCTCGCGGTCTTCGTCGCGTCGAACGTCGTCGATTCACCGGCCGGCCGCGCACTGCGCGCGCTGCACACGTCCGAAGTCGCGGCGCAGGTCGCGGGCATCGACACCGCGCGCTACAAGCTCTTCGCTTTCGTGCTGTCCGCCGCGTTCGCCGCCGTTGCAGGCGGGCTGTCCGCGTTCCATGCGGGCTTCATCACGCCGGCGAGCGCGTCGTTCTTGCGCTCGATCGAATTCGTGACGATGGTCGTGTTCGGCGGGATGGCGTCGACCGCCGGCGCGATCGTCGGGGCAGCGGTGTTGACGCTTCTGCCGCAGGCGCTGACGTCGCTGCGCGATTACGAAACGATCGTGTTCGGCGCGCTCTTGATGGCGACGATGATCTTCATGCCCGGCGGCATCGTGCCGACGCTCGCCGCCGTCGCGCGCGGGCGAAGTGCCCGATGAACGCACAGCTGCGCGTCGAGGGCGTGACCAAAGCGTTCGGCGGCCTCGTTGCGATCGACGACCTGACCTTCGACGTGCGAAACGGGGTCGTGCAATCGATCATCGGCCCGAACGGCGCGGGCAAGACGACGCTCGTCAACCTGCTTTCGGGCGTCTATCGCGCCACGCGCGGCCGAATCGTTTTCGGCAGCCGCGACCTCACGCGGGCGCCGGCGCATGCGTTCGGCGCGGCGGGCATCGCGCGTACGTTCCAGACGCCGCAGATCTTCGGGAACATGTCCGTCGCCGAGAACGTGATGACGGGAGCGCACCGCCTCGGCTCGGCGCGCCTGCTGTCGACGCTGGTGCACGGCCCGTCGCTCGGACGCGCCGAACGTGCGGGCCGCGAACGCGCGCTCGACCTGCTGCGGCTGCTCGGCCTTGCCGCGTTCGCCGACGCGTCGCCCGGTGCATTGTCGTATGGCGCCCAGAAGCGGCTCGAGATCGCCCGGGCGCTTGCCGCCGAGCCTGCATTGCTGCTGCTCGACGAGCCGGCCGCCGGCCTCAACGCCAGCGAGGCGCGCGAGATCGAGCGCGTCATTCGCGATCTCGCCGACCGCGGCATCGCGATCGTGCTCGTCGAGCACGACATGCGCCTCGTGATGGACGTGTCCGATCGCATCCTCGTGCTCGACTACGGCAAGCGGCTTTGCGAAGGCACCGCGCACGACGTGCGCAACGACGCGCGCGTGATCGAAGCGTATCTCGGGGTTCAGGATGAGCATGCTCGAGATCACTAGGCTCGCGAGCCGCTATGGCGGCGTGCATGCGCTCTGCGCGGTCACGCTGTCGGTCGCGCGTAACGAGCTCGTCGCGCTCGTCGGCGCGAACGGCGCCGGCAAGACGACGCTGCTGCGGGTGCTGTCCGGCGTGCAGCCGGCGAGCGCGGGCAGCATCGCGTTTCAGGGCGTCGACATCACGCGCATGCCGGCGCCCGCCCGCGTGCGCCGCGGCATCGTGCAGGTGCCCGAGGGCCGGCAGATGTTCGGGCCCATGTCGGTCGAGGACAACCTGCGGCTTGGCGCCTACACGCGTCCTCCGCGCGAAGTTCCCGACGCGCTCACCGACGTCTACGCGCGCTTCCCGATTCTCGCCGACAAGCGCCGCGCGCTCGCCGGCACGCTGTCGGGTGGCCAGCAGCAGATGCTCGCCATCGGCCGCGCGCTCATGGCGAAGCCTTCGCTGCTCCTGCTCGACGAGCCGAGCATGGGGCTCGCGCCGAAGCTCGTCGCCGAGATATTCACCGCGGTCCGCACACTGCGCGACGCGGGCACCACGATCCTGCTCGTCGACCAGAACGCCCGCGCCGCGCTGGCCATCGCCGACCGTGCGTACGTGCTCGAAACCGGCCGCATCGCGCTGACCGGCCGCGGTCGCGACGTGCTCGCCAATCCCAAAGTGCGCGAAGCGTATCTCGGCGTCGCGCCACGCGTTCAATCAACCCCACAGCTCGAGGGAGTGACCCCATGAAGCCATCGCTTGCCGCCGGCATCACGCGCACTGCAAGACTCGTCGTCGATCGCGAGCGAACGATCGACTTCATGGGTGAGAACGCGCGGGTGTATGCGACGCCGATGCTCGTGCGCGACGTCGAGATCGCGTGCCGGGAGCTTCTGCTCGCGCATCTCGACGAGGGCGAGGACTCGGTCGGAACGCGGGTCGAGCTCGATCACACGGCGCCGACGCTTTGCGGGATGGCCGTCGAGATCACGGTGACGGTCGTCGAAGTGAAAGGCCGCGCGGTCACGCTCAGCGTCGAAGGCCGCGACGCGCTCGACACGATTTGCCGCGGCAAGCACCACCGCTTCGTGGTCGACGTGAACGCGACCAAGGCGCGGCTCGCGGCGAAGGCGGAGAAGGCCGAGAAGGCGCAGAAGGCCAAGGCGGCCGCGTGACGCGATGAACGAGAGAAGCGCAGCACCCCTCGGCTCGACGCTGCGTCCGCAACATTGGGAGCGGGGAGCGGTGCGTCGCGTACCGACGTACTGCTACCAATGCGTCGCGGGCCCGGACCTGCTGACCGTCAAGGTCGTCGACGGCGTCGCGACCGAGGTCGAGCCGAACTTCTGCGCAGCGGCCGTGCATCCGGGCAACGGCAAGGTGTGCGTCAAGGCGTACGGACTCGTCCAGAAGACGTACCACCCGAACCGGGTGGCCACACCGATGAAGCGGACCAACCCGCGCAAAGGGCGCGACGAGGATCCGGTTTTCGTGCCGATCACCTGGAACGAGGCATTCGCGCTGATCGCCGAGCGGTTGAACGCGATTCGCGCGGAAGGCCTCACCGACGCCTCCGGATATCCGCGCGTCGCGGCGAGCTTCGGTGGCGGTGGCACGCCGCAGTCGTACATGGGCACGCTGCCGGCGTTCCTCTCCGCGTGGGGTCCGGTCGACATGGGCTTCGGGTCGGGACAGGGCGTGAAGTGCTACCACTCGGAGCACCTGTACGGCGAGCTGTGGCATCGCGCGTTCACCGTGTCGCCCGACACGCCGCTCTGTGATTACCTGATCTCGTGCGGCGCGAACGTCGAGGCGTCCGGCGGCGTTGCCGGCATCTTCCGTCACGCGGAGGCGCGCACCCGCGGCATGAAGCGCGTGCAGGTCGAGCCGCACCTGTCGGTCACCGGCGCATGTTCGGCCGAATGGGTCCCGATCAAGCCGAAAACCGACGCCGCGTTCCTTTTCGCGCTCATCCACGCGATGCTGCACGAGGCGCCGCGCGAACGCCTCGACGTGCGCTTCCTCGCGCGTCGCACGGCGTCGCCGTACCTCGTCGGGCCCAACGGCTGGTATCTGCGCGAACGCGCGACCCGCAAGCCGCTCGTCTTCGACGCGCTCACGCAAGCGGCCGTACCGTTCGATACGCCGGGCATCGTCGAGACGCTCGAGGGACGTTTCGACGTCGACGCGATCGAGGTGGGAGCGGACGAGGAAATCGTCGCCGACGGCGCGCTCACCGGCGAGACCGCCTTCACGCGGCTCGTCGCGCACATGAAAGCGTATTCGCCGGATTGGGCGGCGGGCGTCTGCGACGTGCCTGCGTCGACGATACGCCGGATCGCGCGCGAGTACGTCGACCACGCGCGAGTCGGCGAAACGATCGAGCTCGACGGCATGACGCTGCCGTATCGCCCGGTCGCCGTGAGCCTCGGGAAGACCGTCAACAACGGCTGGGGCGGCTACGAGTGCTGTTGGGCGCGCACGATGCTCGCAGCGCTCGTCGGCGGTCTCGAGGTGCCCGGCGGGACGCTCGGCACAACCGTGCGCCTGAATCGCCCGCTGTCCGAGCGGCTCGCGAGCGTCACGCCCGGGCCGGATGGCTTCATGAGCTATCCGATGAATCCCACCGACAAGGCGCGCTGGTCGCCGTCGCCCAATATTCGCAACGCGTATCGCTCGATGGTGCCGCTCGCCGGCAACGGGCCGTGGAGCCAGGCGCTCGGGCCGACGCACTTCTCCTGGATGTTCCTCGACGAGACGCCCAAGGGGTTGCCGCGCGTCACGCCGCCCGACGTGTGGTTCGTCTATCGCACGAACCCCGCGATCTCGTTCTGGGACACCGACGGCCTCGGCGACAAGATGGCGCGGTTCCCGTTCGTCGTCGCGTTCGCGTTCACGCGCGACGAGACGAATCACTTCGCCGACATCCTGCTGCCCGACGCCACCGACCTCGAGAGCCTGCAGCTCATCCGCATCGGCGGCTCGAAATACGTCGAGCAGTTCTGGAATCACCAGGGGTTCGCGCTGCGCCAGCCCGTCGTCGACGCCGCGGGCTTGGCGCGCGACATGACCGACGTCGCGACCGAGCTCGCACGGCGTACCGGCCTGCTCGACAAGTACAACGGCGCGATCAACCGCGGCGCGGCCGGCGTGCCGCTGACGAACGAGCACGGCGACTTCTCGCTGCCGCTCGACGCCGTGCATTCGTGCGAAACGATCTGGGATGCCGTGTGCAAGGCGGCGAGCGCCGAGCTCTCCGACGGCGCCGAAATCCGCGACCTCGCGTGGTTCAAGGCGAACGGGCTCGCGACGAAGCCGTTCCCGCGCACCGACTGGTACCTGTTCCCGACGATGGTCGAGCGCGGACTGCGCTTCGAGCTTCCGTACCAGGAGCGGCTCGCGCGCGTCGGCACCGAGCTCGGCCGCCGCCTCCACGAGCACGACATGCACTGGTGGGATCGCCAGCTCGACGAATACCAATCGTTGCCGAAGTGCAAGGACTTCGCAGCGCCGTGGGAGGCGGCGGTGAGCGTCGCCGGCGGTAAGCCGGCGGAGTTTCCGTTCTGGCTCCTGACCGCGCGCAGCATGCAATACGCGTGGGGCGGCAACGTCGGCATGCAGCTGATCCGCGAAGTGGCGGATAACATCGCCGGCCATCGCGGCGTGATCATCAATGCGCAAACCGCCGGGAAATTGGGGATCGAGGACGGCGACGACGTCGAAATCGCGACGCCGCAACGCAGCGTGCGCGGCAAGGCGGTGCTGCGGCAGGGCATCCGCCCGGACACGCTGCTGCTGCTCGGCCAGTTCGCGCACTGGGCGACGCCGTACGCGAAGGACTTCGGCGTGCCGAGCATGAATGCGCTCGCGACGATGTCGATCGACCTGACCGACGCGACCGGCTCGGGCGCCGACATCGTGCGCGTCTCGATCGGGAAATCAAGATGACTCGCTATGCGATGGCGGTCGATCTCAACCGCTGCGTCGGTTGCCAGACGTGCACGGCTTCCTGCAAGCACGCGAACGCGACGCCACCCGGCGTGCAGTGGCGTCGCGTGCTCGACATGGAGTTCGGCACCTATCCCGATGTCGCCCGCGTCTTCGTGCCGATGGCCTGCCAGCACTGCGACGACCCGCCGTGCATGGAGGTGTGCCCGACGCATGCGACGAAGAAACGGCCCGACGGCATCGTGACGATCGACTACGACGTGTGCATCGGTTGCGCATACTGCGTCGTCGCGTGTCCCTACGATGCACGCACGAAGGTCGCGAAGCCGACGTTCGCGTTCGGCAAGCCGACGGCGAGCGAAGCTGCGCGCTTCGACGAAGCGCGCATCGGCGTCGCGACCAAGTGCACGTTCTGCGTCGACCGGATCGACGCCGGCACCGCGAAGGGGCTCACGCCCGGTGCCGATCCCGAGGCGACGCCGGCGTGCGTCAATTCGTGCATCGCCAAGGCGTTGACGTTCGGCGACATCGAGGATCCGCAAAGCGACGTCGCGAAGGCGGTTGCGAACAACGCGCACTTCCGCATGCACGCCGAGCTCGGCACCGGTCCGCGCGTCTACTACCTCTACGACGCGCAGCGCGAGCGCGAGGAGACCGAGGCATGACGTACGCCGGCCGCCCGGCATTGCAGAAGGCGTGGGACGTGCGCGCCGCGATGAATTTCATCTGCGGCGGCGCGGGCAGCGGCCTCATCGTTTTCGCCGTCGCCGGCGACGCCCGTGGCTTCGCGTTGCAGGCGCTGCTGCTCGCCGGCCTCGCACTCGTCGGTGGCGGCCTTTCCTGTGTGTGGCACGAGCTCGGCCGACCCCGCCGCGCGCTCAACGTGTTCCGTCATGCGCGCACGTCGTGGATGTCGCGCGAGGCGATCGCGGCCGCGCTGCTCGTGCCGGTTGCGCTCGCGGCGATGACCGGCGTGCCAGGCGCGGCGATGCTCGCCGCGATCCTCGCCGCCGCGTTCGCGGTCTGCCAGGCGCGGATGCTGCAGGCCTCGCGCGCGATCCCGGCATGGCGCGAGCCGCTCGTCGCCCCGTTGCTCGTCGTCAGCGCCTTCGTCGAAGGCGGCGGGTTGTTCTTCGCGGTGTCGCCCTGGCTGTCGCTCGGCAACGTTCAGGTGCTCGTGTTCTTCGGCAGCTTCGTGCTGGTGCGCGTCGTCGTGTTTCTCGTTTATCGGCGCGCGGTCTCCGACACCGTGCCGCGCGCCGGGCTCGCGGCGCTCGATCGCGCCGGCGCCGTGCTGCACGCGACCACGATCGCGTCGCTCGTGGCCATCGCGCTGATCGCATCGGGCCTCGCCGGTGAAGCGTGGACGTTCGCTGCGGCGTCGCTCGCCGGCATCGCCGCGCTCGCCGGGGGCGTTTACCTGAAGTTGTCGCTCGTGCTGCGCGCCGCCTATCGGCAGGCGCCGGCGCTTTCGAACCTGCCCGTACGCGGGCGCCGCTAACCCAACGAGGAGGACGCATGGGCGCGATCACGATGCAGGAAGTCGGCGTATCCGGTCATCACCTGCACGCCGACGTCGAGACGATGCCGCACGAAGCGCTGCGGGCGCTTCAGTTGCGTCGGCTGAACGCGACGATCGCGCACGCGCATGCCAATGTTCCGCTGCATCGCGCGCGGCTCGACGCGGTGGGCGTGCGTGCCGGGCCGGTCGCGTCGCTCGAAGAGATCGTTGGACTGCCGTTCACCGTGAAGTCGGACCTGCGCGATCACTATCCGTTCGGGATGTTCGCCTGCGAGCCCAGGGCGCTCGCGCGCGTGCACGCGTCGTCGGGCACGACGGGGAAGCCGACCGTCGTCGGCTACACGAAGCGCGACCTCGACGCGTGGGCCGATCTGATGGCGCGCTCGCTTTACGCGGCCGGCGGACGTCCCGGCGACATCGTGCACAACGCGTACGGCTACGGTCTTTTCACCGGCGGCCTCGGCATGCACGCCGGTGCCGAGCGCCTCGGTGCGGTCGTCGTGCCGGTTTCGGGCGGTTCGACCGAGCGCCAGGTGGCGCTGATCGAGGATTTCGGCGCGCGCGTGCTCTGCGCGACGCCGTCGTACGCCTTGGCGATCGCCGAAGTCGCCGAGCAGCAGGGCGTGGACCTGCGCGCGTCGCCGCTCGAGATCGGACTCTTCGGCGCCGAGCCGTGGAGCAACGCGATGCGCCGCGAGATCGAGGCGCGCCTCGGGGTCCGCGCGATCGACATTTACGGGCTCTCGGAAATCATGGGGCCCGGGGTCGCGTGCGAATGCGAGGCGCAGGCGGGATTGCACGGCTGGGAGGATCACTTCCTGTTCGAGGTGATCGATCCGCAGACCGGCGTGCCGGTGCCGGAAGGCCAGGCAGGCGAGCTCGTCATCACGACGCTCACCAAGGAAGCGCTGCCGATGCTGCGCTATCGCACGCGCGACATCACGACCGTGACGCGTGCGCCGTGCGACTGCGGCCGCACGCATCTTCGCATCCTGCGCGTGACCGGCCGCAACGACGACATGCTCATCATTCGCGGCGTCAACGTCTATCCGTCGCAGATCGAGGCCGTGCTGATCGGGCGCCCGCGCATCGCACCGCATTACCTGATCGTCGTCGAGCGGCGCGGCATCCTCGATCACGTGACGCTCGAGGTCGAGGCGGCGCCGGGCGTGGCCGACGTCGACTTCGAGTGGATCGCGGGCGACATAACGCATCACGTGAAGTCGCTCGTCGGCATCACGGTGCACACCATGATTCGCAAGCCCGGCGAGATTGCGCGCTCGCAGGGCAAGGCGGTTCGCGTGCGCGACCTGCGTCCGAAGGAACAATAGCGATGAGCAAGCGACTTCTGAAGACGACGGTCAACGGGCGCGTGCGCGAGGACGCGGTCCACGATCACGCGCTGCTCGTCGATTACCTGCGTGGCATCGGCCAGACCGGCGTCAAGCAGGGCTGCGATGGCGGCGAATGCGGCGCGTGCACGGTGCTCGTCGACGGCGAGCCGCGGCTTTCCTGCATCACGCTCGCAGCGGGCGTCGAGGGACACGTCGTCGAGACGATCGAGTCGCTCGCGCAGAACGGCCGGATGAGCCGACTGCAGGCCGCGTTCCACGAGAAGCTCGGCACGCAATGCGGCTTCTGCACGCCGGGCATGATCATGAGCGCCGAAGCGCTGCTTCGCCGCAACGCTGCACCGAGCGAGAACGAGATCCGCGCCGCGCTCGGTGGCAATCTGTGCCGCTGCACCGGTTACGCGAAGATCGTCGAGTCGGTGCAGTGCGCGTGCGCGGAAACGGTGGAAAGCTGATGGATACGACCGTGAACGCGCTCTCGCCGAACATGCTGCGCGAGCGCAGCATCGGCCGTGCGACGCCGCTGATCGACGGCGTCGAGAAGGTCACGGGTCGCGCGCGTTACACCGCGGACCTGCCCGCAACCGATGCGCTCGTCGGCGCCATCCTGCGCAGCCCGGTCGCGCACGGCATCATCCGCGGCATCGACACGTCGCGGGCACGTGCGATGCCGGGCGTGCGGGCGGTCGTCACCGGCCAGGACTTCGTCGCGCCGTACGGCGTGATTCCGATCGCCCAGAACGAATGGCCGCTCGCGCGCGATCGCGTCCGCTATCGCGGCGAGCCGGTGGCGGCCGTCGCCGCCGTCGACCGCGAGACCGCGCAAGCCGCGCTCGCGGCGATCGTGCTCGACCTCGAGCCGGTACCCGCGTACTTCGCCGCGGCCGATGCACGCGCCGAAGGCGCCGTGCTGCTGCACGACCAGAAGCCCGGCAACGTCGAGCGCGAAGTCGATCAGGCGTTCGGCGACGTCGACGCCGGATTCGCGGCGGCCGACCTCGTGCGCGAGCAGACATTCCACTACGCCGAGGTCGCGCACGGCCAGATCGAGCGCAACGGTGCGCTCGCGACCTACGAGCCGGAGCACGCGCGGCTCACGATGCAATCCACCACGCAGGTACCCTATTACCTGCACCTGACGCTTGCGCAGTGTCTCGGCCTCGACGGCGCGCAGGTCCGCGTCATCAAGCCCTTCGTCGGCGGCGGCTTCGGCCATCGCGTCGAGCCGCTCAACTTCGAGATGGTCGCCGGCGCGCTCGCGCGCGCGGCCGGGGGCGCCGTGCGCGTCGAGCAGTCGCGCGAGGACAGCTTCCTCACGCATCGCGGACGTCCCGAGACCGACATTCGGCTGAGGCTCGGCGTCAAGAGAACGGGCGAGATCACCGCCGTCGATTGCGAGATCGTGCAGCGCGGCGGTGCGTACGCCGGCTACGGCCTGGTCACGATCCTCTACGCCGGCGCGCTGTTGCACGCGCTCTACAAGGTCGGCGCGGTCCGCTACCGCGGTTACCGGATCTATACGAACACGCCACCGTGCGGCGCCATGCGCGGCCACGGCGCCGTCGATGCCCGCCATGCGTTCGAGGCGATGCTCGATGCGATGGCGAGCGAGCTCGGCCTCGATCCGATCGCGCTGCGCCGCGCGAACCTGATCGAGCCGCCGTATCGCACGCTGAACGACCTGCAGGTCAATTCCTACGGCATTCCGGAATGCCTCGACTGGGTCGAGCGCGCGTCCGGCTGGCGCGAGCGGCACGGCAAGCTTCCACGCGGTCGCGGTCTCGGGCTCGCATGCTCGCACTACGTGTCGGGCTCGGCGAAGCCCGTGCACTGGAGCGGCGAGCCGCACGCGGTGGTGAACCTGCGCCTCGATTTCGACGGCGGCATTACGCTGCTTACCGGTGCCGCCGACATCGGGCAGGGCAGCTCGACGCTGCTCGCGCAGGTCGCCGCCGAAGTGCTGCTGCTGCCGTTGTCGCGCATCCGCGTGATCGCCGCCGACAGCGCGCTGACCCCGAAAGACAACGGCTCGTACTCGTCGCGCGTGTCGTTCATGGTCGGCAATGCGGCGATGCGCGCTGCGCAGGCGCTGCTCGACGTGCTCGTCGCCGCAGCGGCAAGGAAGCTCGACGTCGCGCCGGCCGAGATCGAATGGCAGGGCGAGGCGTGCCGAGTGCGCGGCGGGGAGCGCGCGCTCGACTTCGCGGCCGTCGTCACGGCGGCGCTGGCGGACAACGGTCCGGTCACGGTCAAGGGGACGTGGTCGGCGCCGCCCGAAACGCAGGGTGGCAAGTTCCGCGGCGCCGCCGTGGGCTCGACGGCCGGCTTCTCGTATGCCGCGCAGGTGGTCGAGGTGAGCGTCGACGAAGACACCGGCGCGGTGAAGATCGAGCACGTGTGGGTCGCGCACGACTGCGGCTTCGCGATCAATCCGCTGGCGGCGACCGGGCAGGTGCAGGGCGCCATCTACATGGGCATGGGCCAGGCGCTGTCCGAGGAGACCCAGTACCACGAAGGCCTGCCCGTGCGGCCGAACTTCCTCGACTATCGGATCCCCACGGCCGTCGAGACACCGCCGATCGACGTGCATCTCGTCGAGACCATCGATCCGCTCGGACCCTTCGGTGCCAAGGAGGCGAGCGAAGGCGCATTGCATGGTTTCCCGCCCGCACTGACCAACGCGATCGCCGACGCGATCGGCGTTCGCCTGGCCGAATTGCCGGCGACACCCGATCGCGTGCTCGAAGCGATCGTCGAGAAGCGTCGTCGCGATCGCCTCGCGGCCGCGCGCGCGAAAGTTTGAGATGGACACGATGGCCCCGTTCGAACTGAAACGGCCGACGAGCGTGGCCGAGGCGTGCACGTGGCTCGCGCAGCCGAAGGCGCGCGTGATCGCCGGCGGCAGCGACCTCGTGCCGAACTTGCGGCGCGGCATCGAGGCGCCGACCACGCTCGTCGACGTCACCGGGATCGCCGGGCTCGACGCGCTCGACCTCGAAGCGAATCCGCGCGTCATCGGCGCCGCGGTGACGCTCGCGCGACTCGCCAGCGATGCGCGCATCGCCAGCGAATACCCGGCGCTTGCGCAGGCCGCTGCCGAGATCGCCGCGCCCGCGCATCGCAATGCGGGCACGCTGGGCGGCAACCTGTGCCTCGATACGCGCTGCATCTTCTACAACCAGAGCGAATGGTGGCGTGCATCGAACGGCTACTGCCTGAAGCGCGGCGGCGAGCGCTGCCACGTCGCGCCGCAGGGCACTCGCTGTCACGCGGCGTACAGCGGCGATCTCGCGCCGGCGCTGATGGCCCTCGATGCGCTCGTCGATCTCGCGTCGATCGACGGCGTTCGGACCGTGCCGCTCGCTGCGCTGTATCGCGACGACGGTGCTGCGCATCTGACGCTGCGGCCGGGCGAGCTCGTCGTGTCGGTCCGCCTGCCGGCCGCGATGCCCGCGAGCCGATCCGCGTATCGCAAGGCGCGCGTGCGCGGCAGCGTCGACTTTCCGCTCGCCGGCGTCGCGATCGCGGTGACTTTCGAGGCATCGCGGATCGCGGCACTTCGCGTTGCGCTGACCGGAACCAATTCGCACCCGCTCGCGCTCGCGGGCACCGAGGCGCTCGTCGGGCGCGTTGTCGACGAGGCGTCGCTCGCTGCGCTCGGCAAGCTGGTGGCGAAGCAGGTGAGTCCGATGCGCACGACCGTCACCGCCTCGAACTATCGACGGCAGGTCGCGAGCGTGCTGGCGCAGCGGCTCTTGCGCGAGCTCGCGCCGCCGGCGATGCAGTGACACGCCGTTCGCGCATCCGCGAACTCGAGGAGAACGACATCATGTGTCCCGAATGCCAGGCGGTTCGAACCGACGAAGCGGACGCGTCGTTGTGCTGCGCGGGCACGAAAGAGCACTGGCGCTGCACCGCGTGCGCGAAAGTGTCGGAGGGATTTGCGTTTCCCTATGGTGCATGCCCGCTGTGCGGCGCGGCGCTCGAGCCGTTCGAGCCCGGCCCGGTCGGTGACCCCGTCGGCCGCCACGCGGTCCGCAAGGCGTTCGAGATCGAACTCGGCGGCCAGGCGTTCTATCACCGCGCGGCGGCGAGCACCGGCGACGAGGCGCTGCGCAAGCTCTTCGGACGCATGGCGGCGACCGAGCGCGTGCACATGGACACGCTCGCGAGGCGCTATCACGTCGATCTCGCGCAGGTCTACGACGCGTACGCGATCGACGGTGCAGCGGCGTTCGGCGGCGTGCCACGCGGCGTCGGCGACGCCGACGAGCTCTTCGCGATCGCCATCGCGATGGAAAGGCGTGCCGAAAAGTTCTTCGAGACGAGCGCGACGGCATGCAAGCCGGGATCGGCGAGCCACACGCTGTATCGCGAGCTCGCCGCGGAGGAGCGCGAGCACGCCGCGTTGCTCGAGGCCGAGTACGCAAGGTTTCGCGCCGGCAAGCCGAGCCCGCTCCAAGGCGAAGCGAAGGCGATCGAGTTCGCCGCGCGCGACACGTCGACGACGATCAACGCGGCGGCGATCGTGCTCGCGCATCACGGAGCGCAACGCGTCGCGCTCGTTTGTGGCGACGAACAGGTGAGCTACGGCGCGTTGCGCGAGCGCGTGGCGCGCGCGGCCGCGGCGTGGCGCCAGCGCGGCCTTTCGCGTGGCGATCGTGTCGCGGTGAAGCTGCCCGACGGCATCGACTGGATCGTGGCGTACTTCGGCGTCATCTGGGCCGGCGGCGTCGCCGTCGGCGTCAATCCGCGTGTTCCCGAGGTCGAATGGGACGCGATCCTCGACAGCGCGGGCTTCCGTTTCATCCTCGCCGAGACCCGCCACGACACGCCCGCGCCGTGGAACGCCAACGTCGTGGTTCTCGACGAATGGCGGGCCGCGGCGCGCGAGACCGAGCCCTGCGCTGCGACGCCGATGCGTCCCGAAGAGCCGGTCCTTTGGGTGCACTCGTCGGGCACGAGCGGGCGGCCGAAGGCGGTCGTGCATCCGCAACGGATCGCGCTCGAGATCGAGCGCGTGGGCCGCGAGCGCCTGGGCATCACCGGTGACGACCGCCTCTACGCGAGCTCGAAGCTCTTCTTCTCGTACCCGATCGCCAACAGCCTGTTCACCGGCCTCAAGCTCGGTGCGGCGGTCATTCTCGACGCGCAGTGGCCGACGGCGCAACGCGTCGTCGAGGTGGCGCGCGCGCAACGCGCGAGCGTCCTCTTCAGCGTGCCGTCGCTCTATCGCAATCTGCTGAAGGAAGGGCTCGCCGCGCAACTTGCGCAGGCGGGCGTGCGGATGTTCGTGTCGGCGGGCGAGGCGCTGCCCGCGACGCTGCGCGACGAATGGAAGCGCCAGACCGGCACGACGATCGTGAACGGCTTCGGGGCGTCGGAGACGCTCGTGCTCGTGCTCGTCGATCGCGACGACGGGCAGGGGTTTCGCGCGTCGCCCGGCATCGACGTCGCACCTTTCGTCGACGTGCCGTCGACTGGATCGCACGACGCGCCGGGTCGCATCCTGATACGCGGCAGCACCGTCGCACTCGGCTATTGGAATCGGCCGGACGCGCAGGCCGAGCACTTCCGCGACGGCGCCTTCGCGCCTTCGGACCTGTTCCAGCAGGATGGACGCGGCGGCTGGCGCTTCGCCGGGCGCGAGGATTCGCTCGTCAAGGTGCGCGGGCGCTGGGTCGACCTGGTCGAGCTCGAGCAGCGCGTCGCGCTCGCATGCCCCGCGGTCGCGGAAGCCGCCGCGGTCACCGTGCACGACGTCGACGGCGTCGACACCGTCGCGCTCTTCTTCGTCGCACGCGCAGGCTCGCCCGCGCTCGACCCGTCGGCGCTGCGCGAGCACGCCGATCGGCTGCCGCCGTACCAGCGGCCGCAATGGTTCCATCAACTCGATGCGCTGCCGCGCACCCCCACCGGAAAGCTGTTGCGGCGGCGCCTGCGCGATCTGCATTACGCGGTGGCGCAGGCCGAGGTGGCGGCCTCGCGCGAGGAGAGCGGCGATGCTCGTCGCTGAACGCCGCGGCAACGTTCTCGTCGCCACGCTCGCGCGGCCGCCGGTCAATGCCATCGACGCAGCGCTGCTCGGGCGCCTGGAGGCGATCGTCGCGCAGGCCGAAACCGACGAATCGATCTCGCTGCTGCATCTGCGCAGCGCGCAGCGCGTGTTCTGCGCCGGCGCCGACTTGGGCTTGATGCGCGCGTCCTTCGCGGAGGGCGCGCCGGAGCGCATGGTCGCGCTGGTGCGCGGTATGCAGCACGTGTTCACGCGCATCGAGCGCGCTCCGTTCGCGACGCTCGCCGAAATCGGCGGCGCCGCACTCGGCGGCGGTCTCGAGCTCGCGCTCGCGTGCGACCTGCGCGTGGCCGCGCACGAAGCGCAGCTGGGATTGCCGGAAATCGGCCTTGGCCTGTTGCCCGCCGCCGGCGGCACGCAGCGGCTCACGTCTCTCTGCGGCCCCGGCGTCGCACGGCGATTGATCCTCGGCGGCGAGAAGGTGGATGGCCGGCAGGCGCGCGAGCTCGGGATCGTGCAGTGGGCCTCGCCCGCCGAGCGGCTCGCAGAGTTCGCCGCGGCACTCGCGCAGCGCGTCGCCGCGCATCCGCGCGACGCCATCGCGGCGAACAAGCGATGCATCACGATCGCCACGGCGGCGGCGAAGTCGGGATTCGCCGCGGAGATCGACGAGACACGGCTGCTCTACGCGGCAGCGTCGACGCAGGAACGCATCGCCGCGTTCCTCGACCGGCCGCGCCGCGCGGCCTCCGCGTGACGCCCGCGACAAGGCGAACGCGATCACGAACCGTCATCTGCAAGGGAGAGACGCAATGGATCTGCAGGACCAACTCGCCGTCGTGACCGGCGCGGCCTCGGGCATCGGGCGCGCGACGGCACACGCGCTCGGCACCCAGGGCGCGCATGTCGTCGTCGCCGACATCGACCACGAGGGCGGCGAGAAGACCGTCGCCGCACTGCGCGAGCACGGCGCAAAGGCCGAGTACGTGCCGGTCGACATGACCGACGCCGCGTCGATCGCCGCGTTCGCCGATGCGGTGCACGCGCGACATCGCGCCGTCGACGTGCTCGTCAACGGCGCCGGATGGGGTCGCACGGCGCCGTTCTGGGAAGGAACGCCCGAGTTCTGGCAGAAGCTCATCGCGCTGAACCTGGTGGGACCGATGACGCTCGCCAAGGCGCTGCTTCCGAAGATGATCGAGCGCAAGCAGGGTCGGATCGTGAACATCGCGAGCGACGCCGGCCGCGTCGGCAGCCTGGGCGAGACGGTTTACTCGGCGGCGAAGGGCGGCTTGATCGCGTTCACCAAGTCGCTCGCGCGCGAGACCGCGCGCCACGGGATCAACGTCAACTGCGTATGCCCCGGGCCGACCGAGACGCCTCTCCTTGCGGCGGTACCGGAGGGACATCTCGAGGCGTTCAAGAAGGCGATTCCACTGCGGCGCTTCGGCAAGCCGGCGGAGATCGCAGACGCAGTGGCTTTCCTCGCGGGGCCGCGCTCGACGTACATTACGGGGCAGGTGCTCTCGGTGAGCGGCGGCCTGACGATGGTCGGTTGACAGGAGAACAGGATGAAGCAGATCGAACTGGCCGGGTACGAGGCCACGCATTTCCGGTACGAGACGCGCGGCAAGCTGGCGACGATCACGCTGAACCGTCCCGAAAAGAAGAATCCGCTGACGTTCGAGTCGTACGCGGAACTCGGCGCGCTGTTTCGCAAGCTCGCGCACGCGAGCGACGTCAAGGCGGTCGTCGTCACCGGCGAGGGCGGCAACTTCTGCTCGGGCGGTGACGTGCACGAGATCATCGGGCCGCTCGTCGCGATGGACATGCCGGGACTTTTGCGCTTCACGCGGATGACGGGCGAGCTCGTCAAGTCGATGCGCGAATGCCCGCAGCCGATCGTCGCCGCGATCGACGGCGTCTGCACCGGCGCCGGCGCGATGATCGCGTGCGCGTCGGACCTGCGCTTCGCGACGGCCCGCAGCAAGCTCGCGTTCCTGTTCGTGCGCGTCGGCCTCGCGGGCGCCGACATGGGGGCGTGCACGCTGCTGCCCCGGTTGATCGGCTTGTCGCGTGCGGCGGATCTTCTCTACACCGGTCGCGTCGTCGGCGGCGAGGAGGCGGAACGCTTCGGCTTCTACAACCGTCTGGTGTCGCCGGAGGCGCTGCTCGAAGAAGCGACGGCGATGGCGCAAAGCCTCGCCGACGGCCCCACTTTCGGCCACGCGATGACCAAGACGATGCTCTGGCAGGAGTGGGCGAGCGGCCTCGGCGAATGCATCGAGGCCGAGGCGCAGGCACAGGCGATCTGCATGCAGACGAACGACTTCGAGCGCGCGTACCACGCATTCGTCGCGAAGCAGAAGCCGGTGTTCGAGGGCGACTGACGCTCGCTTCCGACACGTGTCAGCGGCGTGTCGGAGGGGTGGGGCGACATAGCGATGCCTGATCGCACGTTCCTCGAATGGCCGTTTTTCGACGACGGGCATCGCGCGTTCGCCGCCGAAGTGGAAGCGTGGAGCGCGCAGTCGCTGCCGCCGCTCCTCGAAGGAAGCGAGTCCGATCTCGACGCGGTCTACGCGTGCGTCGCGCGGCTCGTGCGCGCACAGGGCGATGCGGGATTGCTGCGCGCCTGCGTCCCGGCCGCGTACGGCGGCGCGCGCGAACGCGTCGACGTGCGCAGTCTTTGCATTGCGCGCGAGACGCTCGCGCGAGCGAGCGGCCTCGCCGATTTCGCGTTCGCGATGCAGGGTCTCGGCAGCGCGCCGATCGCGCTGTTCGGCGACGATGCGCAGAAGGCCGCCTTCCTTCCCGGGGTCGCGAACGGAACGCGCATCGCGGCCTTTGCGCTGTCGGAGCCCGATGCCGGATCGGACGTCGCCGCGATCTCGACGACGGCGACGGCCGACGGCGATGCATGGCGGCTCGACGGCGTCAAGACGTGGATCTCGAACGGCGGGCTCGCGCATTTCTACGTCGTGTTCGCGCGCACCGACGCGTCGCCCGACAAGCCGGCGCGCGGCCTGTCGGCGTTCATCGTCGATGCCGAGGCGAAGGGCCTCGACGCCTCCGAGCGCATCGACGCCAGTGCGCCGCACCCGCTCGGAACGCTGCGCTTCTCCGGTTGCCGCGTCGATGCTTCGCGGATGCTCGGCGCGCGCGGCGACGGCTTTCGCATCGCCATGGGCACGCTCGACCTCTTCCGCTCCAGCGTCGGCGCCGCCGCGCTCGGCTTCGCGCGGCGCGCGCTCGACGAGGCGACGGCGCGTGCGAAGCAGCGCAGGATGTTCGGCCGTGCGCTCGCCGATTTCCAGCTCACGCAAGCGAAACTCGGCGAGATGGCGCTCGCGATCGACGCATCGGCGCTGCTCGTCTACCGCGCGGCGTGGACGAAGGACACGCGCGAGCGTCGCGTCACGCGCGAGGCATCGATGGCGAAGCTCTTCGCGACGGAATCGGCGCAGCAGGTGGTCGACGCCGCCGTGCAGATCTTCGGCGGTCTCGGTGTCGTGCGCGGTATCACGGTCGAGCGGTTGTACCGCGAGGTGCGCGCGTTGCGCATCTACGAGGGCGCGAGCGAGGTTCTGAAGCTCATCGTGGGCGCGCAGGAAACGGGGGATCGGCCGTGAGCGCCGCCAGGTCTTCGCCTCGCCAATGGATCGAGTCGGACGGCGTCCACGTCGACGTGCGCGGGCTCCCACCGCCGCAGCCGATGGCGACGATCCTGTCGCTCGTCTCCTCGATCCGTGACGCGACAGCGGTCGTCGTGCATCACGATCGCGATCCCGTGTACCTCTATCCGGAACTCGCGGAGCTCGGATGGAGCGCCACGCGCGTCGACGCGCCCTCCGGCGAGGTGCGGCTGCGCTTGTGCCGAGTGTGACGAAGAAGCCGCGCACGGTCCGCCCCGGCTCGTATCTCGGCGGCGCGCTCGGCCGGCTCCTGCCGGCGTCGATTCCGTTTCGCTATTTCGGCGCGGCGGCCGTCTACCACGTGCTCGCGTGGGCCGCGCTGTTCGCCGGCGCGACGGACGTCCCGCGCTTCCAGGGCGGGCTCGGCTGGCCACTCGCTGCGCTGCACCTCGTCACGCTCGGCGTGCTCGTCATGACGGCGATCGGCGCGAGCATGCAGCTCGTGCCCGTCGCGACGCGTCAGTCGCTGCATTCGTCGCGCACCGCGGCGGCGATCTGGTGGGTGTACGTGCCCGGGGTCGCCGCGACGTGCCTCGGTATGGGCCTTCCATCCCCGCCGCTGCTCGCCTTCGGCGCAAGCGCCGTCGCGGTCGCTCTCGCCACGTTCGCCGTCGTGCTCGCGCGCAATCTCCTCGGTGCGCGGGGAATGCCGAGCGTCGTCGCGCACGGCGTCGTCGCGTGGCTGTCGCTCGCCGTGCTGCTCGTCGCGGCCCTGTCGCTCGCCTTCGGTTACGTGGGTGGCCACGGTTTGCCGCGCGCCGTCGCGCTGGCGCTCCACGTGCCGTTCGCGGCGTTCGGCTTCCTCGGCATGCTCGCGCTCGGACTGTCTTACATCGTCGTGCCGTTGTTCACGCTGTCCGAGCCGATCGACGAGCGGCTCGGGCTCGCGTCGTGTGCGTTCGCGGTCGCCGGCCTCTGCGCGGCCGGCATTGCCGCCTCCATGCTGCCCGCCGTCGGCTGGCGCGTCGCGGCGATCGTCGCCGGCGCTGCGGCGCTCGCACTGCATCTTCGCGTCATGCGCGCCGCGCTGCGCACCGGCATGCGGCGCGACCTCGGGCCCTCGTTCCACTTCGTGTACGCAGGGTGGGCGCTACTGGCGGTGAGTCTCGCGGCTGCCCTCGCCATCGTGCTGCGTGCGCCGCTCGAGGGGCTGCCGACGTTCTTCGGCCTCGTGCTGATCGCCGGCTGGCTGCTCACGTTCATGCTCGGTGTGCTGCAGCGGATCGTGCCGTTCCTCGCTTCGATGCACGCGGCGCGCGGCCGCCACCTTCCGCCCACTCCGTCGTCGCTCGCGCGCGGCGTCGCGTTGCGAGTGCATTACGTCGCGCACTTCGTCGCGCTCGCGCTGCTCGCGCTCGCGGTCGCCGTCGATCGCGCCATCGTCGTGCATGCCGCGGCGATCGCGGGCGCAATCGGCGCGCTCGCTTTCGCGCTGTTCTTCGCGAACGTCATGCGCAGGATGTCCGAAGCGAAGGCGATTGCGCTCGCCGGCTCGGCCACGGCTTGACTCCGATCAAAGGCGCCTGCGCGCGCGGCTGCTAACGTCGCTTCACAGAGGCAACGAGGCGACATGAGCTACGACCGCCAGGTGAGCCGCGCGCTCGACGACGAGCACCGCGCGAACATCGCGCTCTTCGAGCGCGTCGAGGGGGCGCTCGCGAAGTCGTCGCCGAACCCCGCCGAGGTCGCGCAACTCGCCGGGGCATTGTGCCGGCAGATCGAGCAGGACGTCGGGCGCCACTTCGATTTCGAGGAGCGCGAGCTCTTCCCGAGGATGACCGACGCGGGCGATGGCGAGATGGCGGCACTCCTCGCCGCCGAGCATGCCGCCATCCGCGAGACGGCGAATGCGTTGCTTCCGCTCGCGCAACGCGCAGCGGGAGGGACGCTCGACGCTGCAGGGTTCGCGGAGATGAAACGCTACGCGCTCGACATGATCGAGCGTCAGGTCGCGCACATCCAGAAGGAGACGATGGCGCTGCTGCCGATGCTCGACGACCTCCTCGACGACGACGACGACCGAGCGCTCGCGTTCGCCTACGCCGAGCGCTGAAGGAATAGCCCGATGGACGTGCTCGTGAAAGGCAAGACCACCGTGCGGCACGTCGCGCGCGACGACCTGGACGCTATCGCCGGCATCGACGCGCGCGCCAAGGGCGCGTCGCGTCGCGCGTACTTCGAGCGCCGGCTCGCCGCGGCGGTTCGCGCGCCTGCGCAGCACCTGCAATTCGCCGTGACCGAGGCGCAGGCGGTCGTCGGCTACGTCTTCGCGCGCATTCTCGAAGGCGAGTTCGGGCACGGCACGCCGGCGCTCGCGATCGAGGCGATCGGCGTGCGACAGGACGCGCAGGGCCGCGGCATCGGCCGCCATCTGCTCGACGTCCTCATCGACGATGCGCGCGGCCTCGCGATCCCGGAGATCCGCACGCAGGCGGCGTGGAACGACCACGCGCTGCTGCGCTGGCTCGACGGCAACGGCTTCGATCTCGCGGCGAACCACCTCGTGGATTGCGCGCTGCGCACCGCGACCGCGGACGTCGCGATCGACGAGGTCGAGCCGGCGGTGCAGGAGATCCGATACGGGGGCGACGACGCCAATCGAACGCCGCCGCTTGCGCGCGACGCCATCCTCGTGTCCGCAATGCAGCGCGCCGATTTGACGCAGGTCGTGCGAATCGACAACGCGATCACCGGAACCGCACGCACAGGCTACATCGAGCGCTTGCTTGCCGAGGCGTTGTACGACTCGGCGATCCGCGTCTCGCTGACCGCGCGCATCGACGACGTGATCGCCGGCTTCCTGACCGCGCGCGTCGACGCCGGCGATTACGGCCGGATCGACCCCGTGGCGGTGCTCGATACGATCGGCGTGCACCCGGACTTCAGGCATCGTCGCGTGGGCCACGCGCTTTTGTCGCAACTCTTCGTCAACCTCGGCGCGCTTCGCGTCGAGCGCGTCGAGACGATCGTCGCGCCGCGCGACCTCGGCCTGCTGGGATTCCTCTACGCCGCGGGCTTCGCGCCGTCGCGGCGGCTGCCGTTCGTGCGCGCCGTCGCCTGAGGTAGCGGCGGCGATGTCGAGCCTCCCCGACGACGACACCCTGCGCGAAGCGCTGCGCGCGGTCGACGACCCCGAGGCCGGGATGAACATCGTCGATCTCGGGCTCGTCTACGGCGTCGACGTGAGCGACGAGGGCGTGCACGTCGCGATGACCATGACGACCGCGGCCTGCCCGATGACCGACATGATCGTCGCCCAGGTGCGCGACGTGATCGAGCGCATCGTGCCCGTCGGCACGAGCGTCGACGTCGAACTCGTGTGGGATCCTCCGTGGACGCCCGACAAGATGACGGGCATCGCGAAGGAACACTTCGGCTGGACGTTCTGACGCGTCGCGAGCCGCGCGCATCGGCGCCCGTGGCGACCCGCATGTCGCGCGACCTCCGTCCCGCGCAGCGCGCGCCGCTCATGGTGCTGGGCTTTCTCGGGCTCGTCACCGGCGTGGCGGCCGGCCTCGCGCGCCTCGGCTATCGCATGCCGGATTTCGCCGCGCAGGCATCGGCTGCGCACGGCACGCTCATGATCGGCGCGTTCTTCGGCGTGGTGATCGCGATCGAGCGTGCCGTCGCGATCGGCCGGCCTTGGGCGTATCTCGCGCCGCTTTTCGGCGGGGCCGGCGGTGCCGCGATCATCGCCGGATACGTTCCGCCCGGCGCCTGGCTGCTCCTCGCCGGCAGCGTCGTGCTGGTGGCCGCGTCGCTCGACGTCGTGCGCCGGCAGCGCGCGTCCTTCACGATCACCATCGCCGTCGGCGCCGCGTGCTGGGCGATCGGCAATGCCGGCGTCGCGCTGGGCGCGGCGGTGCACGACGTCGTCGGGTGGTGGCTCGCGTTTCTCCTGTTGACGATCGCCGGCGAGCGCCTCGAACTTTCGCGCTTCGTGCAGCCGTCGCCGGGTGCACGGCATGCGTTCGTCGCGATCGTCGCGCTGATGCTCGCGTCGATCGTCGGGATTGCGCATCCGCTCGGAGCGCGTGCCTTCGGCGCGACGCTCGTGGCGCTCGCGCTCTGGCTCTTCCGCAACGACATCGCGCGGCGCACGGTGCGAAAGTCGGGCCTGACGCGATTCATCGCGATCTGCCTGCTCGCCGGGTACGCGTGGCTCGCGATCGGCGGCGCGACGCTCGTCGTCGCCGGGCTCGTTCCGGGATCGCGCAGTTACGACGCGATCGTGCACGCGCTCGCGCTCGGCTTCGTGTTCTCGATGGTGTTCGGGCACGCGCCGATCATCCTGCCGGCGGTGCTGCGCGTGAAGCTTCCGTATACGCCGTGGTTCTACGTCCCGCTCGTGCTGCTGCACGGGTCGCTGGTGGTGCGCATCGCAGGCGACGCGCTGACGCGCTTCGATTGGATTCGCGCCGGCGGCCTGCTGAACGCGCTCGCGCTCGCGGCATTCGTCGTCGCCAACGCGAGCGCCGTGCTGCGCGGGCGTACGGCGCGTCCCGCGGGTCCCCGCGCGCGCTAGACGCAGCGCGTCGCTATTGACAGCCGGTTCCAGGCCGGCTCATGCTGGCGCGCCCTATCCGACAGGAGGCCGCGATGAACGCATTTCTACGCCTCGCAGCCGTGCTGGCCGTCGTAGCCGTCGCTGGATGCGCGCAGACCCCGGAAGACCCGCTCGAGGCGGGTTGGGAGACGCTTCTCGACGGGAGTCGCGGTTTCACCGAAAACTTCGAGCGAATCGGCGACGCGAACTGGCGCGTCGTCGACGGCGTCGTGCAGGCCGACAGCGGGACGAAGGGGACGTCGAGCTATTTGATGACGAAGTCTGCGTACGGCGACTTCATGCTGCGCGTCGAGTTCTGGGTGAGCGACGACGCCAATTCCGGCATCTACATGCGCTGCCCGGATCTCGCGAACATCACCGACATGAACTGCACCGAGGCGAACGTCTTCGATCAACGGCCCGATCAAACGTACGCGACGGGCGCGATCACGCATCTGTCGCCCATCCGCAACGGCCCGAAGGCGGGCGGCAAGTGGAATACGTTCGAGATCACCGCGCGGGGTCCGTCCATCGTCGTGGTCCTGAACGGCACGAAGACCGGGGAGACCGACAAGGCGCATGCGTTGCGCGGCACCATCGGCGTGCAATGGGCGCAGGGCGTCGTGAAGGTCCGCAAGTTCGCGATCAAGCCGCTCTGACCGGCGTACGGGCGTCGCAACGACGTCCGGCGCGCAGCGAGAGGGCGGTTATCGCCCTCTCGGGTCGAGCGTCAGCCGAGCGGCTCGAACTCGGGGTGGTCGAAGTGCTGCGCGTACTTGTTGAGCGCGGTCACGACCGTGTGCGCTCCGGTCGCGGGCGCGCCGGCCGCCTTGCCTTGCATGACGTCGGCGCCGGCGATCAGTTCGGCCACGATCAGGTGCAATTGCGCGTCGGCTTCCGGCGGCAGTTTGCAGTCGTTGACGATGCTCGCGACCTTCGCTTCGACCATCGCGCCGAGCTTCGCATAGTCGGCGGGCGGCAGCGTCCCGGCGTGGATGCGGCCGAGATCCTTGGCGAACGATGCGCGCAGATCGGTCATGTGCTTGCGCAATGGGGCGTCGGTCTGCCAGCGCTTGCCGCCGTTGAGCGTGAGCGCCGGGGGGGCGTCGGCGGGTTCGTGCGCATGGGTTTGCGCGAGCGCAAGCGGCAACGGGCCGAGGACGAGGGCCGCGGCGATCGCCGCGGCGACGAGATTGCGAGGCTTCATGGCGTGTGCTCCTCGAGCGTAAGGGTCGTGTGCCGGCGTCGCGGCCGCGCCTTCGCGCGCGCGGTCGGTCCGGGCATCGCGTAAGATAGTACTCGAATACTAACTTTCAAGACCTGTCGTGGATCAAGAATCGGCACGACGACCGCGGGCGCCGCGGCTGTCGACCAGCGACCGGCGGCGCGAGATCGTCGAGGCGGTGCTGCAGCTCGCGCGCGAACGCGGACCCGACGCGATCACGACGCACGCGATCGCAGCGCGGATCGGCGTGACGCAAGGCGCGGTGTTTCGCCATTTTCCCGACAAGGCGTCGATCTGGCTCGCGGTGTTCGACTGGGTGCGGGCGTCGCTCGATGCCGCGTTGTCGGACGCGATCGCGTCAGGCCGCACACCGCTTTCGAAAATCGAGCGTGCGTTTCTCGCGCACGCCACGTTCGTCGCCACCCACCCCGGCGTGCCGCGCATGCTGTTCCACGAACTGCAGTTCGCCGGCGAGACGAGCGTGCGCGCCGCGGTGCGCGCGACCGTCGGCGGCTATCGGCGGCGGCTCGCGAGGCTGTTCGACGAGGCGAAGCGCGAAGGCGAGCTGCCGGCGGCGCTCGATTCGACGCTCGCGACGGTGCTCTTCATCGGCGCGGTGCAGGGCCTCGTGATCCAGGCCTCACTCGCGGGCAACGATGCATCCGTCGCGAAGGCGGCGCAGCCGATGCTGGCGCTGCTCCTCGACGGCTATCGAGGAGCAGGGAAATAAGGTCGGACTCGATTTTTCAAGAAATCGAGTCCGTCCCTCTTTTCGGGATCAGGCGTGGAGCGCGTGGTACTTCGCGAGCAGCTCATCGCGCGACTCGCGAAAGTCCGGATGATCGTCGATGCAGTCGGCCGGGCACACGAGCCTGCACTGCGGCTCGTCCTCGGCGCCGACGCATTCGGTGCACTTCATCGCATCGATGACGTAGACCGGATCGCCCACGCTGATCGCTTCGTTCGGGCATACGGGCCGGCACGCGTCGCACGCCGTGCAGCCGTCGTTGATGAAAAGCGCCATCTTCGTCTCCTGAGAGCAAGCCGCGCACTCGCGCAGCGACGTTTGACTTAGGCGGCCGCGCGCTGCGTCGCCTCGGTCAGGCGGTCGTGCCGGAACGCGCCCCACAGCGCGGCGCCGATCGCGCCGGCGTAAATCGAATCCGGGTGCGCGACCGCCTTCAAGTTGAGCTTCTCGTTCACCATCTCCTCGCCGATCGCGGCCAGGAGGCCGGTGTCGAGCGCGAGTCCGCCGGTGACGAGCGCCGTGCCTTCCTTGATGCCCGTGACCTTCAAAAGCTTCACGATGCGCGACGCCATCGACAGGTGAATGCCCTTCAGCACGTCGGGCGTTGCGATCCCGCGCGAGACCATGTTGATCACGTCGGTCTCCGCGAGCACCGCGCAGATCGAGCTGCACTTCTCCGGACTCTTCGACGTCTGCGACAGCGGTCCGATCTCCTCGACCGCGACGCCGAGGTAGCGCGCGATGTTCTCGAGGAACTGCCCCGACCCCGAAGCGCACTGGCTCGTCATCTTGTAGGCGAGCACCTTCCCGCGCGGGTCGACGTTGATCGCCCGGCCGTTGAGCGCGCCGATGTCGACGACCGCGTTGATGCCGGGCTGCAGGTACACGCCGCCGCGCGCGTGCGTGGTCATCGAGTAGAAGTGGCCCGTGGAGAAGGAGACGTTCTCGCCTTCACCGGTCGTCGCGATGTAGTCGATGCGCGAGCGCGGCAAGCCCGCGTCGGCGAGCACGCCTTCGAAGCCTTCGCGCGCGAGCTGCATCGGGTCGCGGCGGCGGATGCGGTCACAACGCTTCGCGAGCCATTCCTGGCGGTTGCCCTCGACGTCGAAAAGGACGCTCTTGACGGCGCCGGAACCAATGTCGATGCCAACGGTGTACGTCATCGTGCCTCCGCAACCTTGCCTTCCTCGACCACCGCGCGCCAGGCGAACATCGCGCCGCCGAGCGCTCCGGTGTAGATCGAGTCGGGATTGATGTTGAGCGTGAGCTTGCCGTAGTTCTCGAACACGAGGTCGGTGAGCGCCTTCACCGCCGCCTCGTTCTTTGCGACGCCACCGGTGAACGTGAATTCGTCACGGATGCCGCCCGAGCGTGCGAGGATCGACATCGCGCGAAGCACGATCGCCCGATGCAGCCCCGCCATGATGTCCTCGCGCTTGTCGCCGAGCGACAGGCGGTCGCGGAGCTCGGCGCCTGCGAACACCGTGCAGGTCGAGTTGATGCGGATCGTTCGCGTCGACTTCATCGCCAGCGGCCCGAGCTCGTGCAAACCCATGTTCATCTCGTCGGCGATGTAGCCCAGGTAACGGCCGCAGCCTGCCGCGCAGCGGTCGTTCATCTGGAAGCTCTCGACGATGCCGGTCGGATCGACCTGGATCGCCTTGGTGTCCTGGCCGCCGATGTCGAGCACCGTCGCGGTGCCCGGATACATCACGTGCGCGCCGAGACCGTGGCAGAGGATCTCGCTTCGGATGTGCTCCTTCGAGAACGGCAGGCGCGCGCGCCCGTAGCCGGTGCCGACCGTGTAGGTTTCCACCATCTCGGTGTCGAGCACACCCTTGATCGGCGCCTCGATGGCGCCACGGCGCGTCGTGGCATCCGGCAGCGCGGCGAACGTGCGCTCCAGCGCCGAGAGGAGATGCGGGCGAATCGAGTCGCCGTAGACGCGGTTCTCGACCTCGATGATCGAGCGGTCGAACACGTTCAGCAGGAAGTCGTAGCGAATGCCCGCTTCCTTCGCGACCGCTTCGCCGGCGGCGAGGTACTGGCTGCCCGCGATGTCGCGGAAGAAATCGGACTTGCGTCGCGCGCCCGGCGCGAAGAGCGCCGCAGCTTCCGCGGAAAGGCGCGCGAACACTTCGGTCAGCGCAGCGTCGACCGCCTTCGTGCTGTCGCCGAAGCGCGTCGTGTCGACGTTGCGATGGCACGTCGCCTCGAGGTCGCGCAACTGCTCGAGGTACTGCTCGAGCCGGAAATCGCGCTCGAGCTGGCCGATGAACGTGTCGAGTCCGCCGTTCAGCGCACCGGTTCGGGCGAGCGCCTGGCGAAACAGGTGGAAGCGTCCGTTGACGAGCGCCTCCTGCTTCGCGATCGCCGCTGCGGTGTCGTAGTTCGAGCGCGAATTGGTGATGCCTCGGCCGAGGACGTTCTGCGACTCGTCCATGACGACGGCTTTGGTCGTCGTCGAGCCCAGGTCGATGCCGATGAAGCAGCGCATGGCGTCCCCCTCAGTGCGCGACGAGCGGCGCGGCGGCGGCCGTCGCGAGCGTCGGCGCGACGCTGGCCGCCGCAGTGCGCTTCTGGTTCACCATCTGCAGATAGCTCTCGAGCCGGTTCTTCACGTTCGCCGCCGAAAAGTAGCGGGGGTCGACGAGGTCGGTCTCGATGAACGCGGCGGGCTTGCCCGTGCGCTTCTCCACTTCGCGCAGGATGAGGAGCTGGCCGGCGGAGAAGCTGTTGCAGCTCTTGATCGAGTTGATGAGCAGTCCGTCCGCCGAGTATTCGTCGATGTAGCGGCAGATCATGTCGATCCGCGACGGCAGGTTCAGGTTCGTATAGCAGCCGAGGCAGTACTCGGCGAGCGACTCGAGCGGGTGGTCGGGATCGTGACGGAAGCCGAAGTCGTACAGGCCTCCGACCTTCGCGTACGTCGAGCTCACGACGACCGCGCCCTCGTCGTAGAACATCTTCCAGAAGTCGCGGAAGCTCGTCCAGTTCGGCGGTCCTTCGACGACGAGCCGGTATTTCTCCTCGCCCATGTCGCCATCGGGCGTGACCGGGCCCTTGCGGTCGCGCACGCGTTGCTCGATCTCGCCGCGCAGCACCTTGTAGTACTGCGTCGCTTCCTTCGTGCCGCGGAAGGCGGTGAAGATCGGCCCGATGTAGTAGACGGCGCCGAAGTAGCCGTCGATCGGCGACGGGCGATGTTTCGCCGACTGCAGCACGCCGACGAGGTCCTCTTCGGCCTTCTGCGACTCCTTCATGTATTCGCGCAGGCGGTCGATGTCGAACTTGACCCCCGATACGCGTTCGAGCGTCGGGATCACGGTGTCCTTGAGCTGCTTCACGACGTAGTCGCGCATCGAGGGCGCGATCTTGCCGTCGCCCTGATACGGAACGTGCAGCATCACGGTCTCGCAGCCGTACTTGTGGCGGATCAGCTCGAACCACTTCATGAACGTGAAGCAGCCGGTGTACGACAAGAGGAGGATGTCGGGCGTCGGCAGCACCTGGCCGGTCGGCCCGATCTCGCCGCCCTGCATCATGCCGAGGTCCGCCTTGACGTACGTGCAGACGTCCTCGGAGTGGCCGTCGCGCTCGGCGTCCATGATGAACTTGCCCGACTTCTTGCGCATGCCGTTCTGCAGCGCGTTCGTCTCGGGCAGGCTCCGCGCGAAGTCGAAGCACATCAGCAACTCGTTGAGGTTGCCGGGCACGAAGGTCGCCGCGACCTTTCGCCCGGATTCGCGCGCGCCGGCGAGCTCGTCGTAGTTGCGGTTGATCATCTCCTTCTGCAGCCACATCGCGTCCTCCTTCTGGACGTTCTGCGGCTTCTTCGCAGCCGGCGCGGGCTTCGCGGTCGGCTTCGTTGGCGTGGGTTCGGTCGTCATGCGGCGCTCCAGAGCTTGATCGAATCGGCGAACGTCCCGGCCTGCTCGCGGATCGGCGCCATCTGCCCGGTGTTCTCCGCGTACTTGAACGCCGTGTACGGCACCTTGTGCTTCGCGAGCACGTCCTGCAGCATCGGACGCTCGAGCAGCGCGGGATCGCAGAACGACGGGGCGGCGAACACGACACCCTCGGCGCCGCGCTTTTTCACCTGCGCCAGCAGGAACTGCCCCTTGTCCTCGCGCTTGGCGTCGTAGCGCGCGGCGGTCGACGCGGAGTCGTGCAGGAACGCCTTCGACAGCTCGTCGAGCGGCTTGCCGTCGTCGGGCACGTCCTTCGTGAGCCAGCGGGTGATCAGCATGAAGTCGTCGTCGACGATGTAGCAGCCCGCCATCTCGACCGACTTGATCAGGCCGAGCGGCGGCTGTTCGCAGAACGATCCGGTCATGACGATGCGCGCGTTGTCTCGCTTCTGCCGCGGGGCGCGGTCCGTCGCGGCGATGTAGTCGCGTACGAGCGCCGTGTGCTCGTCGGGCGGAAGCACCATGCCGGCGCGCAGCACGAGATACACCTCGGACGTCGGGGCCTGCCACGGCTTCTCCGAGCGATACGCGTAGAGCTCGCGCACCGCCGCGCGATTGTCGTTGTAGACGCGGATCGACGCGTTCAGCTCGTCGTCGGTGATCGGGCGGCCGCGAAGCCTGCCGAGGTCGTCGCGCAGCACCTCGAGCTCGTGCACGTAGTAGCGGCCGCCGATCGCGTCCTCGTAGTTCTGCGGGACGTCGAAGTAGCGGACGTACTTGTCCTTGAACAGGATCTGCCACATGCCGGACAGGTTGCGGATCACGTCGCAAATCGACGGGAACAGCATGCCGTCGAGGCAATCGAGGCGGCCCGTCAGGCCGAGCTCGATCGTCGAGCGCGGGATGCGGCAGATGTAGCTCTGGTAATACGCGTCGCCCTGGATCACCTCGAGCTGGTCGCCACCGCCGAAGATGCCGACCGGCAGCATGCCGGCCGCGTGCACGATCTCGCGCGGCACGTAGATCGGCATGTAGCCGATCGCCTTGCGCCCCGGGACGGCCGCCTTCCACTGCTGCACGGCGCGAAAATGCAGGTCGTCGAACAGCGCCTGGCAGCGCTCGACGATCGCGGTGACCGCGGCTTGCTCGCTCGTCATTGATGCTCCCATGCAGGGGCGCGCTTGGCGAGGAACGACGCGATGCCTTCGTTGGCGTCGCGCGTCTTCATCAGCGTGTCCACGTAGAGTCGGGTGAGTTGGTCGAGGCGTCGTCGCACGTCGGACGCACGCGGCTCGCGGATCGCGCGACGCGCGAGACGCAACGCCGCGGCGCTCTTCGGCGCGAGGTGCTCGTCGAAGTAGGCGAGCGCGGCCGCCTCGGGATTTTCGGCGAGCATTTCGACGAGCCCGATCGCCTTCGCTTCGGTGCCGTCGACGATGCGTCCGGACAACAGCAGGTCCTCGGCGGCGCCCGCGCCGATCCGATACGGCAGGAGGCACGACGCGGCCGGCGCGAACACCCCGAGGCGCGTTTCCGGCTGGCCGAGCCGCGCCTGCGGCGAGGCGACGATCGGTGCGCCGGCCAGCGCCACCTCGAGTCCGCCGCCGAGGCACTGCCCCTGCACGGCGACGATGATCGGCGCGGGGAATTCGAGCATTGCGACGATCAGCGCATGCAGCGAGACGAGCATCGCTTCGCACTGTTCGGCACGATGCTCCTCGACGCTCGCGCCGAAGCTGAAGTGCGGTCCGGCGGCATCGAGCAGCACGCCGCGCAGCGCCGTGCGCGACGCGTGCTCGCGCAGCGCAGCGTTCAGCGCCCCGATCATCGCGGCGTCGACGATGTTGGCCTTCGGCCGGTTCAGCCGCAGGCGCAGCAGCGCGCCGTCGCGGTCGAGCCAGGTTTCGAGCGGAGCGCCCATGCGATGCGCTATGCGCGCTTGTTCTTGGGCTGGATGTCGTCGCACAGCGTGCCGGTCCAGCCGTCGCCTCGCGCGAGCCGCTGCCGCAGCAGCACGAAATCGGCTTCGCGGTCGTCCTTCGTGCCCGCGTTGAACGCGGTGAAGCCGGCGCGCGCCTCGCTCATCATGTTGAGCGCGAGCCACGCGCGCGAGTTCTCCTTGTTGCGGTTCCATGCATCGAGCTTGGGCTTGCGCAGCTCCTCGATCGTCTTCGTCGTGCAATCGGGGAACGTGAGCAGCAGCTTCGCGCAAAGCGCCTCGACACGCGCGTCGAGCCGTGACAAATCCACGCGGCCGCGCGCGAGGAGCGCCTTTCCTTCCTTCGCGGCGTCGCCGGTCTTCGGCTCGCCGAACACGAACCGACCGTACTCGTCGACGATGCGCTGCGTTTCCACCAACGGATTGGCGACGAACGCGTCGTCGACGACGAGCGCGGGCGCGATGTCGGCGAGCATGCCCCAGTGATACGCCTTGTGCGCGGAGAACGGCTCGCACAGCACGCCGGCGACCATCGCCCGTTCGGTGCCGATGATCGGCGGCAGGAAGTCCGTCGCGCCGCCGATCGGTGCCGAGCCGTGCTTCGGACCCGCCTGTCCGAAACGCGCGAGGTCCTGGGCGACCGAGAAGTCGCACGCCATGCCGATTTCCTGGCCGCCGCCGATGCGCATGCCGTTGACGCGGCAGATCACCGGCTTGTCGCAGGCGAGGATCGCCGACACCATGTCGTTGAAGAGGCGCATGTACTGCCGGTACTCGAGCGGCCGCCCCGCGTAGTACTCGGCGTATTCCTTGGTGTTGCCGCCGGTGCAGAACGCCTTGTCGCCGGCGCCGGTGAAGACCACGCAATTCACGTCGCGCGCGTTCGACGCGGCGCGAAACGCGAGGATCACGGCCTTCACCATGTCCGTCGTGTACGAGTTGAACTGCGCCGCATTGTCGAGCGTGATCCACGCGTTGTAGAGGCCGGCGACGGTGTCGCCATCCGGCTTGCGCGCGGCGCGCAGTTCGTAGCGGACGCCGGGGGCGCCGACGGTGTCGACGAGATCGTGCGACTTCAGGATCGCGCGGGGCAGTTCGGGTGCGTTCATGGGAAGGGTCCTCGGCGGTTCGGGCAATCGTGCGACGCGTTCGGCGCAATGGGTTTGATTTGGATCATCCCGGCACGAGGACGGCGCGCTTGCGGATCTCGCGGTGATGCACGGCATGGAAGACGTCGTTGATGTCGTCGAGCCGTCGCTCCTCGACGAAGGGCTTGACCGCGACCTTGCCGGAGAGGACGAGGTCGAGCGCAGCCGGGTAGTGCTCGGGCGGGCAGCCCCAGTTGCCGAGCGCGCGCGCGTCGAACGCCATCAGGTTCGAAAGCCGCACCTCGACCTTGTCCATCGTGAAGCCGACGACCGACAGCGTCGCGCCGTGCACGAGCAGGCCGAACGCGGTCAGCTGACCGGGCGCGCTTCCCGAGCACTCGAAAATGAACCACTCGGTCGTGGGAAGCTTTCGTGCGCGCGCGAATTCGACGATCGCCGCCTTCAGGCTCTTCGCGTCGTATGTACGACTGTCGAGCGTCAGCGACGCGCCGTGCTGGGCGATCGCCGCGAGCTTCGCCTCGTCGACGTCGATTGCGACGACCGTCGCGCCCATCGCCTTCGCGATCTGCACGCAGTAGCCGCCGACGCCGCCGACGCCGACGACGATCGCGAGGCTTCCGGGCGTGACGCCTGCGCGTCGCACCGCCTGGTAGGGCGTGGTGACGGCGTCGGCGACGATCGACACTTCCGCGAGCGTGAGGCCCGCTCTCGCGAGCCGCTCGACGTCGACCTCGCACAAGCCGCGCGCCGGCACGACGATGTGCGTCGCGAAGCCGCCGTGGATGTCGTTGCCGGGCATCTTCTGGCGGCGGCAGATCGTGGGTACGCCGCGGCGACAGTGGTCGCACTCGCCGCACGGCAGCACCGCCGGAACGATCACCGCCTTGCCGAGCCAGGCCTCGGTGCCCTGGCCGGTCTCGACGACGGTCCCGCTGATTTCATGGCCGAGGGCGAGCGGCAGCGGCTGGTTCGTGCGCACGCCGTCGTACAGGTAGCCGAGGTCGGTGTGGCACACGCCGCAGCCGGCGATCTTCACCACGACTTCACCGTCACCGGCTTCGAATGCGACCGCCGCGCGCGAAAGCGGCGCATTGACGGCGCTCCTCTGCCAGCGGTGTCCTTCGATGCGCATCGCGGTTCTCCGAATTACGGTACCGTAATACCGATTTGACGCATGTTCGACGCCCGCGCGCGGAGGTGCCTTGATCTGCATCAACGCACCCCGTGCGTTCCAAACGTCTACTGTCGGCATCGCTTGGCAGGAGCACGCCATGGACATGGTGGTGGGAACGCAGGAAAGCGCAACCGCGATCGCGCCTTCGCGACGCCTGACGCCGCCGGCCGCGTCGAGTCTTTCGATCGCGATCGCAGGCAGCGGCGGCAGCGGCGTCATGACCGCCGGCACGCTTCTGCTCGAGGCCGCCGCCAGGGCCGGCCTCTACGGCTTGATGGTGCGCACGAGCGGCCCGCAGATCCGCGGCGGCGAGGCCGCTGCGCTGGTGCGGCTTTCGCAGCATCCGGTCGCAGCGCTCGGCGACGCGTTCGACCTGCTGGTCGCCATCGACTGGCAGAACGTGCATCGCTTCGCCGACGAGATCCCGCTCGGCAACGCGAGCGTCGTCATCGGCGACGCGGGCGAGGGCGAGGTGCCCGAGGCGTTTCGCGCGACGGGTGCGCGCGGCTACCCGCTGCCGCTCAAGAAAATGGCGAAGGCGATTCCGGGCAGCTGGATCAACATGCTGGCGCTCGGGCTTTGCGGTGCGCTGTCGGGACTGAGCGCCGCGGTGCTGGAAGCTTCGTTGCGCGCCACGTGGAAGCGCGACGAGGCGGGGCTCGCAGCCAACCTCGCGGCGCTGGGGGCGGGCATCGAGGCGGCGCGCGACATCGACGGCTTCGCGCCGCTCGCGCCCGCGAAAGCCGCGTCGACGAAGCGCTGGCTTCTGAGCGGCAACGAGGCGGCAGGCTACGGTGCGCTGCGCGGCGGCGTGCGCTTCGTCGCAGCCTATCCGATCACGCCGGCGACGGAGCTGCTCGAATGGATGGCGCCGGCGCTCGCGAAAATCGGCGGAACGCTGGTGCAGGCCGAGGACGAGCTCGCTTCGGTCAACATGATCATCGGCGCGTCCTACGGCGGCGTGCCGTCGCTCACCGCGACCGCGGGGCCGGGCCTCGCGCTGATGACCGAAGGCATCGGGCTCGCCGTCGCGTCGGAAACCCCGATCGTCGTGGTCGACGTGATGCGCGGAGGACCGTCGACGGGCATTCCGGCGAAGAGCGAGCAGAGCGACCTGTCGTTCGCGGTGTCCGGATTGCACGGCGATGCGCCACGCATCGTCGTCGCGCCGACGTCGATCGCCGACTGCCTCGCGACGACGCAGTGGGCGGTGCACCTCGCCGAAGCCCTCCAGGCGCCGGCGCTGGTGCTGTCCGACCAGTTCATGGGCCAGTCGCGCGCGATCGTCGACGTGCCGGCGCAAAACGCGTGGGTGGCGCGACGGTTGACGGCGGCCCCCAACGTTCCCGATTACAAGCGTTACCGCGACACCGAAAGCGGCATTTCGCCGATGGCGATTCCCGGCACGCCGGGCGTCGTGTACACGGCCGACGGGCTCGAGCACGGCGAAGGCGGCATTCCAAGCAGCCAGGCGCGCGATCACGCGAGGCAACTCGACAAGCGATTGCGCAAGCTGGTCGAGCACGACTACGGCGCCATGTGGGCGGACGTCGAGGGCGAGGGCGAACGCGCGATCGTCACCTTCGGGTCGTCGGCATCGCCGGTGCGTGAAGCGCTCGCGCGCCTGCGCGCAAGCGGCACGAACGTGCGGCTGCTCGCGCTGCGGCTGCTCGCGCCGTTGTCGCAGGAGCGTTTCGACGATGCGCTCGCCGGCGTGTCGCAGGTCCTCGTCGTCGAGCAGAACCACGGCGCGCAGCTGTATCGCTATCTGCGCGCGATGATCGACCTTCCGGGGCGCGCGCAGAGCTTCCATCGTCCGGGTCCGTTGCCGCTTCGTCCCGGCGAGCTCGTCGACGCGATCCTCGCCTGGAGCACACGATGAACGACGTCGCCACCCGCGCGCCGCGCACGGCGCAAACCTACAAGTCCGCGTACAAGCCGATCTGGTGCCCGGGATGCGGCGACTACTCGGTGCTGAGCTCCGTCACCAAGGCGCTCGCCGCGCTCGACATCCCGCCCGAGGACGTCGCGGTCGTGTCCGGCATCGGTTGTTCGTCGCGGATTCCGGCGTATACGAATTGCTATGGCTTCCACGGCGTGCACGGCCGTTCGCTCGCCGCGGCGACCGGCCTCAAGGTCGCGCGCCCGGAGCTCACGGTGCTCGTCGCCGGGGGCGACGGCGACGGCTACTCGATCGGCGGCAACCACTTCCTGCACGCGTGCCGGCGCAACGTCGACCTCACGTACATCGTGATGGACAACCACGTGTACGGCATGACGAAGGGACAGCCGTCCCCGACGACCGAGCCGGACTGGGACTCGAAGCTGTCGCCCGGCGGCACGAAGCTGCGCGTATTCCACCCGCTCGTCGTCGCGCTCGCGTCGGGCGCGAACTTCATCGCGCGCGCGTTCTCCGGCGATCCGAACGGCACGGCCGAGATCCTCGCGCAGGCGATGCGTCATCCCGGCTTCTCGTTCGTGGAAATCCTGTCGCCGTGCGTGACGTTCCGCCCCGAGCAGCGCGAGTGGAAGACGCAGGTGCGCCCGGCGCCAGTCGAGCCGACGACCGACGCGTCGCGCGCGGCGCGTCGGCTGATGACCGACGACGGATTCAACATCGGCGTGCTGTACATCGGCGACCGGCCGACGTGCCCCCTCGGGCCGAGCGAGCCGGTCGCGCGCGTCGAGGACCTCGAAGCGGAGTTTGCGCTATGAACGCGGCAATGCAGGCGGTGGGAGCGACGATCGAGTACGAGGCACCAAGAAACCTGGCGGAGTTCATGTCGCTCGCACTCGCGATGGAGAGCGAGGCCGCGCAGCGGTACTCGGAGCTGGCCGACGCGATGGAGACGGCGAACAACGTCGAAGTGGCCGAACTCTTTCGCAAGATGTCGAACATCGAGACCGGGCACGCGCGCGCGATCATGGCGCAGATGCGATGGCGCGAATACGCCCCGCCCCGGCGCAGCTGCGCGTTCGGCGCGAGCGAAGGGCCCGAAACGCCGGCCGGCGACACCATGCATTACCTGATGCAGTCGTATCACGCGCTGGAGATCGCGCTCGCGTGCGAGGAGCGCGCCGCGGCGTTCTATGCGGAGCTCGCGTTGTCGGCCGAGGACGCCGACGTGCGCGAGGCGGCGCGCGATCTCGAGGCCGAGGAGCGCGAGCATGTCGCGCTCGTGCGCGAGTGGATGGCGCGCGTCGAAAAGCCCGCGGCCAACTGGGCCGACGATCCGGATCCGCCGCGGTATACGGACTGACTCACGTCACGTCCCGCATCGTACCGACGCTCGAGCAGCGGGGGAGGATCGCAGGCAAGCTCGACCGCGTGGTGATTCTGGTACAATCGATGTACCAATAAACACAGAGTGGCCACGATGCGCGCTTCGGCCGTCCGCACACCCGCGCCGACGATCGACGCCGGCAGCCGCGAGGCTCGCAGCCGTCTCGCCCGAATGGTCACGCGACTCTTCGAGCATTGGGACCTTCCCATGGCGGAGCAGGCGGCGGCGCTCGGCATCTCCGCAGGCAGCCGCAGCACGCTCGTGCGCTACCGCGCGGGCGAGCCGCTCGCCGACGACCGCGACCTGCTCGATCGCGTCTCGCATCTTCTCGGCATCCACAAGTCGCTGCGCATCCTGTTCCCGCACGACCGCGACCTCGCGTACGCGTGGATGACGACGAGCAATCGGCGCCTCGGTGCGCGTCCCATCGACCTCGTCGTGCGGCACGGTTTCGAAGGCCTGCTCGCGCTGCGGCGCTATCTCGACTTCCAGCGCGGGGAGTAGGTGGCCGGGAAGGCGCCGCCGCGCGCGTCGTCGTTCGCGGCGCTCGTCGCGTCGAACGTCGACTTCCACGACGATCTCGTCCGCAACATTCCCGGCATCCGCACGTCGCAGCACCTGTTCGACGACTTGTCCCACGACCCGACCGATTGGGACGTGGCGATCGCGGCGGAGGCGCGGCAGCGCCCGCCGACGGACGCGGCGCTGATCACGCGGCCGTTCGACTACGGCACGGTCATCAGCTACAACTTCGACAGCGCGCACTGGCAGGCGACGCGCTTTTCCGACGGGACGCGCTACGGCGTGTGGTACGGCTCGCTCGAAATCGAGACGACCGTCTTCGAGACGGCTTGGCACTGGTATCGGTTCGTCCTCGACAGCTACGCGGCGCTCGACCGCGAGATCGTCACCGAGCGGCGCGTGTTCGACGTGCGCTGCGACGCGCTCCTCATCGATCTGCGTGGCAAGGAGGCGAAGCATCGCGAACTCGTCGATCGGTCGAGCTATGCCTTCACGCAGGCGTTGGGCCGCTTTCTGTACGAGCAGGATCAGAACGGACTGCTCGTGCGCTCGGCGCGGTGCAACGGCATCAACGCCGCGATGTTCAAGGCTTCGCGATTGTCGAAGCCGCGCCATCGGGTCTGGCTCACCTATCGGCTGAATGCGCTTCGCGATCGCTTCGTCGCCGAGCGTCCGCGCGGGCGGAAGTGGGTCGCCGTGGCGCCGAGCACGCTCGGCTAGGTGGCGGTTCCGATTCGAAGGTTCACGGCGAGGATCGTCGCGAGCAGCAGCGCGCCGACGAGGTTGTGCGCGAGCACGACGGGCAGCGGTAGTTGGAAGACGGCAGCGCTGGCGCCGAGCGCCAGCTCGACGAGGACTGGAAGGAGGACCACGGCGCCGAGTGCGCGGCGCCTTGCGCGCACGAAGCCGATCGCGAGCGCAATCGCGGTGAACAGCACGAGATGCGCCCCGACGCGGTGCGCCCACTGCAACGACGCGAGTTCCGGAATTCGCACCACGGTGTTCGTCGCGTCGACGGCGAGCGGTGCGAACGGGTCGAGCAGGACCGGAAGCGGCGTCGCCGACACGCCCACGCCGCACAACGGAAAGGTCGGACAGGCGAGGCCCGCGAAGCGGGCGCTGACGAAGCTGCCGAGGACCACCTGCGCAACGATCGCGCCGAGCGCCACGACAGCGAGGATGCGCACCCACGCCGGCACGGCGAGCCTCGGCCGCGTCGTTGCATGAACACCCACAACGAGCGCCAGCAGCACGAAGCCGCCGAGGAGATTCGCGAGGGTGACCGCGGGCAGCAGCGGACCCCTCGCATTGAGTTTCGGCGTCGCGATCCCGAGGATCGCGAGCCCGACGACGACGATGAGAACGCCCGACGCGAGCGTTACGGTCGCAGCGCGTCGCGGTCGCGCGGCCCACGCGAGGACGAGCAGCGCGAGGGAGAGGGCGGCGACCGCCGTCGCGGCGATCCGGTGTGCCACGCGCGCGACGCGCTCCCACGTCGACGGCTCGATTTCCGCGACGATTCGTCCGTAGCACGCGGGCCAGTCGCTGCACGACAACCCCGCAGCGGACAGCCGCAGGTAAGCGCTGGCGACGACGATGACGATGACGAGGACCGCAGCGGCTCGCGCGAGCACGCGCAGCGCGTGTCGTGCGGACGATGCATCCGGCGAGGCGTCAAGGGTGACGCGCGCCGCGGCAACGGTGCCGGAGCGAATCACGGTGCGACGCAAAGCGGCGATGCATGCGCGCGATAGCGCATCGCGCGGACCATCACGACGACGAACAGGAGGCCGCCGATCACGGCGACCAGCCCGCCGAGACCCATCAATCCCATCCCCGCGATTTCCTGCGTCGTGCGCAGCACCTGCTCGCTGCCTGCGACCTTTCGCTGCACGCCGTAGCCGCCGGACCAGACGAGGCCGACGATGTGCAGCAACTGGCCGCCGCCGTAGATGTACGGCTGCCACGTCGCCAGTCGCGTCTTCGGCCGGGCATAGCCCAGTGCGGGCAGGAGCAGGTACGCGAGCCCCATCAGCGCGATGGTCACCCCCACGATGCAGCCGTGGTAATGCGCGGGAATCCTGACGTTGCTGCCCGAGATCAGGAAGCCGATCACGCCCCCTGCGCCGAACAGCGCGAGCGAGGCGATCAGCGATGCGCGAAGCGGCTTGGCGTCGTCGGCCACGTCGCGCTTGCGTGCGAGCGCGAGCACCACGGCCGCCGCGATCGGAGGAATCGCGAGCCCGCCGCCGAAGCGCATCAGCCAGGTGAGCAGGCGATGGTGCTCGACCGAGCCCACGTCGTAGGCAAGGTAGATGATCGGCGTCGCGAACACCGACACGAGCCCGATGCCGAAGAGGAGCGTCACCACGCGCGGCGACAGCGGTACGCGGGCGCCGGTCGCGTCGGCGAGCCACAGCCAGGCGACGAGCATCAAAAGCGTCCACGTGAACTGCAGTACGTGGCCACCGCCCCAGAACAGCAACTCGTAGTAGGCCTTGGGCGCGAGCGACGACGGTACGGCGGCGAACGACGCGACGAAGGCGAGCAACGCGACGGCCGTCGCGACGAGCGACGCGTTGAGCCCGAAGCGCAGCGCGTCGCTGCCATCGAGGCGCAGGCGGACGCGAAGCGACGTCGCCATGCCGCGCAGCACGACGGCCGCGACGCCGATGCCCAGCACGACGAGGCCGCCGAGGAAGATCGGCTCGTCGAGCACGGGGATGTAGTTCGCCATCACCGGGCGACCCGCCCCCGCGAACGGCGCCAGCGCCATCGCTGCCGTGCCGGTCGCCACGAGGGCGAACCCCAACGTCGCAAAGCGCAGGCCGCGCGGCGCGCTGTTCAACGTCCACAGCACGCCTGCGAACGCGCAAAACCAGACGAGCACCGACAAGTCGACGTGCGCGACGAGCGCGACCTGGAAGAAGTCGGCGATCGGCAGCAGCCGTGAAATGCCGGGCGTGCGCGACAGCACGAGGAGGATCGAGAGCACGCCCGCCGCGATCAGCGCGGCGAGCCCGAGACCGAGCCAGCGTCGCGCGAGCGTGCGGCGCGCACCTGCCGGAATGTCGAGCCGATAACGAGGCGCCGCAGCGCTCGCTTGCGCGGTGCGATACGCGTCCAGGCTGCGCATAGGATGATGCAGCGACGATTCATGCATGGCTTGTCACCTTGCGCTTGATCGAGCCGCGCACGCGATCGGGCGAAAGCGTGCGCAGGTCCTCACGAAAGCGGTCGATCGAGGCGCGCAGCGCGGGCGCATCGAAGCGTCCGGACCACGCGATGCGAACACGCTCGCGCGCGACGTTCTCGCGCAGATACGGCGCGCGCTGTCCGGCGAAACGCTCGACGGTCCACCGATCGCCGAGCCGATACGCGCAGTCGCCTTCGCGGCAACCGGTGACGAGCACGCCGTCGGCGCCGGCGCGCAATGCGTATTCGACGAACGACGGCGGCAGCATGCCGGTGCACGGCAGCGAAATCGTCGCCGTATCCGCGCGCTGCACCGCGGCGACGCTCGCGGAACAGTCGCACCCGAAGACGACCAGCGCCGGCGTGCCGCACAGCGAAGCGAGCGCGACGTCGAGCTCGTCGCGCACTGCACCGATCGAATGCTGCGGCAGGTCGATGCCGCTTCGCAGGACCTGCGTGCTGCGAAAGGGCGTCGACGACGGGCACGCGCCGGCGCAGATGCCGCACGCCGCGCAGAGCTGCGGATCGACGACCGCCTCGCGCGGGAGCGGTCGGCCGTCGGTACGCGGGCGCAGCGTCACCGCGACGTACGGGCAATCGTCGAAGCAGCGGCCGCAACCGTTGCAGTTCGCGAGATCGACCCGCGCGGCGGGCGCGCGCCGCGCCGGCGGCAGCCAGGGCAGCAATGCGAGCGCGACCGACGCGCCGAGAACGGCGATCCAAAGCGTCGCCGGCGACGTCGCGTATTGCAGCGGATGCGCGCCGAGGTAGAGCCAATCGAGCGCGAGATGCGACGGTGCCACGTCCAGATCGGCTTCCGCGTCGCTGCGTACCGGTGCGACGAGCGCGAGCAGCGTGAGCGCTGCTGCAAAGCCGAGCGCGAGCGCGCGCGGCGGCAACGTTCGCGGACGTGCGATCCGCTTGACGTGAAGCCACATCGCGAGCAGCAGAAAGAGCGGGATGCCGATGTGCAGGAAGACGAGCAGCGAGAAGAGGCGGTTCGTCACCACGCCGTTCGCCACGAAATTGCGCACGAGCGGCTCGCCGAAGAACGGCAGCGCATCGAGCCATTCGGTCGTGGCGATGAGGCTGAATTGCGCGACGCGGTCCCATACCAGCCAGAAGCCGCCGATGCCCGAAGCGAGGACGAGCCCGACGAGCGGCACGCCGGTCAGCCACGAGAACCAGCGAAAGCCCTTGGCATGGCCGTTCAGCCATTCGCGCGCGAGGTGCAGCGCGACGACGACGGCGAACGCATCCGACGCGTAGCGATGCACGCTTCGCGAGAAGCCGCCGAGCGGCCACGCGTTCTGCGTGATCTGCTCGACCGATCGATAAGCGCCGGCAACGCTCGTATCGAACGCTGCGTAGAGCCAGACGCCGGTGCCGACGACGACGAAGAAGAGATAGAACCCCAGCGCGCCGAGGTGCCGCCACGGGTTGGCGCGCGGGCCGAAGGCGCGGTCGAAGATCGCTTCGAGGCGCGCGAGGAGCGCCGCCGGCGAGCATGCGAGCACGATCGCCGCTTGCGAATTGAGCGCGATCGCGGGCATCGATCGGTCGCTAGCTTCGAATGACGAACCCGCCTCGCGCGGGATCGAAGTCGACGACGACGACGCGACCGGGCGGGAGGTCGAGCGTCGCGTCGTGGGTGTAGTTGAACGCGCCGTCCGGCGTGTCGGACAGCCGCGCGGTGATCCGATGCCTGCCTGCGGGAATCGGAAGCCGCCGATAGATCGTCGAGGCGCCATCCTTGGCGAATCCGGACGGCGGGGCGACGACGTGGAACACGCGTGCTCCGTCGAGGTCGACATCGACGACGACGGGCGAACGCTCGCGTGGACACACCGATTGCGCGCGCATGTTCGGCGCGAGCTTCGCGAGCTCCTCCGCCGAGCGCTGATGGCACGCTTCCTTGCGCGCGCCGGCGTGCGACAGCGACAACTTGAGCAGCGCGTCGTTCGGTGGCAGATGCTCGTACGCCGGCGCGTTCGAGAAGTAGCCGATCACCGCCACGAACGCGGCATACAGGACCGCTTGCGCGGCGTAGCGCGCGATGTACTTCACGCCTCGGCCTCCCGGGGTTCCATTTGGCGCCGCGCTCACGCTGCTTCCTCTACACCGCCGAGGCGAACGACTTCGGACCGGCCGCTCGTGCGCGGTCGCTGCGGCGCGAGTCGGAACGCGTCGGAGAAGCAGTCATCCTGGGTGAGCCCGTGCGCGGCGAACGCCGGATGCGCCGCCTCGACCATGCGCACCGAGCCGCACGCATAGAGCTGGTGCCCGGAAAGATCCGGATAATCGGCGAGGATCGCCTCGTGCACGAGGCCGGTGCGGCCTTCCCAATGGTCGTCGGGCCGCGGTTCGGAGAGCACCGGGACGAACCGGAAGTTCGCGTGCTCGACGGTCCAGCGCTGTGCGAGATCGCCGAGGTACAGGTCCTTCTTCGAGCGCACGCCCCAATAGAGCACCATCGGCCGCTTGACGCCGGCGTGGAACGCGTGCTCGAGCATGCTCTTGACCGGCGCGAAGCCGGTGGCGCCTGCGACGAAGATGATCGGCTTGTCGCTGTCCTCGCGCAGGAAGAACGAGCCCTGCGGACCTTCGAACTCGACGACGTCGCCGACCTTCATCGCGCGGAACACGTGCGTCGTGAATCGTCCGTTGGGCACGTACCGGACGTGCAGCTCGATCGACTTCGTCTCGTGCGGCGCGGTGGCGAACGAGAAGCTGCGCTTCTCGCCATCGCCGAGCAGCACGTTGATGTACTGCCCGGCGTAGAAGCGAAGCGGCGCCTCGCCGAGCAGTTGCAGGCGCACGAGCATGACGTCGTCGGCGAGCAGCGTCAGCTCGACGACCTGCGCGCGGTGCCTCGGAACGACGTACGACGACGCACGCTGCGGAACGTATTCGATCTCGACGTCGGAGAGCGGCGTCGCGCAGCAGGCAAGCGCCTTGCCCGCGGCGATCTCGTCCTTCGAAAGTGCGGTCGACTGGTAAATGCCGTAATCGACGCGACCCGACAGGATGCTGCATTTGCAGACGCCGCAGCCGCCGTTACGGCAATCGAACGGGAACGGAATCTCGTCGCGCAAGGCCGCGTCGAGCAGCGTCTCGCCCGGCTGCGCCGCGACGATCCGGTTGTCCGGGTGCACCATCACGTGAAATTCGTTGCCGCCGCGGCGCTTGGGCGGCAGCCAGGGCAGCAGCGCGAAGAGCAGCGTGCCGGCGCCGACCAGCAGCCAGACGAGGCCGGCCGACCAGCGATAGAAGAGCGGGAAGATCGGCAGGTAGAACCAGTCGAGGTCGACGGTCGACGGCACCGTGTCGAGGTTGGCGACGCCTTGCGAAAGCGCCGGCTTCAGCAGCGACAGCACGACGAGCGAGCCGACGAGCCAAGCCATGATGGAGCGCGGCGGGTTCGTCTTCGCACTCGGCACGCGTTGCGTGTGGATCCACAGGAGCGCGAGCACGCCGAGCGGGAAGCCGATGTGCAGGAACGACAGGAGCGAGAACAACCGGTCGTTGACGGCGCCCTCGGAGATGAAGTTGCGGATCAGCGTGCCGTTGAAGACCGGCAGCCAGTCGAGCCACTCCGCCGTGCCAACGGTCACGAACTGCGCGAGGCGATCCCAAGACAGCATGTAGCCGTTGATGCCCGAGACGTACACGAGCCACAGCACGACGACGCCGGTGATCCACGAGAACCACCGGAAGCTTCGGTAGCGGTCGAACGTGAAATGCCGCGTCACGTGCAGAAGCATGCCGAGCACGAGGCCGTCCGACGCGTAACGGTGCAGGCTCCGCATGACGCCGCCGAGGTACCACTGGTCGCGCGTCAAGTACTCGACGGACGCGTTGGCTTCGCTGACGCCGGTCTTGAAGAAGACGTACAGGTAGAGGCCGCTCGCGACGACGATCCAGAACAGGAAGTAGGTGATCGCGCCGAGGTAGTAGAGCGGATTGTTCGCTTCACCGAACGCGCGGTTGAAGAGGCGCTCGAGACGAAGGAAGAGAAACTGGCCGGCGTGCTGAATCGCCTTCAGCATCGCGGGGGTTGGCTCGAATGCGGGAGAAAGAACCCGGCGACGAATCCAGCGATGCGATCGCCGCCGGGCGGAGGAGAGGCGTGCATGTGCGAAATGCTATGCGCGCGGTGCACCTTTCGATATGACGTGGATCAAAACGCGCGCCACGTCCGACACGTGTCAGACACGTGTCGGAGGTGGAGGCATGGGACGCCGCTGCCGACGCCACTCACGCATGAGGTAATGGAGCGTTGCACCGAGGACGGTGAGGCCCGCGAAGATTTCGATGAACAGGCCGTAGTCGAGGCGATAGGTGCCGGTGCGCGGATCGTAGACGGTGCACAGGAGGCGCACCCGCGTCGCGAGATCGGAAAAATCCTGGGGCGCGAGCGCCGCGCCGGTGGCGGCGGTGCGAACCGCGGCGACGAGCAGTTTGGGATCGAACGATTCGCCGTAGAGCTGCTGAACGATGCGGCCGTCGGCATCGACGACCGACAGTTGCGTGACGTGATCGAAGCCGCCCGTGCTGGCCGCATACGTGAAGCCGAAGTCGCCGGTGAGCCGCTCGACGCTGCCGGCGTCCGGCGAGAGGAACTTCCACTGGGCGCGCTCGATGCCCTGATGCCGCGCGAAGTCGCGCATCGCCGAGGCGTTGTCGAACGGCAGGTTGAAGCCGATCGTCGCGACGTTGAACGCGTCGCCGCCGAGCGCGTCCGACGCCTGTCGTACCGCCTTGTCGAGGAATCGCGTCGTCGTCGGACACACCTGCCCGCAGCCGGTGTAAACGAAGCTCACGAGCAGCGGCTTGCCGCGAAAATCGGAGAGGCGCACGCGCCGGCCGTCGCTCGCCGTGAATTCGTAATTCGCCGGCGCGCGGCCGATCGCGGCGCGACTCTGCTTCATCGCCACGTCGACTTCGAGCGACACCGCCGGGATCGCGACGAGCGCGAGGGCGATCAGGCCGACGAGCGGGCGGAGGGACTCACGCGAGAAGCAGCGCATCGGCGATCGCCGCGGACAGCAGCAGCGTCAGTTGCACGAGCGACGCATGAAAGTTCGCCATCGCCGTGCGGCGGCACGGGTCGCGCACCAGCGCGATGCTCGTCCACAGGAAGTACGCGCCGCTCGCCGCCGCGGTGATCGCGTAGAGCCACGACAGTCCCAACGTCGCCGGGACCAGCGACGCGACGACCAGCAAGACGGTGCCGAGAAGCACCGCGCGCGCAGCGCGCACGTCGCCGACGACCGCCGGCAGCATGGGCACGCCCGCCGCCTCGTAATCGGCTCGGTAAGCGATCGCGAGGCTCCAGAAGTGCGGCGGCGTCCAGAGGAACAACACGACCGCGAGCGCGAGGGGAACTGCACCGAGCCCTTCCGGCACGACGGCGGCGGCGCCGGCGAGCACGGCGAAGCTGCCGGCGAGGCCGCCGATCACGATGTTGAGCGGCGTGCGGCGCTTGAGCCACACGGTATAGACCACGCCGTAGACGAACGCGCCGAGGAACGTATAGAGCGCTGCCGCCGCGTTCGCGACGAACGCAGCGAGCACCACCGAACCGGCGCACATCAGCGCGATGATCGCGAGCCAGCGCGGCGAATGCACGAGGCGACCCGTGACGAACGGACGTCGCTTCGTGCGCGCCATCCGCACGTCGAGGTCGCGCTCGACGTATTGATTGAAGGCGCCCGCCGCGGCGGAAGACGCGACGACCGCGAAGATCAGCAACGCGACGCGCCAGCTTGCCGGCGCGCTGCCGGGTGCGACGGCGAGGCCCGCCAAGGCGGTGAAGCCGATGACGAGCCCGATGCGGAGCTTGAAGAGGTCGAAGAACAGGCTGACGGCACCCGGCTTTCGGGTCGGGGCTTGCTCGCCGGCACGCGCGGTCGCGTTCATCGTCGTCGTTTCCGATTCGTAGACTGACAACCGCGCGGGCCCCGGCGTGTGCGTCCCGGAACCCGCGCGTCCCCGATCACGACAGCGGCCAGACCGTCGACAGGTATTTCCAGTTGACGAAGTAGTAGAGGACGAACGCGATCAGGAAAACCATCGCGAGCGTGAACGTGCCCGGCGCGACGAAGCCCGCGACGCCGATGTTGCCGTGCCCGGTGATCGCCGCGGCCACCGGTTGACGCACCGGCCGCGCCACCGCGCCTTCGCGCATGGACACGGTCCGGAACTCCGGCGTCACGATCTTCTTGCCGAAGAACACGCTCCCGACGGTGATCAGCAGGTACGACGCGCCGCCGACGATCGCGACGAGGCCGGACAACGCGGTGAGTCCCATCATCAGGTACGCGGTGCCCGCGAACTCGTAGCCGAGCGGGTTGCCGGCGAAGGTCATGTCCCAATGCCGCCGCGGGACGCCGAGCGTGCCGGCGCCCATCATGAACAGCGCGAACGCGCTCATGCCGAGGCCGAACAGGTACGGCTGCCACTTCGCGAGCTTCGGGAACATCAGCTCGCGCCGGAACAGCGTCGGTATCAGGAAGTAGGTGAGCGCCATGAACGCGAGCGTCGTGCCGACGACGACCGTAGCGTGGAAGTGGCCGGGCACGTAGATCGTGTTGTGGATGATGAGGTTCAACTGCTCGGTGCCCATCATCACGCCCGAGATGCCGCCGAGGAACCCGAATCCGATCAGCGAGATGAACATGCCCGAGAACACCGGGTTGCCCCACGGCGCCTTGCGCAGCCACTCGAAGAGACCGCGGTCGAAGCCCTTCCGGCGCTGCGCGACCTCGATCGCGCCGGGCACGGTCAACCCGTGGACCATCGACGCGAGCACCGCGAGGTACATCGCGTAACTCGTATTGAAGATCTTCCAGTTCGACGTGAGCCCCGGGTCGGACAGCAGGTGGTGCGCGGAGGCGAGCTGCAGGAAGAAGATGTAGAGCAGGAACGCGGTGCGCGACACCTTCTCGGACATCGGCTTCGCACCGAACACGATCGCGGCGATCGCGTACCAGACCGAAACGTGCGCCGCGACGTTGATCTGCTGCGAGCTGTGACCGAACGCCCACCAGATCGTCTTGTACATCAGCGAATCGACGTACGGCACGAGCCCGACCGACCACAGGAACGTCGGAATCAGGATGATGGCGCCCGACGCGATGGTGAAGACCGCGATGATCGCCGCGGTGACCGCACCGAACGTGACGAGCGGGAGCGACCCGTTGTACGTCTTCTCGCTCTTCGCGACGACGAGCGTGCCGAAAAACACGAAGCAGCCGATCAGCGCGCCGACGGCGAACAGGATCAGGCCGAGGTAGAACGCCGGGTTCGCGCCCATCGGCACGTACGAGGTGAACATCACGCTCGAGTCGCCGCGGAACACCGCGACGTTGTTGACGAGCGCGCCGATCACCATCAGCCAGAAGCCCGCCCACGCCCACTTCGGCCCGGCGATGCGGCACTTGAGCAGCACACAGGCGGCGAAGTACAGCACGGCGATCTCGAAGAAGATGATCCACACGACGAGCATGTCGACGCCGTGCGCGGTCAGCGCGAGGTAGAACCAGTCGGCGGGCAGCAGGTGCACGGCCGGCCAGCGCGTCAGGATGACCAGCAACGCGAGGATGCCGCCGACGAGCAGCGACACGACCCCGGCGACGGCGTTCCAGCGGATCAGCTTCTCGGCCGTCTCGTGGAAGACGAGACCGGTCGCCGGGTCGGTGCGGAAGTTGCGATTGATCACGATCGAGGCTCCCTTATTTCTTCACGACGTAGAGCTTGCTCGCCATCGTGTGATGGCCGATGCCGCAATACTCGTTGCATATGATCGAGAATGTGCCCGCGCTGGTCGGCGTGACCGTCACGATGTGCTCGTAGCCGGGATGGACCTGGATGTTGATGTTCTCGGGCTGCAGCGAGAAGCCGTGCATGAAATCCATCGCCGCGAGATGGATCCGGTAGGTCTTGCCCTCTTCGAGCTCGAGCATCGGCCACCATTGCCACAGCCGGGCGATCAGGTAGGCGTCGCCGCCGGGCGCCGGGTGTGCGACGGGGATCTTGAGGTCGGTCTCGGTGCGCACCGTCGTCTTGTCGACGAACTCCTGCGCCTTCTTCTGGAACGCTTCGGCGGTGGTCCTGTACGCCTCGTTCGAGAGATTCTGCTTACCGTACACGTGCCAGTACGGCATCATCACGAACATGATGATGCACCACACGAACGCGATGACGATCCACGTGCCTTCGACGCGGTCGAGCGGCTGCTTCCACCAGATGCGCTCGACAGGGGGTTCAATGGCGCTCATAGGGTTCTCGCGTCACTTGGCCAGCGGAATGCCGACGATCTCCATCACGCCCCAGATGATGTAGAGAACGGTCGGCATCGCGACGCCGATGAAGAGCAGCAGGAAGGGGTTGTCGAGCAGTTGTTGCATCGCAGGTATCCGCTCGTCGAGCTCGTCGTCTTCGTTCGTCTCGAGCACGTTGGTCGCCATCTTTTCGTTCATCGCCTCGCTCCTTGAAGTTGCACGCCCGGCGGCCGCACACACGAGGGCGCCCGCGTCACCGCCGGAATCTAGGCTTCGCCATGCGCAGTGCCATTGACGCGGATCAAGCAATGTCCGGACGCCGCCGTGTTGAATGGCAGCCGTGCGACAGGTGAAGGGATGAACGATGCAAGCGGATGCGCTCGCGCTGCAATGGGATCGGAGAAAGTCGTATGGCGACGGCGTCGCGCGCGATCGCGACGTCGGAGGCCGGTCTTCCTCGGACGTCGTCGCACGCAGCGTCGCGGCCTGGCTCTTCGCCTGCTGCGCGCTGGTGTTCGCGATGGTCGTCGTCGGCGGCGTGACGCGCCTCACGCATTCCGGCTTGTCGATCGTCGAGTGGCAGCCGATCATCGGCACGCTGCCGCCGCTCACCGACGCCGCGTGGCAGGAAACGTTCGCGAAATATCGGCAGACGCCTGAGTTCAGGCTCGTCAATCACGCGATGGACGTGCACGGGTTCAAGGGCATCTTCTGGTGGGAGTACTTCCACCGGCTGCTCGGGCGCGCGATCGGCGTCGTGTTCCTCGTGCCGCTCGCGTGGTTCGCGCTGCGCCGGCGCATCTCGCGTGAACTCGCCAAAAAGCTTGGCGCGATCTTCGTGCTCGGCGGCCTGCAGGGCGCGATGGGGTGGTACATGGTGCAAAGCGGCCTCGTCGACGATCCGCGCGTCTCGCACTTCCGGCTGACCGCGCACCTCGGGCTCGCACTCGCGATCTTCGCCGCGATGTTCTGGATCGCGCTTTCGATCGTGCGGCAAGGCGCAGGCGGTGGCGGCGCGGTGAGCGGCGCTGCCGAGCGCGCTGGCCCACGCCTGCGGCGCGCCGGTGCGTGCATCGCAGCGCTGGTGTTCGTGATGGCACTCACCGGCGGCCTCGTCGCCGGCATTCGCGCGGGCTTCGCGTACAACACGTTTCCGTCGATGAACGGGCACGTCGTGCCGCCGGAAATCATGATGCTCGAGCCGTGGTACCTGAATCCGCTCTACAACATGGCGACGGTGCAGTTCGATCATCGCGCCCTCGCGTGGCTGCTCGCGTTCGCCGTGCCCGCGTTTTGCGTCGCGGTGCTGCGCAGCAGGGCGGTGTCGCGCGCGGCGAAGACCGGAGCGGTGCTGCTGGTCGCGATGCTCGCCGTGCAGATCGCGTTCGGCATCGCGACACTGCTGCTGCGCGTGCCGGCGCCGCTCGCGGCGTTGCATCAGGCAGGCGCCGTGCTGCTCTTCGCGGCGGCGCTCAACGTCGCGCACGCGTTGGCGATGGCGCCGAGCGTCAGCCGCGCGCCGCGCGGATCACCGGCTCATTGACGAGTAGAAAATGGCGACGATCGAACTCGACGTACGCGGCATGCAGGCCCCCGAGCCGCTCGAGCGCGTGCTGGAAAGCCTCGACCGGCTCGGGCCGGACGATTGCCTGCGCGTAAAGATCAACTGCCGGCCCGTGCCGCTGTTCCGCATCCTCGACAACAACGGCTACTCGCACGAGGAGGTGCCAGGCGTCGACGCGCTGCTCGAGATCTCGATCCGGAAGAAGTAGAGCAAATTAGGGTCAGACTCCGTCCTTCGACCCCGATCTCTGGTTCAGCCGTGATACTCGCGCAGCCGCGCCGGATCGACGATGCGGATCTCGCGGCCCTCGACCTCGATCAGCTTCTGCTCGCTGAGGTCGTGCAGGATGCGCGAGAAGTGCTCGGGCGTCACGTTGAGCCGCGACGCGACGACCGCCTTCGACGTCGTCAGCCGCATCACGTACGGTGAATTGGCGGCCGCGAGCTCCTCGTCCTGGCGCAGCAGGTAGCCGATCACACGCTCGGTCCCCGATTGCATCGAGTAGGACTCGACGTCGGAGATCAGGCTGTGCAGCCGCCGCGAGAGGCCGGCGAGCATGCGCCGGGCGAAGTCGGCGCTCCGCTCGATCTCGTCGAACACCGCCTTTCGCGAGACGTGCAGCAGCATCGAATCGGCGAGCGTCTGCGCCATCACGATGTACGGCTTCCCCATGAACATCAGCGCTTCGCCGAACGAGTAGCCGGCGGGGATGATCTCGACGACCTTCTCGCCTCCCTGCGGCGACAGGAACGCGAGCTTCACCTGGCCGTAGATGACGACGTGGAAGCCGACGCACGGGTCGCCGCGATTGACGACGATCTCGCCGCGCGGCACGTGCAGCTCGGTGGTGCCCGCCGCGACGCGGTCGAGCTCGGCCGGCGCGAGCTCCTCGAACAGGGGCAGGCGCGACAGGAACGTTTGAGTGCTGATCTTCGGGCGTGACATGGCCTGCGTGCGCGCGCAAGCGTATCACGTCACGCGGGGCCGCCGCTCGCTCAGCCGGGCGCCGGTACGAGCCTCCCGAGAAGATGGCCGATCAGGTCGCGCACGGGGCGAATCTGCGATCCGAACGGCAGCGGCCCGGCGCCGCGGAAGAAGAGGCCCTTGCGGACGTCGCCGCGCAGTGCCGCCGCGAGCTGCGTGTCGATGCAGAATTGGCCGATGTGCGCGATGCCGTCGCGCAGCCCGCATTGCGCAAGGCAGTCGAAGTACAGCGTGCAGCGTTTCTTCGCGTGCGCGACCGCCTGCAGCGCCGGCAGGTGGCGCAGGTAGTTGTCCAGCCACGGCGTGCGCACCGCGCGCGCCGGCAGGCCGGCGACGCTGATGAACTCGACCAGGTCGGCGGGCTTGGCGTTCGCGAGCACCTGCTTGAATTCGAGGGCGGCGTCGCCTTCCTCGGTGACCGCGAACGCGGTGCCGAGCTGCACCGCGCGCGCTCCGAGCGCGAAGAGCTCGCGCACGCGCTGTGGCGAATGTATGCCTCCCGCCGGGATCAACGGGATCGCGTCCTCGGCGAGTCCCATGCGCCGGAACACCTCAAGCGTGGCGGGAATCGAGCGCTCGAAATCGAAGCGTGGATCGTGCACGTCGTCGAGGCTCGCCGCGCCGAGGTGGCCGCCCGCATGTCCGGGATGCTCGAGCACGATCGCATCGGGCAGGCGTTTGCGCCGCTCCCATTTGCGCAGCACGACCTGCACGCCGCGCGCGTCGGACAGGATCGGGATCAGCGCGATATCGGGATGCTCGCGCGTCTGCTCCGGCAAATCGAGCGGCAACCCGGCGCCGACGACGATCGCCTGCGCGCCGCTCACGCAGGCCTGCCGCACGTAATCGGCGTAGCTCGATACGGCGCGCATGACGTTCACGGCGATCATGCCGCGACCCTGGGCGAGCGCGCGCGCTGCCGTGATCTCGCGGTCGAGCGCCTCGAGGTTCGCCGCGTCGATCGCGACGCGATCGCGGCAGTGCCGCGTCCGTTCCATGAGATCCGGATGATGACGCCGCAGGTCGACCGACGAGATCGTGCCGACTGCACCTTCGCGGGCGACGGCGCCGGCAAGCCGGTGCGCGGAGATGCCGACGCCCATGCCGCCCTGCACGATCGGCAACAGCGCGCGGCCGCGGATGACGAGGGAGGGGGACGTGGGAGGAGGGCGTTCGGACATGCGCGCGTCGCCGCGATGGCCGCGACCCGAGGCCGTCGAGGTTAGGCGGCGCGCGTGCACACGGCCTTGATGAGGATCAACCGGGGGCCAGTCCGGGATAGCGAATCGCGGTGCCTTCGACGCGGGCGAACGGCGTCAACCGGTGCGGCGTGGTCTTGGTCTCGCTCGTGATTTCCTCGGCCGCGACCCCGTGCACGAGCAGCGCGTCGGCGACGAGCGAGCGGTGACAGCGCCACGGTACGGCCTCGGCGCACATGATCGCGACCGCGCATTCGCGCGCCAGCGCGATCAGCGCGTCGAGGTTCTCGGCGAACGCCGGCGTCTGCATGTAATCGGCATAACCGCGAAACGACAGATTGCGCCAGCCGGTGTTGGGCGACTCGGCGGTCGTTCGCCGAAAGCCGCCGAGCCCGGCCATTCGCTCGTAGCGGATGCCGTGCTCGCCAAGCGTCGTCGCGAGCGCGTCCTCGTTAAACTGGGGGTTGTGGCGCGAGCGTGCGACGGTGCGGACGTCCACCAAACATCGGACGCCGTGCGCTTTCAGCAGTGCGACGAACGCGTCCGCGCTTCGCGTCGAATGGCCGATCGTGTAGACGAGTGTCTTCGGTTTCACGGATCGGTTCGCCGATGCACGTTCGAAAGGAGACGACGATGGATCTGCGACAGCGCCTGGGGCTCGAAGTGCCGATCGTGCAGGCGCCGATGGCGGGCGCGCAGGGGAGCGCGCTGGCGATCGCCGTCTCGCGCGCCGGCGGCCTGGGCTCGCTGCCGTGCGCGATGCTCACGCCCGACGGCGTTCGTGCGGAAATCGCGACGATCGCCGCGGCGACGACGAAGCCCTTCAACGTCAACTTCTTCTGTCACACCCCGCCTGCGCCCGATGCGGCGCGCGAGGCGGCGTGGCGCGAGACGCTCGCGCCGTATTACCGCGAGTTCGCCATCGACCCCGCTTCGATCAAGCCGGGACCCGGCCGCGCGCCGTTCGATGCGGAAGCGGCGGCGATCATCGAGGCGACGAAGCCCGCGGTCGTGAGCTTCCACTTCGGTCTTCCCTCGCCGCCGCTGCTCGAGCGCGTGCGCGCGAGCGGCTCGTGCATCGTCGCGTCGGCGACGACAATCGACGAGGCACGCTATCTCGAGGCGCGCGGCGTGGACGCGATCATCGCGCAAGGCGTCGAGGCGGGCGGGCATCGCGGGATCTTCATGTCGGACGACCTCACCACGCAACTCGGCACGCTGGCGCTGGTGCCGCAGATCGTCCACGCCGTCCGCGTACCGGTGATCGCCGCAGGGGGCATCGCCGATGCGGCGGGCGTACGCGCGGTGCTCTCGCTCGGCGCGGCGCTCGCCCAGGTCGGCACCGCGTTTCTTTGCTGCCCCGAGGCGACGACGAGCGCGCTTCATCGCGCGGCACTGGCGAGCGACGCTGCTCGACATACCGCATTGACGAACGTCTTCACCGGCCGGCCGGCGCGCGGCATCGTGAATCGCATCGTGCGCGAGGTCGGCCCGATCAGCGACAAGGTGCCTTCGTTCCCCCTCGCCACTGCGGCACTCGCGCCCTTGCGTGCAGCGGCCGAACGCGCCGGCAGCGGCGACTTCTCCCCGCTGTGGTCGGGCCAGAACGCGAGCGGATGCCGCGAAGTGCCGGCGTCGCAGCGCGTGCGCGAACTGGCGCAAGCCTGATCGGCACGAACGAGGCGGCGCCTCGCCTCCAGCACGCGACTCAAAGGCGCACGCCGACGTCGTACGCCGTGGCATAACCGTCGCCGCGTCGCTCGACGTCGAGCGTGAGCGCGTCGCCACCTCGTCGATAGAGGGAGTCCGACGTGTTGCGCGTGCGACGGCCGCGCACGCCGCCATACGGTGCTTGCGCGTGCACGCGATCGGTCAGCGCGTCGTCGAAATAGAGTTGCGACGTGAAATCGGCGTCGCGCGTGCGCACCTTGAAATGGATGTGCACCGCGCGTCCCGGGTATGCACCGGGATAGATCGTCGTGAACCGCACGGTGCCGGCCTCGTCGGTGCGCTGATAGCCGCGCAGGAACTTCGTGCCGGGTGCTGCGGCGGTGTCCGAGTAGACGCCGCGCGCGTCGCAGTGCCACACGTCCACGATCGCGCCGTGGAGCGGCGTGCACGCGGTGCCGTCTTGCGCCGACACGCGAAGCGCGAGCGAAAGCGGAACTCCGGGAAGGACCGCGTCGCGGCCGGGCTCGGTCCGCAGATCCGAGCGGTCGAGGCGCTCGTCCACGAAATACGGGCCCTCGGTCTGCGCAGGCGTGAGCACGCACGCGGGTCGCCCCGACTCCGCGAAGGCGCGCTCGCCGGCGAGGGCGACGCCCGACAGCGCCAGCATGCGCATGAGGCGCCGGCGTTCGTTCGACGACGGAAAGGATTTCTCCATGAACAACGCTCCTCGGCCATCCGCCCGCTTGCGCGCACGCCGGCCAGACCCCAGTTTAGTCGTTCAATGTCCGGCATGCGCGTGCTCCTTCTCCTGCTGCACGTCTACGTCGGCGCGCGCCTCCTGCCCGACCTGCCGTCCCCCGACGTCGCGCCCGTCGTCGGCGGGATGCTTCTCGCCGCGTCGGCCTTGCTGATCCCGTTCGCGTTTCGTTGGCGGCGCTCACGCGCCGTCGGCGTGAGGCGCCTCCTTATGTGGAGCGGTCTCGTGGCGCTCGGGGCGTTCTCGACGCTCGTCGTGCTGACGCTCGTGCGCGACTTGACGTTGCTGGCACTGGTCGTCCTCGCCTCGTTCGTCCCGCTCGGCTGGCCTTTGACGCGCATCGTCATGGCGAGCGCGATCGCCGTTCCCGCGCTCACGGCGCTGCTCACGCTCGTCGGCTACGCGAATGCGCGCCGCGTCGCACGGGTGCGCGACGTCGACGTACCGATCGAGTCTCTGCCGGCGGCGCTCATCGGCTTCACGATCGCGCAGATCACCGACGTGCACGTCGGGCCGACGATCGATCGCGATCACGTCGACGCGGTGGTCGACGCCGTCAACGCGCTCGGTGCCGATCTGGTCGCGATCACGGGCGACCTCGTCGACGGCAGCGTGTCCGAACTCGCCCACCACACGGCGCCGCTCGCACGCATTTCGGCGCGGCACGGCGTGTTCTTCGTGACCGGCAATCACGAGTACTACTCCGGCGTGCAGCCGTGGATCGTGGAGTTGCGCCGCCTCGGCATTCGCGTGCTGCTGAACGAGCACGTCATCGTCGATCACGCAGGCGAGCGCGTCGTCGTCGCGGGCGTCACCGATGCGAGCGCCCATCACTTCGTGCCCGCGCATCGCAGCGATCCGCAGAAAGCGATTGCCGGCGCACCCGCGGACGCGGTGAAGCTGCTGCTCGCGCACCAACCGCGCTCGGCCGCCGCGGCATCGAATGCGGGTTTCGACCTGCAGCTGTCCGGCCATACGCATGGCGGCCAGTTCCTGCCGTGGAATTTTTTCGTGCGCTTCCAGCAGCCGTTCACCGCCGGGCTCGCGCGGCTCGATCGTCTGTGGGTCTACACGAGTCGCGGCACCGGTTACTGGGGGCCGCCGAAGCGACTCGGCGCGCCTTCCGAGATCACGCGCCTGCGGCTCGTGCCCGCGTAGCGGTCGCGCGGCACCTCGCTGCCCGATGACCGCGAAAATGTCGGTCGGCGAATGCGGCTCGATGAGCGTGATCCGCGATGGCTCGGCGCCGTCGTGCTCGGGGAGGCGACGGGAGTAGCGCGATGCGAGGCGTCGCATGATTGGGCTCCGACCGGTCGTGTGCGGACGTGCGCATCGGAGATCGTTCGAAGGGGTCAGTCGCCGGGGTGCACTGCGCGCTCAGACACCGAGTAAACGCCGGCGGAGGGTCGGCGCTGCGCAACTCGCGGGTGGCGCGAAGTGACGCGCCGACCCTGGCGCCGGCACTCGAACTCGCGCTCAGCGCACCCCGACGACCGACCCGACGCATCGACGTGACGCGTGGCAATACCCGGCGCATCGCCGCGCCCGCCAGGCACGGCGTGTACTCGGTGTCTGAGCGCGCAATGGAGCCTCGACTGCCCGCCTCAGCAACATGCAACGCGCAGTGGATCCCGGTCGACTACTTCTTCGGTCGGCCGTACATCCCGGTGATCGAGGCCTTGCCGAGTGCGTTGGCGTTGATCATGGAGCCCGCCGTCGACGCGTTCGCGTCCTTCGGTACGCCGAGCCTGTCCACCTTGAGTGCATAGACGGTGAAGACGTAGCGGTGCGCCTTGTCGCCCTCGGGCGGACAGGGGCCGCCGTAGCCCGGCTGGCCGTAGTCGTTTGCGACCGTCCCCGCGCCGCGCGGCATCGCGGAGCCGTCGGGCTTGCCCGCGCCCTTGGCCAAGGAGGTGACGCTCGCGGGGATGTCGAACGCGATCCAGTGCCACCAGCCGGCGCCGCCCGTCGGTGCGTCGGGGTCGTGCAGCAGCACGGCGTAGCTTTTCGTTCCGGCCGGTGCGCCGCGCCACGTCAGTGCGGGCGACAGGTTGCGGCCCGTGCATCCCATCGCGTCGTACGCCTGCTCGTCCGCGAGCGGGCCGCCGGCAGCGAAGTCGCTGCTCGAAAGCGTGAACTGCGCTGCGGCCGCATTCGCGGCGAGACCGACGCCGAGCAGATACCGCGCGGCGAGAGCGAGCGTGTCGGCGATCATTCGTCCTCCTCGTCTTCCGTCCGTCGAATGCGCATTCTGCACGCAGGCGACTGCGCGGCGCGCATGAAGATTCAGGCTGCGCCGTGGGCCTTCGCGGATCCGCGTACATTGGAACTTCCGCGGTCCTCCGCCTGCCCGAGCCGGTCACGAGCCGGCGACATCCCATGAGTGCGACACGCAACGAACACGATCTCCTCGGCGAGCGGGACATCCCGGCCGACGCCTATTACGGCATCCACACGCTTCGTGCCGTCGAGAACTTTCCGATCAGCGGAACCCCGATCTCGATCTACGACGACCTGATCCGCGCGCTCGCCGCGATCAAGGAAGCGGCCGCGATGGCGAACCAGGAACTCGGCCTGCTCGACAAGGCGCGCGCCGACGCGATCGTGAAGGCGTGCGGGGAGATTCGCGCCGGGAAGCTCAACGACCAGTTCGTCGTCGACGTCATCCAGGGCGGCGCCGGCACGTCGACCAACATGAACGCGAACGAGGTGATCGCAAATCGTGCGCTCGAGATCATGGGACACGCGAAGGGTGAGTACGCGTACCTGCACCCGAACGAGCACGTCAACATGAGCCAGAGCACGAACGACGTGTATCCGACCGCGATCAAGGTCGCCACCTATTTCGGCATCTATCGGCTGGTCGACGCGATGGTGCACCTGCGCCGCGCGTTCGAGCAGAAGTCGGAGGAGTTCCGCGACGTCCTCAAGATGGGCCGCACCCAGTTGCAGGACGCGGTGCCGATGACGCTCGGGCAGGAATTCTCGACGTACGCGGTGATGCTCGGCGAGGACGAGGAGCGGCTGAAGGAGGCGTCCACGCTGATCCGCGAGATCAACCTCGGCGCGACGGCGATCGGCACCGGCATCAACGCGCCTCCCGATTACGCGGAGCTCGTGACGCGGCGGCTCTCGGCGATCACCGGGATTCCGCTGGTCACGTCGCCGAACCTCATCGAGGCGACGCAGGACGCAGGCGCGTTCGTGCAGCTCTCCGGCGTGCTGAAGCGCGTCGCGGTGAAGCTGTCGAAGACGTGCAACGACCTGCGCCTGCTATCGAGCGGTCCGCGCGCGGGGTTCGGTGAAATCAACCTGCCGCCGGCGCAGGCCGGGTCGAGCATCATGCCGGGGAAGGTGAACCCCGTGATCCCGGAAGTCGTCAACCAGATCGCGTTCGAAGTGATCGGCAACGACGTGACGGTCACGTTCGCCGCCGAGGCGGGGCAGCTGCAGCTCAACGCGTTCGAGCCGATCATCGCGTACAGCATCTTCAAGAGCATCACGCATCTGCGCAACGGCTGCTTCGTGCTCGCCGACCGCTGCGTAAGGGGCATCACCGCCAATCGCGAGCGCGTGAAGCATCTGGTCGAGAACTCGATCGGCGTCGTGACCGCGCTCAATCCGTACATCGGTTACCAGAACGCGACGGACATCGCGCGCGAAGCGCTGAACACGGGGCGCAAGGTCTACGATCTCGTGCTCGAGCGCAAGCTCTTGTCGAAGGAGCAGCTCGACGAGATCCTGAAGCCCGAGGTGCTCACGCGTCCGCGCCAGATGCTGAAGGCGGCGCGCGACTGAACGACCATCCTGCGTCACGACAACAAGAAGGATTCGCGCATGGCGAGCGTCGAAGTGAAGGTTCCCGACATCGGCGATTTCCACGATGTCCCGGTGATCGACGTGCTGGTGAAGCCGGGCGACAACGTCAAGCCCGAAGATCCGCTGGTCACGCTCGAATCGGACAAGGCGACGATGGACGTGCCGTCGCCGGCGGCGGGTGTCGTGCGTACGATCAGCGTGAAAATCGGCGACAAGGTGTCGCAAGGCGTGGCGCTGCTCACGCTCGATGAGGCGTCCGGCACCCGGCCCTCGCCGACGACGCAGGCGTTGCGAACGCCGGCGGCCTCGTCGGCACCCTCACCCCAACCCGTTTCCGACGACGGGAAAGCGAGCGGCGCAGCGTCACCCCAGCCTCCCGCCAGCGGGAGAGGGACTTCTTCCGCGCCGCATGCGGGAGAGGCGGCGAGCGTGAGCGGCCATGCCGATATCGAGTGCCAAATGCTCGTGCTCGGCTCGGGGCCGGGGGGCTATTCGGCCGCGTTCCGTGCGGCCGACCTCGGCATGAAGACGGTGCTCGTCGAGCGCTTCGCGACGCTCGGGGGCGTGTGCCTCAACGTTGGCTGCATTCCGTCGAAGGCGTTGCTGCACACCGCGTTCGTCATGGACGAGGTGAAGGCGATGGCGGCGCACGGCATTCGCTACGGCGATCCGGCGATCGATCTCGATGCGCTGCGCAAGTTCAAGAACGACGTGGTGAAGAAGCTCACGAGCGGGCTGGCCGGCATGGCGAAGGCGCGCAAGGTCGACGTGGTGCGCGGCGTCGGCCGGTTCATCGATCCGCATCGGCTGGAAGTGACGTTGACGCACGGCCCCGGACGCGAGGCATCCGGCGAGACCAAGACGATCCGCTTCGAAAAGGCGATCATCGCAGCAGGCAGCGAGGCGGTGAAGCTGCCGTTCATGCCCGACGATCCGCGCATCGTCGACTCGACCGGCGCGCTCGAATTGCCGTCCGTTCCGAAGCGAATGCTCGTCGTCGGCGGCGGCATCATCGGGCTCGAGATGGCGAACGTGTATTCGTCGCTCGGCGCGCGCATCGACGTCGTCGAGATGCTCGACGGGGTGATGCTCGGCGCTGATCGCGATCTCGTGAAGGTGTGGCAGAAGGCCAATGCGCGGCGCTTCGACCGCATGATGCTGAACACGAAGACCGTCGCCGCCGACGCGCGCAAGGACGGCATTCGCGTGAAGTTCGAAGGCGCGAATGCGCCCGTGGATGCGCAGACGTACGAGCTCGTGCTCGTCGCCGTCGGGCGGCGGCCGAGCGGCAAGGCGATCGGCGCCGACCAGGCCGGCGTGAACGTGAGCGAGCGCGGCTACGTCGAAGTCGACGCGCAGATGCGCACCAACGTCGCGCACATCTTCGCGATCGGCGACATCGCCGGCGCGCCGATGCTCGCGCACAAGGCCGTCCATGAAGGTCACGTCGCAGCGGAGGCGGCGTCGGGCATGAAGTCGTATTTCGACGCTCGGCAGATCCCCTCCGTCGCGTACACGGATCCCGAAGTCGCGTGGACCGGCGTCACCGAGGACGAATGCAAGGCGAAGGGCATCGCCTACGGGAAAGCGACGTTTCCGTGGGCGGCGTCGGGGCGCGCGATCGCCAACGGACGCGACGAAGGCTTCACGAAGCTGCTCTTCGACGAAGCGACGCACCGCATCGTCGGTGGCGGCATCGTCGGCACGCATGCCGGCGATCTGATCAGCGAGATCGGGCTCGCGATCGAGATGGGCGCCGACGCCGTGGACATCGGCAAGACGATTCACCCGCATCCGACGTTGTCGGAGTCGATCGGCATGGCGGCCGAAGTCTACGAAGGCGTGTGCACCGATCTGCCGCCGCCACGGAAGAAATGATCGCGATGTCGCGCGTTCCGCCGCACCGCGTCGCGGCGCACGGCGCTTGACGCTTCGCGTCGTCATCGTCGGCGGGGGCGCCGGCGGCCTCGAGCTCGCGACGAAGCTCGGCGACCGCTTCGGAAGTCGCGGCGCGGTCGACGTCACGCTGATCGAGCGTGCGCGCACGCATTTCTGGAAGCCGCACCTGCACCAGCTCGCGGCGGGCAGCATGGACGTGCGCGTGTACGAGACCGATTACCTCGCACAGTCGCACTGGCACCGCTTCCGCTTCCTGCTCGGGGCCATGCACCGGCTCGATCGCGCGCGGCACGTCGTGCAGGTCGCGCCGTTCGTCGACGAGGACGGAGAGACGGTGACGCCGCAGCGCGACGTCGACTACGACAAGCTCGTCATCGCGGTCGGAAGCCGCACGAACGACTTCGGCACGCCCGGTGCGCGCGAATACGCGATCTCGCTCGACGATGCCGACGCTGCCGAGCGCTTCCACCGGCGGCTCGTCAACGCGTTCATGCGCGCGCACGCGCAGCGTGACCCTCTTTCGGCTGCGCAGCTTCGCATCGCGATCATCGGCGCGGGTGCGACCGGCGTCGAGCTCGCCGCCGAGCTGCACAACGCGGCGCGAACGCTCGTCTCGTACGGACTCGACCGCGTCGACGTCGACCGCCAGATGCGCCTCGTGCTGATCGAGGCTGCGCCGCGCATCCTGCCGGCGTTGCCTTCGCGCATCGCCGAGCCCGCGGCACGCCTGCTTGCGAAGATGAACGTCGCGGTGCGCACGTCGGCGCGCGTCGCGGCGGTCCGCGCCGACGGCGTCGAGCTCGGCGACGGTGAATTCATTCCGGCGGAGCTCGTCGTCTGGGCAGCGGGCGTCAAGGCGCCCGAGTTCCTGCGCGACCTCGACGGCCTCGAGACGAACAGGCTCAACCAGCTGGTCGTTCGGCCGACGCTGCAGACGACGCGCGACGACGACGTCTTCGCGATCGGCGATTGCGCGGCGTGCCCGTGGCTCGGACGGGGGAGTGTCAGCGAGTGGGTGCCGCCGCGCGCTCAGGCGGCGCATCAGCAGGCTTCGCACATGGTGAAGCAGATCGGCCGGATCCTGCGCGGCCAGCCGCTCTTGCCCTGGCGCTACCGCGACTTCGGCTCGTTGGTCTCGCTCGGACGCTACTCGACGGTCGGCAACCTGATGGGCACGCTCACCCGTGGCAACATCTGGCTCGAGGGCTGGCTCGCGCGGATGATGTACCTGTCGCTCTACAAGATGCACGAGCTCGCGTTGCACGGCTTCTGGAAGACCGCGCTCGACACGCTCGCGCGAATGATCACGCGGCGCACCGAGCCACACGTGAAGCTGCATTGAAAGCTTGCCGCGGTGCGCGATTCCCGGAAGGATCGACCACCGCGCGCGGGCGCCGCGCCCGACCCTAGCCGCCCGTCGTCTCGCCGCCCATCACCTGAAGCACGGTGCCGGTGATGTACGACGAATCGGCGTTCGACGCGAGGAACACGTACGCCGGCGCAAGCTCCTCGGGCTGCGCCGGCCGACCCATCGGATTGTCTTCGCCGAAGTGCGCGACCTTCTCGGGCGATTCGCCGGCGTCGGACGGATTGAGCGGGGTCCAGACCGGCCCGGGCGCGATGGCGTTGACGCGAATCTGCTTCGCGATGAGGTTCATCGCCAGCGTCTTGGTGAAAGCGTTGATCGCCCCCTTGGTCGCCGAATAGTCGGGCAGGTTCTTCGAGCCGAAAATGCCCGTTTCCGACGACGTCGCGATGATCGCGCCGCCGGGTTGCATGTGGCGCAGCGCGGCGCGCGAAAGCCGGAAATACGAGTAGATGTTCGTCTTGAACGTGCGGTCGAATTCCTCGTCGGTGACGTCCTGCAGCGTCTTCTTGCGGTTCTGGTGTCCCGCGTTGGCGACCAGGATGTCGAGCTTGCCGAACTGCTGCACGGTCTTCTCGACGGCCTCGTCGCAGAAGGCGGCATCGGTCAGGTCGCCCGGGAGCATCAGGCACGTTCCACCCGCCTCTTCGACCGCCTTCCGCGTCTGGTCGGCGTCCGACTGCTCGACGGGGAGATAGACGATCGCGACCTTCGCGCCTTCGCGCGCGTAGATCAGCGCGACCGCGCGCCCGATGCCGGAATCGCCCCCGGTGATGAGCGCCACCTTGTCCTTCAGTTTGCCCGCCGGCTTGTACGCTTCGGCGCGGTAACGCGGCTTGGGATCGAGCTTCGACTCGAGACCGGGGCCGCTCTGGTGCTGCTTGGGGAACGGCGGCTTCGGCTCGTTCAATGTTCCTTCGGAACTGCCGGCTTGCGGCTTCCCCTGGCGTTCGTTCTTCGGGCTCTGACGCGCTTCCATTTGCTTGGTCATGCGACCCTCCTCCGTGGACGGGTGCGCGCATAGCACGCGCACGATGGGGTATGCTGCGCGGACACGCGCGGCCGTCCGGTTGGACCGCGCGAATCCAGGAATATCCGCGAGGAGGCGTTGCATCATGGGACTCATCGATTTCGTCCGGGATGCCGGCGAGAAGCTTTTCGGCCACGGGCAGGCGCAGGCGGCGACGCCAGCGAGCGGCGGAGCGGCACCGGCGGGCGGCGGCGCCAACGTGCAGGCGGCCGATTCCGCCGCCGCCGATGCGATCCTGCGGTACGTCAAGTCGCAGCAGCTCGATGCGACCGGACTGACGGTGACCTACGACGGAGCGACCGCGACGGCGAGCGTCTACGGCGTCGCGCCCGATCAGGCGACGCGCGAGAAGATCGTGCTGTGCTGCGGCAACGTTTCGGGTGTCGCGAAGGTGAACGACATGATGAGCGTCGACCAGAGTGCCCCGGAGGCGAAGTACTACACGGTGGTGTCCGGTGACACGCTGTCGAAGATCTCCAAGCAGTTCTACGGCGACGCGAACCAGTACACGAAGATCTTCGACGCGAACAAGCCGATGCTGAAGTCGCCGGACCGCATCTATCCCGGACAGAAGCTGCGCATTCCGCAATGACGCCGGTCCGCTGGTACGACGACGAGACGCCGATCGGCGACCCGCCCGACGATGACGAAGGCGGGATCGAAGACGAAGAAGAAGACGACGAAGACGACGAAGACGACGAAGACGACGAAGAGCCGCTGCAGGCGCGTGTCCCCTGAGTCCTGATCCATTCCTCGCGATCGACCGCGTCAGCGTCGGCTACGGCGCGGTTCGTGTCCTGACCGACGTCACGCTCGACGTCGGCCGTGGGGAGCTCGTCGCGCTGCTCGGTAGCTCGGGCTGCGGCAAGACGACGCTGTTGCGCGCGATCGCCGGCTTCGTCATGCCGGAGTCCGGTCGCATCCGTGTGGCGGGTCGCGACATCACAACGCTGCCGCCGGAAAAGCGCGGCACCGCGATGATGTTCCAGTCCTACGCACTGTGGCCGCACATGAGCGTGGCGGGCAACATCGGCTACGGCCTTCGGATGCGCGGCGTGGCGAAGGATGCGATCGCGCGCCGCGTCGACGAGTTGCTGGCGTTGATGCAGATGCAGGGCTTCGCCGCGCGGCCGGTGACGCAACTCTCCGGCGGGCAGCGCCAGCGCGTGGCGCTCGCGCGCGCCCTCGCGGTCGATCCGGCGCTGCTGCTGCTCGACGAGCCGATGTCGAACCTGGATTACAAGGTGCGCATCGAGCTGCGGCACGAGCTGCGGGCGCTGCAAAAGCGCATCGGCATCACCGCCGTCTACGTCACGCACGATCGCGAGGAGGCGCTGACGCTCGCCGATCGCATCGCGGTGCTCGACGCCGGGCGCGTCGTCCAGTTCGGCGCCCCGGAGGACATCTTCCATCGGCCGGCCTCCGCATTCGTCGCCGGCTTCATGGGGGCCGACAATGCGATCGAGCTCGCGCAGGCGAGCGACGGCGCGTTGTCCGTCCCTGCGCATCAGGCGAACGGCGAGCGCGTGACCGCGCACTTCCGAAGTGACGCCGCGCACGTCGACGTCGACGCCGCGGGCGCGACCAACGGCGACTTGCGTCTTCGGGGCGAAGTCGTGCAGACACTCTACGTCGGCCAGGGCTATCGCTACCGGGTGCGAACGCAGGGTGCCGACGTCTGGGCGCATGCGGCGCAGCGGATCGACGAGGGGAGCGCGGTCGCGGTGATCGTGCCGCGTGACGCCCTTTTGCTGTTTCCCCGCGCCAGCCAGCGAGGCTGATCCGGGCGCGCGCGGGCATCGACGTTTGATCAGCGATTCCATCATTCGGGAGAGATCATGAAAGCGCGTAGTGTCCTTTGCATCGCGGCGCTCGGCCTCGCATTCGCCGGGAGCGCGCCGGCGCAGACGACGTTGAACGTCGTCACCGCCGGCGACCAGAACATGGTCGATTACGTCAATAACTACCTCGGGCCCAAGTTCGAGCAGATGAATCCGGGCGTCAAGGTGCGCGCCGTCGGCACCGGTCCTGGTGACGCGGGCTCGCAGAAGATCTTCGAGAAGCTCGAGGCGCAGCAGAAGGCTGGCACGGCGACGTGGGACGTCGACGTAGCGGTCGTGCACCAGCGCGGTGCGGCGACGATGGTCGAAGACAAGCTGCTGATGCCGTACCGGAAGGACGTCACCGCCGGCAAGCTCGTGTCGCGCGATACGGCGAAGAACGCGCTCGGCGCGAACGTCGACGGCTACGTGCTGCCGATGTTCCACAGCCAGATCGCCCTCGCTTACAACCCGGATCTCGTCAAGACGCCGCCGAAGAGCTTTGCCGAGCTCGCCGAATGGGTGAAGAAGAACCCGAAACAGTTCGGCTACAACGGCGTCAAGGGCGGAATGTCAGGGGTCGGCTTCGTGATGGGCTGGGTCGAGGCGAACAGCGGCATGCGCGACATGCTCGAGAAAGGCCCGTACGATCCGAAGATGAAGGCGGCGATCGACAAGTCGCTCGAAAGCCTCAAGTCGTTCAACCAGTACGTGCAGCTGACGCCGGGCAACGCGGGAACGCTCGACATGCTGAATCGCGGCGAGATCGCGATGGGGCCCGTGTGGGTCGACATGTTCTACACATGGCTGGCCGACGGCAAGATGAATCCGAAGGTGAAGCTGTCGCTGCCGTCGCCTGGCTTGCCCGGACAGCCGATGTACTACGTGATTCCGGCGAAGGCGCAACACCCCGATCTCGCGAAGAAGTTCATCGACCTCGCCGAGAGCCCCGAGGTGCAGGCCGACGGCATCGTCAAGCAGTTCAACTGGTACCCGGGCATCGATCCGCAATACGTGCAGTCGAAGATGCCTCCGGCCGCGTGGAACAAGCTCTTCACCGACATCTCGCCTTCGGACCTCGCGACCAAGGGCCGGCCGTTCCCGCTGTCGCAGTACTTCACCGACATCGTCGAGGGGTACGAGCGCGTCGTGCTGAAGTAGCACGCGGCCGCATCCGAACGCCGGGACGCGATGGCCACGATTGCGGAACAGGCGGTCGTCGCCTCGCGCCCGCCCGATGAGCGCCGGCTGCTGGCGGTGGCGCTCGTCGGGCCGGCGCTCGCCGTCGTCGCGCTGTTCTTCATCCTGCCCCTCGCGCTCTCCGCGGTCAGCGCCTTTCGCGCCGCCGACGGCGGCTTCACGCTCGCGCATTTCGCGAAGTCGCTCGATCTGTACGGCAACGATCTCGTGTTCACGATCGCGATCGTCGTGCTGTCCACGGTGCTGATCGGAATCGTCGCGGTCGCGATCGGCGGCTATCTGACGCTGGGAGAGCACCCGCGCTCGGTCGGCTTGTTGCGCTGGCTCTACCGATGGCCGCTGTTCATCCCGTTCGTCGTGACCGGGCAGGTGATGCGCACCTTCCTCGCGAAGAACGGCATGCTGAACCACGTACTGATCGGCACGGGTCTCATCGAGCCGATCTCGGCGCAGTCGATGCTCGACTGGCGCGGCATCGTCGTGGCGTTCGTGTGGAAGCAGGCGCCGTTCGTCACGCTGCTGCTCGCCGGCGCGATGGCGTCCCTCGAGCGGCAGCACATCGAAGCGGCCCGGAACCTCGGCGCGTCGCGCCTTCGCGCGTTGTTCGAAATCGTGCTGCCGCAAGTCCGCGGCACGCTGCTCGTGGGTCTCGTGCTGTCGTTCGTCGCGATGCTCTCGGTGCTGTCGGTGCCGCTGATGATCAATCCGAATTCGCCGACGATGATCACGGTCGACGTCGCGTACCGGATCAACACGTTCGCCGACTACGCGGTCGCGAACGCGCTGTGTTTGCTGTCGCTGTTGCTCGCGGCGGCCGGCGCGGCCCTCTATTTGCGGCACGCGGTGAAGCGCGCAGCATGACGCTCGCCGGCCGCGTCGCCACGCCGCTGATCCGCGCGGCGCTTCTCGCGCTCTTCGCGTTCGCGATCTTCGGCCCGCTCGCGAACCTCGTGCTGTGGGCGTTCGCGGAGAAGTGGTATTTCCCGAGCAAGCTGCCGCTCGAATACGGCTTCACGTTCTGGCAGCGCGTATTCTCGCCGCGCGGCAATGCGCTCGCCTCGCTCGGCACGAGCGTGTGGATCGCCGTGCTGACCGTCGCCGTGAGCCTCGCCGTCGCGATCCCCGCCGGCTACGCACTCGCGCGCCTGCGCCTGCGCTGGCGCGGCCTGATCCTGCTCGGGTTCCTGTTGCCGCAGGCGGTGCCGAACCTCCCCGTTTACGTGAACATCGCGCAGGTCTTCTACCAGATCGGCCTCGCCGGAACGATCACCGGCGTCGTGCTCGTGCACGCATCGCATGGCCTGGTGCTCGCGGTGTGGATCGCGTCGGCGGCGTTCGCGTCCGTCGACGATTCGCTGGAGGAGGCGTCGCGCAACATGGGCGCCTCGGCGTGGACCTGCTTTCGCACCATCACGTTGCCGCTCGCCGCCCCCGGGCTTCTGGCGAGCGCCATCTTCGTGTTCCTCGAATCGCTCGACGAATTCACCGGAACGTATTTCGTCGGCGTTCCCGACGTGATGACGCTCCCGCTGCTGATGTTCAACGCCAGCATGGGGGGCAACTATCAGATTGCGTCGATCACCGCGCTGCTGCTGCTGCTGCCGTCGATCGGTTTCATGCTCGTCGTCGAGCGCTTCCTGAAGGCCGACGTGCTGGCGATGGTCGGGCGCTGACGACACTCGGTCGTTCAACGCGGCGGACACTCCAACGCACGCCGGTGGCCGTCGGACATGCGCGCACAAACGCGCGTCCGCAACAGCGAAATTTGCCGACTGATCGCGGCGCGTATCGGAGCGCTCCTACAGCGATCGCGAGCGTCGCGAGGGAACGCCGTCTGAACGCGTTCATGGCATGCGCGATGCTCCTTTAGGCCCTACCCACAGCGCGGCACGCCGCGCGTGATCGATCAACGAATCTGTGGAGGCAGCACTATGCAATGGCAATTGAAGGCAGTGGTCGCCGCGGTCTCGATGGCGGCATGCGCAGCGGTCAGTGCGCACGGCTCGTCGAACGCGGCGAGCAACACCGATCGCGCCGCGTCGAACATGGCGGCAAATACCGTGACGGACGCGAAGGGTCGCGTCATCCCGCGCGATTGCGCGGCGATGACCGGCGATGCACAGGTGCAATGCATCCAGGATCAGCAATCGCGCAACGTGCTCGATAACAACCGTACGCCGCGCCGCGAAGGCATGACGCGCGGTGGCGGCACGTCGGCAGCGGGCAATACCGGCGCGGCGGGAACGGCGGGCACGACCGGGTCGAGTAGCGGCAACGCGGGTAGCGCCGCGGCGGGTGCCACCGGAGGCATGGGCGGCAATGCCGCGGGCAACGCGAGCGGTACCGGCAACGCGGGGACCGCAGGCACGACCGGCAGCAGCGGCACGGGTGCAACCGGCGGCGGTACCGGCGCAGCCGGCGCAGGGACCGGTGGCAACGGTGGCGGCGGCGGTGGCGGAGGCTGATTCCGACCGATTCAGGTGAGGCGAGGGGACACGAGGCAGCGATTTCGCTGCCTCGTTGCTTGTGGCGCCTCCGTTCAGTCGTGCATCCGCGTGCGCCGTTCGGACAGCGCCGCGATCAGGCGATCGAGGGCCGCCGCGTTCAACGCAAGCTGCTCCTCGCTGAAACGGAGACTGACCGTTCCGGCGTCGGGATCGCTGCAGAACGTGACAACCTTGTCGCCCCCGAGCGACACGCGCTCCTCGCCTTGCCGCGTCGCAGGAATGACGCCCTGGTTGCCGATGGTGCGCGGCGTCGTCTCCGGGAACTCGCGGCGGGGATCGGGCGCGTCGGCGTTCGCCTCGGGCGCCCCGGCGGCGCGCCCGGGCAGTTGCGTGGCGTCGCTCGCCGGAAACGTCTCCTCGACCATCTCGTCGATCGTCTGCTCCTGCCGCGACCGGCCGGGCTCCTTCTGCTGACTCTGCTTCATCGTCGAATCTCCCTGTGAACCTGCGTTGGAGCGAAACGTGCGCGGGTCGTTCCTGCTGCGGAGTCGACCGGTGAAACGTCGCAGGATGAAGCGCGCGCGGGCAGGCGAGCATGCCTCGCGTATCATTAGGATGCGCCCCGGGGCGTACGTCGCAAAGAGGTGCTCGCATGTATGCGCAGATGGTCGATACGGGAGTCGCGAAGGTCGCCGACGTCGCCGAGATGTCGCCCGATGAGCGCGCATTCCAGGCGCGCATCGACGACGACATCCGCATCGAGCCGAAGGACTGGATGCCCGAGACGTATCGGCGCACGCTGATCCGCCAGATCCAGCAACACGCGCATTCCGAAGTCGTCGGCATGCTACCGGAGGGCAACTGGATCACCCGCGCGCCGTCGCTCGCGCGCAAGGCGATCCTGATGGCGAAGGTGCAGGACGAGGCCGGGCACGGGCTCTACCTGTACTGCGCCGCGGAGACGCTCGGCGTCTCGCGCGACCAGATGATCGAGGACCTGCACGCGGGAAAAGTCAAGTATTCGTCGATCTTCAACTACCCGACGCTGACCTGGGCCGATGTCGGCGCGATCGGCTGGCTCGTCGACGGCGCGGCGATCATGAACCAGATTCCGCTTTGCCGTTGCAGCTACGGCCCGTACGCGCGGGCGATGATCCGCATCTGCAAGGAGGAGTCGTTCCACCAGCGGCAGGGCTTCGACATCATGATGAAGCTCTGCCAGGGCACGCCCGACCAGAAGGCGATGGCGCAGGCGGCGCTCGATCGTTGGTGGTGGCCGTCGCTCATGATGTTCGGGCCCCCCGACACCGCGAGCGTGCACAGCGCGCAATCGGCGAAGTGGAAGATCAAGCGGCTTTCAAACGACGAGTTGCGCCAGCGCTTCGTCGACCAGACGGTGCCGCAGGCGGACTATCTCGGATTGCGCGTGCCCGACGACGCGCTCGTCTGGAACGCCGAGCGCGGGCATTACGACTTCGGCGAGATCGACTGGGACGAGTTCCACGCGGTGTTGCGCGGCCACGGTCCGTGCAATCGCGACCGGATGCGCACGCGCGTCAAGGCGTGGGAAGACGGCGCGTGGGTGCGCGACGCCGCGCTCGCGCACGCGGAAAAGCGGCAGGCGCGCGCGATGGTGGCGTGAAGATGACGAAGGATTGGCCGCTCTGGGAAGTTTTCATTCGGTCGCAGCACGGGCTTGCGCACAAGCACGTCGGCAGCCTGCACGCCGCCGACGCCGAGATGGCGATCCGCAATGCGCGCGACGTCTACACGCGGCGCAACGAGGGCGTCTCGATCTGGGTCGCGCGCTCCGCCGACATCCACGCTTCGGTGCCGGGCGATCGCGACGCGCTGTTCGAGCCGGCGAACGACAAGGTGTATCGACATCCGACGTTCTTTCCGATGCCGGATGAGGTGAAGCACATTTGAAGTCCCTGCTGTTCGAATATCTCCTCCGCCTCGCCGACAACGATCTCGTCCTCGCGCAGCGGCTCGGCGAATGGGTCGGCAAGGGGCCAATCCTCGAGGAAGACATCGCGTCGACGAACGTCGGCCTCGACCTGCTCGGCCAGGCGCGGCTCTGGCTCGCCTACGCCGGCGAAATCGAGTCGTCGTTCGCTGGGCGCGGCCGCAGCGAGGACGAGCTCGCGTACTTTCGCGAGGAGAAGGATTTCCGCAACCTCCTACTCGTCGAGCAGCCGAACGGCAACTACGCCGATACGATCGCCCGACAATACTTCTTCGACCAGTGGCACGTCCTCGTCCTCGCGGAACTCGCGTGCTCTCACGATCCGCGCATCGCCGGGATCGCGGCGAAGGCGCACAAGGAAGCGCGCTATCACGTGGGACGGTCGTCGCAGTGGGTGATTCGGTTGGGCGACGGCACCGACGTGTCGCACGCGCGCATGCAGGATGCGGTCGACGGCGTGTGGATGTACACGGGCGAGATGTTCACCGCGGACGCCGTCGAGCGGCCGCTGATCGATGCCGGGATCGCGGCGGACAACGAGGCGCTCGCCGTGCCGTGGCAGGCGGCCGTCCGGTCGACGTTCGCCGAGGCAACGCTCGACGTCCCCACCGATGCCTGGATGCAGGGCGGTCGCGACCGCGGCGGCAAGCAGGGCGCGCACACCGAACACCTGTCGCGCATGCTCGCCGAGATGCAGGTGCTTCCGCGTACGTATCCGCAGGCGCGATGGTGACGAACGACGACAAGGCGGCGCCGACGCGAAACGACGTCGTCGAGTCCGCGATCTGGCGCGCGCTCGGCGACGTCATGGACCCGGAGATTCCAGTGGTGTCGATCGTCGAGCTCGGCATCGTGCGCGACGTTCGCGTTGTGGAGGAGCGCTGCACGATCACGCTGACGCCTACCTATTCGGGATGTCCGGCCACGCGCGTGATCGAGGACGACGCACGCGTCGCCGCGTCCAAAGTCGCCCCGGGAACCGTCGAGGTGCAAACGGCGCTCGCGCCTGCGTGGACCACCGATTGGGTGGCGCCCGAAGCCCGCGCGCGACTCGCGGCGTTCGGCATCGCGCCGCCGGCGCGCGACGACGGCACGCGCGTCGTCACGTTGCAGCGGCGCGCGGTTCGCTGCCCGCAGTGCGGGTCGGTGCGTACGGAGGAGCTGTCGCGTTTCGGCTCGACGCCGTGCAAGGCGCAGTATCGCTGCCTCGACTGCCGCGAGCCGTTCGACTACTTCAAGCCGCACTGAGGCGCGCGTGAGCAAGTTCCACCCGCTCACGGTGGCCAAGGTCGAGCGCGACACCCGCGACGCCGTCATCGTGACCTTCGACGTCCCGCCGGAGCTGCACGAGCCGTTCCGCTTCCAGGCGGGGCAGCACCTGACGCTTCGCACGCACCTCGAAGGCGCCGACGTTCGCCGCTCGTATTCGATCTGCGCGGCGGAAGGCGAGCCGCTGCGCATCGCGGTGAAGCGCGCGACGGGCGGACTTTTCTCGGGCTTCGCGAACGAGACGCTCCGCCCCGGCGTTCGGCTCGACGTCATGCCGCCGATGGGGCACTTCACGCTGCGCCAAGACGTCGCGACGCCGCATCATGACCTCGGCGTCGCGGCCGGCAGCGGCATCACGCCGCTGCTCTCGCTGATCGCGACAGCGCTCGCCGCGCATCCGCGCAACCGCTTCACGCTGATCTACGGCAATCGGGCGTCGTCGACGGTCATGTTTCGCGACGAGCTCGCGTCGCTCAAGGATCGCTACCTCGACCGGTTCAACCTCGTGCACGTGCTCTCGCGCGAGGCGCAGGACATCGAGCTTTTGCACGGGCGGATCGATCGCGCGAAGGCCGACGCGCTGTTCGAGCGCTGGGTCGACGTCGCCGATGTCGACTGCGCGTTCCTTTGCGGGCCCGACGAGATGATGGAAGCAGTGCGCGGCTCCCTCGTCGCGCACGGCGTGGCGCCCGAGCGCGTGCGCATCGAGCGCTTCGCGGCGAGCATTCCCAAGCACACGCATGTCCCGCGGACACTCCCGGCCGCCGAGCAGTCGCAATGCGTGGTCAGCGTGATCGTCGACGGTGCGGTCCGGACGTTCACCGCGGACAAGGGTCGCGAGAACGTCATCGATGCGGGGTTGCGCCACGGCGTCGAGCTGCCGTATTCGTGCAAGGGAGGCGTCTGCTCGACCTGCCGCTGCCTGCTCGTCGACGGCGAGGTCGACATGGACGTCAATTTCGCGCTCGAGGATTACGAGGTCGCGCGCGGCTTCGTACTCGCCTGCCAGAGCTACCCCGTCACCGACAAGGTCACGCTCGACTTCGATCGCACGAGCGCGTCGTGAATCGGTGCTAGAGTTAGCGGATCGGAAGCACCTGCGAGACGACGTGCGACACCCCCTGTTCGAAAAGCATCGCGCGACGCTCGACCGCGCGCTCGAGGCGATCGCCACGCGCGGCTACTGGACGCCCTATCCGGAATCGCCCAGCCCGCGCAATTACGGCGAGGGAGCGGCTGCGGCGGGCAAGGCCGCGTTCGACGCGCTGGCGGGCCAGCGCTTTCCGTTGACGCAGCCCGGCACGACCGGGCAAGTCGGGGCGGAGCGCTCTCCGTACGGCATCAGGCTCGGCATCACGTACCCGAAGGTCGACGTCGATGGATTGATGGCCGCGATCGAAACCGCGCAGCGGTCGTGGCGCAAGGCGGGCCCCGAAGCGTGGGTCGGTGTCTCGCTGGAGATCCTCGACCGCATCAACAAGGCGAGCTTCGAGATCGCGAACGCGGTGATGCACACCACCGGTCAGGCGTTCGTGATGGCGTTCCAGGCGGGCGGCCCGCACGCGCAGGATCGCGGCCTCGAGGCGGTCGCGTACGCGTGGGACGAGATGCGTCGCGTACCCGGCCAGGCGACATGGGAAAAGTCGCAGGGGAAGGGCGATCCGGTGCGGATGGAAAAGCAGTTCCGCATCGTGCCGCGCGGCGTCGCGCTCGTCATCGGCTGCAGCACGTTCCCGACGTGGAACGGCTATCCGGCGATCTTCGCGAGCCTCGCCACCGGCAATGCCGTCATCGTCAAGCCGCATCCGAACGCGATCCTGCCGCTCGCGATCACCGTGCGCATCGCGCGCGAGGTGCTGCGCGACGCGGGCTTCGACCCCAACGTGGTCACGCTCGTTGCGCACGACGCCGGCGACGACACCGCGCAGGGGCTCGCGCTGCGGCCCGAGGTGAAGATCGTCGACTTCACGGGCAGCACCGCGAACGGCCGCTGGCTCGAGGAGCACGCGCGGCAGGCGCAGGTGTACACCGAGAAGGCCGGCGTCAATCAGGTGATCGTCGATTCCACCGACGATCTGAAAGGGCTCGTGCGAAACCTCGCGTTCTCGCTCGCGCTCTACACCGGGCAGATGTGCACGGCACCTCAAAACATCTACGTTCCCAAGGCCGGCATCGACACCGACGCGGGGCACCTGTCGTTCGACGATTTCGCGGCCGCGCTCGCCGAGGGCGTGAAGAAGCTCGTCGCCGACGACGCGCGGGCGACCGAAGTGCTCGGCGCCGTCGTCAACGAGGGGGTGCTGCGGCGCATCGAGGCGGCCCGCTCGCTCGGCGAGATCGCGCTCGATACGCGCGCGATCACGCACCCCGAGTTCGCCGACGCGACGATCCGCACGCCGCTCATCGTCAAGCTCCGGCGGGGAGATCGCGCGACGTACCTGAACGAATGGTTCGGGCCGATCGCGTTCGTCGTCGCCACCGACGACACCGACGATTCGCTTGCCATTGCGCGCGACGCCGTCGCGGGCCACGGGGCGCTGACGTTGTCGGTGTATTCGACCAGCGACGACGTGATCGGCCGAGCGATCGACGTCGCCGAGGACGTCGGCGTCGCGTTGTCGATCAACCTGACCGGCGCCGTCTTCGTCAACCAGTCGGCCGCCTTCTCGGACTTCCACGGGACCGGCGCGAATCCCGCGGCCAACGCCGCGCTGACCGATGCGGCGTACGTCGCGAACCGGTTCCGGATCGTGCAGCATCGTCGCCATGTCTAACCGGCCATGAACTACGAGCAGATCCAATTCACCTCCGCCGACGGCGTCGCGCGCATCACGCTCGATCGCCCCGATCGGTTGAACAGCTTCACGCAGCAGATGCACGACGAAGTGCGCGACGCGCTTCGCCGCGTCGCCGACGACGCGAGCGTGCGCGTGCTGTGCCTCACCGGAAACGGTCGCGGCTTTTGCGCCGGACAGGACTTGTCCGATCGTGCCGTCGCGCCCGGTGAGGCGCCGGTCGACCTGGGCTGGTCGATCGAGCACAACTATCGCCCGCTCGTGCTCACGCTACGCAACCTGCCGTTGCCGGTGGTGTGCGCGGTGAACGGTGTCGCCGCCGGCGCCGGCGCGAGCATCGCGCTTGCGTGCGACCTCGTGATCGCGACCCGCTCGGCGAGCTTCGTGCAGGCGTTTTGCCGAATCGGGCTCATTCCCGACGCCGGCGGCACGTACTTCCTGCCGCGTGCGGTCGGTTCGGCGCGCGCGATGGGCCTCGCGATGCTCGGCGACAAGCTCACTGCGGAAGACGCGGAAAGCTGGGGCCTCATCTGGAAGTGCGTCGACGACGATGCTTTCGCGACGCACATCGAGACGTTGCTCGCACAGCTCGCCAAGGCGCCTACGCGTGGCCTCGCCGCCATCAAGCGCGTGCTCCATGCGTCCCCCTCCAACACGCTCGAAGCGCAGCTCGCACTCGAAGGCGAGACGCAGCGCGAGCTTGGGCTGAGCGCCGATTACCGCGAAGGCGTCGACGCGTTCCTCGCCAAGCGCGCGCCGAACTTCACGGGTCGCTGATGGCCGCGGCAGCACCGATCGCCCGCGACGCGACGGTCGCCGTCATCGGCGCGGGCGCGATGGGCAGCGGCATCGCGCAGGTCGCTGCGCTTGCAGGCCATCCGGTTCGGCTCTTCGACACGCGGCTGCGCGCCGCCGAGAACGCGCGCGCCGCGATCGCCGAGGCGCTGATGGCGCAGGCGGCGAAAGGTCGAATCGACGTGGCGGCCGCCGAAACGGCCGTCGCGCGCATCACGCCGGTCCACGCGCTCGGCGATTGCGTCAGCGTGCGGCTCGTCGTCGAAGCGATCGTCGAGGACCTCGCGGAGAAGCGCACCCTGCTGCGCGAGCTCGAGAAGATCGTCACCGCGTCGACCATCCTCGCATCGAACACGTCGTCGCTGTCGATCACCGCGCTCGCCAAGGGGCTGCGCTTCCCCGGCCGCGTCGTCGGCATGCATTTCTTCAATCCGGTGCCGCTGATGCAACTCGTGGAGGTCGTCACCGGGCTCGCCACCGACGAGGCGATCGCCGATTCGGTCGCCGCGACGGCTGTCGCGTGGGGCAAGACGCCGGTGCGCGCGCGCTCGACGCCGGGCTTCATCGTCAACCGCTGCGCGCGTCCCTTCTACGGGGAAGCGCTGCGCCTCCTCGCGGAAGGCGCCGCCGACGTGCCGACGATCGACGCGCTGCTGCGCGACGCCGGCGGATTCCGCATGGGCGCGTTCGAGCTGATGGACCTGATCGGCAACGACGTGAACTTCGCCGTGACGCGCACCGTGTGGGAGGCGTGCTATCACGACCCGCGCTACGCGCCGTCGGTGCTGCAGGAGGAGCGCGTCGCCGCCGGCCACCTGGGACGCAAGAGCGGCCGCGGCTTCTACGATTACGCCGACGGTGCGACGCGTCCGTCGGCCGCGACGCTCGGCGCACAACCCGCGCCGAAGCGCGTGGTCGTGCGTGGCGACCTCGGGATCGCCGCGCCGCTCGTAAGGCGTTTCGACCAGGCCGGCATCGCGGTCGAGCGCGCCGATGCGCGCGAGCATTTTCCCGATGGCGCAATCGAGCTCGGCGACGGTGTTCTCGCGCTCTCCGATGGTCGGACGGCGACCGACCGCGGCCGCGACACCGGCGTGAAGCGGCTCGTGCTGTTCGACCTCGCACTCGATTACGCGCGCTGCGCGCGGCTTGGCGTCGCGCGCGCAGACAGCTGCAGCTTGAGCACCTTCGACACCGTCGCGGGTGCGTTGCACGCCGCTGGCATCGCCGCGACACCGCTCGACGACGTCGCGGGCCTCGTCGTCCTGCGCACGGTGGCAGCGCTCGCCAACGAGGCCGCCGACGCGGTGACGCTCGGCATTGCGTCGGCGCGCGACGTCGACACCGCGATGCAGAAGGGCGTGAACTATCCGCGCGGGCCGCTCGCATGGGCCGACGATGTCGGCCTGTCGCGCGTGCGCGCCGTGCTCGTCAACCTCGCCGCGCATTACGGCGAAGATCGGTATCGCCTGTCGCCGTTGATCGCACGCCGTTACGCGGTCGGCACACCGCTCGCCGAGCGCGCGGGCGCTGCGGCGTGAGCGATGCGGCGCGCGACGCGCAGGCGCTGGCCGAGCGCGTCGCCGCGGAGATGTACGCAAACGATCATGCGACGCGTGCGCTCGGCATGCGGATCGAGCGTGTCACGCCGGGCAGCGCCGAGCTCACGATGCCCGTGAGCGAAACGATGCTGAACGGCCACGACATCTGCCATGGCGGCTACATCTTCCTGCTCGCGGACAGCACGTTCGCGTACGCGTGCAACAGCTACAACCGCAATACCGTGGCGCAAGGCTGCTCGATCGATTACCTGGCGCCGGCGCGCGCGGGCGACCTGCTGCGTGCGCGCGGCATCGAGCGCAGCCGCACGGGCCGCACCGGCGTCTACGACATCGAAGTGACGAACGGCACGACGACCGTCGCGCTCTTTCGCGGCAAGAGCTACCGGATCGACGGGACGATCGTCGCGGAAGACGCGAAGGAGTGACCATGACGGCGCGCACGCCCGGTTCCGGGGACCTCGAGCCGATCGAAACTGCGAGTCGCGACGAGCTCGCCTCGCTGCAGCTTTCGCGACTGCGCTGGTCTCTTCGCCATGCCTACGAGAATGTCGCGCATTACCGGCAGGCGTTCGACCGCGCCGGCGTGCATCCCGACGATCTGCGAACCCTGCAGGATCTCGCTCGGTTTCCGTTCACCGCAAAGGACGACCTGCGCACGAACTATCCGTTCGGTATGTTTGCCGTACCGCGCGAGCAGGTCGTGCGCGTGCACGCGTCGTCGGGGACGACGGGCAAGCCGACGGTGGTGGGCTACACGCAGAACGACGTCGACACGTGGGCGAACGTAATGGCGCGTTCGATTCGTGCGGCGGGCGGGCGGCGCGGTGACATCGTGCACGTCGCCTACGGTTACGGACTCTTCACCGGCGGACTCGGTGCGCATTACGGGGCGGAGAAGCTCGGCTGCATGGTCATCCCGATGTCGGGCGGCCAGACCGAAAGACAGGTGCAGCTCATCCGCGACTTCCGTCCCGACATCATCATGGTGACGCCGTCGTACATGCTGGCGATCGCCGAGGAGATGCAGCGGCAGGGCATGGATCCGCGCGAATCGTCGCTTTCTATCGGCATCTTCGGCGCCGAGCCGTGGACGCCCACGATGCGCAGCGCCATCGAGTCGGCGCTCGACATGGATGCGATCGACATCTACGGGCTCTCCGAGGTGATCGGGCCGGGCGTCGCGCAGGAATGCATCGAGACCAAGGACGGGCTCACCGTCTGGGAGGACCACTTCTATCCGGAGATCGTCGATCCGCAGACGGGCCGGGTGCTGCCGGAAGGCGAGAAGGGCGAGCTGGTCTTCACGTCGCTCACCAAGGAGGCGATGCCGGTCATCCGCTATCGCACGCGCGACCTTACGCGGCTCCTCCCGGGCACCGCCCGCACGATGCGACGCATCGAGAAGATCACCGGGCGCTCGGACGACATGATGATCATCCGCGGCGTGAACGTCTTCCCGACGCAAATCGAGGAGCTCATCCTGCACGATGCGATGCTCGCTCCACACTATCAGATCGAGATCACGCGACCGAAGAACCTCGATGAGATGACGGTGCTCGTCGAGCGCGCGCCGTCCGCCGGCGGCGCCGATGCCGACGCGGCGGGTCAGCGTCTCGCCGCGCGCGTGAAGAACCTGATCGGGGTGAGCTGTGGCGTGCGCGTGCTCGCCGCCGGCGGCATCGAGCGCTCGCTTGGCAAGGCGAAGCGGGTCGTCGACAAGCGGAAGATGACGTAGCCCAGCAAGCGAGAGCCGCAAGGGCTGCTATCGAGCCGTTGCAGACCTTGGCAGCACGTTCGAGGGCTTAACGACCGTCGAGTCGCTATCCGCTGGCCAAGGGGCGGTGCTGCGCCTCCGCCTGGTGTCGCCATCGCCACTTAGCTGGCGTATGAGGCAAGCCGGACAGCGCGCGAGGCGTCGCGCAAAACATTGACTGCGGACCGCAGAAACAGCGCCGCGATGATGCAGCCGACGATGATGTCCGGCCATCTGGATGCGAGCAGATACGCCGAGCCGGCCGCGACGAGCACCGCAACGTTCGCAATCACGTCGTTCCGCGAGCACAGCCACGTCGAACTCATGTTCAAATTGTCCCCGCGATGGCGATACAGCAGCCAAAAGCAAACGACATTGGCGAGGAGCGCGATGGTCCCGATGACACCCATTGTTTCGACGCTTGGCATCACGGGGTGGAACACCTTGTATGCGGCTTCCGCCAGCACGAACAGGCCGAATGCGAGCATGAATCCGCCCTTCGCCAGCGCGGCGCCCGCCTGCCAGCGGATGGACCGTGCGATCACGAACAGGCTGAACCCGTACACAAGCGCATCGCCCAGCATGTCCAGCGCATCCGATAGCAGGGATGTGGAGTGCGCGAGCCAGCCGGCGGTGCCCTCCACCCCAAACATCAGGGCGTTAATGCCGAGGACGATCCAAAGCACGCGCCCGTGACTTTCACGCAGAGACGCGACCTGGCAGGACTCGTCCTCACAGCACCTTGCCATATCGTCACAGCTCACGTTCGAGCGTACCCGGTGTTTCGGCAGCCTCGGAAGTCTTGCAGTAACAGTACGTGAATTGCTGCGCAGCCCCTGTCGGGGTTTGATGTACCTCTGTCAGATGCCGCAACAGCCGGAATTTGCTGCCGAACTGACCATGCAAGGCATCGGCGTCGTACCGCACAACCTCCAGACCGCTGCACTTCGTCGGTCCCTCTGGGCCGAACGTGGCGACGATAACGTGTCCTCCGGGACGGACGGCGTGCGTCACCTGTCGGACATACGCGGCTCGGTGCTTCGGATCGGTGAGGAAGTGGAATACGGCGCGGTCGTGCCACACGTTGTACAGATGGCGCGCAAACGGGAACGTCGTCACATCGCCGCAGAGCCAATCGACCGCGCCGGCGCGTTCACCAAGACGGGCCTTTGCCACTTCTAGCGCGGTTGCGGAAACATCGAGGACGGATAGATTGCGATAACCGCGGTCGAGCAAGTCATCGACCAAGGTGGCTTCACCGCCGCCGACATCGATAATGCGCGAGCCTCGATCTGGGGCCGCTTCCTCTATGATCCGGAGCGACACATCCAAATGCGGCGCATACCAACTGACCTCGGTCGGGTGCTTGGTGCGATAAACCTGTTCCCAGTGTTGGCGTGTGTCCACGTGAAACATTCTAGCTCCACATTGATGCGGACTGAGCCTGATTGTCCCTCGCGTGTCCAAGGTTCCACCGATCGCTCTCGATGCATTCGCTTCGTGACCGGTTCCAATCGCGAGGGTTGATCGAGCGGCAGTTCGCGACGTGACTTGCAACAACCGTGACTCTGTTATCAAATTTGGAAGGCGGGAAGAGTGACGGTCGCTTTCCCCATTGCAGGATATCGTTCGACCGTCGTTGACACTTCACCCGGAATCGGAGGAGGAACATGGCAACGTACATCGTTCTCGCCAGTTTCACGGACCAGGGAATCCGCAATGTCAAGGAATCGCCAAACCGGCTTGCGGCGTTCGGGGCGATGGCGGAAAAGATGGGCGTGAAGATGAAGGCCGCCCACTACACCGTTGGAGCTTACGACATGGTCAACGTCATCGAGGGACCCGACGAGGCAGTAACGTCGGTCCTCCTGAAGCTTGGTTCGCTCGGCAACATTCGCACGCAAACGTTACGCGCGTTCTCGGCGGAGGAGATGAAAACGATCATCGGTAAGATGCCCTGAAACGGCGCCGGAACTCGCGCTGCTCGCTGCATCGAACTCGATGATCGAAATCGAACCCGGCGAGATCGAATGGTCGCCGATCCGTGCGCAAGGTTCGGGTGGTCAGAACGTCAACAAGGTTTCGACCGCACTGCATCTGCGCTTCGACATCCGAGCTTCGTCGTTGCCCGATGCCGTCAAGGATCGGCTACTGCGTTGCGGCGATCAGCGGATCACGAGTTCCGGCGTCATCGTCATCAAGGCGCAGCGCTATCGAAGCCAGGAAAGGAATCGAATCGACGCGCTCGCACGGCTTCGAACGATGATAGGAGACGCGGCGTTCGTCCCCGCCGAACGTCGACCGACCCGACCGACGCGCGCTTCACAACGCAGGCGCGTCGATTCGAAGGTCAAGCACGGACGCACGAAGGCCGGTCGCCGGAAGCCATCCAGCGACTGAACGGCGTCAGAGGGCGATCGAGCGCGCGGTGCGCGCCCGTGCTTCGCGCGCGACAAGACATCGTCCGACATCATCCGGAATTCGCCGAGACGATCCACGTCGAGCCGGCCAGGCTCACGCTGCCGTCCGATGAAGCGAGCGGGGCGAGCGCGCGCTCGTCGGCATCGGTGATGGTGGGCAGGTGCTCGACGCCGATCTCGCGCACGAAGCGCGACACCGGCCCCGTGCGCACGGCGAACTCGGCGGGGGAGCGAACCGTCGCGCCCGGAAAGAGCGGCACGTCGCAGCGCTGCATACCGATGGCGTCGAATCCCGCCGCCGCCAGGATCGCGCGCACCCAATCGGGCCGGGTGCGATCGACGTGCCGCCGCATCCGCGCTCGACGTGATCGCCGGCTCGCCTGGTTGCGGTGCCGCGACGTTCAGCGCCGCGTCGCCGAACGGCACCACGATGCGGTCGATCTCGCGCTGCGTCGCGGCCCACCGCTCACCCAAGGCGCCATTCCACTCGGCAATCTGTTCGGAATGTCCGCCGACATCGACCGGTTCCCGGGAGTCCGAAGAAAGGAGCCAACGTCGCGGTGTGGCAAACTCGGGCATGACCACGATCCACGAGTCCATCGCGCCGACGATCGCATTCCCTTTCGACAATTCGTTCGCTCGCGAACTGGCCGGGTTTTACGTTTCTCGACCGCCTGCCGTGGTGCGGGCACCCCGGTTGCTCTTTTTGAATCTTTCATTGGCGGAAGAGCTCGGGCTCGACCTCGCCTCGCTCGACGATGCCACGAAGGCCGCGCTCTTTGCGGGCAACACGGTGCCGGACGGGGCCGAACCGCTCGCGCAGGCTTACGCGGGCCACCAGTTCGGGTGGTTCGTACCGCAACTCGGCGACGGACGCGCGCTCCTTCTTGGGGAGGTGATCGACCGGAAGGGACGTCGTCGCGACATCGCGTTCAAGGGCTCCGGGCGCACCGCGTTCGCTCGCGGTGGGGACGGCAAGGCCGCGGTGGGCCCGATGCTGCGCGAGGTGCTGATCAGCGAGGCCTTGCATTCACTCGGCATCCCGACGACGCGTGGCCTTGCCGTCGTCGCGACAGGCGAGCCGGTGCTCCGCGAGCGCATTTTGCCCGGTGCGGTGCTGACGCGCGTCGCGTCGAGTCACATCCGTGTCGGGACGTTTCAGTTCTACGCCGCACGCGGGGACGTCGACGGCGTCCGAAAGCTTGCCCAGTACACGATCGCGCGCCACGACCCTGCGCTTCTCGACACCGAGCAGCCTTTCCTCGGCCTGTTGAAGAATGTCGCCGAGCGGCAGTCGGCGCTGATCGCGCAGTGGATGAACGTCGGCTTCATTCACGGCGTGATGAACACCGACAACATGACGATATCCGGCGAGACGATCGATTACGGGCCGTGCGCCTTCATGGAAGCCTACGATCCTGCGACGGTGTTCAGCTCGATCGACGAGCAGGGTCGCTACGCGTATGGCAACCAGCCGAGCATCGCGCGCTGGAATCTTGCACGCTTCGGCGAAACGCTTCTCCCCTTGGTGTCTGGTGATCGCAACGCCGCCGTTGCCCTGGTGACGGAGGTCATCGACGCGTTTCCAGCCCGGTACCGCAGGCACCTGCTGGCCGGGCAGCGAAGGAAGCTCGGGCTCCGCCGCGCCGATGCCGGCGACGATGTCGTCGACGGCGCGCTGATCGAGGACTGGTTGACGCTCCTGCAGGCCGAGCGCGTCGACTTCACCCTCGCGTGGCGGCGTCTTGGCGATGCGGCTGCCGGCGACGAGGCGCCGCTGCGTGCATTGTTCGCCGACGGACGCGCGCTCGATACGTGGCTGGTGCGCTGGCGAGATCGCTGCGTGGACGAGACCGGTGGAACGGATGCGACCACGGCGGCCAACGAGCGCGCAAAGTCGATGCATCGCGTCAATCCGATCGTCATCGCCCGCAATCATCGGGTGGAAGAGGCGCTCGCTGCGGCGTCCGACGAGGACGACCTCGCGCCCTTCGAGCGCTTGCTCGATGCCGTCAGGCGCCCCTATGCCGATGCGCCGGAGCTCGCGCCTTTTGTGGAACCCGCGCCGCCCGGCGTAACGGAGACCTATCGCACGTTCTGCGGTACGTGATCCGTAACTTCGGCAAGATGCCGGGAATCAGCCCTCCGGAATTGCACTCCAATGACCGATGGTCGCCGGATTTCGGGCCGCACAGTCGCTCCGACTGTCGAGGAGGTCACGATGCACGAAAACGAAGGCTTCGATGCACACCGCCGTCGCCTGCTCGTCGCCGGCGCGCTCTTCACCCTCGGTAACGGCTTTGCGGCGGGCGCGTTGGCGCAGAACGGTGCGAAAGCGCGCATCGGCGTCGTGGGTTCCGGCCGCCTCGGCGGCACGGTCGGTGCGTTGTGGGTGAAGGCGGGTCATCCGGTGATGTTCTCGTCGCGGCATCCCGACGAGCTCAAGGAAATGGTCGCCAGGCTCGGCGCGCTCGCGAGTGCCGGCAGCGTGCAGGAGGCGATCGCGTTCGGCGACGTCGTGCTGATCGCCGTGCCGTACGCCGCGTTGCCGAAGATCGGCGAGGAGCACCGTGACGCGCTGAAAGGCAAGGTCGTACTCGACGCCTGCAATGCCGTGGCGTCGCGCGACGGCGCCGAGCTTCGCAACGAGGTCGACCAGAACGGCATCGGCGTCACCTCGCAAAAGTACCTGCTCGGCGCACGCGTGGTGCGCGCGTTCAACACGCTGTCGTCGGGCATTCTCGCGCGCGAGGCGAACCGTGCCGACCCGAGGCTGGGGATCCCGATCGCGGGCGACGATGCGCACGCCGTCGAGGTCGCCGCGCAACTCGTGCGCGATGCCGGATTCGAGCCGGTCGTCGTCGGGAAACTGAAGGACGCGTCGCGCTTCCAGCAGGGTGCGCCGGGCTATGGTCAGAACGTGACCGCGGTCGAGCTCAGGCGCACGCTGTCGCTTTCGCCGTGAACCTCGCGCGCTGGCGCCGCTTCGCGTTTCCCGCGACGCCGGAAGAGTTCGCCGCGGCGCTGTGGTCGTTCGCGTATTTCTTCGCGCTCCTCGCCGGCTATTACGTGCTGCGGCCGCTGCGTGACCAGATGGGCATCGCCGGCGGCGTCAAGGCGCTGCCCTGGCTCTTCACGGCAACGTTCGTCACGCTTCTCGTGGCGCAGCCGGTGTACGGCGCGCTCGTCGCACGCCTGCCGCGCACGCGATTCATTCCGATCGTCTACCACTTCTTCGCTGCGAACCTGGCGCTCTTCTGGCTGCTGCTGACGCTCGGCGTGTCGACGACGCTCGTCGCCCGCGTCTTCTTCGTGTGGGTGAGCGTGTTCAACCTGTTCGCCGTCGCCGTGTTCTGGTCGTTCATGGCCGATCTCTTCACCAGCGAGCAGGGCAAGCGGCTCTTCGGATTCATCGGGGCGGGTGGGACGGCGGGTGCGCTGCTCGGTCCCGTCATCACGATTGCGCTGTCGGTGCCGCTCGGTCCCGCGAATCTCCTGATCGTCGCGATCGTCTTCCTCGAACTCGCCGTGCTCTGCGCGCACCGGCTCGAGCGCGTCGCCGCGAAGCAGCCGGCCCAGCGAGCGCGCGAGCGGCGCGTCGGCGGCGGCGCATTCGATGCGCTGCCTGAACTGCTGCGCTCGCCCTACCTGCTCGGCGTCGGAGCGTGGGTGAGCCTTTTGTCGTTCGGCGCGACGATTCTGTATCTCGCACAGGCCAACGTCGTGTCCGCGACCGTGCACGGGGCAGGCGCGCAGACGCGCATCTTCGCGTCGATCGACCTCGCCGTCGGCTTGCTGACGCTCGCCACGCAGGTCTTCGCGACCGGCCGCGTGCTCGAGCGTTTCGGCGTCGGTCTTTCGGCCGCCGCGTTGCCCGCGGTCTATGTCGTGGGCTTCGCGACGCTCGCCGCCATGCCGACGCTCGGGGTCGTGCTCGTCTTCCAGGTCGTGCAGCGCTGGATGAACTTCGCGATCGCCAATCCCGCGCGCCAGGTGTTCTTCACCGTCGTCGGACGCGAGGAAAAATACAAGGCGAAGAACCTCATCGACGTCGTGATCTATCGCGGCTCCGACGCGCTGTACGGTTGGGTATTCGACTCGCTGCAGGCGATCGGCCTCAAGCTCGCCGGCATTGCGTTGTGGTCGCTGCCCGTGGTGGGCGGATGGTTCATCCTGTCGCTCGCGCTCGGCCGCACGCAGCAGCGGCGCGCCGCGAAGCAGGTGCCCGTCGCCCGTGGAGGATGACGATGAGGATTGCACGCCGCCGCTTCGTGACGAGCCTCGCCGCGGCGCTCGTCGCCAGCCGCGTTCCCGCTCAGGCGCGCGCCGCCGACGTACTGATGCGCGCCATCCCGCACAGCGGGGAACGCATTCCGTGCGTGGGCCTCGGCACGGCCTGGGTGTACGACCGCGACGCCGACTCGACGCGCAAGGCCGCGGGCGAGGTGCTTCGTGCGCTGATCGATTCGGGCGGACGCCTCGTCGATACCGCGTCCACGTACGGCGAGGCCGAAGCGGTGCTCGGCGAGGCGATCGTTGCGCAGGGCTTGCGCGATCGGCTTTTCATCGCGACCAAAGTCGAGGAACCCGACGACGCGGAGTTCCGCCGCTCGCTCGCGCGGCTTCACACGCCCAAGGTCGACCTCCTGCAACTCCACAACGTGCGCGATCCACGCCAGTCGCTGGCGAAGTTCCGCGAGTGGAAGGCGCAAGGCCTTTGCCGCTACATCGGCATCACGTCGACGTATCACAATGACTTCGACGCGCTCGCCGCCGTGCTCGGGCGCGAGAAGCCCGACTTCGTGCAGGTCGACTATTCGATCGACAACCGGCTCGCCGAGCGACGGATCCTGCCGCTCGCCGCCGAGACCGGCGCCGCGGTGCTTACCGCGCTGCCGTTCGGCCGCGCGCGCCTGTTTCGCGCCGTGCGCGACAAGACGCTTCCCGAGTGGGCGAAGCCCTTTGCCGAGAGCTGGGCGCAATTCTTCCTCAAGTTCCTGCTCGCCGATCCGCGCGTCACGGCGGTCATTCCCGGCACTGCGAACGCCGCGCACATGACGGACAACGCCGGCGCGATGCGCGGCGGGTTGCCCGATGCCGACGAGCGGCAGCGCATGGTCGCCTACGTCGAGCGGCTTTAGCCGATCTTTACGGTCGGCGACGACCGATCTAGACTCGTTGCCTGCATCAACCCCGAACGGAGGTCCCGTGCCCAGCGCGAACTGGCGCCTCGAAGGCGAATGGATCAAGAACTGCAACTGCGCGTTCGGCTGCCCGTGTGATTTCAATGCCCGCCCGACGCACGGCGAATGCAAGGGCATGATGGGCATGCACATCACGAAGGGGCATTTCAACGACGTGTCGCTCGCCGGTCTCAACTTCGCGTGCGTCGTCGAGTGGCCCGGCGCGCTGCACGAAGGCAACGGACGCGCGCAACCGATCGTCGACGAGCGCGCGAGCCCCGAGCAGCGCAGCGCCCTGCTGGAGATCATGTCGGGCAATCACTCTGACGAGGGCACGCTGTTTCGGATCTTCAGCATGATCGTGAGCACCGTGCACGATCCGATCTTCGCGGCGTTCGAGTTCTCGTTCGACCGCAACGCACGAAAGGCGCACCTCACTGTTCCGGGCGTGCTCGAGACGGACGTCGAGCCCATCAAGAACCCCGTGACCGGCGCGCCGCATCGCATCCAGGTCGTGATGCCCGACGGCTTCGAGCATCGAATGGGCGAGGTCGCGTCGTCGAACATCACGAGCAGCGGCGCCATCCGCTATCAGACGCGCGCGTCGCACGGCACGCTCGCCGACGTCGTCCAAACGCCGCACGGCGTCGAGGCCTGACCGCGGCGACGATGGAAGGTGCGAGCCTGCTCGAGCGCGCGCTGCGGCGCGATCGTGCGATCGTCGTAGCGGGACTCCTCGCCGTCGTCGTGCTCGCGTGGCTCGAGCTCCTGCGCGAGGTTGCCGCGATGGCAGGCATGGCCACGGCCCCGACCGGCATGCCCGGCGTGGCAATGGAGCGCATGGCGATGCCCGACATGGCGATGCCTGCGGCCACCATGTCGGCGAGCCATGCGCTCGCGATCGGCGCGATGTGGGCCGTGATGATGGCCGCGATGATGCTGCCCGCCGCGTCGCCGATGATCCTCTTCTACACGAGGATCGCGGGCGAGCGGGGCGCGACGCGTACGGCGGCCGGCGCGACCG
>DASTGT010000048.1:0-5393 GCA_035718935.1 Casimicrobiaceae bacterium
ACGAGGCCGAGCAGCATCCACGACACATCGAATTGCGTGCGCAACAGCGGAAACAGCGGCGGCAACGCGAGCTGCAGAAAATGGGACACGCCGTGCGCGATGGCGATGATGCCGATGACACGCGCATCCCGGCGGAACGACTCGGCAGGCGCGTTATCCAAAGCGCAAGCGCAGTGCGTGTAAGGACGCGGGGGGAAGCACGCACTATAACGCATGGCGCCGCGCGAAGCGGCGTCCAACTTCGTTCAATTCCGACGAGAGCCATGACCGACAAGATCGACAAGACCGATGCCGAATGGAAGGGGCAACTCACGCCCGAGCAGTACCGCGTCACGCGCCAGAAAGGCACCGAGCGTCCGTTCACCGGCGAATACTGGGACAATGAAGCGGCGGGCACCTACCGCTGCGTGTGCTGCGGTACGCCGCTTTTCGAATCCGACACCAAGTTCGACGCCGGCTGCGGCTGGCCGTCGTTCAGCGCGCCGATCGCGTCAACGAACGTGCAGGAGCGCGTCGACAACTCGTACAACATGCGGCGGACCGAGGTCGTGTGCGCGGCGTGCGACGCCCATCTCGGTCACGTGTTCTCGGACGGGCCGCAGCCGACCGGACTGCGCTACTGCATGAATTCGGCGTCGCTCGACTTCGAGCCGAAGAAGTAGCGCCGCCTCGCAAGGGAACCCGAGGCGATCGATCGGAGTATCTACCTCGAAAGCGCGTCAAGTTGACAACGTAACGATTTGATTCGCAACGCTTATCAGTTACGTCAGCTGGCGGGTAATGAAAGCGCCCGCCGCAACGATCTCCTCGATCACCGCCGAGTGCTCCATCGGGTAGGCATGCCACTCGAGCGGCCAACCGGCGGCCTTCAGCGCGTCGCGCGACGCCTCCGCCCACGCGAACGCGACGACCGGGTCGTACGTTCCGTGCGCCATGAAGATCGGTACGTCGCGATTCGCCGTGCTCGCCTCGTCGGCGATGCGCTCGGAGGCGATCAAATACGTCGACAGCGCGACGATGCCGGCGAGGCGCCGGCGATGGCGCAAGCCCGCGTAGAGCGCGATCGCGCCTCCCTGCGAAAAGCCGGCGAGAAGCGTGCGTCCGCAAGCCACGCCCCGGTCGGCCTCGCGCGCGAGCAGCGCCTCGACGTGGGCCTGCGAGCGCTGCACGCCGGCGATGTCCGCGCGCTCGTTCAGGTTCGCCTGCCGGATGTCGTACCAGGCGCGCATGCGCATCCCGTTGTTGATCGTCACCGGCACGACCGGCGCGTGCGGAAAGACGAAGCGAATCGCGAGGTGCGGCGGCAGACCGAGCGACGGCACCACTTCCGACCAGCCGCGGCCGTCGTCGCCGAGGCCGTGCATCCAGATGACGGCCGCATCCGGGTCGTGCCCGGTTTCGATTTCGATGGCGTCGAGCAGTGCGTCGGGCATGCTGGTGAAACTCGTGGTGGAGCGATCGATTCTACGCGGCGCACATCGCGACCGCGGCTATTGCACCGTCACGTGCGCATCCCGGATCACCCTGCCTCGAGCGCACGGTGGCTCGCAGCGGTCTCGGCATTCACGTCGTCGAGCGTCGAGTCGTCGACCGGATCCTGGGCTTCACGTCGCTTCGCGACCCGTCCACGCGCCTAAAGCCCCAATGCGCGCCGCTCCGCGCAGCGCAGGTGATGCTCGATCGCGGCGGCGGCCTTGTTCGCATCACGCGACTTCATCGCCGTGATGACGGCCAGATGCTCCTCCATCGCGAGCGGTAGGTAGCGCGGCGAGCGCCCGTGGAGTCGGATCATCTTGATCTTGTCGAGGTTCTGCCGATGCGCGGTCATCATGATCCGGTTGCCCACCGACTCGACGATCATGTCGTGCATGCCCCAGTCGACCGAAAGCGCCGCGTCGAGCAGGCGCGGATCGCTGTTGCTGCCTCCGTCCAGCCGCTTCAGCACCTCGGTCGTGATGCGCTCGAGCTCGGCCAGCGTCGCGTCGTCGGCGACGCCGACGAAATGCCGGATCGCCGCGACCTCGAGGACCGTCCGAAACTGGAACGCCTCGTGGATCAGCGTGACGCCGATGTCCGTGATCTGGATTCCGCGCTGCGGAATGAGCCGCACGAGGTTCTCCGCCTCGAGCCGCTTCAGCGCCTCGCGCGTGGGTCCCAGCGGCACGTCGAGAAGCTCGCAGAGCTCGCCCTGCGACACGAACTGGCCGGGCGCGAGATTGCGCTTGAAGAGCTCGGCCTTGAACCGCTCGTAGGCGATCTCGCGCATGAGCGACCGCGGCTTCTTCGCACGGTCCGAAGTTGCTGCGCGCAGGGTACGGGTTCTTGCCATCGCGGTCGATCGGATGCTTGGCGGCGCAAGTGGCATTGTCAGGATACTCCTGACATATTACCTGTATCCCGCCGAAATGAGCGCGGATGGCGCTCTTCGTTGCCTCCGGTTAACGCCCGCCCCGTTTCCCGCATATGATGGGCGGCGGGTGGGTGTCGCGCCGATCGGCGCGACCGATCGCGCGCCGGCCTTGAGGGAGCAAGGAGATGGCAACACCGGGTGATCGGGAAGCATCGCTCCGGTTAGACGGCGGACCGATCGCGCCCTCTCGCCGCCGGTTGCTCGCCGTTGCGCTCGTCACCGCAGTCCTGCGGGCCGCCCCGTCGCGAGCGGACGGTGCGGCCGGTCACCTGCACCGCATCGGATTTCTCGGCAATTCGACGCCCGCGCTCGAGGCGAACCTCGTCGGTCCGTTTCGCGACGGCCTGCGCGAACTCGGCTACGTCGAGGGCCGCGACATCGCGATCGAATACCGTTGGGCCCAGGGCGACTACAAGCGCTTCCCGAAACTCATCGACGAACTGCTCGCGGTGCCGGTCGACATCATCGTCACGGCAGGCACGCCCGCTGCGCAAGCAGTCCTGCGTGCGACGAAGACGGTTCCGCTCGTCATGGTCGCCGTCGGCGATCCCGTCGGCACGCAGCTTGTCGCGAGCCTCGCGCATCCCGGCGGAAACGCGACCGGCCTCACGTCGATCGCGCCTGATCTCGAGGGCAAGCGCCTCGAGCTCCTGACCCAGGTGACGCCGGGACTTTCGCGCGTCGCCGTGTTGTGGAACCCGGACAACGCGTTTCACATCGGTGCCGAGCGGCAAGTGCACGAGGCCGCGCAGGTCCTGCATCTCGACGTGCTGTCGGCCGCGGTGCGCAAGGCCGCGGACTTCGATGCCGCGTTCGACGCCATCGTCGCGAGCAACGCGGGCGCAATGACGGTGCTGGCGGACCGCGTCTTCCTGCACGCCCGCAAGCGCATCGTCGAGTTTGCCGCCAGGCGCCGGCTGCCCGCCGTGTACGCGTATCGCGAACTCGTCGACGCCGGCGGCCTGATGTCGTTCGGCCCCGACTATGGCGACATGCATCGGCGCGCCGCGACGTATGTGGACAGGATATTGAAGGGCGCGAAGCCGGCCGACCTGCCGATCGAGCAGCCGAAGCAGTTCAACCTGATCGTCAACTTGCGCGCCGCGCGCGCGGCCGGCATCAAGGTTCCGAACGTGCTGCTGCTGCGAGCCAGCGAAGTGCTCGAGTAGGAAGCCGTGAACGACGTCACGCCGACGGCAAGCGATCCGTTCGCGACCGCGGCCGCGGCGTCGTCTCCGCCCGGGACCCGAAAACCCGCGCGCCTTTTCCGCAAGTACCTGCTGCTGATCCTCACGCTCGTCACGATCGCGCTGCTGGCGTCCGGGGCGATCAGCATCTACTTCACCTACCAGGAAACCAAGTCGTCGCTCGCGACGCTGCAGCACGAGAAGGCCGTCGCGGCCGCATCGCGGATCGAGCAGTACGTCCACCAGATCGAGCAGCAGCTCGCGTACGCGTCGCTTCCGCATCTCGACCCCGGCGACGTCGAATTGCGGCGCCTCGAGTTCCTGAGGCTGCTTCGGCAGGCACCGGAAGTGACCGACGTCGCGCAGCTCGACGCGTCGGGCCGTGAGCGCCTCGCGGTCTCGCGCCTCGGGATGGATGCGATCAACTCGGGCAAGGACCGCTCGCAGGAGCAGGCGTTCCGCGAAGCGAAGCCCGGCGGCCCCTGGTACGGACCGGTCTATTTCCGCAAGGAAACCGAGCCCTACATGACGATCGCGCTCCGCGCCAACGGCGAGCGCGGGATGCTGACGAGCGCCGACGTGAATCTCAAGTTCATCTGGGACGTCGTTTCGCGCATTCGCATCGGCGACAAGGGCAAGGCCTACGTCGTCGACGACAACGGCTACCTCGTCGCCGATCCCGACATCGGTCTCGTGCTGCGCAAGACGAACCTGTCCGCGCTGCCGCACGTGAAAGCCGCCGCGACGGCCGGGCGCAACGACCCGGACCTCGCGATGGTTTCGACCGATCTCGGGGGCACCAAGGTGCTGACATCGGTCGCGGCGATCGAATCGCTCAAGTGGAACGTGTTCGTCGAGCAGCCGGTGTCGGAGGTCTACGCCAGGCTGAACGCGTCGATCCTGCGCACCGCGCTCCTCCTTCTCGCGGGCTTCGCGCTCTCGGCGCTCGGCGCGCTTGCACTCGCGCGCGGCATGGTGCGGCCCATTCGCACGCTCGAGGAAGGTGCGGAGCGCATCGGCGCCGGCGATCTCGACCAGCGCATCGACGTGCGCACCGGCGACGAGGTCGAGGCGCTCGCCGACCAGTTCAACCGGATGAGCGCGCGCCTCAAGGAATCGTACGCGGGCCTCGAACGCAAGGTCGAGGAGCGGACGCAGCAACTGCGCAACGCCCTGGAGAAGCAGACCGCCATCAGCGAGATCCTGCGCGCCATCTCGGGTTCGCCCACGGACGTGCAGCCGGTCTTCGAGATCATTGCGGAGCGCGCGCTGAAGCTCTGCGGCGCGGAAGTCAGCGTCGTGTCGCGCGTCGAGGCTGACGAGGTCCGGCTCGCGGCCGTGCACGGCATGACCGAGGAAGGATGCGTCGCGCTGCGCAAGATCTACCCGGTGCCGGTCGGTGCCAACACGGTGACGACGCGGGCGATTCGGGCACGCGCCGTCGTGCAGGTCGACGACGTGCTGGCCGACCCCACGTACTACGCGAGGGACGCGGCGACGGTCGCGCGATTCCGCGGCTCGCTGTGTGTGCCGATGATTCGCGAAGGCGAGGTGATCGGCGCGATCTACGTCGGACATCGCGAGCCGGCGCGCTTCACGGACCCGCAGGTCGATCTCTTGAAGACCTTCGCCGATCAGGCCGTCATCGCGATCGAGAACGTCCGCCTTCTGAACGAAACCAAGGAAGCCCTCGAGCAGCAGACGGCGATCAGCGAGATCCTGCGCGTCATCCCGAGCTCTCCCGAGGACGTGCAGCCGGTGCTGGACGCGATCGCCGAAAAGGCGGCGAGGCTTTG
>DASTGT010000049.1:0-70402 GCA_035718935.1 Casimicrobiaceae bacterium
TTCTGCACGAACGACAACATCGCCTGGCGCTCGAAGAAGCTCGGCAAGCCGACCGATTACGGCTTCCCGTCGGAAGGCGTGCCGACCGAGCTCGGCGCGGTGGGTCTGCTCAAGGACGCGCAGCATCCGAATGCCGCCATGCTTTTCTACGACTGGTGGATGGGCGAGACTGGCCAGAAGATCCTGGTCGACGGCGGAAAGTACTCGAGCCGCTCGGATCTCGCGCCGCCCGCGGGCAATCCCCCGCTCAACGAGCTGAAGCTTCTCGTCCTCGACTACGCGAAGTACCAGGCGCAACGTCCGCAACTGCTCGAGCGGCTGACGCGGATCTTCGGCGGCGAGTGGGGCGCGTAGCTCCGCCGGGTCGCGAGCGGCTCACCTGGTCGTGAGCACGGTCGCGCACGCGGGCGACGTGCCTGCGGCCGCGCGCGGCTCGTCGATCGGCGTGCGCGACGCGGCGCGTGTCGTCACGCTCGGCCTCGCGGTCGCCGCGCTTCTATTGTTCATCGGCTATCCGCTGTGCTGGCTGCTGTTCGGTGCGGTCGGGCTGCCGGGCGATTTCAGTCCGCGGTTCCTCGTGCGCGCACTCACGCAGCCGGGAAACCTCACGGCGCTCGCGAACACCGCCGTCCTCGCCGTCGGTGTCGGACTGTCGAGCGTCGCGCTCGGCGTTCCCGTCGCCTGGGCGACGGCGCGCACCGACGTGCCGATGCGCAAGCTCCTTCACGCGCTGGTGGGCCTCGCGTACATCCTGCCGCCGTACCTCACGAGCGTCGCGTACATCATCCTGCTCGGTCCCAACGCCGGCTATCTCAATCGCCTCTTCGCGTCGACCACGGGCATGCATGGCAGCGTGGTCAACATCTTCAGCGCGGGCGGCGTCACGTTCGTCATCGCGATGCACGTTTACGCGATCCCCTACTTCCTGGTCTATGGCGCGCTGCAGTCCGTCGACCCATCGCTCGAGGAATCGGCGCGAATGCTCGGCGCACCGCGATGGACGATGCTTCGCCGCATCACGCTGCCGCTGGTCGCTCCGGCGATCAGCGGCGGCGCGCTGCTCGCCGCGATCGACTCGATGGCTTTGTTCGGTCCACAGGCGTTTCTCGGTTTGCCCGCGCAAGTCGTCTACCTGCCCACCCGCATCTACGGTGCACTGAGCGGCTTCCCGCCGCGCTACGCCGATGCCTCGGCGCTTTCGATCGTGCTCGTGCTCGTGACGGTGATCGGCCTCGTCGTACAGCGTCGCCACCTCGGCGGCCGCTCGTTCGTCACGGTGAGCGGGCGCGGCGCGCGGACGGCGCGCCACGCGCTCGGCGTGCTGCGGTGGCCGCTTGCGCTCGTCATCCTGGTCGTGGTGGCCGCGAGCTCGATCGCACCCCTGGCGGTTCTGGTGATGGCCGCGTTCAGCAAGGTGTGGACGGATCCGCTCACGCTGCACAATTTCACGCTCGCCAACTTCTACGCCGCGCTGGTCGACAACCAGATCGCCGCGCGCGGCGTGATGAACAGCTTCAAGCTCGCGATCGCGGCCGCGACGATCGCGGTGCTGCTTGGCGCGGCGATCGCGTACGTCGATTTGCGCACGCGGCTTCGCGGTCGCCAGATGCTCGACTATCTCGCGATCCTTCCGCTCGGCCTCCCCGGCACCGTGCTCGCGGTGGCGCTGTTGCAGGCGTTCATTCGCTTCCCGGTACCGATCTACGCGACGATCTGGATCCTCCTCATCGCATACGTCGTGCGGTCGATGCCGATCGCCGTGCGCGGGGCCAACGGCGCGCTGCGGCAGGTCGACGCATCGCTCGAGGAGGCGGCCCGCGTCGCAGGCGCGTCGTGGCTCGTCGCCAGTCGCCGCATCCTGCTGCCGATCATGCGCTCGAACCTGATGCTCGCCTGGCTGCTGGTATTCATTCCTGCGCTGGGTGAGCTCAGCGCGACGATCCTGCTTTACACGAACGGCACGGAAACGATGTCCGTCGCCATCTTTCGCTTGAGCGACCTTGGCCAGCTCGAGGTCGTCGCCGCACTTTCCACCGTGCTCATCGCCGTGATTCTCGTCGCGACGCTGCTCACGCAATCGCTCGCCGGACGCAGTCGCGATGCCGCGTCGGCCGAGGCAGGCTGAGATCGGCCCGGAAATGGCACAGATCTCGATCCGGGGATTGGCGAAACGCTTCGATGCGCAGCATGCGGTGCACGGCCTCGATCTCGAGATCGAGGATAGGGAGTTCGTGACGCTGCTCGGCCCGTCCGGATGCGGCAAGACGACGACGTTGCGTCTCCTCGCAGGCCTTGCCGCGCCGGATGCCGGCGAGATCGTGATCGACGGGCGAGTCGTGTCGTCGGCCCGACGCGTGCTGCCTCCCGAGCGGCGGCAGATGGGGATGGTGTTCCAAAGCTACGCGCTGTGGCCACACATGAACGTCTTCGAGAACGTCGCGTTCGGGCTTACCCTCAAGCGGGTGGCGCGAAGCGAGGTGCACGAACGTGTCGAGCGCGCGCTCGCGATGGTCGGTCTCGACGGGCTCGGCAACCGGACGCCGCACGCATTGAGCGGCGGTCAGCAGCAACGCGTGGCGCTCGCACGCTCGCTCGTCACGGAGCCGTCGATCCTGCTGCTCGACGAGCCGCTCAGCAACCTCGACGCCAAGTTGCGCGAGCGGATGCGCCTGGAGCTCAAGGAACTTCATCGGCGCACCGGAATAACGTTCGTGTACGTGACGCACGACCAGGCCGAGGCCATGGTGCTTTCGGATCGCATCGCCGTCCTGAACGGCGGACTGCTCCAGCAATATGCCGCACCACGCACGCTCTACGAGCAACCGGCCAATCGGTTCATCGCGGATTTCATGGGGGCCGCGAATCTGCTTGCGGGAGTCGTCGAGCAGCCCGCGTCCGTCGACGGCGCGCCGGGCGCCGTGGGCGTCGGAAACGGCCTCAGCCTTCGGGCGCTGCTGCCCGCCGGGACCGCCAAGGACAAAGCGCTCACGATCATGATTCGGCCGGAGGACATTGCGATGACGCGTGCCGCGCCCAGCCTGGGCGCGAACGTTCTCGAAGGCATGGTCGTCAGCGGCAGCTTTCTTGGAAACGTCGTCGACTACGCGGTGGAAACGGAAGGCGTGGTGCTGCACGTTCAGGTATCGCGCGGCGTCACCTTCGAGCACGGAGAACGCGTGTATCTATCGGTTCAACCCGAGCGGTGCATCGGCGTCGAGTGAGAAAGCCACTTCGCGGCGTGCGGCGTCGTTGCACGCGTTACGCGCCCGGAGTGTGGCTCCTGATGGCCGCGAAAATGCGATCCACGATCTCGTGGCGCCGCGAAGGCGTAAGCTCGCGGTCATGCTCGCCAACGAGTCGGGTCAAGCAGAAAAGCGAAGCGGGTTCTTTCTGGTCGTCCGCACGCATCCCTCCGTCGCCGAGTTGATGGCCGAGTGTCCTAAGTGCGGCGCGATGACGACGTACGGTCTCGAACTCGCATGGCGCGCCGGAAGCGTGACGTGCAGCGAGTGCGCGCTTTCGATGAAGCTCACCAAGCGAGATCTCGATGGATTCCGGCAACAGCTGGTCGACGCGCGTGTGCGGATCGACCGCTTGATGGGAGACAGGGATCACCCTCGGTAGCGCCGGGCCGATGTGCCGCGTGCGCGCGCACGAGAGCGCGCACGCGGCATTGCACCGCGTTCATCCCGCCGCGCGTCCGCGCGCGTCCCAATTGCGCTGTTCAGGCAGTTCGGCCCGTGCGGCAGTGGTCGTCGGACAACAGCGAACGTTCTCGCAATGTCTCATTGCATCGACGGGTCTGAAGGTATATTTTTGAGCGCCGCATAAGTCCGAAGGAGGTGCGTGTGAATACGGCCGCGGACATTGCAAACAGGAGATCATGGGGTAGCTGCGCGAGACATCTCGCTCCCGTTCTATTCGCCGCAATCGTCACTCTGACGAGCGGCGCCAGCTCGGCTAATTCAGAACAAGCTCCCACGACGCCGGCGCGCGGCTTGGACGAGGCACCGAATGTCGAAAATGCGCCGAGCACCCCCAAGGATCGGACGAAGGAGCAAAGCAAAGAAACTGTCGTTCCGAGGGCGGTGACGCCAGCTCCGATCGCTCCATCACAGCAGGATGATCTACCGGGCGGTGCGCATGCGCGTGCGCGTCGGCTCCTCTACTCAGGAAGAATTTCGACCGCCATCGAGGTGTGGGAAGGCGCTCTGAAGAGGGAGCCAGACAATTCCGAGATTCTCGCGGCGCTCGGGGCAACTCTCTATGCCGACGGACAGTACGCGCGAGCACTGCCCTACCTGCAGCAAGCGGTGAAACGTTCGGACACTGACTGGACTCTTCGTCTATTCGCTGCAACTGTGCGATACCGTGCTGGCGACGTTGCGACAGCGCAGCGCGAATTTGAAACCATCGCCAAAGACTGCCCGAGTCCCGGAAACGCCCAGATTGCACGAGACAAGCTAAGCGGTTCGTACTTTCGGGACCAAAACGCTGCCGAGGGCTCGGTGATTGCACAGCGTCAGATCGGGCGTACTTGGATAGGGCAACTAATCCGAGATGGCTGGGCCGTGCGGGCCACGGCCCTCGCCGACGATGGCGGAACAATACCGTTCGTCTCAGCCGGAATCGCCATGGGAGGCAAGTTAGTAACAGGTGGGGACTACGTCGATCTCTTCGGCAAGGTCCGACTGACCGCAATCGCCTATGCCGACCATCGATACATCGTGGTCGCTATGGCGTGGAAGGATAGCCCGGAGGAAGCGAATCCCGAGGCTCTTCGTCTTTCACTGCAAATTTTCGACTATCTGCTCGATGCCGCCCGCGTGAGTGGCGGGTTGAAGAAGCCGGTGATAGAGCAGAAATTGAAGGCCATCGATGCCATGCGTCACAAAGACTACGCGACGGCCGAACGATTAACGAGGGAAAGGTTGACGCAGTCGCACAGAGACCCTCAGGCGCTGGCGGAGTACGGAACGATTGCATTGCTCGCGCAACAATGGAGCAACGCCGCCGACTTTTGTCAAACGTCCCTGTCCGTATGGCCCGATTATGCCGATGGTCACTTTTGCCTCGGTGGTGCGTTGCTAGCGCAAGATCGGATAGATGATGGAATTCAGCAAATGCGTGAGGTCATTAACGTAAAGCCGACCTATATGGAAGCGTATCTAGATCTGGCCGAAGCGTACGAGCGCCAGTCGAAGCGCACCGCGGCGCTCGTTACGCTTACCGCACTTCGCGAACTTGCGCCGACTCTTGACCTTCCTTCGCCGCTCAAATCCTTGGTAGGGAAGTGACGCCCATCGCCGTAAAGATAGCCAGCAACCGCCAACAGGTCGGGTGTTGTCGGCGTTGTCCCAAGCGCCGTATTTCGATCCGTTCGTTTTGTGATTGGTCGGGGTGAGAGGATTCGAACCTCCGGCCTCTACGTCCCGAACGTAGCGCTCTACCAGGCTAAGCTACACCCCGTCGTCCTGCGGCTTTCGCATGCGGCGCTCGGGAAGAGAATTCGCGCCGCGAAAATAGCCTGCAATTGTAGCAGAGGCGTGCGCGCGCGGGCGCAAAAAACGCCGCCGATTCAATAGCTGCGGCGTGCCGCGAAAGCGGCGAGGCGTCGCATTCCCTCGGCGGCTGACGACGGGGGCAAGCCGTCCAAGCAGCGTATCGCGGCGTCGCTCTCGGCGGTTGCGCGCTCACGCGCGTAATCGAGTGCGCCGGTCCGATGCAGCGCTTCGACGACCGGGGCGAAATCGGTGAGGCCGCCGCCGTTCACCGCGTGGCGAATGACGTCCGCCTCGTCGCGCGTGCCGACGGCGAGCGCGCGGATGAGCGGCAGCGTCATCTTCCCTTCGCCCAGATCGTCGCCGAGGTTCTTGCCGATCGCTGCCGCATCGCCCGAATAGTCGAGCACGTCGTCCATGATCTGGAATGCGGTGCCGAGGTGCAAGCTGTAGCGCGCGAGTGCCTTCTCGGCCTTCTCCGATGCATCGCCGAGCACCGCGCCGACGCGTCCGGCGGCTTCGAAGAGCTTCGCCGTCTTGCGCTCGATCACGTCGAAGTACGCGCGCTCGTCGAGCGCGGCGTCGCCGGTGTGGAGCAACTGCAGCACCTCGCCTTCGGCGATCAGGTTCGTCGCGTCGGCGACGATCGCGAGGACGCGCATGCGGTTCACGCCGACCATCAGCTGGAACGTGCGCGAATAGAGGAAGTCGCCGACCAGCACCGATGCAGGATTGCCGAAGCGGGCGTTCGCGGTCTCCTTGCCGCGGCGAAGCTTCGACTCGTCGACGACGTCGTCGTGCAGCAGAGTCGCCGTGTGGATCATCTCGATCGCGGCCGCGAGCGTGTGGTGATCGCGGCCTTCGTACCCGCACGCGCGCGCAGCGAGCAGCAGCAGCGCCGGGCGCAGCCGCTTGCCGCCGCCCGCGATGATGTAGCTCGCGACTTCACGGATCATGACCACGTCGGACGCGAGACTCTCGCGCAGCACGCGATCGACGGCGGCCATGTCGTCGCCGATGACGGGATCGAGGAAATCGAGGGTCACGTGTGCGTGAACAGCGGCGTGCGTCGCGTCCGTCCGTGGCGGCCCATTCGACGCGGAAATTGCGTGCGGCCATTCTAATACCCGCGGCGCGGCCCGATGGTTCATTTCCTCGGTAAAAGACGTTATAATGCAAGGCTTTTCCCATTCACGGGAGCTTCACTCATGTACGCGGTCGTAAAAACCGGCGGCAAGCAATACAAGGTTGCCCCCGGCGAAAAACTCAAGGTCGAACAGATACCGGCGGACGTGGGCGCGGAAGTGATCCTCGATCAGGTGCTGATGGTGGGCGACGGCGACGCCGTGCGCGTCGGGCAGCCGACGCTCGCGGGCGCGACGGTCAAGGCCACCGTTCTCGCGCATGGTCGCGGCGAGAAGATCCGGATCTTCAAGATGCGCCGGCGCAAGCATTATCAGAAGCATCAGGGGCATCGGCAGAATTACACCGAGCTTCAGATCGAATCGATCCTCGGTTAAGGAGTCCAGCGATGGCACACAAGAAGGCAGGCGGCAGTTCGCGCAACGGCCGCGATTCGGAAGCGAAGCGCCTCGGCGTGAAGGTCTACGGCGGCGAAGCGATCCGCGCCGGCGGCATCATCGTTCGCCAGCGCGGCACGCGCATTCACGCGGGGCGTAACGTCGGCCTCGGCAAGGACCACACGCTCTACGCGCTGGTCGACGGGACCGTGAGCTTCGGCGTCAAGGGTGCGCAACAGCACAAGTACGCGAACGTCGAGCCCCAACGCGACCTCGTCGCCGCCGGGTCGTCCTCGGTCCAGCCCGCGGCGTAAGCCGCGCGCTTCGCGGCCGTGCGCGGCCGCGTGATTCGCCAAGGCCCCGCGATGAACCGGCGGGGCCTTTGTTCGTCTGACGTCGGATGAGACGCACGAACCTCCGCGCCGCGGGCATCGGCCTCGCATTCGTCGCCGGTCTCGCCGCTGCGGGCAGGCTCGCCGAATTCCGGCGCGATCTGCGTGCCGCACGCGAGCGTGTCCGCGAAGGATCGCGACTCGCGCGCACCGCGGCCGGACCGATCGAGTTCGCGGAAGCGGGTGAGGGTGCACCCGTACTCGTCGTCCACGGCGCGGGCGGAGGCATCGACCAGGGCTTGGATTTCGGCGCGCCGCTGGCGGCGCGCGGCTTTCGCGTCATCGCGATGTCTCGTTTCGGTTATTTGCGTACGCCGATGCCGGTCGACGCATCACCCGAAGCGCAGGCCGACGCGCACGCGGCGCTGCTCGACGCTCTCGGCATCGCCCGCGCTGCGATCGTCGGTGCGTCGGCGGGTGCGCCGTCCGCACTGCAGTTCGCGCTGCGACATCCGCAGCGTTGCAGCGCGCTCGTGCTCATCGTGCCCGCGCTGCTCGCGCCGCGTCCTGACGGCGAACCGTCCCGGTTGCCGGCGCCCGCGCTCACGCAACTCGTGTTCGACACGGCCCTGCGCTCGGATCTGCTGTTCTGGCTCGCGCTCCGGCACGCGAAGCGTCTCGTCGTACGTAGTCTTCTCGCCACACCGCCCGAAGTCGTCGACGCGGCCGAACGCGGTGAGCAGGAACGCGTCATGCAAATACTCGAGCACATCCTGCCGGTCACCGAGCGTCGGCTGGGCCTGTTGAACGATGCGCGGGTCACCTCGGCGCTGCGCGGCGCGCCGCTCGACCAGGTCGGCGTGAAGACGCTCGCGGTCAGCGCTGCCGACGATGTCTTCGGAACCTACGAAGCGGCGCGCTATGCGGCTCATCACATTCCGGGCGCGCGCTTTCTGGGCTTCGGCACCGGCGGCCATGTTCTGGTCGGCCACCAGCGAGAGATCATCGAGGAGATGGCGACGTTTCTGATCAGCGGCGCTCGATGAACCACAGCATGCCGAGCGCGAGCGCGGTGAAGACCGCGAGCGGAAACGCCGCGGAGAAAAGCGGCGGCCAGTCGTTCAGCAATCCGAGGTTCGAGAACAGCCGGCCGAGCAGGAAGAACGACAGCCCGATCATCGTGCCGGCGAAGATCCGGAAGCCGACGCCACCCTGCCTGCGCTGAAAGTGCGCAAACGGCAGCGCGAGGATCATCATCACGAGCACGGCGGCGGGGTAGAAGATCTTGTTCCAGAACGCGATCTCGAATCGCGACGTCTTCTGCGCGTTGTTGCCCAGCACGCGGATGTTGTCGTAGAGCGCCCCGAGCTCGAGCCGCTCGGGCGCCACCTGATAGACGTTGAGGATCGACGGGCGCAGCACCGTCGTCCACATGTAGACCGGCGTCTTCGTCACCCGCGTCGATTCGGGCTCGATCTCGGTCGACTGCACGTCCTCGAGCTTCCATTGGCCGTTCCCCGCGAACGTGCCCGACTTCGCGATTCGCACGACCTTGAGCCGCAGGTCGTCGCCGAACTCGTACATGCGAATGCCCGCGAGCGACATGTCGGCGAGCACGGTCCGGATGTTGACGAACGTGAGGTCCTGCTTGAACCAAAAGCCCGACTCGAACTGCTGCGCGACGACGCGCGTCTCGCCGCCGGACGCGCGCACGGTCTGCGCGATCCGTTCGGCCGGCGGCGCGATGTATTCGCCGGCGAGGAACGTCGCGGCGGCGAGCGGAATGCCCACGCGCAGCACCGACCATGCGATCTGCGCGAGCGACACGCCCGACGCCCGCATGACGGTGTATTCGGAGTTCGCCACGAGCTGCGCCATCGCGAACAGCGTGCCGATCAGCGCGGCGACCGGAAACAGCTCGTAGAGCCGCGACGGCAGGTTCAGTGTGACGAAGAGGAGCGCGCGGCTGATCGTGTAGTTGCCGCGGCCGACGTCGCCGAGCTCGTGGATCAGGTCGAAGAACGCGAAGAGCGCGAGGAGCGCCGCGAAGATCAGGAGCGTCGCGAACAGCACGTCGCGGCCGACGTAGCGCCGCAGCGTCCTCATCCGTCGCCACCTGCCGTCAAGCGGGCACCGGATCGCGCACGCGCGCCCGTCGAATGAAGAGTCCGCTCACCGACAGCTGATGGCGGAAGAGCACGACGACGACGAATAGTGCGATCGCGTGCGGCAGCAGCAGCCCCGCCCACAGCTCCAGCCGCCCCTGCGCGATCAGGCTCTGCACGATGTTGAGGCAGTTGCTGTAGAGCATGTACAGGAAGGCGGCCGCGACCAGGTTGAACGAGCGACCCACGCGAGGGTTCACGTACGCGAGCGGGACCGCGAGCAGCGTCAGCATCACGGCCGATATCGGGACCGATATGCGCCAGAAGAGCTCGGCGCGCTCGACGCGACCATCGGACGCGATGAGCGCCGCCGACGGGATGGCCTTGGTGGACGTGGGCAGCGCGCGCACTTCGTTGGGTTCGATGCGCCGCCCGAGCTTCTCGAACTCGACGACGCGGTAATCGGCCTCCCCCGGCGTTCCCTGGTAGCGCCGGCCGTGCTCGAGCACGATGAAGCGGTCGCCGTTCGGCATGTCCTCGAGACGGCCGCGTGCGGCCACGGTCGTCGCTTCCTTGCCATCCTCGATCGAGTGGATGAAGACGTTGCGCACCGTGTTGTCGAGCGGGTTGATGCTCTCGACGAAAACGACGAGCTTCGCGCGGGAGAATTCGCGGAAGAGCCCGGGCGTGACGACCGAAAGGTCGTCGCGGGTCTCCAGCTGGCGCTCGAACTCGATCTTGCGCTGCTCGGCCCAGGGCGAGAGGAACAGCGACAGCGCGACGATCGCGAGCACGAACGGTGCGGCGAAGAGCGCGATCGGACGCAGGCACGCGGTCAGCGACTGGCCCGACGTGAACCAGACGATCATTTCGCTATCGCGGTACCAGCGCGAAAGCGTCAGCAGCACCGTCAGGAACAGCGCGACCGACAGCAGGATGTTGAGATAAAAGAGTGCGTTGAAGCCGAGCAGCGCGCCGATGCCCTCCGGCGCGATCGATCCCCCCGCCGCGCGCGCCAGCAAGCGCAGCACGAGGTTGGTGAACAGGATGGCGAGCAGGACGAGGAACAGCCCGACCGCCGTCGCCGTCAATTCGCGGACGAGGCTACGCCGGAAAATCATGACGGCGGGAAAATTTTGACTTTTTTACGGCGTTTTGCCGATAATGCGCGCGTATCGGCCCTCCCCGCACAAAAACGGTAGCGGCCGCCCCCTCGAGGAGCGCGATGGAATTTACCATAAAAAGCGGCAGTCCCGAGAAGCAGCGCAGCGCGTGCGTCGTCGTCGGTGTCTTCGACAACCGCAAGCTTTCCCTGTCGGCGGAGCTGATCGACCGCGCATCGAACGGCTACATCAGCGAAATCATCCGCCGTGGCGACATGGAGGGGAAGCTCGGCTCGACGCTCCTCCTGCACAGCGTGCGCGGCACGCTCGCCGACCGCGTCCTGCTCGTCGGCTTGGGAAAGGAGCGCGATTTCCGCGACAAGGAGTTCCGGCAGGCGATTCGCGCCGCGGTGAAGCTCCTGAACGAAACGGGCTCGTACGAGGCGGTGCTTTACCTCACCGAGGAAAAGGTGAAGCGGCGAGAAGTCGCCTGGCGCGTCGAGCATGCGGTGATCGTCGCGATGGACGCGGTCTACCGGTTCGAGCAGATGAAGAGCGAGCCGACCGAGGTGCGGCGGCCCCTGCGCAAACTGACGCTGTCGGTGCCGCAGCGTTCCGATCTTTCGGCCGGCGAGGCGGCGGCGGCGCGCGGGCTCGCGATCGCGCACGGGATGGATTTCGCCAAGGACCTCGGCAACCTGCCGTCCAACGTCTGCACGCCGACATACCTGGGCGAGCGCGCGCTCGAGCTCGGCCGCGCGTTTCCCGACATCAAAGTCACCGTGATGGAGCGCGCGCAGATCGAGGCGCTCGGCATGGGAACGTTCCTCAGCGTCACGAAGGGCAGCGCCGAGCCGCCGCGCTTCATCGTGCTCGAGTACGAGCACTCGGCGCGCAAGCAGAAGCCGGTCGTGCTCGTCGGCAAGGGCATCACGTTCGACACCGGCGGCATCTCGATCAAGCCGTCCGCCGACATGGACCAGATGAAGTTCGACATGTGCGGCGCGGCATCCGTACTGGGCACGTTGCGGGCGATCGCCGAGCTCAAGGCGAAGCTCAACGTCGTCGGCCTCGTGCCGACCTGCGAGAACATGCCGTCCGGTCACGCGACCAAGCCGGGCGACATCGTGAAGTCGATGTCGGGACAGACGGTCGAGATCCTGAACACCGACGCCGAGGGGCGCCTGATCCTAGCCGACGCGCTGACGTACGCGGAACGGTACGAGCCGCACGCCGTCGTCGACATCGCGACGCTGACCGGCGCGATGGTCGTCGCGCTCGGCCATGTCGCGAGCGGCGTTTTCAGCAACAGCGATTCGCTCGCGCGTGCGCTGCTCGCGGCGGGCGACGACGCCTACGATCGCGGCTGGCAGATGCCGCTTTGGGACGACTACCAGGAAGGCCTGTCGAGCAACTTCGCCGATTTCGCGAACATCGCCGGACGCGCCGGCGGCAGCATTACCGCCGCGTGCTTCCTGTCGCGCTTCACGCGCAAGTACGATTGGGCGCACCTCGACATCGCCGGTACCGCGTGGAAGGAAGGCAAGGAGAAGGGCGCGACGGGTCGCCCGGTGCCGATGCTCGCGACGTGGCTGCTGGCCCAGGAAACCGGCGCGTGACGACGATCGACTTCTACACCAACGTCGCGGACCCGTTGCGGCTCGCGGCGCGCATCGTGACGAAGGCGTGGAGAACGCACGGCAACGTGCGGGTCCTGACGCCGGATCCCGCGATGACCGACGTCCTCGATCGACTGCTGTGGACCGAGCCGCAGTCGTCGTTCGTGCCGCATTGCCGGCTGGCGAGCCCGATCGCGGCGGAAACGCCCGTCTGGGTCGACGATGCGCTCGAGCACACGGGGCCGGCCGAGGTTCTCGTCAACCTGCATCCCGAACCCCCGCCGTTCTTCAGCCGCTTCGAGCGACTGGCCGAGATCGTCGCAGCCGACGACGACGCGCTGGCAGCGGGCCGCGCGCGTTATCGCTTCTATCGCGAGCGCGGCTACGAATTGCGCCAGCACGATTGGTCGCAGCGCGAGGGCTAGACATCATGGCCGCGTACGCGACGCGGGCGGCCCGTCTCCGTTATCGTGGATTGCGCACCAAGGTGTGCCGAGCCACACGCGGTTGGACGGGCCAACCGCCGAAACCGGGGAGACGGGCCATGAATGAAGATATCAAGTTTTTTGTCGGATTGGATGTTCATCAGGACAAGATCGCGGTGGCGGTTGCCGAAGCGGGTTCAACGAGTACTCGATATGTGGGCAATATTGGGCATGATCTCAATGCGTTGGTGAAAGTACTTGCCAAATACGGATCGGCGACGCAGGTGCGGGTGGTGTACGAAGCGGGACCGACCGGTTTTGGGCTTTACCGCGCGTTGCGCGAGCGCAGCTACGACGCGCAGGTACCGTCGCTCATTCCACGTCGTGCCGCCGACCGCATCAAGAACGATCGGCGCGATTGCCTGCGGCTGGCGGAGCTGACCCGTGCTGGCGAGCTCAAAGCGATCTGGGTGCCCGATGCCGAGCATGAAGCGCTGCGTAACTTGTGGCGTGCACGCGAAGATGCCGTGGAGATGCGTCACAAAGCCCGCCAGCAATTGAAGGCATTTCTGCTGCGCCACGGCCGTCGTTACTTGGGGAAGACCAGCTGGAACAAATCGCACAACCACTGGATCGCCGAGCAGAAGTTCGACGCGTCGGCCGATCAGATCGCGCTGGCCGAATACCAGCTGGCGACTGATACCACCGACCAGCGGGTCGAGCGGGTGACCCAGGCGTTGACGCAGGCGACGCAGGGTTGGCGCTTTGCGCCGGTGGTTGAGGCGCTGCGTGCGCTGCGCGGCATCGACACGGTGTCGGCGATCGGACTGGTGGCCGAGATCGGCGACATCGTCCGCTTCGCCAGCGCCCGCCAGCTGATGGGATACCTGGGCCTGGTGCCGTCGGAGCATTCTTCCGGCGAGCGGGTACGCCGGGGTTCGATCACCAAGACGGGGAACGGGCACGCGCGGCGCTTGCTCACCGAAGCGGCTTGGAACTACCGCTTCCCGGCACGGTTGAGCACCACCCTGCGGCAGCGCAGCAAAGATCAGGGGGAGCCGATTCAGCAGCACGCCTGGAAAGCACAACAGCGACTGTGCGCTCGCTTCGCGCGCTTGTCCGGTCGCGGCGTGCAAGTAAATAAAGTGTGCGTCGCGGTGGCGCGCGAGCTGGTCGGCTTCGTGTGGGCGATTGCCCGCATGGCACCGTCGGCTACACCCACGAAGGCGTGAACTCATCGGCAGGAGGTTTCGGTTGATGCGGCACGAATCACGATAGGAAGGATCCTCAACCACACTACCTACAGAAGGCGGCCTTCGGGCAACCTGCGCAGCTAAAGCGAGGCGGCTTCCGCGACGGAAAGATGCACAGTGGTACCAATCCACGGATATCAGTCTGATCCATCGTCGTTGCTGACAGACTTGTGCCGCATCACCCGAGACCTCTTGCGATACGATGCGAAAAACAAACGATCAACTCTTGACAAGCTGCGGCCATATCAGTGTGCTGAGACCCGGAAATCCGCTCGATAGGCCACATGGCGACTGCACGTGAATTGCTCGAACAGGCCGACGCGTTGATGCGCCGCAATCGCAAGCGCGGGAAAGAGCGGCTCGACGCTTCCACGCTCACCGGCGTGCTCGAGGCGCGCAGCGGAATGACCGTCGCACCGACCGTCATTCTTCCCGAGACCGCCAGGAGCGAGGTGGACGCGATCGTGCTCGATCGCGCCGACGACGACGCGCCGGTCGACACCGTCGACTCCGACGGACGCGGCGCCGAGGATTCGATGCCGCTCGATACGCTCGGCGACGTGCCGGTCCTCACCGATGTGGTGAGCTGGCCGGCGCAGAAAGACGCGCATTCGTCCCTGCTCGCCGAACTGGAAATGCGTGAACCGGCGCCGGCGAGCGCGACGATCGTCGCGGACGATGCCTTTCCCGCATCGGAGGCCGAAGCCGCAGCCCTTGCGGACCATGCGCCGACGATCGCGGTGCTCGAGCGGGAAATCGAGCACGCGGCGGATGGCGCTGCCGACGCCGATGCCGCCGGCGTGCAACCCGCGGTTGCCGACGAGGCGGCACCGGATGCAACGAACGAAGATTCAACGGCGAGCGGCGATACCGGTTCGTTTATCGAGGACGATTTCATCCTCGAAATTCCGCCCATCGAAGGCGCGCACGAGTCGGCGCCGCCGCCCGTCGTCGCGCCGGGCAGCAGCCCGCTGCGCGGCGACGCCGATTGGCAGAGCCTCGCCGAGGAAGTTCGCATGCAGGTGCTGCAGCGACTCGACCTCTTCACGGACACCGGCCTTCGCGAGCAACTCGGCGCTCGCCTTTCGCCGATCGTCGAGCGCGCGAGCGCGCAGCTGATCGAGACGATCAACCGCGAGCTCGGCGAGCTGGTGCGCGGCTACGTGGCCGAGGCGATCGAGCGCGAGATCGAGAGCTGGCGCAGCCGCGAAAGCGAGTAGCGCTTATCGCCGCGCGATCATGTCGATCTCGATCAGCGCGCCGCGCGCAAGTCCATTGACGCCGATGCAGGTGCGCGCGGGTCGGCGCTCCGGCGGGAAGTACGTCGCGTACACGTCGTTCATCCGCGCGTAGTGCTCGTCGAAGTGGCGCAGGAACACGCGCACCGCGGCGACGTGGTGCAGACCCAGGCCGCACCCTTCGAGCACGGTCCGCAGGTTCTTCATCACTTGATGCGTCTGCTCCTCGATCGTCGCCGGGTAGGCGGAGTCGTTCGCCGTCCCGGTGAACGGCATCTGGCCCGTCAGGAACACCCAGCCGTCGGCCTCGACGGCATGACTGAATGGCGCGACCGGGTTCGGCGCGCCGCCGATCATGTGGAAAATCAGGGCGGACATGAGGTTCTCCGTAGGGCGGCGGGTGTGCGTGGCCGCTTTGCGCGACTGTCGCCATTTTCGCCCAATGATGAGCCGTTCGGCCGCGCGGGTCGGCGTACGCTTGCATTGCGCCGCTTCCCGCGTGCTAGACTGGGTTCCATGCGGCAGCATGCGCACCTCGACCTCGCATCGCCTCCGGCGACGGCCTGCTACTGGGCGTTCGTCTTCTTTTATTCGTTCCAAACGAAGGGCCGCACGCGACCGTAGGCAACAGCGACAAGAGGGACAAATCGATCGGGCGGCTCCAAAAGGGCCGCCCGATTTTTTTCGACGTCACGACATGGAGAGGAAGATGATCATCGTCATGCAGCCCGATGCCGGCGAAGCGGAAATCGCCGGCGTCGAAGCGAAGATACGCGCGCACGGACTCGACGTGCACGTGTCGCGCGGCACCGAGCGCACGTTGATCGGCGCAGTCGGCGACGAGCGCAAGCTCGACCCCGAAATGTTCGACTCGTTGCCGGGCGTCGAGCGGTCGATGCACATCCTGAAGCCGTACAAGCTCGTCGCGCGCGAGTGGCACAGGGCGAGCACGGTGATCGACATCGACGGCGTCCGTATCGGGGGCGACGAGGTGCAGGTCGTCGCCGGACCGTGCTCGGTGGAAACCGTCGCGCAGATGCAGGCCGCCGCGGCCGGTGTGGCGGCGGCGGGTGCGCGGCTGATGCGCGGCGGTGCGTTCAAGCCGCGCACGAGTCCTTACGCGTTCCAGGGCAAGGGCGTCGAGGGATTGACGATGCTGCGCGATGCCGCCGCACGCCAAGCGCTGCCGATCGTCACCGAGCTCATGGACGTGCGCATGCTCGACACGTTCCTCGAGCATCGCGTCGACGTGATCCAGATCGGCACGCGCAACATGCAGAACTTCGACCTCCTGAAGGAGGTCGGCAAGGTCGACGTGCCGGTGATTCTGAAGCGCGGCATGAGCGCGACGATCAGCGAATGGCTGATGGCGGCCGAGTACATCGCCGCCGGCGGCAATCACCGGATCATCCTGTGCGAGCGCGGGATTCGCACGTTCGAGACCGCGTATCGCAACGTGCTCGACGTGACGGCGGTGGCGGTGCTGAAGAAGGAGACGCACCTGCCGGTGATCATCGATCCTTCGCACGCCGGCGGCAAGGCGTGGATGGTGCCCGCACTGTCCTGCGCGGCGGTCGCGGCGGGCGCCGACGCGCTGCTGATCGAAGTGCATCCGTGTCCGTCGGAAGCATGGTGCGACGCGGATCAGGCGCTGTCGATCGACGAGTTCGGCGCGCTGATGACCAAGCTTCGCGCGATCGCGCAGGCGGTGGGACGCTCGATCGCCCCAGCGAAGGAGGCGGTTCTGGAGCTCGCCACCGCCTGATGCTTGTCGGCCCATCGTGTGTGAATGTCGCGCGAGCCTGGCAGCGCCCGGCCACCGATTTCCCATTCGCATGCCTCGCGGCCGACGCCTGGCGAAGTCATCGACGCTCGCGCAAGCCACCTTCGTGCCTCCTCCACCGAACGAAGTGCCCGCGGCGCTTGGCTCGACGGCAACGGACGGATCGGACGGCTTCTGATCACGTTTCTCTTGTGCGAGCGCGACGTGCTGCACAAGCCCGTACTGTATCTCTCGCATTACTTCAAGCGCCATCGCACCGAGTATTACGAGCGACTCCAATCGATACGCGACACCGGCGATTTCGAGCGTTGGCTGGCGTTCTTTTTGCGTGGAATTGCGAAGGTGAGTGTCGAGGCAGCGGACACCGCGCGGCGAATTCTCGAGTTGAAAGAGCGACATCGGCGCGCCATTACCGATAACCTCGGTCGCGCCGCCGGAAACGGGCACCGTGTCCTGGAACAACTCTTCGAGCGACCGATCATGAGCGTAGGCGATGTTCGCGCGCTTCTCGGTACGACGTTCGCAGGTGCGAACCAGGTCGTCCAAAGGCTCGAAGACTCGGGCATCCTCCTGGAATTCACCGGGCAGGCGCGACACCGCCGCTTTCGATACGACCCGTACATCCGATTGTTCGACGAGGAGGCCGCTGCCGCGACGGACCTGGGCGCCCCGACGGAGGCGGACACGGCGCCGATGCAGGCGTGACGACCACGGACACCAGCGAGCGTGCGGTTCAGCAGATCCAGCTTGCCGACGAGGCCGCGACGCGCCGGTGTCCATGACCGGAGGTGGACGAAGGCCCGATCCAGAACTCGACCGCCTGTCGAACCTCCTCAACACATCCAACGATCATTTCGGCAACGTCCCATGGGCCGATGCCGACCGTGTCCATCGGCTGATCACGCGGGACATTCCCGAGCGCGTAGCGGCCGACGTGGCGTACGCCAACGCGCACCGAAATTCGGATCGGCAGGGCCCCATCCGCCGTTTCGCCCTGAGCACCGTTAATTGCGCCACCTGCCACGCGCGCGCCGAGCCGATAATTATCGGTTTTGCCAAGGCCGGTCTGTGCCGAGCCAATGATCGGCTATAACACGATGGGACTCGCCAAGAGCTTCGAGCCGCACGCGATCGAGGCGAAGTGGTACCCGATCTGGGAGTCGCGCGGCGACTTCGAGCCGCGCTACTCGGCCGGCGCGCCCGCGTATTGCATTCAGCTGCCGCCGCCGAACGTCACCGGCACGCTGCACATGGGTCACGCGTTCCAGCAGACGCTGATGGACGTGCTGATCCGCTATCACCGCATGCGGGGATTCAACACGCTGTGGCAGGTCGGCACCGACCACGCCGGCATCGCCACGCAGATCGTCGTCGAGCAGCAACTGAAGGCAACGGGTCTCACGCGTCACGACCTCGGCCGCGACACCTTCGTCGATCGCGTCTGGGCGTGGAAGAACGAGTCCGGCGGCGCGATCACCACGCAGATGCGCCGTCTCGGGGCGGCCGCCGATTGGTCGCGCGAGCGCTTCACGATGGACGAGGGCTTGTCGGCTGCCGTGCGCGAGACGTTCGTGACGCTCTACGAGAACGGCCTCATCTATCGCGGCAAGCGCCTGGTGAACTGGGATCCGAAGCTGATGACCGCCGTGTCCGATCTGGAGGTCGACAACGACGAGGAGCAGGGGACGATCTGGGAGTTGCGCTATCCGCTCGCCGACGGCTCGGGCTCGCTCGTCGTCGCGACGACACGGCCCGAGACGATGCTCGGCGATACGGCGGTCGCGGTGAACCCCGACGACGAACGCTTTCGGTCGTATATCGGCAAGACGGTGAAGCTGCCGCTGACGGAGCGCGAGATTCCCGTCGTCGCCGACGAACACGTCGATCGCGCCTTCGGCACCGGCGTGGTGAAGATCACGCCCGCGCACGACTTCAACGACTACGCGATCGGCCAGCGGCACGACCTTCCGGCGATCCCGATCTTCCACCTCGACGCCACGGTCAACGACAACGCGCCGGCGAGCTATCGGGGGCTCGATCGTTACGCTGCGCGCAAGGCGGTGCTCGCCGACCTTCGCGCGCGCGGACTCGTCGTGTCCGAGAAACCGCACAGGATGATCGTGCCGCGCTGCGGACGCACGGGCGAAGTGGTCGAGCCGATGCTCACCGACCAGTGGTACGTCGCGATGCGCAAGGCGGCGCCGCCGACGCATCCGCTGTGGCCCGGCAAGACGATCCAGCAGTTGTGTCTCGATGCGGTGAGCGACGAAGGCATCGTGCATCCGCAAACCGGTGAGCGCGGCCGCGTGCGCTTCGTTCCGCCCGAATGGATCTCGACGTATTTGCACTGGATCAACAACATCCAGGATTGGTGCATCTCGCGCCAGCTGTGGTGGGGCCACCAGATCCCGGCGTGGTACGACGAGGAAGGGAATGTCTACGTCGCGATGACCGAGGAGGACGCGCGCGCGCAGGCGACGAAGCGGCTCGGGCGCGCGCCCAACGCCTTCCACCGCGACGAGGACGTGCTCGACACGTGGTTCTCGTCGGCCTTGTGGTGCCATTCGACGCTCGGGTGGCCGGCGGACACCCGCGAGCTGCGCACCTTCCTCCCGTCGTCGGTGCTCGTGACCGGCTTCGACATCATCTTCTTCTGGGTAGCCCGGATGATCATGATGACGACGCTTTTCACCGGCAAGGTCCCGTTCCGCGACGTCTACATCAACGCAATCGTGCGCGATGCCGACGGGCAGAAGATGTCGAAGTCGAAGGGCAACGTGCTCGATCCGCTCGACCTGATCGACGGCGTCGACGCCGACACGCTGGTGTCGAAGAGCGTGGCGAACATGATGGATCCGCGGCAGGCTTCGATGGTGGCCAAGCGCACGCGCCAGCACTACCCGAACGGCATCCCGGCGTTCGGCGCGGATGCGCTGCGCTTCACGTTCGCCTCGCTCGCCACGTTCAACCGGACGCTGAACTTCGATTTGAACCGCTGCGAGGGTTACCGCAACTTCTGCAACAAGGTCTGGAACGCGACGCGCTTCGTGCTGATGAACGTCGACGGCAAGGACGTCGGCCTCGACGAATCGGCGCCGCGCGAGGCGTCGATTGCCGATCGCTGGATCGAGGCGGAGCTGCAGGACGCGGTCGAAGAGATCCACACGCAGCTCGACCAATACCGCTTCGATCTCGCGGCGAAGGCGCTCTACGAGTTCGTCTGGAACGAGTACTGCGACTGGTACGTCGAGCTCGCCAAGGTCGACCTCGCGCGCGGCAGCGAGGCGGCGCAGCGCGCGACGCGGCGCACACTCGTTCGCGTGCTCGAGACGATTCTCCGGCTCGCCCATCCGTTTATCCCGTTCATCACCGAGGAGCTGTGGCAGATCGTCGCGCCGCTCGCGGGCAGGGTCGGGGAAACGATTCAGCTGCAGTGCTATCCGGAAGCCGAGATGCAGCGCCGCGCGCCCGGCGAATCCACGCAAATCGCGATCCTGAAGGCCATCGTCGACTCCGTTCGGTCGCTTCGCAGCGAGATGGGACTCGCGCCCGGGCAGAAGGTGAGCGCGCTCCTCGCCGGCGATTTTGCGGCATACGGCGTTGGCGCGCTCGTCGACTATCTCGCAACGCTCGCGCGCCTGTCCGACGTTCGGCTCGTGGACGAGCTTCCGCAGCGAGAAGCGCCGGTCCAGGTCGTGGATCGGTTGCGGGTCATGCTCGACGTGCCGATCGACGCGGCCGCCGAGCGCGAGCGGCTCGCGAAGGACATCGCGCGCCACGAAGGCGAGATCGCGAAAGCGCAGGCGAAGCTCGCCAACGAAGCGTTCGTCGCGCGTGCGCCGGCGCCCGTCGTGGAGCAGGAGCGAACGCGGCTCGCCGCATTCATGGCGACGCTCGCGAAGCTGCGCGAGCAGCACGCGCGTCTTCTCGATCGCAAGTAGCCCTCGGCATTATTTTCGTTGCTTTCGGCATAACGTCATGACGCCGCGAGCGCGCGTCCGTCACCGGCAGGGGACTATACTGAGCGATCCCGCACCGAACGGGATTCCCCTCGGGCTCGCTGCAACGGCAGCCCCGCGACAACCTACCTTGGAGGGCGACATGGCGGTACACATTGGCGACGTAGTTCCCGATTTCACGGCAGACACCACGCAAGGCAAAATACGATTCCACGACTGGATAGGCGACGGCTGGGCGATCCTGTTCTCGCATCCGAAGGACTTCACCCCCGTGTGCACGACCGAGCTCGGCACCATGGCGCGGATGAAGCCCCAGTTCGACAAGCGCAACACCAAGATCATCGGCATCAGCGTCGATCCCGTCAGCGACCACACGCGATGGGCGAAGGACATCGAGGAGACGCAGGGCGCCGCGGTCAACTATCCGATCATCGGCGGCGACGACCTCGAGATCGCCAAGGCGTACGACATGATCCACCCGAACGCGAGCGCCGGCCCGCGCACCGCGAACGACAACGCGACCGTGCGCAACGTGTTCATCATCGGCCCGGACAAGAAGCTGAAGGCGATGCTCGTCTATCCGATGAGCGCCGGACGCAACTTCGACGAGGTGCTGCGCCTCCTCGACGCGCTGCAGACGAACGCGAAGCACGGGCTCGCCACGCCGGCCAACTGGAGGCCGGGTGAGGACTGCATCATTCCGACGTCCGTCTCCGACGAGGATGCACGCAAGAAGTACCCGGGCGGCTTCAAGACGCACAAGCCCTATTTGCGGACGACCGCGCATCCGAAGTAAGCCACACGGGGGGCGCCACGGCGCCCCCTTCGTTTGACCTCGTCTTCCGAATCGCAGACACTCCTCGACCGGCTCTCAGCATGCTTTCCGCCGCCGCGCAGGGGGGAGTCCCGGTCGGTGGCTGGAAACGGTGCGGCGAGCCCGATGAAAGGCCGCATGAGTAGCGCGATTGCCTTGCCTGCGCAACCCGCGACGCTCGACGACGACGCGTGGGAAGACCTTCTCGACTTCATCGAGGAGCGCCGAGTCATCCCGATCATCGGGCCCGAGCTGCTCCAGGTCGACACCGACACCGGTCCCCGGCTCCTGTACGAGTGGGTTGCCGACAAGCTGGCCGTCAAGCTCGGTGTCGACACTTCGCAGCTTGCGCGTCCGTTCACGCTGAACGACGTCGTCTGCTGGTTCCTCGCCTCGCGCGGTCGCCGCGAGGAAGCGTACACGCGGTTGCGCGGCATCTTCCGCGATGCGGCGTTCTCCCCGCCGCTCGCGCTGCGCCAGCTCGCGCAGATCACCGACTTCGATCTCTTCGTCACCACGACGTTCGACCCGCTGCTCGAGCAGGCGGTGAACCTCGAGCGCTTCGGCGGCGCGCAGTCGACCGAAGTGCTCGCCTATGCGCCGAATCGGGTCGTCGACCTGCCGTCGGAGCGCGAAAGACTTACGCGGCCGGTCGTCTATCACCTGCTCGGCCGCCTGTCGGCGTCGCCGACGTACGTGATCTCCGACGAGGACATGCTCGAGTTCATCTGCGCGCTGCAAAGCGAGCACCTCACGCCCGAGAAGCTCTTTCACGAGCTCGAGCACAACCATCTGCTGTTCATCGGCAGCAGCTTCACCAACTGGCTCGCACGCCTCTTCCTGCGCATGGCGAAGCGGCACCGGCTATCCGATCCGCGCGACGTCGGTGAAGTGCTCGCCGACAACCATTCGGTCGGCGATGCGCGGCTCATGAACTTCCTGCAGCAGGTGAGCGTGCGCACGCGCGTCTACAGCGGCGGCAGCAAGTTCGTCGACGAGCTGCATCGGCGCTGGACGACACGGCGCCAGCGCGGCGAAGTGATCGATCTCGCGCGCCCGGCGCGCTACCTGCCGCCCGAGCGCGAAATGCCGGAGAACGCGGTGTTCATCAGCTATGCGCGCGAGGACCTCGCGGCGGTGCAGCGGCTGAAGGCCGGACTCGACGCTGCCGGCATTCGCACGTGGTTCGATCTGGATCGTCTCGAAGGCGGCGACGACTACGACCGCAAGATCCAGCGCAACATCGCGCGCTGCTCGTATTTCGTGCCGGTGATCTCGGCGACGACCGAGCGGCGCCTCGAGGGCTACTTTCGTCGCGAATGGAGCTATGCGCTCGACCGTGCGCGCAACATCGCCGACGACGCGCTCTTCATCGTGCCGGTCTGCGTCGACGACACCAACGCGGTCACCGCGCACGTCCCGGACAAATTCAAGGCACTGCACTTCACGCGGCTTCCCGACGGCGAGGTCACGGCCGAGTTCACGCGTCACCTGCAGGACTTCCTTTCCGCGCGAATTTGATCCGTGCCCTTGGATAGCCCCGCGGCGCAAGCTTCGGTCGATGCCGAGAACCCGTGGCTCGGCCTCGCGTCATTTACCGAGGAGACGCTCGCCTACTTCCACGGACGCGAGGGAGAAGTCGCCGAGCTCGGGCGGCGCGTGCAGCGCAAGCTCCTCACGCTGCTCTTCGGGAAATCGGGCCTCGGCAAGACGTCCATCCTTCGCGCGGGCATCGTCCCGCGCCTGCGTGCGCTCGGCTACTGCCCGGTGTACGTGCGCATCGACTATTCGCGTGAATCGCCGCCGCCCGCCGAGCAGATCAAGCAGGCGATCTTCCGCGCGAGCGAGGCGTCCGGTCAGTGGACGCACGTCGGCGTGGCGGTTCCCGGCGAATCGCTGTGGGAGTTCCTCCACCATCGCGGCGACGTATTGCGCGACGCCGAAGGCCGTGCGGTCACGCCGCTGCTGATCTTCGACCAGTTCGAGGAAATCTTCACGCTCGCGCAGAACGACGACTTCGGCCGGCAGCGTGCGGCGCAATTCGTCGACGAGCTCGCCGACCTCGTCGAGAACCGGCCGCCGAAGGCGCTGGAAGCGCGCCTCGACGACGATGACGCGATCGCCGAGCAATTCGATTTCACCCGCAGCGACTACCGCGTGCTGATCGCGTTGCGCGAAGATTACCTGGCGCATCTCGAGGCGTTCAAGGGCGGGATGCCGTCGATCACGCAGAACCGGATGCGGCTTGCCCCGATGACGGGCGAGCAGGCGCTCCAGGCGGTCGTCAAGCCGGGCGGGAAGCTCGTCTCGCAGGAGGTCGCCGAAGCGATCGTGCGCTTCATCGCCGGCGGCTCGGAGATTCGCAACGCCGAAGTCGAGCCGTCGCTGCTGTCGCTCATATGCCGCGAGCTCAACAATGCGCGCATCGCGCAAGGACGCGCCGAGATCTCCGCGGACCTTCTCGCGGGCTCGCACGACACGATCCTCGCCGAGTTCTACGAGCGGGCGCTTGCCGACCAGCCGTCCGGCGTACGGCATTTCATCGAGGACCAGCTCCTCACCGAATCGGGTTTTCGCGAAAGCCTCGCCGAAGAGGGCGTGAAGAAGGCGTTTGCCGCTGCCGGCGCGGCGGCCGACGCGCTTTCCCGACTCGTCGATCGCCGGTTGTTGCGCATCGAGGAGCGACTCGACGTGCGGCGCGTCGAACTCACGCACGACGTGCTTTGCAGCGTCGTTCGCGCAAGCCGCGACCTGCGTCGCGAGCGCGAGGCACGCGACGAAGCCGAGCGCAAGCTCGCCGAGCAGCGCGCGCGCGAACAGGCGACGCGCAAGGCACTCGTGCGGGCGCGGCAGGTGGCGGCGGTCTGCGGCGTTCTCGCGCTCGCGGCGATCGCCGGCGCATTCTTCGGGTACGAAAGCATGAAGCGCGCGCAGCGGGCCGAGGCGCTCGCGCAGCAGACGCGCGTCCTGGCCGAGAAGGCACGCGGCGAGGCGGAGAAGCTCGTCGTCTACCTGCTCGACGACTTCTATCTCGAGCTCGAGCCGGTCGGCCGCCTCGACATCGTCGCGTCGCTCGCCAAGCGCGCGGTGGACTATTACCAGGCGCTCCCGCGCGAACTGCGGACGCTCGAGACCGAGCGCAATCGCGCGCTCGCGCTGGTCCGCTACGGCGCGGCGCTGCGCAATCAATCGCGGATCGCGGAGAGCAAGGTCGCGCTCGACGACGCCGTGGCGACGCTCACCAAAATGCGCAGTGCAGGCGACGCTACCGAAGCCACCGCGGTGGGCCTGGGCATGGGGCTTTCGATGCAGGGACGGCTCGCGTCGAGCCAGAACGATCGGATGGGCGCCGTCGAGCTCTCGCGGAAAGCCGTCGACGTCCTCGAGCCGCTGATGTCGGGCGGCGCATCCGTCAGCGTGCGGCGCGCGTACGGACTCGCGACGACCTACCTCGGATTCTCGCAATTGCAGACGCAACAGAACGATGCGGCCGTCGCGACGCTTGCGAATGCACGCGACGCCTATCGCGGGATCGCGAACCTCTCGCTCGACGATTTGCCCGCGGCGACGGCCTACGCCGAAGCGTCCGCGTGGCAGATGGCCGCGCTGCAGAATCTGGGCCGCTTCGACGACGTGCGCAACGTCGGCGACGACGCTTACAAGGTGACGCGTCAGGTGCTCGAGCGTCGTCCCGGCGACATGTCCGCGCTTCGCGCTGAAGGCCTGTTGCTCGGCACGCTGAACGGCGTCGAATGGAACGCGCTCCACCTGCGCAAGGCGTTGGCCGAAACCGAGCAAAGCGCGCGCGATTGGGAGGCGATCGTGCGGCTCGATCCCACCAACCAGATCGCCTGGAACAACCTGGCCGATGCGCGGATCACCCTCATGGCGACACATCTATTCCTCGGCGAGATCGACGAGGCGCGCCGGCAGGCGCAGTCGGCGCTCGACATCGCATCACGCGTCAAGGAAGAGGCGTTCATCGGCCCGGTCCTCGCGCTCGCGTCCGGATACCTCGCGTTCCTCGATGCCAACGCGGGCGATCGAAAGGGTGCCGAGGCGGCGCTTGCGGCGAACCGTCGCTTCGTCGCGCTCGCCATTCGCGACTTGCCGCCCGAATCGCGCGGACGCCAGATCGCGCCGGAATTCCTCGGCTATTACGGCTATCCCGGCACCGGGCCGGGCTTCGGCGGCTTCGCGCTCCCCCTTGCCGACGGCGACTACGGTTCCGTGCGGTCCTTGGCCCTGGCGTCGGCCGCGCGCCTCGAAAGTCTCGCGCCCGGTGCGGTCCCCGCCGAACAGCGCGATGAGTTGCTCGAGCGCGCGTATCGCTTCGCAGCCGATGCCGCGTATCGCTCGAAGGACTATGCGGCGGCGGAGGCAGACATTCACCGTGCGCTCACGGTGCGCGAGCGGCTTCCCATGCGCACGTTGGCCGACCGCCGGGACGTCGGCACGCAATCGGTTCTCGCCGGCATGATCGCCGCGCGGCTCGGCCGTCTCGAGGAAGCGCGCGCATTGATCGATCCGGTCGTCGCGCTGCACCGCGAGCTTGCGAGCCGGGCGGACAACGAGGATCAGCTCCAGCGCCTCGAGTACGCGCAGGCGCTCTATGCGTCCGCGCTCGCGGGATCGCATCAAAAGGCCGACGAGCTCAGGCAGGCGGCGGCGCTCATCGATGCCTTGCCGGTCCAGATGCGCAATCTGATCAGCACTCGCCGCTGGCGCGAATGGATCGCGGAGGCGCAGGCGTCCTGAGCGACGACATCGAACGCATTCGCGAGTATCTCGACCGCGGTGCGCCGTGGCTCGCGTGCGACGCCTTTCGCGACGCGCGGGTCTTGCGCCCGGACGACGCGGAGTTGCTCTACTGGGGCGCGCTCGCGCACGCGCGCGCCGGCGCGACGAGCGTCGCGCACGCGCTGCTCGACCGCTGCGATCTGGCCCGCCTGTCGCCATCGCTTCGCGTCGAAGCGCTGTCATTGCGCGGACGCTTGTGGAAGGACGCGTTCCAGCGCGCGCGCGGCTTGGACGCATCGAGGCTGCTTGCCCTCGCACGCGCCGAGTATCTGCAGGCGCATGCGATCGCGCACGATCCTTACCCGGGCATCAACGCGGCGTCGCTGGCGATGCTCGCCGGCGATCGCGACGCCGCCGTTGCCCTTGCCCGGCATGTGGCGCGCGCACTGCCTCGATCGTGCGACGCGGTATGGGACCTCGCGACGCGCGCGGAAGCTCATCTGCTCGTCGGTGACCTCGACGCGGCGGCGCGCGATTACATCGAGACGTGCGCGCGTGCCGACGACCAGGCGGGCGTCGTCGCCTCGATGCGGCGGCAGCTCGCGCTTCTGTCACGCGCGCTGCCGTCCGCGGCCGAACTGCTGCCGCTGCTTCCGGTCTCCGACGTCGTCGCGTTCGCCGGGCATTTGATCGACGCCCCCGGCCGCGACCGGCCGCGCTTTCCACCATCGCTCGTGCCCGCAGTGCGCACGGCGCTCGTCGCGCGGATCGCGGCGTTGCGCGCGCCGGTCGTCTTCTCGTCGGCGGCGTGCGGCGCCGACCTGTTGTTCATCGAAGCAGCGCTCGCCAGACGCGCCGAAGTGAACGTGGTGTTGCCGTTCGCGCGCGACGATTTCGTGCGCTCGAGCGTCGCCATCGCCGGTGATGAATGGGTTTCGCGTTTCGACGACGCGTTGGAACGCGCAACGCGGATCATCATGGCGACCGACGAGAAGCACCTCGGCGACGACGTGCTCTACGCGAACGCTGCGCAGCTCCTCGAGGGACTTTCCCGCCTGCGCGCGGCGCAGCTCGAAACTTCGCCCTCGATGCTGTGCGTGATCGACCTTACCGCACCCGGCGACGCCACCGGCACGCGTGGGTCGTACGAGCGCTGGAAGGCGAGCGGCGAACGGCTCGACGTAGTCGATCTCGCCGCGCTGGCTTCGACCTTCGACCCCGGGCCCGACCCGGCTTCCGATTCGGGAATCCGTTCGTCCGGCCATGTATCGGCCAAGGGAGGCTCTGACCACGTTCGCGCATCGGGGGGACGTGCGTGGAAATCGCTGATGTTCGCGGACGTCGCCGGCTTCAGCCGCGTCCAGGACGCATTCGCACCGCACTTCCACGAGCGCTTTCTCGAGCTCGGCGCGCGCGCAATCGCGCACTCGCGCGCGCCGCCCCTCGATGCGAAGACGTGGGGTGACGCGCTCTTCGCGGTGTTCGATTCGGCGCATGACGCAGCGGACTTCGCGCTTCGCTTCCTCGATTCGGCGCGCGACGGGGACTGGACCGAGACGGGGATCGCAGGAACCGCGGGCATCCGCGTCGCGCTGCACGCCGGGCCTGTGTTCAGCGGGTTCGATCCCGTGATGCAGCGGGACGATTTCTTCGGCGCGAGCGTCACGCGCGCCGCGCGGATCGAGCCCGTCACGCCGACGGGCACGGTTTACGCGAGCGAAGCGTTCGCCGCAATGCTCGCTTCCGAAGCGCACGACGCGTTCGTGCTCGAATACATCGGTCGCCTGCCGCTCGCGAAGGCCTACGGCGAGTCGCGGATCTATCGCGTCGAGCGCGGCTGAATCGATGAGCCGCATGCGCACGGGCGCGGGCAACGCGCGTGCTGTCGATCACTTGCGGATCAGGTCGAGGAACTCCTGGCGCGACTGCGGATTGCTGAGGAACGCGCCGCGCATGACGCTGTTCACCATGTGCGAGTTGTCCTTGACGCCGCGCCACTGCGTGCAGAGGTGATCGGCTTCGAGCACGATCGCGAGGCCATCCGGCCGCAACACCGATTCGAGCAGGTCCGCGAGCTGCATGATCGCCTCCTCCTGGATCTGGGGCCGGCTCATGATCCAGTCGGCGACGCGCGAGAACTTGGAGAGGCCGATCAGGTTCGACGCCTCGTTGGGCAGTACGCCGATCCACAGCCTGCCGATGATCGGGACCAGGTGGTGCGAGCACGCGCTGCGCACCGCGATCGGCCCGACGATCATCAGCTCGTTCAGGTGCTCGACGTTCGGAAACTCGGTCAGCGCGGGCATCCGCCGGTAGCGGCCCTTGAAAACCTCGTGGAGGAACATCCGCGCGACGCGTCGCGCCGTGCCGCGCGTGTTGTGATCGCTCTGCGTGTCGATGACGAGCGCCTCGAGCACTTCCTGCATGCGCTGCGCGACTTCGTCCTCCAGCGCCGCGAGCTCGTCGCCTTCGATGAACCCGGCGATGTTGTCGTTGGCATGCGCACGCTGCCCGGCGCGTTCGAGACGCTGCCGGATACGCAGCGAGACGAGGTCACGACCGGAGCCTTCCGGCGGCGCGGCAGTCGGATTCTGCGGCGTCATCGGCGCCTCCGCGCAGCGAGGCGCTCGCGCGCGAGCTCGATCATGCGGGCAGCGTGATCGCGCGCGGCAGACGCCATCGGCCGCAACGAGATTTCGAGATGCGGCCGGTACCCGCCGACTTCGTCCGGCTTCTTTGCCGCGTAGACGCGGTCCCCGTGCGCGATCGTATCCATGCCCGTCCCAGCGACCATGCGATGCGCCATCATAATCATTCCGGTCTTGGCACCCTCGCAATGACGATACGACGCCCCGGCGCCGCTTGTTCCGTTCACGAACCGCCGTCGTGATGCATCTGCCGCGTACCTTTCGGGCGCTGCGCCATCGCAACTATCGCCTGTTCTTCGTGGGCCAGGGCCTGTCGCTCATGGGAACCTGGCTCCAGCAGGTCGCGATGGGCTGGCTCACGTATCGGCTTACCAACTCCGCGTTCCTGCTCGGTGTCGTTGCGTTCTGCGCAAACGTCGGGATCCTGCTCTTCAGCAATCTCGCCGGCGTCGTCGCCGACCGCATCGACCGCCGCCGAGGTCTCCTCACGACGCAGTCGCTCATGCTCGTGCAAGCGGTCGTGCTCGCGGTGCTCGTCGCATTCGGGTGGATCCAGACGTGGCACCTGATCGTGCTCGCCTTGTGGCTCGGCACGTGCTCGGCGTTCGACCTGCCGCTGCGCCAGTCGATGTACGTGCACTTCATCGCCGATCGCGGCGATCTCGGCAACGCGATCGCGCTGAACTCGATGCTCGTCAACACCGCACGCGTGATCGGACCGGCACTCGCCGGCGTGCTGCTCGCGCTCACCAACGAGGCCGTCTGCTTCGCCTTGAACGCGCTTTCGTTCATCGCGGTGATCGTCGCGATCGCGCGCATGCACTGGCCGGCCGATGCGCGACCGATCTCGGCGAGCGGGTGGTGGGCGAGCTGGATCGAAGGCATCCGGTACGTGCGGCATCTCGCGCCGGTGCGTGTGCTCCTCGGGGTCGTCGCGGCGCTCGCATGGACGATCTCGCCGTATACGTCGCTGATGCCGATCTACGCGAAGGACATTTACGGCGGCGGCCCGAATACGCTGGGTTGGCTGCTCTCGGCGGCGGGCCTCGGCGCGCTCGTCTCGACGCTGCATCTCGCCGGACGAGCGACGGTGCGCGGCCTCGGCGGGCTGATCATGTTCGCGGTCGCGACGAGCGGAGCGGCGCTCGCGGTGTTCGCCTACCTGCGCGTCTTCCCGCTCGCGCTCGCGCTCATGCTGCTCGTCGGGGGCGGCGCGATCCTCGCGGCGGCATCGACGAATACCATCCTGCAGACGATCGTCGACGACCGGCTGCGCGGGCGCGTGGCTTCGTTCTACACGCTGGCCTTTCTCGGGGTGGCGCCACTCGGCAATCTCGTCGCCGGCGCAATTGCGGCAAAGATGGGCGCGCCGTTCACGTTCGCGCTGAACGGCATGCTCGCCCTCGCAGCCGCCTTTTGGTATCGGCGACGCCTGCCGGTGATTCGCGCGGTGCTCCGCCCGATGTACGAGGAGCTCGGCGTACCGGCAAGGCGCTGATCGGCTCGGGCAGCGCTGCGCGACGCGTCGACGTTGCGCCAATCCCACACCCACGCCGTCCGATGGGTTCCCCTCGGCGCACGCCTCGTGCGGGCGCGCATCTCGACCATCCTTGATCTGAAACAAGGCTCGTTGGCCCGCGCTGGCGTTCGATAGCGCCTTGTGCGCAGGCGCACGAATCGCGTTGCCGACGGCCGCGCGCTCGTGAGGAAATCGCGGGAGGAGCAGCACGATGCGTGGCGTGTCGTTGATCGCAATCCTGACGTTTGCGCTGGCGGCGGCCATTCCGGTCTTCGCGGCCGACGAACCGAACGAGCAGGTGACGACGAAGCCGTTGCCGCCGGCGACGCCACAGCGCATCTACCTCGGCGACTTCACCATCAACCACGTGATGGACGGGCGGCTCAACGTCATCGACGGCCGCTCGATGAAGCTCCTCGGCATCGTCGCGACCGGCTTTGCCGGACTGCCGGCACTCGCGCCGGATCGCTCGGAGCTCTACGTCGCCACCACGTATTACACGCGACTCAATCACGGCGATCGCGTCGACGTCGTTGACGTCTACGACCTCGCGACGCTCGAGCGAAAGGACGAGATCGCGATCCCGCCGAAGCACGCGATGGCGCTGCCGTATCACGGCGTCATCCGGACATCGTTCGACGGCCGTTGGCTGTTCGTGCAGAACGCCACCCCGTCGCAGTCGGTCAGCGTGGTCGACCTCAAGGCGCGCAAGTTCGTCGCGGAGATCATGACGCCCGGTTGCTGGATGGTGCTGCCGTCGCAGACGTTCTCCGCCCGCTTCTCCGCGTTGTGCGGCGACGGCACGGTTCTCACCGTCACGCTTAAGGACGACGGTACTCAGCAATCGATGAAGCGCAGCGCGCGCTTCTTCGATCCCGACGCCGACCCGCTGTTCGTGCACGCGGAGAACATCGGCGATCGCTATTTCTTCGTGTCGTTCAAGGGGCGCGTCTACACGGCCGACCTCGGCAACGACGTCGCGCAGTTCGAGCCCGTGTGGTCGCTCGTCACGCCGGCCGAGGAGCGCGCCGGCTGGCGCCCCGGCGGCTATCAGCCTCTCGCGGTGCACGAGGCGAGCGGGCGTCTTTACGTCGGCATGCATCCGAAGGGCGTCGAGGGAAGTCACAAGAACCCCGCGACGAACATCTGGGTGTTCGACCTCGCCGAACGAAAGCGCATCGACCGCGCGCCGGGCAACAACGCGATCGCGATCGCGGCGAGCCGTGACGCTCGCCCGACGCTCTACGCGATCGACGGGGTCAAGATGGCCCTCGTCGCCTACGACACGTCGCCGCGGCTCGTCGCCAAGCGGCGCATGGACAACGTCGCCGAGGCGGGTACGTTGCTCGAGATGCACTGATGACGACGCTCGGCATCGCCTTCGCGTCGCGCGCACTTTCGATCGCGATCGGCCTCGTGCTCGTCGCCGCGGCGTTCGACAAGCTTCGCGACTGGCCCGCGTTCCGGGCGGCGGTCGGGAACTACCGGCTGCTGCCGTCGGCGCTCGTCGTGCCGTTCGCGCTGATCTTGCCGCTTGCCGAAGCGGCCGCCGGCACCGGCCTGCTCGTCGAGGCGTCGCGCGTCGTCGCGGCTTGGGCCGGTGCGGCGGCGATCGGCGTTGCGACGCTCGGCGTGGCGATCAACGTCGTGCGCGGCCGGGTGGACATCGACTGCGGCTGCGGTGGCGTCGAAGGGCGGCAGCGCGTGTCGTGGGCGCTCGTCGCGCGCAACGGCGTACTCGTCGCGTTGCTCGGCGCCGGCGCCGCGGTCGATTCGCCGCCACACGTCGGCGCGACGCTCGGCGCGACGCTCGTCGTATCCGCGCTCGCATTCTTTGCGCTCTTCGCCGCAGCGAGCGAGCTCGTCGCCAACCGCCCCCTGCTCAACGAACTCGAGAACCGACCATGACGGAGATTCTCCTCGTTTCGAACTTCGTGCTGTGGACTGCAGTCGTCGCCCTCGCATTCGTCGTTTTCGCGCTCGCACGGCAGATCGGCGTTCTCTACGAGCGCATCTCGCCGATGGGCGCGCTGATGATGGATACCGGACCGAAGGTGGGAACGAGCTCACCGGTTTTCGCGTTGAAGGACCTGGCCGGCCACGCGGTGAACCTCGGCGCGCCATCGCCGCGCTCGACGCTCGTGTTCTTCGTGTCGCCGACGTGTCCGGTGTGCAAGAAGCTCCTGCCGGTCGTGAAGTCCGCCGCCGCCACCGAGCGTCGCTGGCTGTCGATCGTGCTCGCAAGCGACGGGGATCCCGACGAGCACCGCCGCTTCGTCGAGCGCGCCGGTTTGTCGGCGTTCCCCTACGTGCTGTCGCAGGACCTCGGGCTCGCGTTCCACGTGAGCAAGCTGCCGTACGGCGTACTGCTCGACGAGCGCGGCGTGGTGCGCGCGAAGGGCCTCGTCAATACGCGCGAGCAGCTCGAGAGCCTCTTCACCGCCAAGGAGATCGGCGTTGCATCCATCCAGGACTTCGTCGCGCGCAGCGACCCGGAGGAACACGATGCAGTGGCTTGACCGCTTCTTCGAGGAACGGGCACGCGGCGTCGCCAAGCGGACGTCGCGGCGCAGCGCGCTGGCACGGATCGGCCGACTGCTCGGAGGCGCGGCCGTCGCGTTGCCGATCCTGCCGTTCGACCGGGTGGGCAACCATGCGCACGCTCAAGGTTCGGCGAAGGCGAAGCGCGACGACGACACCGCATGCGAATACTGGCGCTACTGCGCGATCGACGGCTTCCTTTGCAGCTGTTGCGGCGGCAGCGCGACGATGTGCCCGCCCGGGACGGAAGCGTCGAAGGTCGTCTGGATCGGGACGTGCCGAAGCCATCTCGACGGCCGCGACTATCTCATCAGCTACGCCGACTGCTGCGGCGTGACCTCGTGCGGCCGCTGCCTTTGCAACAACAACGTCGGCGAGCGTCCCGGATATCGCATGGGCGTGCACAACGACATCAACTGGTGCATGGGCAACAAGAGCGCGATGTACAACTGCACGGTCGCGGCCGCCGTTGGCATCGCGGAGCCGGGGAAAGGATGACAGCGGCGACGTCCATCGCTCGCGCGCTGCTCGTCGGCGCGGCGCTCACGCTCGTGCAGGACGCTGCCTTGGGCGCCGAGGGCGGCGCGGCGATCTTCGCCGAGCACTGCGTGAGCTGTCACGGTACGCGTGGCGAAGGCGTACCCGGCTTCGGCCCGCCGCTCGCGGGACCGGCGGCCGCACGCTTCAAGACGCCGGGCGGACGGGAATACCTCGCGCAGGTCGTCGTCTACGGCATCTCGGGCGTCTTCGAGCTCGCCGGACAGCGACAGTTCGCGGCGATGACGCCGCAAGGGAAACTGACCGACGACGAGCTCGCGGCGGTGCTGAATCACGTGCTGCACGATTTCAACGGCAAGGACATGGACAGTGCCGACATCGTCGCTGCGACCGACATCGCGACGGCGCGCCGAATCGCCCGCACGCCGTTCGAGTTGCACAAGACGAAGACGGCGCTCGAGCGATCGAAACCATGAAATCGATGCCGATGCGTCGCACGTTCGCAATGGCAGCCATGGCAGCGTTGGCGACATGGTTTCTCGCGTCGGCTGCGATCGCTGCCGATCCGGGCCGTCAGGCCTACGTGCTGAACTGCGCGGGCTGCCATCAATTCGACGGCAGCGGCAGCAAGGCACACGAAATTCCGAACATGCGCGGCGCGGTGGGCCATTTCCTTCGCCTTCCCGAAGGACGTGCATTTCTGGTGCGCGTGCCGGGCACGTCGAACTCCAGGCTCAGCGACGCGGAAATCGCGACGATGCTGAACTGGATGGTGTTCGAGTTCAGCGCCGCGCAGGTGCCGCCCGACTTCAAGCCTTACACGACGGACGAAGTGGCGCGTTTGCGGCATGCGCCGCTCGACGACGTGGCGGCGAGGCGCGCGGCGATCGTGAAGAAGCTCGCGGCAATGGGTTATTGGGTTGATCAGTAAGGAGCAGCGATGAAGACGAGATCGAACATCCAAACGGCGGCCGGGGTCGCACTGGCGTTGACGGTCGCGACGGCGGGTGCGGCCGTGACCGAGCAGGAAGCGGCGAAGCTCGGCAAGGAACTCACGCCCGTCGGCGCCGAGCGTTCCGGCAACAAGGACAACACGATTCCCGAGTGGACCGGCGGGACGACGAGCGTGCCCGCCGGCTGGAAGCCCGGCCAGAAGCGTGTCGACCCGTACGCGAACGAGAAGCCGCTGTTCTCGATCGACGCCTCGAACGTCGACAAGTACAAGGACAAGCTGACCGAGGGCCAGCTCGCGGTCGTCAAGCAGATCAAGGGCTACCGGATGGATGTGTTTCCGACGCACCGCAGCTGCGGCTTCCCCGACTTCGTCTACGAGCGCACGAAGCAGAACGCGAAGGAAGCGAAGGTCGCGGCGAACGGCTGGGGCCTCGAGAAGGGCATCGGCGCCGCGGTCCTGTTCCCGATTCCCAAGCAAGGCGCCGAGGCGATGTGGAACGCGAAGGTGCGTTACATGGGCGAAGGACGCATCGAGCACTACGCGACGATCTTCTCGGCGAAGGGCGGCGACTTCACGCCGCTGGTGCAGAACCAGTGGACGTGGGTCCCGTTCCATTCCCCGAAGAACAAGGGCGTCGAAGAGGTCGACGGCGTCGAGATGAAGCTCTTGAACGAGGTGCTGTCGCCGTCGGCGCACGCCGGCGAACTGATCCTCGCGCACTGGTTCTTCAACAGCCCGAGCGACGCGTGGCTCTACTTTCCGGGGCAGCGCCGGGTGCGCCGCGCGCCGACGTTCGCCTACGACAATCCGGTGCCCGGCTACGAGAACCTGGAAACGGTCGACGCGTATCCGATGTACGCGGGTGCGATGGACCGCTACGACTGGAAGCTCGTCGGCAAGCAGGAGCTTTACGTTCCCTACAACAGCTACAAGTGGGTCGCGAAGGGCCAGAAGTACAAGGACGTCTACAAGGACGACTTCGTCAACCGCGACCTCGTTCGCTACGAGCTGCATCGCGTGTGGAAGGTCGAGGCGACGGTGAAGCAGGGGATGCGCCACCAGATCGCGAAGCGGCACTTCTACATCGACGAGGACAGCTGGAACTTCCTCGTCATCGACAACTACGACGCGCAGGGCAAGGTGTGGCGTATCCAGGAATCGAGCATCTACCCGGCCGTCGAGCTTCCGGCATGCGTGGGGCAGGAGTTCGTGTCGTACGACCTCGCGGCCGGACGCTACATCGCGGAGAACGCCACGCAGGAGCTGGAAGAGACCGACTGGCTCGCCGGGCGCGAAGGACGCATCGATCCGAAGAAATTCAGTCCCGACGAGCTGCGCCGCGTCGGCGAGCGCTGAAGAAGAACGCCTGGTCCCGCTTGGCGGGCCGCATCCACGAACGACGAAGAACCCGGACAGGGGAGGGAGCGATGATCGAGGTGACGAAGTTCAGGCGGCGCGCGCTCGCGCTCGCGATCGGCGCCGCACTGGCGATGACGAACGCGCCGAATGCAGTTGCCGAGCGCTTCGAGTTCGGATCGATCAAGGGCAGCTTCGATTCGATCATTTCCTTCGGCATGCAGGTACGCGGGCAGTCGCGCGACTGCTCGTTGATCGGCAACGACAACGGCGGCTGCGTGCCGACGACCGGTCGCTTGGGAGAGCTCGTGAACGGGCCGGGGCAGGGCGCGACGTCGAATCCCGACTTCAACTACCTGCAGGCCGACGACGGGAACCTCAACTTCAAGCGCGGCGACATCGTGTCGATGGCACTCAAAGGCACGCACGAGCTCCTGCTCGACTTCCCGAACGACTGGCGCGCGTTCGTGCGCGGCTCGTGGCTCTACGACTTCCGTGCAGACCACACGCGGCGTACGCCGCTCACCGACGACGCGAAGGACATCGCGGTGCACGACATCGAGCTGCTCGATGCGTGGGTATCGAAGGACTTCGACCTCTTCGGGCGTCCGGCGAAGGTGCGCGCCGGCAACCAGGTGATCAGCTGGGGCGAGGACATCTTCATCTACGGCGGCATCAACATCGTCAACGCGATCGACCTGCGCCGCGCGCACGTGCCGGGCACGCAATTGAAGGAGATCTTCCGGCCGGCGCCCATGGCGTCCTTCAACGTCGGCGCCACCAACGAGCTGTCGGTCGAAGGCTATTACCAGTTCCGGTGGAACGCCTTCCGCTTCGATCCGGTCGGAACGTTCTTCTCGATCGCCGACGTCGTCGGTGCGGGGCAGCAGGACGCGTTCGTGCCCAGTTCGGTGATCGGCGCTCCGCCGGGAACCGTGGGTGACATCGGCACGATCAGCAACGGCACGATCATTCCCGTCGGTCAACGCTTCACGCATGCGGACCTGCTGGCGGCCGGCACCGTGGTGCCGGCGCTGCCGACCCGCACGCCGCCGAACAGCGGTCAGTTCGGGCTCGCATTCCGCTACAAGCCGCAGCACTCGACCGCGGAATGGGGCTTCTACTACATTCGCTATCACGACAAGGTCCCGTTCGTGAGCTTCGTCAACGATCCGTCGATCACCGCGAATCCGTTCGGGCTCGGCTACTTCGTCGACTACGGCAAGGATCGGGACCTTTACGGGGTGTCGGTCAACACGAAGGTCGGCGACTGGGCGATCGGTGGCGAAGTTTCGTACCGTCCACGCGACGGCGTCGGCATCGATCCGACGGTTCCGCTCGAAGGCCAATACGCAGCGTTCGCAGCGCCCGGCACGTACCGCGGCTTCGTCGACGAGAAGAAATGGCAGGCGCACGTCACGGCGATCTACCTGCTGGGGCCGAGTGGCGATCTAGGCTGGCTGTTGCGCGGCCTCGGTGCATCCGAGGGAACGTTGCTCGCCGAAGCGGCGGTCACGCACTACCCGGGCCTCGACCTGTCCGGACGCATTCCGTACCTGCTCACCAATTACGACTTGCCGACGAAGACGTCGTGGGGCTACGTCGTCGAGCTCGGCGTCGTGTACCCGCATTTCCTCGGCAGCGAAGTGAACGTCACGCCGCAGATCGACTTTGCGCACGACGTGCACGGCACGAGCCCCAACACGATTCCGTTCATCCAGGGTCGCAAGGCATTCACGCCGTCGCTCAATCTCGAGTTCATGAACCGCTGGCGCGCGCAGCTCGCCTACACCTGGTACTCGGGGGGCGGCACGAACAACCTGATGAAGGATCGTGATTTTGCGTCGTTCAGCGTCTCGTACTCGTTCTAGCCGCGCGGCGCCGGCGGCGCGAAGCGAGCACACGCGACCATGAAAGCCGGCGCCGTCCTGCGGCTGGAGCGCCGGCTCTTTGCGCACCGCGGGGCGGTGCTCGCCGTCCTCGCGCTGTTCACGCTCGTCATGGGCGTGTTCGCGGCGCAGTTGCGAATGACCGCCGGCTTCGACAAGCAGCTGCCGCAGGGCCACGAGTACATCCGAACGTTCCAGCAATATCGCGATCAGGTGTTCGGCGCGAACCGCATCATGGTCGTCGTGCGGGCGCGAAGCGGCGACATGTGGAACGCGCCGTTCCTGAAGGAGCTCGCCGAGGTCACGCAGACGGTGATGTTCCTGCCTGGCGTCGACCGGCGTACCGTGAGCTCGCTGTGGACGCCGACGACCCGCGCGCTGCAGATCACCGAGGAGGGCTTCGAGTCCGAGGACGTGATTGGTGGCAACATCACGCCCGACCAGCTCACGTCCGAGAAGATCGCGAAGATCCGGCGCAACGCGATCATCGGCGGCTACATCGGGCAGCTCGTCGCCAACGACAACACCGCGGCGATGGTGGTCGCGGACCTGCTCGACACCGATCCGGGAACGAAGAAGAAGCTCGACTACCTCGATCTTGCCCGTCGCCTCGAGACCGACGTGCGCGGCAAGCTCGAGACCCCGGAGTTCGAGATCCAGATCATCGGCTTCGCGAAGCAGATCGGCGACATCGCCGACGGGGCCGGTGGCGTCGTCCGCTTCTTCCTGCTCGCGTTCCTGCTGACCGCGCTGGCGGTGTACTGGTACTCGCGCTCGCTCGTGTTGACGATCCTGCCGCTCGCCTGCTCGCTCGCGTCGGTCGTGTGGCAGTTCGGCACGTTGCACTTGCTGGGCTACGGGTTGGATCCGTTGGCCGTGCTCGTGCCGTTCCTCGTGTTCGCGATCGGCGTGTCGCACGGTGTGCAGCAGATCAACTACATCTCGAAGGAGGTGTGCAACGGCGTCGACGCGCAGACAGCGGCACGCCGCAGCTTCACGGGACTGCTGATTCCCGGGACGATGGCGCTCGTCACGGCGTTCGTCGGCTTCGCGACGCTGACGCTGATCCCGATCCCGATGATCCGCGAGCTCGGCATCACGGCGTCGATCGGAGTCGGCTACAAGATCGTGACCAACCTCGTGATGCTGCCGCTCGCAGCGTCGTATGCGCGCTTCGACGACCGCTACGTCGCGCGGATGAACGGTTTGCGCGAAACGCGCCTGCGCGCCATGGGCGTGCTCGCGCGCGTCGCCGAGACGCGCTACGCCGCCATCGGCACGCTGCTCGCGATCGCGCTCTTTGCCACCGCGTACGCGCAAAGTCAGGGCCGGCACATCGGTCAGCTGCAGCCGGGCGCGCCCGAACTGCGGGCCGACGCGCGCTACAACCGCGACGCCGCGGCGATCGTGCAGCGCTTCGACATCGGCCTCGACGTGTTCTCGCTCGTGGTCGAGTCGCCGAAGGACGGCTGCTACGACCACGGCGTGATGGAGTACGTCAACGCGCTGTCGTGGCGGATGGCGAACGTGCCGGGCGTGCTGTCGGTCGCGTCGGCGCCGTTCCTGGCGAAGCTCGCGTTCTCGGGCTTCAACGAGGGCAACCCGAAGTGGAGCGCATTGCCGCGCGACCCGAAGTCGCTCGCGAACAGCGTCGGCCTCGCGCCCGAGGGCTCCGGTCTCTTCAACGCCAACTGCACGATCCTGCCGGTGCACCTCTACCTCGCTGACCACAAGGCCGGCACGCTCGCCACCGTCGCGCACGAGGCGAAGGCGTTTCGCGACGAGCAGCGCGACCCGCGGCTCACCGTACGGCTCGCGAGCGGCAACGCGGGCGTGCAGGCCGCGACGAACGAGGTGCTCGAGACGACCGAGCTGCCGATGATGCTGTGGGTCTACGCCACCATCGTCGTCCTCGTGCTCATTACCTACCGCGACTGGCGAGCGATGGTGGCCTGCTGCCTGCCGCTGACGCTCGCGACGTTCCTCGGCTACTGGTTCATGCGCGCCCACGACATCGGCCTCACCGTCGCGACGCTGCCGGTCATGGTTCTCGCAGTCGGCATCGGCGTCGACTACGCGTTCTACATCTACAACCGGCTGCAGATCTACCTTGCCGAGGGCGCCGACATCGTCACGTCGTTCAAGCAGGCACTGCGCGAGACGGGCATCGCGACGATCTTCACTGCCCTCACGCTGTCGGTCGGCGTCGCGACGTGGTCGTTCTCCGACCTCAAGTTCCAGGCGGACATGGGCTTGCTGCTGACGTTCATGTTCATGGTCAACATGCTGATGGCGATGACCTTCCTGCCCGCGCTCGCCGTGATGCTCGACGTGCTGATCCCGAGGCGGCGGCCGGTGCGCGCGCCGCTGCTCTCGCATTAGCGGCGACGTCCATGCTCGAGCGAATTCGTGCCTTGCTCGCCGGCGCGCCGCCCGAGGCGACGGCCGACACGGTCGCCACGCCGTTCGCGCGTCGCGACGTCGCGGTCGCCGTGCTGCTGCTGGAGGTTGCGCAAAGCGACCGCGGCATCGGCGAGCGCGAAATGGCGGCGATCGAGAACGTCCTGCGCGAGCGCTTCCGGCTCGGTGCCGAGGCGACGAAGGCGCTCGTCGAAGCCGCGCGCATGGAATTCGACATCGCACTCGAGGACTGGATCTTCGCGCGGCAGGTGCGCGACGGCTTCGATCTGTCCGAGCGGCTCGACATCGTGCGCACGATGTGGCAACTCGTGTACGCCGACGGCCACCTCGCGCGACTCGAGGAATCGCGGATGCGCCGTCTCGGCGAGGCGCTGCGCATTCCGCCCGCCGAGTTCGAGGCGCTTCGCGCGGGCGCCGCTGCGGATTCGGCGCCGGAAGGCGACGAGGTGAAGCGTGCGTAAGGTGGAGCGTGGCTTCGCTGCGTGCCTCGTCGCGTTCGCCGCGATGCTCGGATGGGCGGGGGCCTCCGCGCCGGCGGGGCCCGCGCCGGGACTGCAGGCGATGCACGTGCCGCTCGCGGCGCGAGCACCGCTCATCGCGCTCGCGCTCGCCGGCAAGCGCGTCGTCGCGGTCGGCGATTACGGCATCGTCGTACTCTCCGACGACGCCGGCGCGAGTTGGCGACAGGCACGCAGCGTCGCCACGCGCGACGTGTTGACCGCCGTGACGTTCGTCGATCCGTCACGCGGCTTCGCCGTGGGGCATGGTGGCGTCGTGCTGCGCACCGACGATGCAGGCGAGAGCTGGCAACGCGTCTACGCGGGACGTGCCGATACGCCGTTCCTCGCCGTCTGGTTCGAGGATGCGCGCCACGGCATCGCCGTCGGCGCGTTCGGCACGGCGATCGAGACCACCGACGGTGGCGAGCATTGGCACGAGCTCGCCATCGGCGAGGGCGACAACCGTGATCGGCACCTGAACGGCATCGTCGGGCTGCGCGACGGCACGCTGCTCGTCACGGCCGAATCGGGAACGCTATTCCGTTCACCCGATCGGGGACGTACGTGGACGGCGCAGTCGATGCCGTACAACGGATCGCTGTGGGGCGGGCTCGCATTGCGCGACGGAAGCGTGCTCGTCTACGGCATGCGCGGGCACGTACTGCGCAGCACCGACCAGGGACGCACGTTCGTCGACGTGCCGACGGGCACGAACCAGTCGCTGACCGCCGCGGCGCAACTCGCGGATGGCAGCGTCGTGCTCGTCGGTTTGTCGGGCACGGTCCTGCGCACGCGCGATGGCGCGAGCTTCAGCGTCGACACGCGCCCCGAGCGCCAAACGTTCACCGCCGTCGCCGAAGTTCCCGGCCGGCTCGTGCTCGCGAGCACGAGCGGCATCGTCAACGCCGCCGCGTTGCGCTGACCGCGAACACGCCGGCGCCGCCTCACGAAAGCCAACGGAGGAGCACCACCATGGACATGAATACGCGCAATCTGCTTTCCGAAGCCACGAGCCGCTTCCTCGACGCCCCGAAGCGCATGCTGATCGGCGGCCAGTGGGTCGACGCGGCCGACGGGTCGACCCTCGACGTCCGCGATCCGGCGACCGGCGAAGTGTTCGCGCAGGTACCGGCCGGCGGTGCGGTCGACATCGATCGCGCGGTCGCGGCCGCGCGCAAGGCATTCGAGGAAGGCGAGTGGCCAGCGCTTCGTCCGGCGCAGCGCGAGCGCCTGCTCCTGAAGCTCGCCGACCTGATCGAGCGCGAGGCGCGATCGCTCGCCGAGATCGAATCGCTCGACAACGGCAAGTCGGTCGTGCTCGCGCAACACGTCGACATGGCGATGGCCGTCGACTTCATCCGCTACATGGCCGGGTGGGCGACGAAGATCGAAGGGACGACGCACGACGTGTCGGTGCCGTTCATTCCCGAGGCGAAGTATTTCGCGTTCACGCGCAAGGAGCCGGTGGGCGTCGTAGGCGCGATCATCCCGTGGAATTTCCCGTTGCTGATGGCCGCGTGGAAGATCGCCCCCGCGCTCGCCGCCGGCTGCACGGTCGTGCTGAAGCCGGCAGAAGAGACGCCGCTCACCGCGTTGCGGCTCGGCGCGCTGATCGCGGAAGCGGGCATTCCGGCCGGCGTCGTCAACATCGTCACCGGCCTCGGACCGACGGCGGGAGCCGCGTTGTGCGCGCATCGCGGCGTCGACAAGATCGCCTTCACCGGCTCCACCGAAGTGGGCAAGCTGGTGCAGCAGGCGGGCGTCGAGCGGCTTGCCCGCGTGTCGCTCGAGCTCGGCGGCAAGTCGCCGGTGATCGTGCTCGACGACGTCGATCCCGCCCAGGCGGCCGCAGGGGCGGCGAATGCGATCTTCTTCAATCAGGGGCAGGTTTGCACCGCGGGCTCGCGCCTCTATGTGCAGCGCAAGGCCTTCGATCAGGTCGTGGGCGAGCTCGCGACGATCGCCGGCAAAATGAAGCTCGGCCCGGGCCTCGATCCGTCGAGCGAGCTCGGTCCGCTGGTATCGGACGTGCAGCGCGATCGCGTCTGTGGCTACATCGAAAGCGGCGTCGCGCAGGGTGCGCACGTCGCGGCCGGCGGCAAGCGCGTCGGCGAGCGCGGCTACTTCGTGCAGCCGACCGTGTTGACGCACGCGCGCCAGGACATGCGCGTCGTGCAGGAGGAAATCTTCGGACCGGTCGTCGTCGCGCTGCCGTTCGACGACGCCGACGAGGCGGTGCGGCTCGCGAACGACACGCGATACGGGCTCGGCGCGTCGATCTGGTCCAACGATCTCGCACGCGTGCATCGGCTGATTCCGCGCATCAAGGCCGGCACCGTCTGGGTCAACTGCCACAGCTTCCTCGATGCGAGCCTGCCTTTCGGGGGGTTCAAGCAGTCGGGCATCGGCCGCGAGATGGGGCGCGCCGCGCTCGATCTATTCACCGAGACGAAGTCCGTACTGATGGCGGTGTGATCCCGGTGTAATGTGACCCCGGTGTCAGACACGTGTCCGACACCGGGCAAGTTCCCGACACGCGGCGCATCGATCGGACTCACCGTCGCTCGATCCGGGGGTCGAGCGCGTCGCGCAATCCATCGCCGAGCAGGTTGAACGCGAGCACGGTCAGAAAGATCGCCAGCGCCGGGAAGATCGCCTCGTGCGGCGCGGTCAGCATGTCGGAGCGCGCGGCGTCGAGCATCGCGCCCCATTCCGGCGTCGGCGGTTGCGCACCCATCCCGAGGAACGACAGGCTCGCCGCCGTGATGATCGACGTGCCGATGCGAAGCGAGAAGTAGACGACCACCGCCGAGATCGTGCCGGGGAAGATGTGGCGAAAGACGATCGTCCGCGCCGGTGCGCCGAGACTTCGCGCCGCCTCGATGTAGGTCAGGTGCTTCAGCGCCAGCGTATTGCCGCGCACGAGCCGAGCGAAGGTCGGCACGCTGAAGATCGCCACCGCGGCGATCACGTTCGCCATGCCGCCGCCGAGGATCGCGACGATGGCGATGGCGAGCAGGATGCCGGGAAACGCGAAGAGCACGTCGCAGATCCGCATGACGACGCGATCCCACCAGCCTTCGCGGTAGCCCGCGAGCAGGCCGAGCAGCGTACCGACGATCGCGCCGATCGCGACCGACAGGAACCCCGCCGCGAGCGAGATGCGCGCGCCCATCAGGATGCGGCTAAGAATGTCGCGGCCGAGCGCATCGACACCGAACCAGTGCGCGACCGATGGCGGCGCGTTCAACTTGTCGTAATCGAAATAATTCTCCGCGTCGTACGGAACGATCAAGGGCGCGACGATGGCGACGACGACGAGCAGCACGACGAATCCCCCGGCGACGAGCGCGACCTTCTGCCGGCGGAACTTGCGCCAGAACTCCGTCCACGGCGTGCGCACGCGCTCGCCGGCGACGACGTCCGCAACGGCGGCAGGCAGGCTCGCCATCAGCGATAGCGAATCGTCGGATTGATGAGCCCGTACAGCACGTCGACGATCAGGTTGATCAGGATGAACTCGAGCGAGAACAGCAGCACGAGCGCCTGGATCACCGGGTAGTCGCGCATGTCGACGGCGTCGACGAGAAGCCGTCCGAGGCCTGGCCAGTTGAAGACTTTCTCGACGACGATCGAGCCGCCGAGGAGGAAGCCGAACTGCAGGCCCATCATCGTCACGATGGGAATCAGCGCATTGCGCAGCGCGTGCTTCGCGACCACACGACGCTCGTTCAGTCCCTTCGCGCGCGCGGTGCGGATGAAATCCTCGCCGAGGATGTCGACGAACGACGAACGCGTGAAGCGCGCCATGATCGCCGCCACCGCCGCGCCGAGCGTGATCGACGGCAGGATGTAGTGCCGCCACGTGTCGTTGCCGACCGTCGGCAGCCAGTTCAGCTCGACCGCGAAGATCTGCATCAGCACCATGCCGAGCGCGAACGCCGGAAACGAGATGCCCGATACGGCGAGCGTCATGCCGACGCGATCGGGCCAGCGATTGCGCCACACGGCGGACACGATGCCGATCGCCATGCCGAAGAGCACCGACCACCCCATGCTCCACATCGTGAGCCAGAACGTCGGCATGAAGCGGTCACCGATCTCGGTGGCGACGGGTCGCTTCGTGCTGAGCGAACGGCCGAAGTCCCAGTGGACGACGCCGTTGACGAAGCGCACGAACTGCTGCGGCAGCGGCTTGTCGAGACCGAGGTCCTTGCGCACGAGCTCGACCGTTTCCGGCGTCGCGTCCTGGCCCGCCGCGAGCCGCGCGGGATCGCCCGGCAGCAGGTGCACGAGCATGAAGACGAGAAAGCCGACGAGAAGCAGCGTCGGCAGCAGGCCGAGCAGACGCTTGGCGACGTACGGCGTCATCGGTCCGGGGTCGGAGCAAACGGGGCCCGGGCAGGCAACGTTCTCGCTTGCTCTCGCCCCGTTTCCGAAGTGCCTACTTCAAATCGATCTCGCTGAACTCGAACGACGCGTCGGGCATCACGTAAACGCCCGACAGGTTCTTGCTGTGCGCGGACAGCAGCTTCTCGGTGACGAGCGGCGCCCACGGGGCGTCGTTCCAGATCGTCTGCTGCGCGTCGCGGTAGAGCTTCGCCTTCTCGGCCTTGTCGCTCGTCGCGAGCGCGCCCTTGATGTCGGCGTCGACCTTGTCGTTCTTGTAGTACGCGGTATTGAAGAGCTTCGGCGGCCACGAGTCGCCGAAGAGGAGCGGCCGGAGCGCCCAGTCGGCCTCGCCGGTCGACGCCGACCACCCGACGTAGTAGAGCCGCACCGGCGCGGTCTTCGGATCCTGCCAGCTCTCGACCTGCTGCACGCGCTGGCCTGCCTCGAGCAGCGTGATCTTCGTGCGAATGCCGATCTGCTGCAGCTGCTGCTGCAGGAACTGCGAGACCTTCTGGGCGGTGCTGTGGTTGTACGCCGACCACAATTCGGACTCGAAGCCGTTCGGGTAGCCCGCCTCCTTCATCAGCTGCTTCGCCTTCGCGAGGTCGTAAGGCCACGGCCCGAGCTTGACGCTGTATTCGACGGCCTGCGGCACGACGCCTTCGGCGGGCGCCGCGTAGCCGGCGAACGCGACCTTCGCCAGCGCCTGCTTGTTGATCGCGTACGCAATCGCCTGGCGCACCTTCGGGTTGTCGAACGGCTTCTGCTGCGTATTCATCGACAGGTAGCGCAAGACGATCGACGGCGCCGCGACGAGGTCGAGATTGGGCTTCGCCTTCAGCACGTCGGCGAGCTCGTAGGGAACGGGAAACGTGAAGTGGGCCTCGCCGGTCTGCATCAACGCCGCCCGCGAGTTGTTGTCGACGACCGGCTTCCAGGTGATCGAGTCGACCTTGGGGTAGCCCTTGCGCCAGTAGTTCTCGTTCCTGGCGACCTTGAGGTAGTCGGTCGACTTCCACTCGACGAACTTGAACGGCCCGGTGCCGACCGGATGGAACGCGACGTCCTTGCTGCCGTACTGCTTGAGCGCGGCGGGGCTGATCATCACGCCGGACGGATGCGCGAGGTCGTTGATGAACGCCGAGAACGGCTCCTTCAGCGTGATGCGCGCCGTGTACGGATCGACGACCTCGGTTTTGGCGATGATGCTGTAGAGACCATAGCGCTTGAGCTTGTTGTCCGGGTTGGTCACCCGGTCGAAGTTGACTTTCACCGCGTCGGCATTGAAGTCGGTGCCGTCGTGGAACTTGATGCCGTGCTTCAACTTCACCGTGTACGTGAGTCCGTCCTTGCTGACTTCATAGCTCTCGGCGAGCACCGGAATCAGCTTCATGTTCCGGTCGAAGCCGAACAAACCCTCGTAGAACGACTTCGCCATCGCTTGCGACAACGTGTCGTTCGCGTCGTAGGGGTCCGTCGTCGTGAACGTCGACGCCACGGCGAAGACGACGTCCTTCGCCGCGTACGCCGGAACGGCGATCGCGAGCGCGGCCAGCGCCGCAGCCAGCATGCGGAACGGTGATTTCATCATGTGAACTCCTCGGAAGTCGAGCGGATCATAACGCTCTTTCGGGACACCGCCGCGACGGCCCGGGCGCGGTGCCGTTGACGCTGTACGGGAAATGCGTTAGATCGGTCGGGCACCCGGTCGGACAGGGCCTTTTCGTTCGCTTTTCGCAACAGGAGGTCGCGAAGGCGCGTGTACAGCTTCAACTTCGCCCCGGTATTCGCGCAGTTCGGCCGTCTTCTCGACGGCGCGGCCGTCACGATGGCCCTGTCGTGCGGCGCCATGTTGCTCGGGCTCGTCATCTCGGTCATCTGCGCGGCGGCGAGAACGTCGCACATCGTACCCCTGCGCTGGCTGGTCGGCGCCTACGTCGAGGTGATCCGCAACACGCCGTTCCTCGTCCAAATCTTCTTCATCTATTTCGGCCTCCCTGCGGTCGGCATCTCGTTCAATCCGAATCCCGCAGCGCTTGTCGCGCTCACGGTCAACGTCGGCGCGTACGGCACCGAGATCATCCGTGCGGGCATCGAGTCGATTCACTGGGGGCAGGTGGAGGCGGGAATCGCGCTCGGCCTCACGCGGCTGCAGATCTTCCGCTACATCGTCCTCAAGCCGGCGCTGCGAACCGTTTATCCGGCGCTGACGAGCCAGTTCATCTTCCTGATGCTGACCTCGAGCGTCGTCTCGGTGATCTCGGCGACCGACCTCGCCGCCGCCGGCAACGACATCAATTCGGAAACCTTCGCGAGCTTCGAGACCTACATCGTCGTCACCGCGATGTACCTCGTGATGTCGACGATCCTCACCGCGTTCTTCACCGCCATCCAGCGCATGGCCTTCCGCTATCCGCAGGGTCGCTGAGCGCGAGAGGGCGCGATGATCCGACAGTTCGGATGGAACGAGTTCGAGCTCCTCGTGTTCGCCGCACGCTGGACGATCGTTCTCGCGCTCATCGCGTTCGTCGGCGGTGGCATCGGCGGCCTCATCGTGGCCTTGCTGCGCACCGCCGACAACCGCACGGCCCGCGCCGCGACCGTCGTCTTCATCCGCGTCTTCCAGGGCACGCCGCTGCTGATGCAGCTCTTCCTCGCGTATTTCGGCATGGCGATCTTCGGGTTCAGCGTGAATCCGCTGATCGCCGCGATGATCGCGCTGACCGCGCACGCCAGCGCTTACCTGGGCGAGATCTGGCGCGGCTGCATTGAGGCGGTGCCGCGCGGCCAGACCGAGGCGGCGACGACGCTCGGCCTGCACTACTTCGCCCGCATGCGCTACGTCGTGCTGCCGCAGGCGGCGCGCATCGCCGTGCCGCCGACCGTCGGCTTCCTGGTGCAACTGCTGAAGGAGACGTCGTTGGCTTCGATCATCGGCTTCGTCGAGCTCACCCGGCAGGGGCAGATCATCACAAGCGTCACCTTCCGCCCGTTTCTCGTCTACGGGCTGGTCGCTGCCATCTACTTCGCGATGTGCTGGCCGCTGTCGCTGGCGGCGCAGAGAATGGAACGCGGGCTGGCGCGCGGTACCCAACGTTGAGACGTCCCATGCCGGCGGTCGGTCCGGCCCCAACTCGGAGAAGCGAATCATGAAAACGTTCAAGAAGGTCGGCGCCATCCTCCTCGGACTCTGCGTGATGTTCGGCGCGGAGACGTTGCCCGCCAATGCCGACGCGCTGCAGGACATCACGTCGCGCGGCACGATCAAGGTCGGAATGCTCGTCGACTTCCCGCCGTATGGCCTGATGAATCCGCAAAACCAGCCCGACGGCTATGACGCGGACGTCGCCAAGCTGCTCGCGCAGGATCTGAACCTCAAGCTCCAACTGGTCCCGGTCACGGGGCCCAACCGCATTCCCTATTTGCTGAGCGGCCAGGTCGACGTGCTCGTCGCTTCGCTCGGCATCACGCCCGAGCGTGCCAAGAGCGTCGACTTTTCCGAGCCTTACGCCGCGATCAGCATCGGCGTTTACGGCACCGACGACGTCAAGGTCGCCAAGCCGGAAGACCTCGCCGGCAAGACGATCGCGGTCGCCCGCGCGTCGACGCAGGATACGGCGGTGACCAAGGTCACGCCGCCGACCGCGACGATCCGGCGCTTCGATTCGGACGCGGCGGCGCTGCAGGCGCTGATCTCCGGCCAGGTGCCGCTGATCGGTTGCTCGAACGTTTGCTACGTGACGATACAAAAGCTCGCACCGGGCAAGTACAACAAGAAGTTCGAGCTCTCGAGCCAGGTGCAGGGCATCGCGGTCAAGCCGGGCGAACAGAAGATGCTCGCGCGGATCAACCAGTTCATCGACAAGATCAAGGCCGACGGCGAACTCGACAAGATCAACCAGAAGTGGCTGGGCGAGCCGATGCCGTCGATCCTCAAGAAGAAGTAGCCGGACATCGCAACGATTCGCACGATGAACGCCAGTGCAGCGGAAGCGGGCGCGCCTTCGGCGCGGGAAGGGGCGGCTGTCGCCGTTCGGATGGAGGGCGTCGACAAGTGGTTCGGCGCCTTCCAGGCGCTGAAGAACATCGATCTCACGGTGGCGAGCGGCGAGCGGATCGTCATCTGCGGACCTTCGGGCTCCGGCAAGTCGACGCTGATCCGATGCATCAATCAGCTCGAGGTGATCCAGAAGGGTCGCATCGTCGTCGATGGCATCGACCTCTCCGGTCGCCGGAACATCGATGCGATCCGCCACGAGGTGGGCATGGTGTTCCAGCAGTTCAATCTGTTCCCGCACATGACGGTGCTCGAGAACTGCATCCTGGCGCCGATGAAGGTTCGGCACGTCAGCCGCAAGGAGGCGGAAGCGACCGCGCGGCGCTACCTCGAGCGGGTGCGCATTCCCGAGCAGGCGGAGAAGTACCCGGCGCAACTTTCCGGTGGCCAGCAGCAGCGGGTCGCGATCGCGCGTGCGCTTTGCATGAACCCGAAGGTGATGTTGTTCGACGAGCCGACCTCCGCGCTCGATCCCGAGATGGTCAAGGAAGTGCTCGACACGATGATCGACCTTGCCAACGAGGGCATGACGATGCTCGTCGTGACGCACGAAATGAATTTCGCGCGCAGCGTCGCCGATCGCGTGATCTTCATGGATCTCGGCGAGATCGTGGAAGCGGCGCCGCCCAAGGAGTTCTTCGAGAATCCCAAGCACGAGCGCACGCGCGCGTTCCTCGGGCAGCTCGCCTGAGCGACGCGTGCTGCACGTGCGCCGTCACCGCGATCAGTACGGACCGCCGACGCGATGCTGCGCGACGAAATGACCGGGCCCCACCTCGACGAGCGGGGCGACGTTCGGCTCGTCGCCGACGTCGCGGATCGGGCTCGGAATCTCGTCGGACGATAGTGTCGTTTCGCGGCGCCGGCGCGCGGGGTCGGCAACGGGCACGGCGGCGAGGAGCTTCCTCGTGTAGGGATGGCGCGGGTCGCCGAACACGAGGCGCCGCGGCCCGATCTCGACGATCTGCCCGAGATACATGACGGCGACGCGGTGACTGACGCGCTCGACGACCGCCATGTCGTGCGAGATGAAGAGATACGAGAGGCGAAACTCCTGCTGAAGGTCGACCAGCAGGTCGACGATTTGCGCCTGGATCGACACGTCGAGCGCGGACACGGCCTCGTCGGCGACGATGATGCGGGGATTGAGCGCGAGGGCGCGGGCGATCGCGATGCGCTGCCGCTGCCCGCCGGAGAATTCGTGCGGATAGCGCTGCGCGTGCGCAGGCGCCAGTCCGACGTGCTCGAGCAGCCACGCGACACGCTCCTCGGCTTCGCGGCCCTTCGCGACGCCGTGGATGTAGAGAGGCTCCGCGACGGAGAAGCCGACCGTGAGCCGCGGGTCGAGCGAAGCGAACGGATCCTGGAAGATCATCTGGATGTCGCGCCGGACGTCCTTCAATGCATCCTCGCGAAGCGTCGCGATATCGCGGCCCTCGAACTCGATGGCACCGCCCGCGATGTCGACGAGGCGCAGCAGCGAGCGCCCGGTCGTCGACTTGCCGCAGCCGGATTCGCCGACGAGCGCGAGCGTCTCGCCAGCGCCGAGATCGAAGCTCACCTGCTCGACGGCGTGGACGCGCCGGCGCACGCGGCCGAGCAGGCCCGCCTTCACGTCGAAGCGCGTCGTGAGATTGCGGACCGCGAGCAGCGGCTGCGTGGAAATCGCCCCCTCGCCGCCACCCTCCCGTGGTGGAGCAGCGGGAAGTCCGCTCCCGAATTTCCTCGGCGCGTCCTCGTTCGCCAGCGCGCCGAGCGTCGGCACCGCAGCGAGCAATGCGCGCGTGTACGGCTCGCGCGGCGCTTTGAAGATCGCATGCACGTCGCCTTCCTCGACCTTCTCGCCGTGATTCATCACGACGACACGATCGGCGATCTCCGCGACGACGCCCATCGCGTGCGTGATGAACATCACGGCCATGTGCATCTCGTCCTGCAACAGGCGGATCAGCGCGAGGATCTGCGCCTGGATCGTCACATCGAGCGCGGTCGTCGGCTCGTCGGCAATCAAAAGGGTCGGCCGACATGAAAGCGCCATCGCGATCATCACGCGTTGCCGCATGCCGCCCGACAGCTGATGCGGATAGCGATCGAGCACCGCGCGCGCCTCGGGGATGCGTACCTGCTCCAGCATGCGCAACGCTTCGCGGCGCGCGCCGCGCGCGTCCTTGCGTTGATGCAACCGAATCGATTCCGCAATCTGGTCGCCCACCGGGAACACCGGATTGAGCGACGTCATCGGCTCCTGGAAGATCATCGCGATTTCGCCGCCGCGGATCGCGCGCATCGTCGCTGCGTCGGCGGTGACGAGGTCGACGCGCGTGCCGCCCGGACGCGCAAACAGCAGGCGACCGTCGACGATGCGCCCGCCGCCGTGCTCCACCAGACGCATCACCGACAGCGCGGTGACCGATTTGCCTGAACCCGATTCGCCGACGATCGCGACCGTTTCACCGCCGTCGATGGCGAACGAGAGGTCGCGCACAGCCGTGACCACGCGGTCCACCGTCGCGAATTCGACGGTGAGGCGTTCGACGTAAAGCACGGATTCCATCCGCTCAATCGTCCTGGCGCGCCGCCGTGGCGACGCGCTCGAGGCACGCGCCGATCGTGCGTGCTTCGGCTTCCGTGACGTGGCGGCCGAACAAGCGATCGATTGCGCGCCGATAGACCGGCCACATCTTCCTGCGCATCGCGCGTCCCTCGTCGGTAATCGCGCAATAGTAGCCGCGGCGATCGCCGGGGGACGGCTCGCGGCGGATCAGTCCGGCCAACTCGAGCCGGTCGGCGAGCCGCGACAGGTTGCTCTTCGAGAGCACGACGCGCGAGGCGAGCTCGTTCATGCGCAGCCGGCCATCGTCGACCGTTTCGAGGGACCAGAGGACGTCGTACCAGGCGAGCGGGGGCAAAGCGGCTTCCTGCAAAGCCGCCTCCACGCGGTCGACCAGGCGTGCGTGCGCCTTGAGAAGTACCGACCACGCGTGACGACGTGCGGAAACGGGGGAGGGCATGCGCATCGGTCAGGTCGCCGGCATTGTGCGGCGATCCGGTTGCAGATGCAACGAAATACGAGTATAGTTGCAAGTGCAACAATCACGTCTGCGCCCGTCCCCGACCGGCGGCCGGGCAACGATCCAGGAGAACGACATGTCACCGAAGGAAATCAGCCTGCACGAACTGAATGCCCGTGTGCATTCCGCCACGCCGCCGATGCTGCTCGAAGCACTGCCGGCCAAGTACTACCGGGACTGGCATCTGCCCGGCGCCCGGCATATGCCTCACGACGAGGCGCGGGGGCTGGCTCCGACGCTCGTTCCCGACAAGCGGACGCCGATCGTCGTCTATTGCGCGAGCGCCACCTGCCGCAATTCGCACATCGCGGCCCGCGTCCTCGTGCAACTCGGGTACCAGCACGTCGAGGTCGTCCCCGGCGGCAAGCAGGCGTGGAGCGAAGCGGGCCTCGCGGTCGAACGCGCCGTCGAGCAGGTTGCGTGATCGGCAGCGGACTGGCGGGTCGTCGCACCGCCCGGCCCGCCGTCGCTCTGCCGCGCGGGGGCAATCGGGGCGGGCAACCGCGTGACGACCGGCACGATCGGAGGCATCATGATGTGCCTGATCGTGAACGTGACGGAGGCAGCATGGCCACTCAGTGGAACCTGAACGGACGCTACTACGAGACGTGCAATTGCGATTTCATCTGCCCCTGCGTGCCGACCCAGATGGCCGCGCAACCGAGCAAGGGCGATTGCACGTTTGCGATGGGCTTTGACGTCGAGCGCGGGCGCTACGGCAACGTGTCGCTCGACGGTTTGGGCTTCATCGTCGTCGGGCACACGCCCGAAGCGATGGGCAAGGGGAATTGGTCGGTGGGACTCATCGTCGACGACGGGGCGACCGCCGAGCAGCGCGACGCGCTCGGCGCGATCGTCAGCGGGGCGGCCGGCGGCCCGATGGCGGCGCTTTCCGGATTGGTCACGAACTTCCTCGGCGTCGAATCGGCACGCGTTCGCTTCCAGGACGACGGCACGCGCTGGACGGTGGAGGCGGCGGGCCTCGTCGACATGACGGCGACGCCGGCGATGGGCCTCGATCCGAACGCGCGCGAGCCGATCCACCTCGACAACACGGGACACCCGGCGGCGAACCGGTTCGCGCTCGCGCACGTCGCGCGCAGTCGCGTGCACGCATTCGGCTTGGATTGGGACGACACGACCGGTCGCAACAACGGCCAGTTCGCGCCGTTCGCGTGGCAAGGCGCCGCGTAGGACGGCGGAGCCAGGACCGCTGTCGATCGGGAATCGGGGTCTGGCCCGACCCCAATCCCCGCACGATCAGGCCTTCTCCGGCTCGGGCTCGCGCCGCTTCTGCAGCAACATCGGAACGGGCCTGGTGCGCCGCGCGGCGTGGATGTGCGCGCGATGGTGCGCAAGCGCATCGGCTTCCTCACGCGTGGGAACCGCGCGGCGAACGATCGGCTGGTCGGGATTCTTCGCGTAGGCCGCGTCGCGCTCGGCGCGCCGTGCGTCGCCGTTGCCGGCCGGGCGCTCGCGCTTCGTCGCGTCGCCGTTGCCGGCCGGGCGCTCGCGCTTCGTCGCGTCGTGGCCATTGGCTTGCACACGCTCGCCGCCTGCTCGCCGCGCGTCGCCGTTCGCGTGCGAGCGCGCGCGCGGCGCGGGCGATTCGCTGCGACGCCGCGGGGTGTCCGCCGTGCGCACCGGGTCGAAGCCTTCGGCGGTTGCGATCGTGATCTTCTTCTTCAGCAGCTTCTCGATCTCGCCGAGATACCGCTCTTCCTCAGGCGCGACCAACGAGACGGCCTCGCCGGTGGCGCCCGCGCGGCCGGTGCGGCCGATGCGGTGGATGTAGTCCTCGGGCACGTGCGGCAGCTCGTAATTGACGACGAGCGGGAGGTCGTCGATGTCGAGCCCGCGCGCTGCGACGTCTGTCGCGACGAGCACCTGCAGCTTGCCGTCCTTGAATTTCGCCAGCGCCTCGAGGCGGGCGGCTTGCGTCTTGTCGCCGTGGATCGCCGACGTCGCGAGCCCTTCCTTTTCGAGCTGACGCGCAAGCCGCGACGCGCCGTGCTTGGTGCGCACGAAGCAGAGCACCTGCCAGACGTTGCGCGAGGTCACCAGATGCACGAGGAGCGAACGCTTCGCATCCTGCGGCAGCTTGTATGCGCTCTGCGAGACGGTCTCGGCCGCCGTATTGCGCAGCGCGACTTCGATCAGCCTCGGGCGGTTCAAAAGCTCGTCGGCGAGCTTCTTGATCTCGTTGCTGAACGTCGCCGAGAAGAGCAGGTTCTGTCGCTTCGCCGGCAGCAGCGCCATGATGCGCTTGATGTCCGGAATGAAGCCCATGTCGAGCATGCGATCGGCCTCGTCGAGGACGAAGACTTCGACCTGCCCCAGGTACACGCTTTTCTGCTCGATGTGATCGAGCAGTCGCCCGGGCGTCGCGACGAGAATCTCGACGCCGCCCCGCACGATCGAGAGCTGCGGCTTGATGTCGACGCCGCCGAATACGCACGTCGAGCGCAGCTTGGTGTACTTGCCGTACTCGCGGATCGACTCCTCGACCTGGATCGCGAGCTCACGGGTCGGTGCGAGGATCAGCGCGCGCACCGGATGCCTTGCGGGCGACGGGCTGGAATTCGCCTGCGGCGCGAGCTTCTGCAGGATCGGGAGACCGAAGCCGGCGGTCTTGCCGGTGCCGGTCTGGGCGCCGCCCATGATGTCGTGGCCGGCGAGGATTTCGGGAATGGCTTGCGCCTGGATCGGCGTCGGCGTGGTGTAGCCGGACTCGGCGACGGCCCGCAGAATCTCGGGCCGCAAGTCCAGCTCATCGAAGCTGGTGACGGACAATGAAGTGCTCCTGTGACGCGGCCTACCGCTTGCGCGGTTTCCGGTCCAGGCAGCGAATCCGTGTGACTTGTCGAAGAAACGCGTTGGGCGACGAAGGCGGAACGCGGATCGGCGCCGTGAGGCGGTTTGGGCGGTGACCGGAACGGCCGCCCGACACACCGATTATAGGGCCGCCCCCTTGATTTCCCAAGGGTTCGTCGCAAAAAAGCACGGGCAGCGGTTAAAATCGTCTGTTTTGCCCATGCCCGCCTCCCGCCCCGACCTTCGCAACATCGCGATCATCGCGCACGTCGACCACGGCAAGACGACGCTCGTCGACAAGCTGCTGGTCCAGGCGGGGACGTTCGCCGCGCATCAGCACGTCGGCGAGCGAATCATGGACAGCAACGATATCGAGCGCGAGCGCGGCATCACGATCTTCGCCAAGAACTGCGCGATCCGTTACCGCAACACTCACATCAACATCGTCGACACGCCGGGCCACGCGGATTTCGGCGGCGAAGTGGAGCGCGTGCTCGGCATGGTCGACGGCGTGTTGCTGCTCGTCGACGCCGTGGAAGGGCCGATGCCGCAGACGCGCTTCGTCACGATGAAGGCGCTCGAGAAGGCGTTGCGTCCGATCGTCGTGGTGAACAAGGTCGATCGGCCGGGGGCGCGTCCCGAATGGGTCGTGAACGAAACGTTCGAGCTCTTCGATCGGCTCGGCGCGAACGACGCGCAGCTCGATTTTCCCGTGGTGTATGCGTCCGCGCTGAACGGATGGGCGACGTTGGACGTGAAGGTCGCGAAGGCGGCGGCCGCGCAAGAGGGAAGCTCGCCGCGCGACATGCGCCCGCTGTTCGAAACCATCCTCGCGCATGTTCCACAGCCCGACGCCGACCTCGACGGCGCGCTGCAATTCCAGGTGAGCGCGCTCGACTATTCGAGCTACCTCGGTCGTCTCGGCATCGGTCGCATCCGTCGGGGTACGCTCGTCGCGGGCGCCGAAGTGGCGATCCTCGATCGGCCGCTGGCCGACGGCGAGGTACCGTCGCGTGGGCGCGTCGGGCAGGTGTACATGTTCGAAGGCTTGAATCGCGTTCCGGTCGAGCGTGCGTCCGCGGGCGACATCGTCCAAATCACCGGCCTCGACGACCTCACGATCGGCACCACGCTCGCGGCGGTCGACGTGCCGCAAGCGCTGCCGCCGATCGCCGTCGACGAGCCGACGCTCGCGATGTACTTTCAGGTGAACACGTCGCCCCTCGCGGGTCGAGAGGGGAAGTACGTGACCTCGCGGAATCTCCGCGAGCGTCTGTATCGCGAGCTGCTGACCAACATGGCGCTGCGCGTCGAGGAGACCGCGGACACCGACGTCTTTCTCGTCTCGGGCCGCGGCGAGCTGCACCTCACCATCCTGATCGAGAACATGCGCCGTGAAGGCTACGAGCTTGCGGCGTCGCGGCCGCGCGTGCTGCTGAAGGAGGTCGACGGCGTTACCTGCGAGCCCTGCGAAAGCCTGTCGGTCGACGTCGAATCGCAACACCAGGGCGCGGTGATGGAAGCGCTCGGGGTTCGACGCGGCGAGCTCGTCGACATGGCGGCCGATGCGCAAGGGCGCGTGCGCCTCGCGTATCGGATCCCCGCGCGCGGCCTCATCGGCTTTCAGGGCGAATTCATGAACCTCACGCGCGGCACCGGGCTCATGAGCCACGTGTTCGACGGCTACGCGCCGGTCAAGGGCGACGTGCCCGAGCGGCGCAACGGCGTGCTCGTCTCGCAGGAGGACGGCGAAGCGGTCGCCTATGCGTTGTGGAACCTGCAGGAGCGCGGGCGCATGTTCGTGTCGCCCGGCGACAAGCTGTACGAAGGCATGGTGATCGGCATCCACAGCCGCGACAACGATCTCGTCGTCAATCCGATCAAGGGGAAGAAGCTCACGAACATCCGCGCGGCCGGCAAGGACGACGCGATCCTGCTGACGCCACCGATCGCGCTCACGCTCGAATACGCGGTGGAGTTCATCGCCGACGACGAGCTCGTCGAGGTGACGCCGAAGTCGATCCGCATCCGCAAGCGGCATCTGAAAGAGCACGAGCGCAAAAGGGCTTCGCGGGAAGCGGCGTGAGGCCGAAGGGCCGTCCCGAGGGCGAACAAGCCTCCCAGCGCGAAGCACGGATCGAAAGGCCATCGATGCTCGTCGTCGACACGGCCGAGCGGCTTGCGCGGACGGCGCTTTCGAGCCTCGGCCGTGACTACCCGCACAAGCTCGACCACGTGATGACGTGCGATGAGGATGCGCGCACGCCGCGCGCGCTGCATCCGTCGTTCCACGGTAGCTACGACTGGCATTCGTGCGTGCACATGCACTGGACCCTCGCGCGACTCTTGCGCCGTTTCCCATCATTGCAGGCGGGCGCCGACGTCGTCGCGCTTTTCGATCGCCACTTCGCGACCGACGCGATCGCCGGCGAGCTCGCCTATCTCGTGCGGCCCGCGAGCGCATCGTTCGAGCGCACGTACGGCTGGGCGTGGCTTCTGAAGCTCGCAGCCGAGCTGCACGCGGCCGCCGCAGAAAGAGGGTCAGCCGCTCGCGATCGCCACGACGCGCCTTTCGCCCGCTGGTTCGCAGCGGTGCATCCGCTCGCGCACGCGTTCGCGCGGCGCTTCGTCGATTTCCTGCCGCGCGCGCATTACGCGCTGCGCTACGGCATTCATCCGAACAGCGCGTTCGCCTTGGCACTCGCGCTCGACTACGCGCGCGAGGTCGGCGACCCGACGCTCATCGAGGCGTGCACGCGTCGCGCATTCGACTGGTTCTCCGACGACGGCGACGCGCCTGCGCACTTCGAACCGTCGGGCGTCGACTTCCTGTCGCCGTCGCTCGTCGAGGCCGAGCTGATGCACCGTCTCCTCGACGCTGCGGCGTTCGCCGAATGGCTCGCGCGCTTCCTGCCCGGTTTCCTCGACGCGAATCCGCATACGCTCTTCGCGCCCGCGCACGTCAGCGATCGGACCGATGCGCAGCTCGTGCATCTCGACGGCCTCAACCTGTCGCGCGCGTGGTGCTTCGCCGCCATCGCGTCGTCGCTGCCCTCGGGCGATCCGCGCATCGACATCGCGAGGCAGGCGGCCATCGCGCACCGCCACGCCGGGGCGGAGGGTTTGGACAGCGGAGATTTCGTCGGCGCGCACTGGCTCGCGACCTTCGCGGTGCTCGCCTTCGACGGCGCGTAAACTCTCGGCGCGGCAACGCGGGGCGCGTGCTTCGCGTCGCGTCACCTGGAGCATGCCACTCATGAACGACGTGTTTCTGATCGCGCTCGTCGTCGTGCTCGTCGTCGTCGCCGCGCTGCTGGCGATGATCCTCGTGCGCGTGACCGGTCTCGGCCGCGAGCGCGACGACGCCGCGCGCGATCTCGCAGCGTTGCGCGGCCGCTTCGACGCGTTGTCGCAGGGCATCGCCGATCACGAGCGCGACGTGCGCGCCGACCTCGTCGTTGCCCGAAACGATGCGACGTCCGCGTCGGCGGCGCTGCGCCAGGAGGTCGCCACGGCGATGGCGCGCTTCGCGGAAACGAACGCGCAGCTGCACAAGGCGGCGTCCGGCGCGCAGGCCGGCGAGTTGAAGGCGTTTGCCGAGCGGCTCGCGCAACTCGCACACGCCACCGAGCAGCGGATGGATGCTCTGCGGCGCACGCTCGAGGAGCGACTCGATCACCTGCGAAGCGACAACGCGCAGAAGCTCGATCAGATGCGCGCGACCGTCGACGAGAAGCTGCAGGCGACGCTCGAGCAACGCCTCGGCGCGTCGTTCCGGCAGGTGTCGGAGCGGCTCGAGCAGGTGCATCGGGGCCTTGGCGAGATGCAGTCGCTCGCGACCGGCGTGGGCGACTTGAAGCGCGTGCTGACGAACGTGAAGTCGCGCGGCAACTGGGGCGAGGTGCAGCTCGGCGCGTTGCTCGCCGACATGCTGCCCGCGAACCAATACGCGCAGAACATCGCGACGCGCCCGGGCTCGGAGGAGCGCGTCGAATACGCGGTGCGCTTTCCCGGCCGCAGCGACGACGGCACCGCGTGCTGGCTTCCGATCGACGCGAAGTTCCCGCTCGAGGACTGGCAGCGGCTTCAGGAGGCGATCGAGCGCGCCGATCCGGAGGCGGTCGATGCAGCGCGCCGTTCGCTCGAGCAGTTCTTCAAGGCGCAGGCGAAGAAGATCCGCGACAAATACATCGAGTCCCCGCACACCACCGACTTCGCGATCCTGTTCGTCCCCACCGAGGGCCTTTTCGGCGAGGCGCTGTCGCGCCCGGGCCTGCAGGATACGTTGCAGCGCGACTATCGCGTGACGCTCGCCGGGCCGACGACGCTGGTCGCGATCCTCAACAGCCTGCAGCTCGGCTTTCGCACGCTGGCGATCGAGAAGCGGTCGACCGAGGTGTGGCGCGTGCTCGGCGCAGTCAAGACCGAGTTCACCCGCTTCGGCGAGATTCTCGCCAAGACGAAGGATCGGCTCGACCAGGTCGGCAAGACGCTCGACGAGGCCGGACGCAAGAGCACGACGATCGCACGCAAGCTCCGCGACGTCGAGGCTCTGCCCGACGCGGACGCCGATCGCTTGCTCGGCAGCGGCGAGCGGCCCGTGATCGACGTCGACGACGAAGGCGACGCACCGGTGCTCGCGGCGCCGGTCGACATGAAGTAGCGGTCGAGCGTTTCGTGTTCCGTGCGCTACGCCGCGTACGCGAGCGGCGCATTCTTCGCACCCGGGCGGTCCCCGACGCCTTGTGGCACGACGCCTGTTCGGCGCTGCCGTTCCTGCGCATCTACGACGACGCCGAGCTCGCACGGTTGCGCGACCTCGTCGTGCTGTTCCTGCATGCGAAGAGCATCGTCGGTGCGCGCGATCACGAAGTCACGGGGTTGCAGCGAACCGTCATCGCGATCCAGGCGTGCGTACTCGTGCTGAACCTCGACCTGTCGCTCTACGACGGCTTCGAGAACGTCGTCGTCTACCCCGGCGAATTCGTTCCCACCGGCGAATTCGAGGACGAGTTCGGCGTCGTGCACGAGCGCGACGACGCGCTGGCCGGCGAAGCGATGCACGGCGGGCCGGTCATTCTCTCGTGGCCCGACGTCGAGGCTTCGGCCGACTGGGACGTCGCGCAGATGAACCTCGTCATCCACGAGTTCGCGCACAAGATCGACATGGCCGACGGCGACGCGAACGGCTGTCCGCCGCTTCCCGACGATGCGGCGCGCGACGCCTGGCATCGCGCGCTGACGCGCGCGTACGACGATTTCGTCCGCCGCGTCGATGGCGACGAGGACACGGCGATCGATCCGTACGCCGCGGAGGCGCCGGCGGAATTCTTCGCGGTGCTCTCCGAGGTTTTCTTCGCGGAGCCTTCGCTCCTCGTCGACGAGTACCCGGAGGTCTACGCCGCGTTCACGACGTTCTACCGGCAAGACCCGGCAGCGCGCGGTTGAACGTCGAGCGCCTCGCGATCGTCGTCGATGCGGCACGCGTCGCCGCGCGAGCGTCTCCGGTATCCTTCGGTGGCTGCGACGCGGCGCACGGCGAGCCTGGTCCGCGCGTTGGCCGTGAACGGAAAGGGCAGGGGATGAAGGTTGCGCTGGTCGGGTCCCGTTATTTCGGTGCGGCCGCTTTCGAGGCGCTGCGTAACGACGGCGCGACGATCGTGCAGGTTATCGTGCCGGCGGCGGACGACCGCCTCGCGCACGCGGCCTCGGCCGCGGGCGTGCCGGTGCACGTCCTCGCCAATCCCAAGATCGTGCCGGGCGAAGCGATTCCCGCGGACATCGACCTGATCGTCGCCGCGCATACGCATGCGCGCGTCAGCGACGAGGCGCTGTCTCGCGCGCGGTTGCGCGGCGTCGGCTATCACCCGTCGCTCCTGCCGCGCCATCGCGGCATCGCGGCAGTCGAATGGACGATCCTCTCGGGTGACCCGATCGCCGGCGGTTCCGTCTATCACCTGTCCGACGGCTGGGACCGCGGCGCGATCGCGGCGCAGGACTGGTGCTTCGTCGGCAAAGGCGAGACGGCGCGCGAGTTGTGGGAGCGCGCGCTCGCGCCGATCGGCCTCGCGCTCCTGACGCGCGTCGTGCGGCATGCGGCCGAGCACGGCGAACTGCCCGCGCATCCGCAGGACGAGCGCTATGCGACCAAGGCGCCGATGATTCGCCCGACCGTTTCACTGACCGAGGAGGGACACGGCGCGCGTGCCTCGTTGATCGTCACGGCGATCGGCGCCGATCGCCCCGGGCTCGTCAACATGCTGGCCGAGCGTGCGCAGGGCTTCGGCGCGAACTGGGCGGGCAGTCGCATGGCGAATCTCGCCGGGCAATTCGCGGGCATCGTGCATTTCGAAGTACCCGCGCAGAACGCAGCCGCGCTGACGCAGGCGCTCTCCGGACTCGAGTCGACCGGGCTTCGCGTCGTCATCGCGCAAAGCGAAATACCCGCAGCACCGGCGGGCCGCCGCATCGTGAAACTCGAGCTCACCGGACTCGATCGCGCCGGCATCGTGCGCGAGCTTTCCCGCGCGCTGGCCGAGCGCGGCATCAGCATCGACGATCTTCATACCGAGATCCTCGGCGACGCCGCCTCGGGCGAGCATCTCTTCAAGATGAAGGCGCTCCTCGTCGTGCCCGGGGCGGTGGGAAGCGAAGCGTTGCGCAGTGCACTCGAGAAGATCGCAACGGACATGACGCTCGATATCGCGCTCGGCGAGCCGGTGCAGAAGGAGCCCGTCACCTCTGACACGTGTCAGAGGTGAGCCTCGCACGAACAGCGGCGTCGCGAACCCATCTGCTCACCTCTGACACGTGTCAGAGGTGGCGGACACGTGTCAGAGGCGGCGTGGAGTCCTACCCTACCTTCGCGGGCGCAGCGCCGACTTCGGGCGAAACACCTTGCACACCGCTTCGTGCGTTTCGACGTACGGGCCGCCGATCAGGTCGATGCAATAGGGCACCGCCGGAAACACGCCGTCGAGCGTTTCCTTGATCGCCTTCGGCTGCCCGGGCAGATTGAGAATCAATGCGCGCCCGCGCACCACGCCGACCTGTCGCGACAAGATCGCCGTCGGTACGTAGCGCAGGCTGACCTGCCGCATCTGCTCGCCGAAGCCCGGCAGCACCTTGTGGGCGACGGCGAGCGTGGCTTCCGGCGTGACGTCGCGCGGCGCCGGGCCCGTCCCGCCGGTCGTCAGCACGAGGTGACAGCCGATGTCGTCGACGAGCTCGACGAGCGTGCGCTCGATTTCGGGTCGTTCATCGGGAATGAGCCGCGTCTCGAAACGCCACGGTGATGCGAGCGCGGCGGTGAACCATTCGCGGAGGCCGGGCAGCCCCTGATCGACGTACACGCCCTGCGATGCGCGATCGGAGATCGACACGAGGCCGACGACGAGCTGCGGGTTATCGGGATCCATGACCGTAGAGGAGTTCGATCTCGCGAAACAGGGCGCGATAGCGATGCGGTCGCGCATGGCGCGCGCGTTCCTCGCGCGCGGCTTCGACCAGCGGTTCGAGGCGCTCGCGCGATGCGCCGGGATGCGCGTCGAGAAACGCCTGCAGGCCGCCCGGCTCGTCGAGAATGCGCTCGCGCCAGCGCTCGAGCGCGGCGAAGCGCGCTCGCTCGCGTGCCGGTCCTTCCTGCATTTTCGAAAGCGCCGCGCGAATCGGCTCGGCGTCGACGTCGCGCATCAGGCGACCGATGTATTGCATCTGCCGCCGCTTCGCTTCGTGCTTGCGCAGCGTGTGCGCGAAGCGGATCGCGTCGGCGAGATCGTCGGGCAGATCGAGCGCCGCGAGTCGCGCAGCGTCGAGCGCGACGAGCGCCTCGCCGAGCGCCTGCAGCTCGTGCATGGCGCGCTTGCGCCGGGTCTTCGACGGCTGCGGCGTTGGCTCGCCGCGCGGCTGCGAAACGAACGAGCGAGCGGTATGATGGGGCGGCACGGTGCGCGAATCGGGACGACGAAGGCGCTTTGCTATGATAGCCGACGCTTTCATTCGCGCCCCGATGCACGCCATTCCGCACGTCGATCGCTCGACATCCCCGCAGCAAGCCCACCCGGCGCAGGGCACGCATTTCCCGGTCACCACGCAAACGCTCGAGCGCGTCGCGCAGGCGGTGCTCGATGCCGCGCGCGAGGGCGGCGCGACCGCGGCGGAGACCGAAGTGTCGCAGGCGGTCGGGCAGAGCGTGACGGTACGCAAGGGCGATGTCGAGACGATCGCGTACAACCGCGACAAGGGTATCGGCATCACCGTCTACGTCGGCACGCGGCGCGGCCACGCGAGCACCGCCGACTTCTCCGACGACTCGATTCGCGCGACCGTCGACAAGGCGCTGGCGATCGCTCGCTATACCGCCGAGGATCCGGCCGCGGGGCTCGCTGATCCCGCGCGGCTTGCGCGCACCTGGCCCGATCTCGACCTCTATCATCCGTGGGACCTGCCGGTCGAGCGCGCGATCGAGCTCGCGCGCGAAACCGAAGCCGCGGCGCTCGCCGTCGACGCACGCATCACCAACAGCGAAGGCGCGAGCGTGGCGCGCGGCGAGTCGGAGTTCGTGTACGCAAATTCCGAAGGGTTCGCGGGCGGCTATCGCAGCTCGCGCCATCACATCGACTGCTCGGTCATCGCCGAAGCGGACGGCGCGATGCAGCGCGACTTCTGGTACACGGCCGCGCGCGCGCCGGAAGACCTCGATGCGCCGGGCAAGGTTGGCCGCATCGCGGGCGAGCGCACTGTGCGCAGGCTGGGCGCTCGTCAGCTCGGCACGCTCGAATGCCCGGTGCTGTTCGAGGCGCCGGAGGCGGCGGACCTCATCGGTGCGTTCGTACATGCGGTCTCCGGCGGCAGCCTCTATCGCAAGTCGTCGTTCCTGCTCGATTCGCTCGGCACGCCCGTGTTCGCGCCGATCGTCGACATTCGCGAGGAGCCGCATCTCGCACGCGCGCGCGGCAGCGCACCGTTCGACAACGAAGGCGTCGCAACGCACTCGCGCGACGTGGTCGTTGGCGGCGAATTGCGCGGCTACTTTCTCGGCAGCTATTCCGCGCGCAAGCTTGGCATGGCGTCGACCGGCAACGCGGGCGGGGCACACAACCTCGTCGTGAACGGCACCGAGGACCTTCCCGCGCTCATGCGCCGCATGGGCCGCGGCCTGTTCGTCACCGAGCAGCTCGGTCAGGGCGTGAACCCCGTGACCGGCGACTTCTCGCGCGGCGCCGCCGGTTTCTGGATCGAGGATGGCGCGATCGCGTATCCGGTCGAGGAGATCACGATCGCCGGCAATTTGAAGTCGATGTTCCGCGATATCGTCGCGGTCGGCACCGACACCGACCGCCGCGGCTCGCGCTACGTCGGCTCGATCCTCGTGTCGCGGATGACGGTCGCCGGCAGCTGACCGCCCGCCGAGGCGCGCGGTCGCTTACCATTCCGCATGATCGATCCCGTCCTCGACTGGATGCGGCGCCTGCGCGACCCGTTGCGCCATCCTGCACAGGCGCGCCGATACATCGCGCGGCTGCCTGCGGGCGACCTGCTCGAGGTGCAACGCCTCGCGCTCGAGGTGCTCGCGAACTTTCCCGTCGGCGGCGGCGAAGTGTCCGCGTCGCAGCTCGAGGCGCTGCTTGCGCTCGATGCGCGTCTCGAGCCGGTGATCGCCGACCTCACGCGGCAATACACCGCGAATTACCAGAAGAGCTCGACGGTCGAATCGCGGTTGTGGCATTCGGTGTTCGACCTCGTGAAGGCGTTCATCGCCGCGTACAGCGCGGCGCTGCAAGGCGGCTTCACGCACGCGGATCACCGACGCTGGCGCGCCATCCTCCCGTGGGCTCTCGTGCGCCTCGCGCACTATCGCGGCCTCGACGGCAAGTTCCGGCTTTTTCGCTACAGCCACTGGATTCCGGCGCAGTGGCGCGATTTCCACGAGGTGTACGAGCTCGCTCGCGCACGGTCGTGGCACCGCGAGCAACTGGTGTTCGGCGCCGCCGAATTTTCGCGCCCCGGCATCTCGGTCGAGCAGGTGTATCTCGACATGCTGCTGCTGATGCGGCTCGATTCGGGCAACTTCACGCCCGACCAGGTCGAGTGGGTCGCGAGGCAGCTCGCCGACTGGGCACCCGCGCTCACGCTGGCGCCGGTCGCCTCGCAGGCGTCGGGCTTCTACGTCGACATCGCGGGCTCGCAGGGCCTGCGGCGTCGCGACAAGACGCCGGTCGGCGGGCAGGTGATGTACGTCGACACGACGCCGGTGTACACGCGCATCGTCGAGCGGCTTCGCTGGCTGCCCGACAACGACGACGAGCTGGCGGCGCCGGGCGATCTTCCCGCACGCGAGCAGCGTTTGTTGCTGATGCGCCTCGCCGCACTCTACGGACCCGACGCGCTCGCGCATGCGCCGCGCGCGACGCGCCGCGGTGCCGACGAGCACGTGCGCGTCGTGAGCGGCCTGCATGCCTTGACGCGCGCTGTCGCGGAGATCGAGCGCCTGCCCGACGCCGTGCGCACGCCGGGCATCGCGACGAGTTACGACGAGGCGACGCTCATCAATCCCGGCATCAATCCGGCATCGATCGAGCGCCGCGTGCGCGGCACGCGGTGGAAGATGGTCGATCGCAGCGAGAGCGGCTGCCGGCTGATGGCGCCCGCGAAAGAGGCGCCCGCGAAGCTCGGCGAATTACTCGCGATCAAGGACGGAGACAACTGGATCCTCGGCGTCGTGCGACGGATGCAGCGGCAGCAGGTGGACGAAATGACGGTCGGCGTCGAGATCATCGCGCGACGGCTCGTGCGCGTCCTGATGCGCGGGTTCGCATCGCCGGCCGACGGCACGCGCGGCGCGCACGACCGGCCGTTCTTCGGCGTGTACCTGCCGGCGTCGCCCGAGAATCGGCAGTCGTCGCAGCGAAGTCTCATCGGTCCCGACGACCGCTTCACGCCTGCCGGCATGGTCGAGCTCGATACCGGCAGCGCCCGCTATCTCATCCGCTTCACCCAGACCCTCGAGCGGCAGACCGGGTGGACGTGGACGCTGTTCAACGCCGTGCGTAAGCTATCGACATGACGTAGAATCGCCCGGCACGCGCAGAAAGACCCGCGAGGGAGCGGGCTTGCGTGTCGCATGTCACCCACCGTCGGCCCTGCCGGCAATCGAGAGGAGAAACGGGAGATGGAGCGTCGTTCGTTCATCAAGCACGCCGGACTCGCCGGCATTCTCGCGGCCGGGTCGGCCCCGGCGTTCGCGCAGAGCGCGCCTGAAGTGAAATGGAGGCTCGCGTCCAGCTTTCCACGCAGCCTCGACACGATCTTCGGCGCCGCCGACGTGATCAGCAAGCGCGTCGCCGCGTCGACGAACAACAAGTTCCAGATCCAGACGTTCGCCGGCGGCGAGATCGTCCCGGCGTTCGGCGTCGTCGACGCGGTGCAGAACGCGACGATCCAGTGCGCACACACCGCGCCGTACTACTTCTTCGGCAAGGACGCGACGTTCGCCTTCGGATGCGCGATCCCGTTCGGCATGAACGACCGTCAGCAGAACGCGTGGATGTACCACGGCGGCGGCATGGCGCTGATGCGCGAGTTCTACAAGGACTACAACATCATCAACTTCCCCGCCGGCAACACCGGCGCGCAGATGGGCGGCTTCTTCCGCAAGGAGATCAACAAGCCCGAGGACTTCAAGGGCCTCAAGATGCGCATCGGGGGCACGGGGGGGCTGCCGCTGCAGAAGCTCGGCGTGATCCCGCAGCAGATTCCCGGCGGCGACATTTATCCGGCCCTCGAGAAGGGCACGATCGACGCGGCCGAGTGGGTCGGTCCGTACGACGACGAGAAGCTCGGCCTCTACAAGGTGGCCAAGTACTACTACTACCCGGGCTGGTGGGAAGGCGGTCCCGAGCTCGACCTCTACGTCAACGTCAAGGCGTGGGAGGAGCTGCCGAAGGAGTACCAGTCGGTCCTCGAGGCGGCGTGCTACGAGGCGAACGTCGACATGATGGCCAAGTACGATGCGCTGAACCCCGCGGCGCTGAAGCGGCTCATCGGCGGCGGCGTCATTCTGCGGCCGTTCAGCAACGAGATCATGGCCGCCTGCTACAAGGCGACGACCGAGACGTACGACGAGATCGCGACCAAGAACGCCAAGTTCAAGAAGATCTACGAGCCATGGAAGGCGTTCCGCAACGAGCAGATCTCGTGGTTCCAGGTCGCCGAGAATCGCTTCGACAACTTCATGATCGCCGCCGCGCGCATGGGCCAGCGCACGCCGGGCAAGTAACGCGTCGAGCGAGCAACCCGCGAAGCCCCGCTCCGGCGGGGCTTCGCGTTATTGCAGACGGCTTACTTGGCCGGCGGCGGAGCCGGCGTTCCCTGCATCGCGCGTTCGAGCGCCTTCATCGCGTCCTCCTGATCGGAGGAAGGCGCAGGTTCGTTGGCAGGCGGCGCGCTTTCGTTGGACGGAGCGTTGGTTGCGTCGGGTGCCGGCGCGTTCGGCTGATCCTTCTGTGCGGGCTCGCCCGCGCCGCCGCCGAATGCGCGCTCGAGCGCCTTCTCGGCGTCGTCCTGCTGCTGTGCGCCACCCTTGCCGCCGGGCACGAGCGGCGTCGACTCCGGCACGATGATCTGGATCTTGTTGATGTCGTACTTCGCTTCGCCGGCCTTGTAGACCAGCACCATCTGCGGGAACGCGATGACGAGGCCGACCATGACGATCTGGATCAACACGAACGGCACCGCGCCCCAGTAGATCTGGCCGGTCGAGACACCCTTGATCATCTTCTTCGAAAGACGGTCGGGGTAATCCTTGGCCGGCGCGACGCTGCGGAGGTAGAACAGCGCGAAGCCGAACGGCGGATGCATGAACGACGTCTGCATGTTGACGCCGAGCAGCACGCCGAGCCAGATGAGGTCGATGCCGAGCTTGTCGGCCGCAGGGCCGATCAGCGGGATGATGATGAACGAGAGCTCGAAGAAATCGAGGAAGAACGCGAGGATGAAGATCAGCAGGTTGACGACGACGAGAAAGCCGAGCTGACCTCCGGGCAGGCTCGTCAGCAGGTGTTCGACCCAGACGTGGCCGTTGACGCCGTAGAACGTGAGGCTGAACACGCGCGCACCCACGAGGATGAACACGACGAACGTCGAGAGCTTCGCGGTGGTGTCCATCGCCTGGCGCAGCAATTTCCAGGACAGGCGGCGGCGCGCGAGCGCCATCGCGAGCGCCCCGGTTGCGCCCATCGCCCCGCCTTCGGTCGGCGTCGCGACGCCGAGGAAGATCGTGCCCAGCACGAGAAAGATCAGCGCGAGCGGCGGAATCAGCACGAACACGACGCGCTCGGCGATCTTCGACAGAAGGCCGAAGCGCAGCAGACGGTTCAGCACGGCTGCGAAGAACGCCACGCCGGTACCGACCGAGGTGGCGATCACGATCGTTTCGTCGAGCGCCCGGTCGGCCATGCGCGTCTTGGCGTAGACGATCGCCGCCACCGTCGCGATCGCGACCAGGATGATGAGCGAGATGACGCCGCTGCGTCCGCTCGACTCGCGAATCGTGCGCGCCTCGAGCGGCAGCGCAGGCGCCCACGTTGGCTTGACGATCGTCGTCGCGAGAACGTACAGCGCGTAAAGGCCGGCGAGCACCAGCCCGGGAATGAACGCACCCGCGTACATGTCGCCGACCGAACGGCCGAGCTGGTCGGCCATGATGATCAGCACGAGCGACGGAGGAATGATCTGCGCGAGCGTGCCGGAGGCCGCGATCACGCCACTCGCGAGTCGCCGGTCGTAGCCGTAGCGCAGCATGATCGGCAGCGAAATCAACCCCATCGAGATCACGCTCGCCGCGACGACGCCCGTCGTCGCGGCGAGCAATGCGCCGACGAACACGACCGCGTAGGCGAGGCCGCCGCGCAGCGGCCCGAAGAGCTGGCCGATGGTGTCGAGCAGATCCTCCGCCATGCCCGATCGCTCGAGGATCAGACCCATGAAGGTGAAGAACGGCACCGCGAGCAGCGTGTCGTTCGACATCACGCCGAACACGCGCTCGGGCAGCGCCTGCAGGAGGGTCGTGTCGAGAAGCCCGAGCTCGATGCCGAGGATGCCGAAGCCGATGCCGACCGCGCCGAGCGAGAACGCGACGGGAAAGCCGAGAAGCAGCGTGACGATCAGGCCGCAGAACATGAGCGGCGCCATGTTGGCGATCACCCAGGCGGTCATGGCGTCCTCCTCGTGGATTGCGCAAAGCGCGCGATGCGTCGCGCCGAAGGAACTCCGGCGCGCGTCATGGCACGGTCCCGCCTGGGACCTGGTCGGCGCGCTGGCGCGCGATTTCCTCCGCGAGCTCCTCCTCGGCGGACTTCTCGTGGCGCTTTTCCAGCGGATCGGGGATCCGGCCCATCAGGAACGCGATGCGCTTGATGAGCTCGGACACGGCCTGCATGATCAGCAGCGCGAAGCCGATCGGAACCATGAGCCGTGCCGGCCAGATGATGAGCCCGCCGGCGTTGGTCGACACCTCGTGGCGATGCAGCGAGTCGAGGAACAGCGGCCACGACAGCCACATGATGACGATCGACATCGGCATCAGGAAAAACACGATGCCGAACACGTCGATCCAGTTCTGCGCGCGCGGCGACAGCCGGCCCTGGATGATGTCGATGCGCACGTGCTCGTTGCGCAGCAGCGTGTAGCCGGCGCCGAAGAGGAAGATCACCGAGAACAGGTACCACTGCACTTCGAGGTACGCGTTCGAGCTGTAGTCGAACGCCTTGCGCACCGTGGCGTTCGCCGCGCTGATCAGAACGACGACGAGGACCAGCCAGTAGACGATGCGGCCGACGCGTTCGGTGATCGCGTCGATGGCGCGGGAGAGCGCGAGCAGGGCGTTCAAGGTTGCTCCCTCGTGGCGCGATGCCGGCGCCATCATGCGTTGGACACGGCTCGCGCGCCGCGCGGCGATGCGCGAGCGGCGCATTATAGACGCGGGTCGCGCAAAAGGGCTGCTGCACGTCGCCCCTGCTAGAATTCCGGTTTGTCCCGGCGGTCAATGTCATGTTCAGCCGCTCCCGCACGCTGGCGCAGTCCGATCCCGAGCTCTGGCAGGCGATCGCGGCGGAGAATCGCCGCCAGGAGGAGCACATCGAGCTGATCGCGTCGGAAAACTACGCGAGCCCGGCCGTCATGGCCGCGCAAGGGACGCAGCTCACCAACAAGTACGCCGAGGGGTATCCGGGCAAGCGCTATTACGGCGGCTGCGAGCACGTCGACGTCGTCGAGCAGCTCGCGATCGACCGCGTGCGCAAGCTGTTCGACGCCGAGGCGGCGAACGTCCAGCCCCATTCCGGTGCGCAGG
>DASTGT010000050.1:0-20520 GCA_035718935.1 Casimicrobiaceae bacterium
CGGCGAGCGCGCGCACGCCGATCGCGAGCAGGATGGCCGCGAAGAGGAGCGGCAGGACGCCGCGCAGCTCCCACAGGACGAAGGCCGACGCGGCGATCGCGACGACGACGAACGCACGCCGCGTGAACGGGTCGGGGGTCGCCTTCACAGCAGCGGACCGAGCGTCGGTGCGAGCAGCCGCTCGGCGGCGAACCACAACAGGACCGCGAGCAGCATGACGAGCGTGAACTTGAGCGTCAGCCCGATGAAGCGCAGGTAGCGCCGATCACGCTGGACGAACCACAGCAGGAGCGCGACGCCGATCGCGGCGAGCGCGAAGAACAGCAGCAGGCGGACGATCACCATCGGCGACGTCGTCCGCGTGGCGATGTCGCCACGCGCGCCGATGGCGGAACTCGCGCGCGCAGGGGCGCGGCAGTCAAGCGGCGCCGGCGGCCGCCCAGTGCTGGAAGGCGGACGGCACGTCGTCGTCGGTATCGAACGCGACGAGGTCGAACGCGTCGCTTCGGGCGAGCAACGCGCGGGCGAGCAGGTTGTTCAACGCGTGGCCCGGCTTGTACGCCGTGTACTGACCGATCAGCGGGTGACCGAGCAAATAGAGATCGCCGATCGCGTCGAGCACCTTGTGCTTGACGAATTCGTTGTCGTAGCGCAGGCCCTCGGCATTGAGCACGCGCGCCTCGTCGATGACGATCGCGTTCTGGAGGCTGCCGCCGAGCGCGAGCCCCGCAGAGCGCATCGCCTCGACGTCGTGCATGAACGCGAACGTGCGTGCACGGGCCACTTCCTTCACGTACGAGTGATGCGCGAAATCGACGACGACGTGGCGGCTCTCGGTGCCGAAGATGGGATGCGGAAAGTCGATCGTGAAATCGAGCTTGAAACCGAAGAACGGCTCGAAGCGCGCCCACTTGTCGCCGTCGCGCAATTCGACCGGTGCGCGTACGCGCAGGTACTTCTTGGGCTTCGCCTGCTCGACGATCCCGGCGGATTGGAGCAGGTAAACGAACGGCCCGGCGCTGCCGTCCATGATCGGCAGCTCGGGTCCGGCGACGTCGACGTGCAGGTTGTCGATGCCGAGGCCGGCGATCGCCGACATCAAGTGCTCGACGGTCGAGATCGTCGCACCTGAAAGCGCGAGCGACGACGAGAGCCGCGTGTCGCCGACGTTGACGGCGAGCGCGGGGATCGCAACCGGTGCGGGCAGGTCGACGCGATGGAAGACGATGCCGGTGTCCGGTTGTGCGGGCCGCAGCGTGAGCTCGACGCGCGCGCCGGTATGCAGACCGACGCCGGTCGAGCGAATGGTCGTCTTGAGCGTGCGCTGGCGCAGCATGGTGAAAAAGGTGAGGTCGCGCGCCGTCCTGCGGCGCGCGACCGATCGGTCAGTTTAACATCCGCTGCGTTCAGTCCGCCTGCTTGCGCAGGAACGCCGGGATCTCCGACGGGTCGAACGCCGGCGTCGGCGCGCTCACCGCATGACGGCCGCGGCGCACGACGGCGGGCTGATCGAGCTTGTCGTAGTCGATCGTCTCGACGCGCATGCCGACGTTGTCGGTGCCGGTGCGGTCGACGACCGTCTCCAGCACCTCGAGCTTCGGCGGCCTGCGCGTCGCGACGACGGCGCCGCCGAGACCCGTGGCGATCATCGTCACGCGCAGCCGATCCTCCATCGCCTCGTCGAGCACCGTGCCGACGATCACCATCGCGTCCTCGGCGGTGAATTCCTTGATGGTGTTCATCACCTCGTGATACTCCTTCATCTTGAGGCTCGCCGACGCGGTGATGTTGACGAGCACGCCGCGTGCACCGGCGAGGTTCACCTCCTCGAGCAGCGGGCTCTTCACCGCGGCCTGCGCCGCGTCGCGCGCGCGCATGCCGCCGTCCGCCATCGCCGATCCCATCATCGCCATGCCGACCTCGCTCATCACGGTGCGCACGTCGGCGAAGTCGACGTTGACGAGACCCGGATTGTTGATGACTTCGGCGATCCCCGACACCGCGCCGTAAAGTACGTCGTTCGCCGCCGCGAACGCCTCGAGCATCGACACGTCCTCGCCGAGGACTTCCATCAGCTTGTCGTTCGGAATGACGATTAGCGAGTCGACCTTCTTGGTGAGCTCCTCGATGCCCGCCGACGCGACGCGCTGCCGCTTGCCTTCGAACTTGAAGGGCCGCGTGACGACCGCGACGGTGAGGATGCCGAGGCTCTTCGCGATGTCGGCGATCACCGGCGCGGCGCCCGTCCCCGTGCCGCCGCCCATCCCCGCCGTGATGAACAGCATGTCGGCGCCTTCGATCATGCTCGCGATGCGGTCGCGATCCTCCATCGCCGCGTCGCGCCCGATCTCGGGACGCGCACCGGCGCCGAGACCGCGCGTGAGCGTCGAGCCGAGTTGCAATTGCGTGCGCGCGGTCGATCGCTTCAACGCCTGCGAGTCGGTGTTCGCGCACATGAAGTCGACGCCCGAGAGGCCTCGCGTGATCATGTGCTCGACCGCGTTGCCGCCGCAGCCGCCGACGCCGATGACCTTGATGACCGCGCCTTCGTCCGGCGCTTCTTCGATGATTTCGAACATGTGGATCTCCTGTCTGGGTTTCAGTAGTCAGGAATCAGAAGTCAGAGGACAGCAACCCCTGATTCCTGACGCCTCTCGCTCTTGCCGCTTCCCCATTGCCAATTCCACCTCGTCGCTTCCCTTCCCGTTTTCGCGTTTTCGGTCTTATGTCTTCTGACTTCTGTTAGAAATTCGCGCTGAACCACTGCCGCATCCGCTCGGCGATCCCGCCGATTCCCGCTACCTGCGCGCGCGCCGCCTGGCCGCGCAGGAACTGCTCGCGTCCTTCGAGCAGGAGGCCGACGGCCGTCGCATACCGCGGGCTGCGCACGACGTCGGCGAGGCCGCCCGCATACGTCGGCACGCCGACCCGCACCGGCAGATGGAAGAGCTCCTCGCCGAGCTCGGTCATGCCCTGCAGCAACGCCGAGCCGCCGGTGAGCACGATCCCCGACGACAGCAGCTCCTCGAATCCCGAGCGGCGCAGCTCCGCCTGCACGAGCGAATAGAGCTCCTCGATCCGCGGCTCGATCACTTCGGCGAGCATCGGCTTGCTCAACTTGCGCGGTCCGCGCTCGCCGACGCCGGGCACTTCGATCACCGCGTTCTTGTCGGCGAGCTGGCGCAGCGCGCAGCCGTGGCGAAGCTTCAATTCCTCGGCTTCCTTCGTCGGCGTGCGCAGCGTCATCGCGATGTCGTTCGTCACCTGGTCCCCGGCGATCGGGATCACCGCGGTGTGCCGGATCGCGCCCCCGGCGAACACCGCGATGTCGGTCGTGCCGCCGCCAATGTCCATCAGGCAGACGCCAAGTTCCTTCTCGTCCTCGTTCAGCACCGCCTTGGCGGATGCGAGCGGCTGCAGCATCACGTCGCGCACCTCGAGTCCGCAGCGCCGCACGCACTTCGTGATGTTCTCGACCGCCGACACCGCGCCGGTGACGATGTGCACCTTCACCTCGAGGCGCACACCGCTCATCCCGAGTGGCTCGCGAACGTCCTCCTGCCCGTCGATGATGAATTCCTGCGGCAGGATGTGCAGCACCTGCTGGTCGTTGGGAATCGCGATCGCCTTCGCGGTGTCGACGACGCGGTCGATGTCGGCCTGCGTGACTTCCTTCTCCTTGATCGCGACCATGCCGCTCGAATTGAGGCTGCGGATGTGGCTGCCCGCGATGCCGGTGTAGACCTCGCTGATGCGGCAATCGGCCATCAGCTCGGCCTCCTCGAGCACGCGCTGGATCGAGCCCATCGTCGCCTCGATGTTGACGACGACGCCTTTCTTCAGGCCGCGTGAAGGCTGCGTCCCGAGGCCGATCACATTCAGTGCGCCATCGTCCAAGACCTCGGCGACGATCGCGACGATCTTGGAGGTCCCGATGTCGAGCCCGACGATCAGATTGCTGTTGTCTTTCACGATTTGCCCGCTCCGCCCTTTGGCGTCGGCGCCATGACGCGCGCCGTGGCCGTGGTCGCTTGTTGATTCATCCCCTCTTCGCCGGCTTTTCGCGAAAGCCCGGCACCCTTGCAGCAAACCCGTTGCGATAGCGCAGATCGACGTGATCGACGTGCGTGCCGGTGCGTGCGAGCACGCCGATCGTCTTGCGGTACACGTCGAGGAAGCGTGCGAGCCTCTCGCCGGTGTCGTCGCGGCCGACGTCGAGCGTGATCGGCCCGGCGTCGTCGGCCGCACGAAGCCGCCAGCCGCCTCGCGCCGACAATGCGAGTCCCGTGAGGCGCAAGCCGGACGGCGCGAGGAGCTTCGTCCATTCGCGAAAGTGCGCGGTCATGTGTTGCGCGGTACCGTCGGGACCGGCGAACTCGGGCAACTCGCCTGCGAAATTCGCGACGAACACGTCGCCGTGCGTGTCGACGAGCGCGTTGTCGTTCCAGCGCGCGAAGGGCGCGTGCTCGTCGACCTCGATCTCGAGGCGGCGCGGCCATTGCCGGCGCAGCGCGACCGAGCGCACCCACGGCACTTTCGCGAGCGATTCGCTCGCAGCGTCGAGGTTCATCGTGAAGAACGTGCCGCGCAATTCGCTGCGCACGATCGACTCGAGGTGCGCGGCGCTCGCGCGCACGAGCGGTGTCGTGACGACGATTTCGCGGTACTCGAACGCAGGCAGGCGTGCAACCGCCGTCGCGACCGCGAAGGCGAGGAACCCCAGCGCGATCAGCGAAAGCGTCGCCGCGATCGCGTTCAGCTGGCGCGCGTCATCCCACATGGGCGCCCTTCAGGATCTCGACGCAAAGATCGGGAAAGCTCATGCCGGCCTGCTTGGCGGCCATCGGCACGAGGCTGTGACCCGTCATGCCGGGCGACGTGTTCACCTCCAGGAACGAATAGCTGCCGTCGGCGCGCAGGATCAGGTCGAGCCGTCCCCAGCCGGTGCAGCCCACGACGTCGAATGCGGCGAGCGCGTGTTCACGAATCCGCGCTTCGAGCGCCACGTCGATGCCGCTCGGGCAGAAGTACTTCGTCTCGTCGGAGAAATACTTGCTGTGGTAGTCGTAATTGCCGTGCGGCGCCTCGATGCGGATCAGCGGCAGCGCGCGTCCGTTCACGATCGACGCGGTCAACTCGACGCCGCTGACGAACTCCTCGACCAGAACGAGCGGGTCATGCTCGGCCGCGACCTTCCACGCGAGCGCGAGCTCGTCGTGGTCGACGTGGTCGACGCGCGTGATGCCGATCGTCGACCCCTCGCGCGCCGGCTTGACGACGAGCGGAAGTCCGAGCTCGGCGATGGTGCGCTGCCAGTCGGTCGAGGCGTCGACGACCCGATAGCGCGGCGTCGGAATGTTCGACGCGATCCAGACGAGCTTGGTGCGCCACTTGTCCATCGCGAGTGCGGAGGCCATCACGCCGCTGCCGGTGTAGGGAATGTGCAGCGTCTCGAGCGCACCCTGCACGGTGCCGTCCTCGCCGAAGCGGCCATGCAATGCGATGAAAACCCGCGCGAACCCGTCGCGCTTCAGCTCGAGCACGTCGCGCTCCGCGGGATCGAACGGGTGCGCGTCGACGCCGCGCTCGCGAAGCGCCGCGACGACGGCCTTGCCGGACATCAGCGACACCTCGCGCTCCGCGGACGGCCCTCCGAGGAGTACCGCGACCTTTCCGAAATCGTCGGTCATGATGTTCGTCATTGGATCGCGTCCCCAACGATGCGCACCTCGGGCTCGAGCAGCACGCCGGTGCGCGCGCGCACGGTATCGCGAACGTGCACGATCATCGCTTCGATATCGGCTGCGCGCGCGCGACGCTCGGGATTGACGATGAAATTCGCGTGCAACTCGGAGACGCGCGCCCCACCGATCGTGAAACCCTTGAGCCCGCAACGCTCGATGAGCCGCGCCGCGTAGTCGCCGGGCGGATTGCGAAAGACGCTGCCGGCGTTGGGCACCGACAGCGGCTGCGTCGCGATGCGCCTTGCGAGCAACGACTTGATCGCCGCGCGCGACGTCGCCATGTCGCCGGGCGGAAACCGAAACCAGGCACCGGTGAACGGCTCCAGCGGTTCACCGTCTCGGCGCTGCACGCTGCGATAGGCGATCGCGAACGCATCGGGCGTGCGGACCGCGAAGCGGCCGTCGCGGCCGAGCGTCTCGACGCGCGCAACGTAGCGCCACGTCTCGCCGCCGTAGCAGCCCGCGTTCATCGCCAGTGCGCCGCCGACCGTGCCCGGAACGCCTGCGAGGAACTCCGCCCCGCTCGTACCGTGCATCGCGGCGAAGCGCGCGAGCTTCGGGCTCGCGACGCCCGCATCGGCGTAGATCAATCCCTCCGCCACGGCGATCAAGGCGCCCGGGTCGTGCATCAGCACGACGGCGCCGCGAATGCCGCCGTCGCGCACGAGCGTATTGCTGCCGAGGCCGAGCACCGTCAACGGCATCGCCGGCGGCAACGCCTGCACGAACTGCGCGAGATCGTCGCGCCCGGCGGGCACGAAGAGCAGGTCGGCGTGGCCGCCGACGCGCCACGTCGTATGCCGCGCGAGCGAGCCGTTCCGCGCGAACGTTCCACGCAGGCTGGCGAACGGCAGGTCGTCCATCATCATCGCGCGCCGCCCAGTTGTGCGGGGACCGTTCCGATCGAACCCGCGCCCATCGTCAAGACGACGTCGCCGTCGCGCGCGACGCCGCGAATGGCTTCCGGCACGTCGGCGATCGATTCGACGAAGACCGGCTCGACGCGACCCGCGACGCGCACCGCGCGTGCGAGCGCACGCCCGTCGGCCGCCACGATCGGCGCCTCGCCGGCGGGGTAGACGTCGGTCAGCACGAGCGCATCGACCGTCGACAGCACGCGCACGAAATCCTCGAAGAGATCGCGCGTGCGCGTGTAGCGATGCGGCTGGAACGCGAGGACGACGCGCCGTCCGGGGTAGCTGTCGCGCGCGGCGGCGAGCGTCGCCGCCATCTCGACCGGGTGGTGGCCGTAATCGTCGATGAGCGTGAACGCACCGCCGGCGGCAATCTCGACTTGGCCGTAACGCTGAAAGCGCCGGTCGACGCCGCGGAATTCCGCGAGCGCGCGCGCGATCGCCGCATCGTCGACGCCGACTTCTCGACCGACAGCGATCGCCGCCAGCGCGTTGCGCACGTTGTGCACGCCGGCGAGCGCGAGCTCGATCGGCAGCGGCCGTGCACCCTTCGCCTTCGCGACGAAATGCATGCGTCCTTCGCGATTGACGAGGTCCACCGCATGCAACTGCGCGTCGTCCGAAAGTCCGTACGTCACGATCGGCTTGGCGATCTCGGGCAGGATCGCGCGGACGTGCGGATCGTCGATGCACAGCACGGCGACGCCGTAGAACGGCAGTCGCTGCACGAAGTCGACGAACGCGCGCGACAGGCGCCCGAAATCCTGCGCGTACGTTTCCATGTGATCGGCGTCGATGTTCGTGACGACCGCGAGCACCGGCGTGAGATAGAGAAACGACGCGTCCGACTCGTCGGCCTCGGCGACGAGAAACTCGCCATGGCCGAGCCGCGCGTGCGCGTCCGCCGCGAGGAGCCGTCCGCCGATGACGAACGTCGGATCGAGCCCGCCTTCGGCGAGCACCGAGGCGATGAGGCTCGTCGTCGTCGTCTTGCCGTGCGTGCCCGCCACGGCGATTCCCTGCTTCAGCCGCATGAGTTCGGCGAGCATCAACGCGCGAGGGACGATCGGAATGCCGCGTTCACGGGCGACGGCGACTTCCGGATTGTCGGGGCCGATCGCCGTCGAGACGACGACCGCGTCGGCGCCGGCGACGTTCGCCGGGTCGTGGCCGATCGCCACCGCGATGCCGAGCGAGCGCAGGCGCCTGGTCGCAGCACCTTCGTGCAGGTCCGAGCCCGATACGCGATAGCCTTGCGTCGCGAGCACTTCCGCGATGCCGCTCATGCCGGCGCCGCCGATCCCCACGAAGTGCACGCGCTTGACCTTGTGCTTCACGGGATGTGACACCCCCACGCTTGCGGCTTCGCCGCTGCGCTGCCCCCCGCCGGGGCGGAATTCGAGCCTCGGGACGGCCCTGCGGCTCTCATTTCAGTAACTCCAGGCAAGCATCGGCGACGCGGTCCGCGGCGTCACGGCGGCCGACGCGATAGGCGTTCATCGCCATCGTCAGCGCATGCTGTCGCGTGAGCGCGGCGAGGACACCCGCGAGCGGATTCGCCGACGACAGCAGTTCCGCCTGCGGCATGACGATCGCCGCGCCCGCATCGAGCAGGAAACGCGCGTTGGCCGTCTGCTCGTCGGCGATCGCGCCGGGGAGCGGCACGACGATCGCACCCAACCCGACGGCCGCGAGTTCGGCGATCGTCAATGCACCCCCGCGGCAGACCACGATGTCGGCCCATGCGTAGCGCGCTGCCATCTCGTCGATGAACGCCACGCATTCGGCGCGCACGCCCGCGTTGGCATACCCATTACGCAACGCATCGACGTGGCGCTCGCCGGCCTGATGCACGATCTGCGGTCGTTTCGCTTCGTCGATCGCCGCGAGCGCGGCGGGAAGCGCTTGGTTGAGCGCCGATGCACCGAGGCTTCCGCCCACCACCAGAAGGCGCAGCGGCCCGCTGCGATCGGCGAAGCGTTGCGCGGGCGGCGAGAGCGCGACGATGTCGTCGCGAAGCGGGTTGCCGACGAAGGTCCCGCGATCCCTGGTCATCGCGCCCGGAAACCCGAGCAGCACGCGGTCGGCGCCGTAGGCGAGCACGCGATTGGCGAGGCCCGCAACGGCGTTCGCGTCGTGCACGACGAGCGGCTTGCCCGCGGCCACACCCATCAGCGCGCCGGGGAATGACGCGAAGCCGCCGAGTCCGAGCACGACGTTCGGCTTGCGGCGGCGGATGACGCGCAGGCTGGCGACGCATGCGCGCATCAGCGCGAATGGCCCGAAGACGAGCGTGCGCCATCCCTTGCCGCGTACGCCGCGAAACGAGACCGCTTCGAACTCGACGCCGTGTGCCGGGACGATCTGCGCTTCCATGCCTTCGTGGGTGCCGAGCCAGAACACGCGGCACCCGCGCGCGAGCAGTTTCGCCGCGACCGCGAGGCCCGGGAACACGTGGCCGCCCGTGCCGCCGGTGGTGATCATTACCGTGGTTGCCGTCATGCGTTGAAGCCGCTCAGGATTCGGCGATTTTCATAATCGATGCGCAGCAGGATCGCGATCGCGATGCAATTCGCGACGATGCCGCTGCCCCCGAACGAAAGCAGCGGCAGCGTGAGGCCTTTCGTCGGCAGCACGCCCATGTTGACGCCCATGTTGATGAACGTCTGCACGCCGATCCACACGACGATGCCGTGCGCGACGAGCGCCGCGAACGGCCGGTCCAACCGCGCCGCCTGCCGCCCGATCGCGTACGCGCGAAAGAGCAGCCACGCGAAGAGCGCGATCACGGCGAACACGCCGACGAAGCCCAACTCCTCGGCGATCACGGCGAGCAGGAAGTCCGTGTGTGCCTCGGGCAGGTAGAGCAGCTTCTCGACGCTGGAGCCCAATCCCACGCCGAGCCATTCGCCGCGGCCGAACGCGATCAGCGAATGCGACAACTGATACCCCTTGTGCAGCGGGTCGGACCACGGGTCGAGGAAATTCGTGAGCCGTTGCACTCGGTACGGCGCGGCAACGAGGATCGCCGCGAGTGCGACGGGAAGCAGGAGGGCGAGGCCGAGGAACAGCCGCCAGTCGAGGCCTCCGACGAACAGAATGCCGAATGCGATCGCGAGGATCACGACGAATGCGCCGAAGTCGGGCTCGAGCAGCAGCAAGCCGCCGATCAGCACCATGACCGCCGAGAGCGGCGCGAAGCCGCGCACGAGCGTCTGCCGCAGCGGCTGCTCGGCGTGCAGGAACGCGGCCTTGCGCACCGCATAGCTCGCCGCGTACAACACGGCGGCGAGCTTCATGAACTCGGACGGCTGGATGTTGACGACCATCAGCGATATCCAGCGCTTCGATCCGTTTACCGACTTGCCGATGCCCGGCACGAGCACCAGCACGAGCAGCGCGGCGCCGATCACGAAGAACCACACGGCGACGTGGCGCCACACCTTGACGGGGACCTGGAACGCGAAGAACGCCGCCAGCAGCCCGATGGCCACGAACACCGCGTGGCGCGCGAGGAAGTACCACGCGCGATAACCGGTGTGCGACGACGCTTCCGCCGTGGCGATCGACGCCGAATACACCATCACCAGGCCGAGCGCGAGCAGGATCAGCGTGCACCACGCGAGCGACGCGTCCCACGTCAGCATCGCGCGCGGATCGCGCGGCAGCGGATGCAGCGGCCCGCGGCCCATGCCCGCGGTCGCCGTCGCCGTCGCGAGCAGCCGCTTACGCATCGACGTGCTCGGCGAGCTCCGCGCGGACGAGTTCCGCGAAGCGGCGGCCGCGCTCGGTGTAGTCGCGGAATTGGTCGAGGCTCGCGCATGCGGGCGACAGCAGAACGACGTCGCCCGGGCGTGCGATCGCGATCGCGCGCGCAACCGCGGCGTCGAGCGTGCCGACGTTTTCGACGCGCACGCTCGATCCGGCGAGCGCGCGTTCGATCTGCGGCGCGTCGCGTCCGATCAACAGCACCGCGCGGCACGTACGCTCGACGCTTTCGCGCAACGGCACGAAACTCTGGCCCTTGCCGTCACCGCCCGCGATGAGCACGACGGGACGATCGATGCCGGCGAGCGCGGCCCGCGTCGCCGCGACGGTCGTGCCCTTGGAATCGTCGACGAAGAGAACGTCGCCCGACTCGGCAACGCGCGCCATCCGATGCGGCAAGCCGCGGAAGGCCGCGAGTGCGTCGAGCATCGGCCGGTTCAGCTTCGCCACCGACGACGCGAGCGCGAGCGCGGCGAGCGCGTTCTGTGCGTTGTGGCCGCCGACGAGCGTCAAGCGGGAGGCTTGCATGACGAGATCGCCACCGCGCGCGAGCCACGCGCCGTCCTTGCGCGCGACGATGCCCCACTCCTCCTCGGACAACGGCACGGCGGCTCCGAACGTCTGCGCGACATGTCCAGGCAATCGCATCAGTCGCACGATCGGATCGTCGCGGTTCAGCACCTGCACGCTCGCCTTCGCGAAGATTCGCGCCTTCGTGGCCGCGTAATCGGCGATGCCCGCGTAACGGTCCATGTGATTCGCCGACACGTTGAGCACCGCGGCGGCGATGGGTGCGAGCGACTCGGTCGTCTCGAGCTGGTAACTCGAAAGCTCGAGCACGAACACGTTCGGCCACGGTGCCCCGGCCTCGATCGGTTGCAGCGCATCGAGAACCGCGTTGCCGATGTTGCCGCCGACGATCGTCGTCAGTCCCGCTGCCGTCGCAAGTGCACCGGTAAGTGCCGTCACCGTCGACTTGCCGTTCGTCCCGGTGATCGCGAGCACCTTCTGATCGGCCGGCAAGGCACGTGCGAAGAGCTCGATGTCGCCGACGAGTTCCGTCCCGTTGTCGACGGCGGCGCGGATCGCCGGATGCCGCTGCGCGACGCCGGGACTGATCGCGATCATGTCGGCGCCCGCGAACGTCGCGTCGGAGAAGTCTCCGGTGAGCAACTCGACCTGCGGCAACGATCGGGCGAGCGCATCGCGGTTCGGCGGATCGTCGCGCGTGTCGGCGACGCGCACGCTCGCCCCATGCTCGACAAGGTGGCGCGCGAGCGAAAGACCGGTCACGCCAAGGCCCAGCACGATCGCGTTTCGACCCAGATATCGCTTCGTCTTCATCGCCTCGGCCTCATGGGGCCATTCGCGGCAGCCCGCGACCCAAGCGTCGGCCTCGCACGAATCGCGCAACGTCCGGCCCTTCGGGTCTCCACTCGCCGTTCCATATCGCGCGTCGCGCTCATCGCCTCGGCCTCATTGGGCCATTCGCGCCAGCCCGCGACCCAAGCGTCGGCCTCGCACGAATCGCGCGCCGTCGGGCCCTTCGGGCCTCCGCTCGATGTTCCATCTCGCGCGTCGCGCTCATCGCAACTTCAGGGTCGAAAGTCCGAACAGCACGAGCAGCATGGTGATGATCCAGAACCGCACGACCACCTGGTTCTCTTTCCAGCCCTTCAGCTCGTAGTGGTGATGCAGCGGCGCCATCCGGAACACGCGCCGCCCCGTCGTCTTGAACGACGCGACCTGGATCATCACCGACAGCGTTTCGACGACGAACACGCCGCCCATGATGAAAAGCACGATCTCCTGGCGCACGATGATGGCGATCGCGCCGAGCGCAGCGCCGAGCGCGAGCGCGCCGACGTCGCCCATGAACACGTCGGCCGGATACGCGTTGAACCAGAGGAAGCCGAGGCCCGCGCCTCCCATCGCGCCGCAGATCACCGCGAGCTCGCCGGCACCGGGAATGTGCGGGAAGCCGAGGTAGCGCGCGAACACCGCGTTGCCGCTCACGTACGCGAAGATGCCGAGCGCCGCGCCGATCATCACCGTCGGCATGATCGCGAGACCGTCGAGCCCGTCGGTGAGATTGACCGCGTTGCTGGTGCCGACGATCACGAAATACGACAGCGCCATGAAGCCCCAGACGCCGAGCGGATACGAGACCGTCTTGAAGAACGGCACGATCAGGTCGGCCTTCGGCGACAATCCCGCGCTGAAGCCGCTCCTCACCCACGCGACGAAGTGCTCGAGGAACGTCGAGTTGTCGGCGGCGGAAACGGAAAACGCGAGATAGACCGCGGCGATCACGCCGATCAGCGATTGCCAGAAATACTTCTCGCGCGCGGACAGTCCTTTCGGATGACGTGCGACGACCTTGCGCCAGTCGTCGACCCAACCGACGGCGCCGAAGCCGAGCGTGACGAGCAGCACGACCCAGACGAACCGGTTGTCGAGGTCCGCCCACAACAGCGTCGTGATGGCGATCGAGACGAGGATCAGCGCGCCGCCCATCGTCGGCGTGCCGGCCTTGGTCAGGTGCGTCTGCGGGCCGTCGTCGCGCACCGTTTGGCCGATTCGCATCCGGGTGAGCCACGCGATCATCCGGGGACCGACGGCGAACGAGATCAGCAGCGCGGTCATCATCGCGAGCACCGCACGCAGCGTGATGTACCCGAAGACGTTGAACGCGCGGACCTCGCGCGCGAGCATCTCGGTGAGCCAGAGCAGCATCAGTGCGACGCTCCCTCGGCGGTTCCGGTCAGCGCCGCGACGACGCGCTCCATGCGCATGAAGCGCGATCCCTTGACCAGCACCGTCGCGTCGGCGGGCAGGCTCGCGACGGCGCGTGCTCGGAGCGCATCGACGTCGTCGAAATGCTCGGCACCCGCGCCGAACGCCGCGACGCTTTCTCGCGCCTGCACACCCGCCGCGAGCAGGCGCTCGATTCCCGCCCGCTTCGCGTAACGGCCGATCTCCCGATGGAAGTCGGGGCCCTCGGTCCCGACTTCGCCCATGTCCCCCAGAATCAGGACGCGCGGCGCCGCACGCGCGGCGAGCACGTCGATCGCTGCGCGCACCGAATCCGGGTTCGCGTTGTAGCTGTCGTCGATCACTCGGATGCCGGTCGGCGTGGTGAGCGTCGCGAGCCGGCCGCGCACCGGCCGAAACGCCTCGAGTCCCTGCACGATCGCGGTCATCGAGACACCCGCACCGATGGCGGCGGCGACCGCGGCGAGCGCGTTGCGCGCCATATGCCGCCCGGGGACGTGCAGGATCACGGTCGCATTGCCGAGCGGCGTGACGAGGTCGAGCGCGCCGCCTTCGTCGTGCGCGACGTGACGTGCGGCGACGCTCGCGGCGGCGTCGAGCGCGAAATCGAGGACGCGTGCACCGCGCGCGCGCGCGGCGCCGCGCCAAACGTCGGCGCGCGGATCGTCTGCGTTGACGACCGCCACGCCATCGCGCGGCAAGGCGCGAACGAGATCGCCGTGCTCGGCGGCGACCTCGTCGACGCTGCGCATGAACTCCTGGTGCTCGCGCTGCGCATTGGTGATGACGGCGATCGTCGGTTGCAGGATCCCGGCCAGTTCCTGCGTCTCGCCGCGATGGTTCATTCCGATCTCGAACACTGCGAGCCGATGCACCGGACGCAGCGCGAGCAAGGCGAGCGGCAGCCCGATCGCGTTGTTGAAGTTCCCTGGCGTGGCGGCCGTGGCGGCTGAACCGACCGCCGCACGAAAGATCGACGCGATCATTTCCTTCGTCGTCGTCTTGCCGTTGCTGCCCGCGACGCCCGCGATCGGAATGGCGAAGCGCGCCCGCCAGTAGCGGGCGAGCGCCCCGAGCGAGCGCAACGGATCGTCCACGGCGATGAGGTTGCCGGGGAGCGACGCGGCGCGGGTTCGCTCGACGATCGCGGCGGCCGCACCGGCGATCATCGCCTGCGCGACGAAGTCGTGCCCGTCGAACCGCTCACCACGCAGCGCGACGAACAAATCGCCCGGGGCGAGTGCGCGCGTATCGGTCGTGACGCGAACGAACGGCACGCAGGCGCCGATGATCGATCCACCGACCGCGCTTGCGGCCGTCATCGTATCCATCATTGCGCCCTCCGGCGCGCCAGCACGTCCGCGACGCAGGCGGCATCGGAGAACGCTCGACGAACGCCGTTCGATTCCTGATAGTCCTCATGTCCCTTCCCCGCCACGACAATGACGTCTCCTTCGCGCGCGATGCTCACTGCCCGCGCGATCGCGCGCGCCCGATCGAGCTCCACGATCCAGTCGTCGCGCACCCGCGCGATCCCTTCGCCGATCGCATCGGCGATCGCCCGCGGATCCTCGCCGCGCGGGTTGTCGCTCGTCACGACGATGCGATCGGCGGATCGAGCGGCAACTTCGCCCATCGGCGCGCGCTTGCCGCGATCGCGATCGCCGCCGGCGCCGAACACGCACACGAGCACGCCTTGCGCTGCCACCGCCGGACGCATCGCTGCGAGCACTTGCTCGAGGGCGTCGGGCGTGTGCGCGTAATCGACGACGACCAGCGGGAGGCCCACGCCACCGAAGCGCTGCATGCGACCCGGTGGCGGCGTGATGCGCGAGAGCGCGCGCAAGGCTTCGGCAAGCGCGATGTCGCTCGCGAGCAGCACGCCGAGAACGCCACAGACGTTCTGCACGTTGAACGCGCCGGCGAGGGGCACCGCCAGTGCACCGGCGCCATGCGGCGTGCGGAGCTGCAACGCCATCGCAGCGCCCGTCATGTCGACGCGGGTCGCCACGATGTCGCTGTCGTCGGCGCCGTAGGTGACCACGCGCGTCCCGCGTGCGCGTGTGCGCCGAACGAGCTCGCGGCCGAACGCGTCGGCTTCGTTGATGACGGCGGTGCCCAAGCCCGGCCAGGCGAAGAGCCGCGCCTTCGCGGCGCCGTACGCGTCCATCGTCGCGTGGTAATCCAGGTGGTCGCGCGTGAGATTCGTGAACAGCGCGACGTCGAAGGCGACGCCATCGACGCGTCGCTGCTCGAGCCCGTGCGACGAGACTTCCATCGCGACCGCTTCGGCGCCCGCACGCCGCCATTGCGCGAGCGAACGCTGCAGCACGCACGCGTCGGGCGTCGTGTTGCCCGACGCCTCGAGCGCGTCGACGAAACCGCTGCCGAGCGTGCCGGCGAGCGCGGTGCGACGTCCACAATCCGACAACGCGTGCGCGATCCACCAGGCGCACGACGTCTTGCCGTTCGTGCCGGTGACGCCGACCATCCACAGCGCCTGCGACGGGTGCCCGTAGACCGACGATGCGATCGGACCGATGCTCGACTTGAGATCGCGCACGCCGACGTGCGGCGCGCGCCATGCATCGTCCCAGGTGAAATCGCGCGCTTCGTAGACCACCGCCGCGGCATTGCGTGCGAGCGCGTCGGCGATGAACGCGCGTCCATCGCGTGCCGTGCCGGGATACGCGGCGAAGGCGACGTCGCGCGTCGCCTCGCGGCTGTCCGCGGTGATTCCGGCGAGCGGAGGCAGGCTCGCGACGAGCGCGTCGGCTTCCTCACGCGACAAAATCCTCACGTCGGCCTCCCGGGTCCACCACGACAGATCACCACCACGTGTCGGCCTCCCAACGATCGCGCGTCGACGGGCCCTTCGTGCCTTCGCTCGGCTTCGCCTCGCGCGCCGCGCTCACGTTTCCTCCTCGACGGCACCCGTCCCCGGCGGCGGGAGTACGACGTTGTCGAACGGCGCATCGGTGGGCACACCGAGCATGCGCAACGCGCCGCCCATCACGTTCGCGAACACCGGTCCTGCGACGCTGCCGCCGTAGTAATCGCCGCCCGACGGCTCGTCGATCATCACCGCGACGATCAGCCGCGGATTCGACGCGGGCGCCATCCCGACGAACGATGCGATGTACTTGCGCGTGTACTCGCGGCCCTCGACCTTGCGCGCGGTTCCCGTCTTGCCTGCGACGTGATAGCCGGCGATCTGCGCCTGCGGCGCCGTTCCGCCGGGTTGCGTGACGAGCTCGAGCATGTGGCGCACCTCGCGCGCGGTCTTCGGCGAGATCACCGGACGACCCGCGACCGGCGCCTCGCTCTTGAAGAGCGTCACCGGCTTCAATTCGCCGTCGTCGGCGAAGATCGTATAGGCGCGTGCGAGCTGCACGAGATTGACCGACACGCCGTGTCCGTACGACATCGTCGCCTGCTCGATCGGCTTCCACGACGACGGCGCGCGCAAGCGCCCTGCGACTTCCCCCGGGTAACCGGTTTTCGGCGTCGTGCCGAAGCCCGCTTCCGAATACATGCGCCACAGCGTCTGCGCAGGGAGCGACAGCCCGATCTTCGCCGCGCCGATGTTCGACGATTTCTGGATCACCTGCGCGACGGTCAGCGGACCTGCGCGATGCGCGTCGTGGATCGTGTTCGCACCGATCGTCAGCGCGCCGCCTTCGGTGTGGATCACCGAGTCGGGATTCACCTTCCCTGCCTCGAGCGCCGCAGCGATGGTGAACGGCTTCATCGTCGAGCCCGGCTCGAACGTGTCGGTGAGCGCGCGGTTGCGCATGCGCTCGCGTGCGACCCTGTCGCGCCGGTTCGGGTTGTAGCTCGGGGCGTTGGCGAGGGCGAGGATCTCGCCGGTCTTCGCATCGAGGATGCAGAGCCCGCCCGCCTTGGCCTTCGTTCGCTCGAGCGCTGCCTTGAGCTCCCGAAACGCGAGGTACTGCAGCCGCGAGTCGATCGACAGCGCGAGATCGCGGCCCGCCTGCGGGGCACGAATCGATGCGACGTCCTCGACGATGTCGCCGCGCCGGTTGATGATCACGCGGCGGCTCCCGGGCGTGCCGCCCAACCACTTCTGCTGCGCGAGTTCGATGCCTTCCTGCCCGAAATCCTTGTCGCCCGTGAAGCCGACGATCTGCGCCGCGACTTCCGCCGAAGGATAGTAGCGCCGGTACTCGTTCTGCTCGTAAAGTCCCTTGATCCCGATCTGCATCGCGCTCGCTGCCATTTCCGGCGGCAGCTGCTTGGCAACGAACGCGAACTCGCCGTCGCCTTCGAACCGTGCGGCGAGCTCCTTCGGCGTGGTGTCGAGGAGCTTCGCGAGTGCCGCGAGCTGCGCAGGCGTCGCTTCGACGCGATCGCGGAACACCCACAGCGATTTCACCGGCGTGGAGATCGCGAGCGCCGCATCGGTGCGATCGACGATGCGCCCGCGGTGCGCCGGAACCTCGATCTCGCGCGCGAAGCGCGACGCGCCCTGCTCCTGCAGGAAGTCGTTCTCGAGCCATTGCAGGTAGAGCGAGCGCCCGAGCAGCAGCACGAAGAGCGTCGCGAGCGCGCCGAACAGCACGAGCGCGCGCACGCGCGGCAGCTCGCCGCTCGCCGCCTCCCTTGCCTTCGCACGCTCGCGTCCATTGCGCCGATCCGCGCCCTTCCACGGCGTTCCCGCGCGCGCCATCGTCGCGCTCATCGCCCGGCCTTCATCGCGTGGTCCCGTTGGCGGCGACCGCCGCCGGCCGTTCGCACGGCTTGTCGTCCGTGCATTTCGATGTCGCCGATTCGACGACCTGCACGCGCGACGGCAGCGGCATCTGCATGTGCAGCGACTCGCGCGCGATCTTGTCGACGCGTGCGGGCATCGCCCACGTCGACTGCTCGAGCGACAGCTGGCCGAACTCGACCTCGTACTGGCGCGCCTGCTCGCGTGCCCGCTCGAGATCGCCCACGGCGCGCCGCCACTGATGGCGTGACGTCACGAGCGACAACGAACACGCGACGAGCACGCACAGCAGGAGCACGTTGACGCGCGTCACGCCGCCGTTCCTTCGAAGCCGCGCGGCCAATTCGACGGAAGCGGCGCATCGGTACGCTGCGCGACGCGCAACACGGCACTGCGCGCGCGCGGATTCGCCGCGATTTCCTCCGCCGTCGGCTTGATCATTCGCCCGACTTGCGCAAGCGGCGCGGCAGGCAGCGACGCTTCGGCGATGGGCAGCCGCGCGAGCCTCGCATCGCCGCCGTAGGGCTTCGACGCGAACGCGAAGAAGCGCTTGACGAGCCGGTCCTCGAGCGAATGGAAGCTGATCACCGCGATGCGACCGCCGGGCGCAAGCCTCGCCGTCAGGCGCGGCAGCGCATCGCGGATCTCGACAAGCTCGCGGTTCACGGCGATCCGAAGGGCCTGGAATGTGCGCGCCGCCGGATCCTGACGCCAATCACCCCGCGTGCGCGCGCCGATGGCTTGCGCGACGACGCGGGCGAGCTCGCGCGTCGTGACGATGGGTGCGCGCTCGCGAGCCGTCGCAATCGCTGTTGCAACCGTCCGAGCAAACCGTTCCTCACCATAGTCGCGGATCACCTCGGCCAGTTCGTCGACGTCGGCGCGCGCGATGAACTGCGCGGCCGTCTCGCCGCGCGACGTGTCCATTCGCATGTCCAGCGGACCGTCGTCGCGGTACGTGAAGCCGCGCGCGGGCGTGTCGAGCTGCGGCGACGACACGCCGAGGTCGAGCAGAACGCCGTCGATGCACGCGATGCCGAGCCCGTCGAGGACGTCGGGAAGCGCCGAGAACCACGTGCGGCGAAAGACGAAGCGCGGATCGTCGATGAGGTGCGCCGACGCCTCCGCGTCGGCATCGCGATCGACGCCGACGAGACGACCGCGCTCGCCGAGCTGCGCGAGAATCGCGCGCGTGTGGCCCCCGCGTCCGAACGTGCCGTCGACATAGACGCCGTCGGCGCGAATTGCGAGGGCTGCGACCGCTTCGCGAAGGAGAACCGCGACATGCGCTGGCATCGCTGCACGCTCAAAGGCTCAATCCCTCGAGCTCCGGTGGGAGCGCCCCGGGGAACGCGATCGTCTGCGCGACCTGCGCCTGCCAGCGCGCCTCGTCCCACAGTTCGAGCTTGCGTCCCTGCCCCACGAGGACGACGCGTCGATCGAGGCTCGCATAGCGGCGCAACGCGGGCGGGATCAGAATGCGGCCGGCGGCGTCGATATCGACTTCGTCCGCGTGACCGACGAGCAGTCTCTGCAGGCTGCGGATGCGCTCGTCGAACGACGACAGCGACATCAGCCGCGCCTCGATGGGCTCCCACGCGGCGAGCGGATAGACGAGGAGGCAGCCGCTGTTGTCCGCCGTGACGATCACGTGCCCGTTCCCCGAATCGGCGAGACCGTCGCGGTGCCGTGCCGGAATCGCGAGCCGGCCTTTTGCGTCGAGCACCAGCTCGGTCACGCCGCGGAAGGCGACGTGGCGGCCGCCCCCGTTGCCGGTCATGACGTTCCCCGCCCCGTCGCCGTTTGCGCCGCCCGCCACCGCCGTCTCCGGAAAGCAGGCCGCGCCCGCTTCCCCGTTGCATCGAAATAGGGTCAGACCCTACTTTTGCGCGCTACCTTGCCGCGACAGCGCGGTTCTCGGTGGGCGAAGTGAGCGCTCAATCCCGTCGTGCGCTCGCCTGCCGTGAGTCTCCGATGCCCCACTTCGACCCACTTTTTCCCACTCGGCCGAACTATACGTGGCGACCGCGCCGCGGGTCAACGTTTTTTTGATTTGATAACAAGGACTTACGAGAAAAAAGCAACAACGACAAAAGCTTGTCGAATTAGATAGTTAGCTGACACTCCAAAAGTCGTTTCCCACTTTGTGCCGTTTTTCGGCACTTTGTCGTACGATCGTTCGAAGGCTTGTCCGCGCCGCCTGTTGTTTTCGCGCATCGTTATGACATTGCGATAATCGGCCCGCGCTCGCGAACGCACGATTCGGCGCGGTAGACTCGACCGAACCCGCGTCAACCGGCGCGAGGTGGGCGTCATCGACGCGAAAAGCGGGAGGCTTCGTGCGAGTAGCTGGCATCATGTGCATCATTGCCGCAGCCGGCGTGATTTCCGGCTGCGCCCTGCGCGACGTCCGCGACGACTACGATCGATCGCAGGCATCCGCCGGCCTCTGGGGCGACCGGCCGTTCGAGCTCATCGATTGGAACTTCCCGACTTCCCGCAACCAGCCTCCGATCGAAGCGCCGAAGCGGATCCGACTCGACCGTACGGCGGTCGGCGTGACCTGGGCGACGCGCAATCCGCTGCC
>DASTGT010000051.1:0-4777 GCA_035718935.1 Casimicrobiaceae bacterium
GCGATTCCGATCGACCCGGTTCGCCTCGTCGAGCTTATCGACGCTGGCACGGGTCGCTAGTGTGCTGAAGCATGGCGATCGACTTCGCCGCGAACTATCGAGCGAATTTCTGACTCAGCACACTAGATGCCGAGCGCCTCGAGCGAGGCGTCGTCGACGATCGTCGCGCCGCCGAGCGCGGCGAAATGGCGGATGGGCTGGCCAAGCAAGGGGTCGTTCTCGATCAGATCGGCCGCGTCTATGCCGGTCACGCGCGCAATCGCGGACGGCTCCATCGCGACGACGCGCGAGGACGCGAGCGCATGGAGCACCGACGCCTGCAGCGCGTTCACGAAGAACGCCGCGCTGTGGCCGACGCCCGCGAGCAGGCCTTCGATCCGTGCACCGCGCTTGCGCAGCAGCGCGAGCACCGCCGCGTGGTGCGCGAGGTACTGCGAAACGAGCTTCATCTCCGCCGCGCGCGAAACCGCGTGGCCCGCGCAATCCTCGACGAGGAGGATCGTGGCCGGCATCGATCGCGCGTCACCGGTGACGTGCGCGAGCAGCGCGGCATCGACGGCGTGGAACTCGGCGGGACCGAGCGTGGTCCCGGGGCTCGGAGGCGTGAGCCAACATCGAGGCCCCCGCCACAAGCGACCGGCGTCGTCGACGGGTGCCGCGCCGTCGAAGCAGGGCAGCGGATCGAACGGAGAAGCGTGCACGACGTCGTCCCCGACGCGCCGCGCGAGCCGCGCGTGAGTCGCCAATACCGAAGCCTCGAAGTCCTCGCGCTCGAGCACCGCGCGCGAGATCCATGCCCGGACGGCTTCGGCATCGTCGGCGAGCAAGTCGGCAAGGCCGGCTGCAGTGCGCGCGCCTGCGCCGTAGACGGTGTCGACGTCGCGCTCGTGGTCGGCGTCGAGTTGCCATTTGCCATGCACGGACTCGAGCACCTTCGGACCCGACAAGCCAAATCGGGTGCCCGGAAGAAGCGCGAGGCGGTCGGCCGCGCACGCAATGACGGATGCGCCACCGAAGACATGGCCGACCGCGATCGCGACGACCGGAACCTTCGCGATCCGGGCATCGAGCAGCGATGAGAGCGCCCGCGAAAGCGCAAGCTCCGCCGCGTTGGCTTCGTGCAGGCGGACCCCGCCGGACGCGAGCAGGAGCACGATCGCGCGGGGGTGTTCGCGGCGTGCCGCCTGAAACATCGAACCGAGCGCGCGGCCGTGCCGCTCACCGACGCTCCCCGCGAGATAGCGTTCGTCCTGAGCCGCGATGAAGACCGGCTCGCCGCCGAGCCGCGCGCGCGCGATGACGACGCCGTCGTCGTCGTGCGCGTCGATGCGGAATCGCGCAAGGTGAGGACTCGCCCCCGCCGCGGGGAATGCACGCACGCTGCCGGCATCGGCAAGCAAGGCGATCCGCGACCCCGCATCCACCTCGCGCAGTGCACGAATGGAAGGAACGGCTGCACCCAGCGTTCGTCGCGTCATCGTATGAAATAATGCCCCGGATGCGAATCGTCGTGCGCGGCCGCGCGCGCAACAGCGGATGAATGCGAACCTCTACGCGCTGATCGAAGCGCATTTTCCCCCGGGCAGCGAGCAACCGTGCCTGCTCATCCCGGGAGAGCCAGTTGTGCATTATGACGAGCTCGCGCACGCCTCCGCGCGCATCGCGAACGCGCTGATGCGCGCCGGATGCCACCGTGGCGACCGCGTGGCCGTCCAGGCCGACAAGCACTGGCACGTGCTCGCCCTCTACCTCGCGTGCCTGCGCGCAGGGCTCGTCTACCTTCCGCTCAACACCGCGTATCGAAAAAGCGAACTCGCGTACTTCTTCGAGGACGCGGAACCCCGCGTCGTCGTATGCCGTCCCGAAACCCTCGGCACGATCGAGACCATCGCGAACGGCGCGACCGTCCTCACGGTCGACGTCCATGGCGGGGAGCTCGGCGATCGCGCACGCGACGAGCCTGGGAATTTCGAGACCGTTTCATCGCAGCCGGACGACCTCGCCGCGATCGTCTACACGTCGGGCACGACGGGGCGCTCGAAGGGCGCTTCGCTCACGCATCGCAACCTCGCGTCGAACGCGCTCGCTCTCGTGGAGGCGTGGGGCTTCACGCGCGGCGACGTGTTGCTGCATGCGCTGCCGATCTACCACGTGCACGGCTTGTTCGTCGCGATCCACTGTGCGCTTCTGTCGGGGTCGAGGATGCTGTGGCTGCCGAAGTTCGACGCGCGCGAAGTGGTCGAGCTGCTTCCGGCTGCGACGGTGATGATGGGCGTCCCGACGTTCTACACGCGCCTCCTCGCGGAGCCGGCCTTCGGGACCGAATGCGCGCGAAACGTGCGGCTCTTCGTGTCCGGGTCCGCGCCGCTTCTGCCCGAGACGTTCGCAGCCTTCCGCGAGCGCACCGGCCGCACGATCCTCGAGCGCTACGGGATGACGGAGACCGGCATGATCACGTCGAATCCGCTCGACGGCGTGCGCGCGCCGGGAACCGTCGGGCGTCCACTGCCCGGCATTTCGGTGCGCATCGTCGACGACGCGGGCGAGCCTTGCCCGACCGGCGTCGTGGGCAGCGTGCAGGTGCGCGGTCCCAACGTGTTCGCGGGCTACTGGCGACTGCCCGAGAAGACGCGCGACGAGTTCACCGTCGACGGCTGGTTTCGCACCGGCGACGTCGGCGAATGGGTCGCCGACGGCGAGGCGAAGGATTACCTTCGACTCGTCGGCCGGGCCAAGGACATGATCATCAGCGGCGGCTTGAACGTCTATCCGAAGGAGATCGAGGAGCGCATCGACGCCTTTCCCGGCGTCGTGGAATCCGCGGTCATCGGCGTGCCCGATGCCGACTTCGGCGAGGCCGTCACCGCCGTCGTCGTGACGAAGCCCGGCGAAACGCTCGACGAGGCGCGCATCCTCGCGGCGCTTCGGAACGAGATCGCGGCGTACAAGGTCCCGAAACGGATGCACGTCGTCGACGAGTTGCCGCGTAACGCGATGGGCAAGGTGCAGAAGAACGTCCTGCGCGACAGGTTCGCGCCCAAGCGCGCTCCTGCGTAACGGCGTTATGCCGACGGCCGGTGGGCGCAGATGCCGCGCTCGTTGGACGCGACCGCTGCCAGGCGCTAATCGACAGGCTGCTCGACCGGGGTCTTCGGCGCGCGGGCGGGCAGAATGGATCGCAGGCCCTTCGAGATGAGCGGCCAGAACAACATGACGAGCGACAGCGTCGTGATGCCGCCGACCAAACCGTTCGAAAACATGATGCCGAGGCTTCCCTGCGACGCGAGCATCGACTGGCGGAACGCACTCTCGGCGTTGTTGCCGAGGACGAGCGCAAGCACGAGCGGCGCCATCGGATAATTGAGCTTCTTGAAGACGTAGCCGACGACGCCGAAGATCAGCATGTACCAGACGTCGTAGATCGAATTGTTGACGGTGTACGCGCCGATCGAGCAGATGACGACGATCACCGGCGCGATGATCGCGAACGGAATGCGCAGGATCGCGGCGAACAGCGGCACCAGCGACAGCACGACGATGAGGCCGACGACGTTGCCGAGGTACATGCTCGCGATCAGGCCCCAGACGAAGTCGGGCTTCTCCTGGAAGAGGAGCGGACCGGGCTGCAGGCCCCAGATCAGCAGGCCGCCGAGCAGCACGGCCGCGGTCGGCGAGCCCGGGATGCCGAGCGTGATCATCGGCAGCAGCGCGCTGGTCCCCGCCGCGTGCGCGGCGGTCTCCGGCGCGACCAGACCCTCGACGACGCCGGTGCCGAACTTGTCGCCGTCCTTCGAGAACTTCTTCGCGGCGCCGTAGCTCATGAACGACGCCGGCGTCGCGCCGCCCGGCGTGATGCCCATCCAGCAGCCGATCACGACGCTGCGCAGGAACGTGAGCCAATAGCGCGGCAGCTTCTTCCACGTCTCCCAGACCACCTTCGGATTGATGCGCGCCGACGCGCCCTGGAACGCGAGGCCCTCCTCCATCGACAGCAGGATCTCGCCGATGCCGAAGAGGCCGATGACCGCGATCAGGAAGTCGAAACCCTTCATCAGGCTCGTCATGCCGAACGTCAGGCGCAATTGGCCGGTGACGATGTCGATGCCGATCGCCGACAGCGCGAAACCCAGCATCATCGAGACGATGATCTTCGCGGGCGAGCCCTTGCCCATGCCGATGAAGCTGCAGAAAGTGAGCAGGTAGACGGAGAAGTATTCGGGTGGGCCGAACTGCAGCGCGAAGCGCGCGATGATCGGCGCGAGGAACGTGATCATCAGCACGGCGAAGAGCGCGCCGACGAACGACGACGTGAACGACGTCGTCAGTGCCTCGCCCGCGCGCCCCTGTTGCGCCAGCGGATAGCCTTCGAAGGTGGTCGCGACCGACCAGGGCTCGCCGGGTATGTTGAACAGGATCGACGCGATCGCCCCGCCGAACAGCGCGCCCCAGTAGATGCACGACAGCATGATGATCGCCGACGTCGGCGGCATCGTGAACGTGAGCGGCAGCAGGATCGCGATGCCGTTCGCGGCCCCGAGGCCGGGCAACACGCCGATGACGACCCCGAGCACGATGCCGAGCAGCATGAGCCCGATGTTGAACGGCGACATCGCGACCGCGAAGCCGTGGAAGAGATACGCGAGGTCTTGCACGCGAGCGCTCCTTGGGCTGCGTAGGCGAGCGGCTCCGCTCAGTACCCTGTCCACGAGGTGAGATCCCAGATGCCCTTGTAGAGGGGTACCTGGAACCAGACCTCGAACATAAAGAAGAAGGCGAC
>DASTGT010000052.1:0-7916 GCA_035718935.1 Casimicrobiaceae bacterium
CCGTGCGATTGTGATAGTGCACGGTCTCCTGGTACTCGACGTAGACGTTGTCGTGCATTTCGTGGCAGGTGTTCGCACAGAACGCGAGCGTGTTCGTCGCCTCCATGGCCGTGTTGAACCCACCCCACAGGATGATGCCGAGGACGATGCCCACGATCAGTAGCGAGGCGACCGACCACCGGACGGACGGGCGCCAAAGATCACGCCAGGCGCGGCGAACGGCGGAGGGTCGTTGCTCAGGATCTGTCACGAAAATCTCCTCGACGAGGAAGAATGGGGAGGACGCTCACGCTGCGACGGGGCGCTTGCGCAGCTTGCGCTGAAGCGTTCGGCGATCGATGGCGAGCGCGCGGGCCGCGGCGGAGACGTTCCCGTTGTTCTGCTGCAGCACATGGTGCATGTACTCCCATGCGACGCGCTTCACGGACATTGACCGCTCAGGCACGGCGATGTCGGCATTGCCGCCTTCGCCCAGGAGCTCGGCGAGGATGCGTTCCGGTCGCGCCGGCTTGACGAGATAGTGAACCGCGCCCAGCTTGATCGCCGCGACGGCGGTCTCGATGCTCGGGTACGCGGTGAGCACGACGATGCGCATCGCATCGTACACGGCGTGAAGCGCAGGAATCAGGCGCAATCCCGATTGGTCGGGCAGGCGCAGCGCGATCACCGAGTACGAGGGCCGATCGAGCGCCGCGCTTTTGAGCGCGTCGGCAGCCGTATGCGCGACGCGAACCTTGAATCCGTGGCGCGCGAGCCCGGGACCGATCTTGTCGCACACGTCGCGGTCGTGGACGAGGAGAAGCGTACGCCCGGCATCTTCTCCGTAGAAGCCCAGCCCACCGGATTCCGGGTCATTGCGCAATCGCAGCCTCGAACGCCGCTTCCGGGGCTTCCCGGAAGATACTCGGCACGATGCTAGCTGCGGCGCGACCCCGGCAGTTTGACGAACGTCAATCCGCCTCCCGTTCGGGGACGACTGCGGGGAGACTTCCTCGGAGAAATTCTGGCGCGGGCGCGTTACGATGCGCCCGCGCGTCGTGTGCGGCGCTAACGAGGCACGCGGAATTGCGTCTCGATCGGGGTCGGCGTCCCGGGCACGGTGATGGTCAGCGCAAGCGTGTAGCCGTCGTTGCCGGGGAGGCGAAAGTAATTGCCGTAGCTCACGGTGTCGTTCATCACCATGGGCTCGAGCATCTTCACCGCTTCCCCGCGGCCGAGCAGATGCGCCGCGACGCGCGCATCGGCGATCGGCTGCCTGGTGTTGCGATCGAACAGCGCGACTGTCATGTGATAGAAGTCGCGACCGCGGGGGATCGCGCCGTGCATCATGCTTTCGGCATCGCGCCCGCGGTGCTGTTCGCGAATCGCGTCGGCCGACGTGACACCGAAGTAGATGTCCGTCGCGCCGACGACGCGATGGTTCGGATCGGCCGGTTGCTGGGCCGCGGCCTTGGGCCCTGCTTCCTGCGGGTCGCACGCGCCGGCCTGTGGCGTCGGAAGCAGCAGCAACGCGCCGGCGAGTGCGCAGCGGGCGCCGTACAGCATTCGATTCTGGTTCATGGGACACCTCCGTCTCGCCATGCCGCGCGGCATGGCGAAACGTGGATGTCCGACACCGCACGGCCTGGCTGCCACCATCCTCCGCCGTCGGGACGATGGTTTCTTGATCCACGTCAAGTACGCGCCATGCTGCATCCACCCGGCGTCACTGCCACCGATAGATGTAGGAGACGCCGATCACGTGGACGTTGTAGTGGAACGGCTGCTCGTTGGTCGGGATCACGTTGGTCAGCGAACCGAACTGCATTCCGGCGTAGATGTAATCGTTAGATCGCAGGTGCTCGTACCAGTACAAGAGTCTGATCGCCGAATTACGATCGAGCGCGTACTGCGCCGCGAGGCGAAGATCGAGCGTCTTCGTCGACGCCGTCGGCATGTCGGCGGCCGGAATGAACAAGACGGCCGGCACGCCCGGCGGCAGCGCGGGCGCGGGTGCCGCGACGGCGAACGGATTGTTCGCGTACGAGCCGCCCGCAACGCCGATGTCGGTGCGCGCGTCGGCGTACACGAGATCGCCCAGCACGTCGACCTTGCCGGCCGCGAGATTCTTCCACGCGAACCCGACGCCGAACGTATCGACCTTGTCGCGCATGTTCGTCGACCAGTTGAGGCACGGGTCGATCTTCGCGTTGTTGTTGCGAGCCTGCACCGTGGCGAAGCATCCCCCCTGCACCAGGCTGTTGCCCGCCTGTCCGACGAACGCGGCATTGCTATTCGATCCGTACGAGATGCCCGCGGATTGCGACTTGATGTTCTCGTGCGTGTAGAACGCGTTGGCGCTCAAGTCGCCGGTGAACGCATAGCTTCCTTCGAGGTTCAGTGCCCAATTCTCCGCGTTGCGCAGTCCGTAGATGGAATTGTCGTAGTCGTCCTTGTTGTATTCGAGCGAACCCTGCAGCGACAGCTGGTCGTTCGCGTCCCAGTTGACCGACCCACGCAGCTTGTGGCGGTTGCGGTCGGCCATGTTGAATCGCCGCATGCCGACTTCCTCGTTGATGTTGTTGCGGCTGCCGTATAGCGCCTGGGGCAGGATGTTGTTGTTCGGCGAAAAGATCGCCGCGTCGCCGGTGAGCGGCGTGAGCGGGAAGCCGGCGACCGGCCCGAACCCCGTGAGGCCGGTGGCGAGCAGGTATTGGTAGGCGCTGATCGTCGCGCCGCCTGCGGGAACGACATTCGCCATCGGCACGAGGGCGAGAAACGCGTTCTCGTCGTAGTCGACGCGCCGTTCCGAATACGCGTACGCGAGGCGGGTGGTGACGTTCTCGATCGCGTTCGTCCGCCATTCGAGCCGCCCGGTATTCTCGCGCGACTTCGGTGCGTCGGCGCAGTTGATCCAGGATCCGTCGCACTGCCGGTCGATCTGCTGGTACTCGTAACCCGCGGCGACCACCTGGCCGCGCGCGACCTGGTAATTGCCGTCGAGGTCGAACTGGTTCACCTTCTTGCTGTACGGTCGATTCGCATAGATGTTGATGTTGCTGCCGAGCGTGTTGGCGGGCAGGCCGAGCGCGGCGTTGAACGGGGAGGCCGCGGCTGAGCGCGCCTCGTTCGCGTCCTGAAAGATGAACGTGCGGACCGGCGTGTCGTTGTCGCGATCGTCGAACTTGTAGGCGGCGACGAGGTTCAGCCCCTTCACGGGCTTCGATGTGAGCTTGGCGTTGAACGCCTTCGTCACGACGAGCCCGTTCAGCGACGACGCGGGGAATCCGACCGGGAACTGATTGTTCTGCCCGAGCAGCACGAACTGGTCGTTCTGCGTGTTGCGACCATACGATGCGTTCAGCACGAGCTTCGTCGACGGCGCGAAGGTGTAGCCGCCGGTCAGCAGGATCTGATGGAAATCGTTTGAGGGCGCACTCGCGAGCGTCGCGGTCTTCGTCGGATCGTTCGCGTCCTGCCACGTGACCGATTGAATATCGTTGTGAAACACCGAGCCGTAGTACGCGAGCTGCACGAAGCCCTTCTCGGCCGTGAACGTCAGGCTCACGTTGTACTGGTCGGTCGTCTGGTCGATCGGATCGGGAAGGATCGACGCGTACTCGCTCACCTGCGAGGTGACGGCACCGAGCGGCTTCAGGCCTTCCTTGCGCTCGTGCTTGGCGCTGACCTTGAGCTCCCAATGGCGATCGATCTCGTAGGTGAAGCCGCCATCCACCGCTTTACGCTTCGTCGAGAGGTCGACGTTGTTGAAGGCGGGCACGTCGGCCCCGATGATCTTGTTCACCGTCGCCTGCTGCGCCGCCGTCGGCTGCGTGACCACCCCCGCCACGACGGCCGGCGCCAGTCCGGTGATGGGCGACAACGCGCGGAAATTGATCGCGCTGCCGGATACCTGCGGCACGATCGGCTTGATCCACCCCGGTGGCAGCGTCAGCGTGTCGGTGCCGGCGCCGAGGTACGGCGTCTGGAAGCTGTCCGACCGGTTGCGCCGCAACTCGTCGTACCCGACGTTCAGGCGGAACGTGCCTTGCTGCCCGTACTCTACGTGAAGGTCGCGGTCCTCGAGGCCGAGGTCGGTGCCGACGATGCGCCAGCGGGTCGGGTCGTTGCTGTCCCAGGTTCCGCCGCCGCGCACGTCGAGGTTGAGAATGCCGAACGCGCCTTTCCGGAACAGGCCGTTGTATTCACCGAACTTGAACGAGTCCTGCGTGACGTAGCCAAGTCCCGCTTCGAGCACGCTGGTGGGTTGCGTCAGTTCGCGGATGAGGTTGGCGTCGCCGTCGGCCGCATACGCGGCCGGCGCGGCGACGAGCGCGGCGAGCGCCGCGCGTGTGGCGAGCACCGAGGCTCGCATGTTCAAGCCTTCCTGCTTGGTCTTCATCGCTTGCTCCCCGAGTCCCGACGGTCAGCGCTGGAATTTCGCGCCGGCCGGATGATTCGATCCGTGCACGAGCGAATGGCAGTTGGTGCAGGCACGCGCATTGGTTTGCGTGCGAGGGCTCTGGTTCGCGAGCGCCTGCAGTCCGTTGATCGTCGTGGCGTTGCCGTTCGGAAGATTGGCGCCGCTGTTGATCGCCGCCGCGTGATCGCCGCTATGGCATTCCTGGCAAAGCCACGGTACGCGCGCCTTGAGCAGCGGAGCATTCGTCGATCCATGCGGCGTATGGCAGTTCGTGCAATCGTCGACGACCGGCGCGTGCTCCCACAGGAACGGGCCGCGCTTCTCGGCGTGGCACGTGTAGCACGTCTCATTGACGCTGTTCTTGACGAGGAGCTTCGGTCCCGTCGACCCGTGCGGGTTGTGGCAGTCGGCGCATGCCACCTTACCCGCGAGAATCGGGTGCGTGGAGATGCGGTGCGTCTGCGCGCGTTGAGTCTTGTGACACGCGTAGCAGACGTCCGGCTGCGTCACTTTGGTCAGCACCGGGTCGCGCGGCGCGTGCGTCTGATGGCAGTTCGAGCAGGTGAGGTCCCGCATCTGATGCTCGCTGCCGGCCCAGTGCATGCGCAGCCCCGACTTGTGGCACGCAAGGCACGAATCGTTCTGCGTATCGGGCGCCGAGGCGTGCTTGGCGCCGAACACGACGTCGGGCACCGGGCGTGGCGAGACGCCGCGAGGATTACGCACGTGATCGTCGCTCGTCCCGTGGCACGACTGGCACGACGGTGTGCGGGGGTCGGCCTTGACACCGTGGCGAGTCTGGTAGATCGCGAGAATCGGCTTCGGCTCGTTCTCGTCGTGGCACTTCGTGCAGACGGCATCGCGGTCGGCCCGCTTCGTCTCGGTGCCTTCCGGTGCGTCGGCGGCAAGCGCGTGCATGGGCGCGGCCAGCAGCACCATCCACGCGCACAGGCCCAATATCAGATGCCAGCGTTTCATGAGTTTCTCCCTCCCCGTTTCATTGCGGGGGCTAAAGCGAGAGGATCCAGTCGATGAGGTTCTTGATCTGCGCCGGGTCCTTCGACTTGACGATCGGGTGATCTTCCTCGTGGCCGTCGGGGAACTTCGCCTTCTCGCCGCTGGTGATGTGCGTGATCAGGCGCTGCTCGGCATCCGGCTTGCCCTTGAACTCCACGGCGACGTCGTGCCATGCTGGACCATCCTTCTTCTTGTCGATGGCATGGCACCGGAAACAATTGCTCTGCCGGGCGAGCTTTTGGGCGGCATCCGCATCAGCGGCGGTTGCCTGGAACGAGTACAAGCTGCTCGCGGCGATGCTTGCAACGAGCGGGGCGATGAAACGACGGTGACGCACAATGGTCTCCTCTGAATGCTCGACTGCATGATAGAAGCGGGTCGGTGTTCCCAGCCTGAGGCAAAACGCCGCACCCGTCGCGACTCGCGGGGTGTTCTGCTATGAGCGCGTCGCATCACCCGCATGGCGTGTTGCAAATGCGCCACACGACAGGGCACGCATGAACCGCTGGGGGCCCACCGTCGCGCGCCGTGCCGAGCAAGCCGCCAAGCGGGGTGCGCGGTCTGGCGCGCCAGGGTCATCGCCGGGCGGTGCGCAACAGCGCATTCCGCCGGGCCGGGCGTGGATGTGGTTCGCGGTCGCGCTGATCCTGAACTTCGTCATCGCGCGCTACCTGCTGCCCGGCGGCGAGACGCCGCTCACCGTGCCGTACACGTTCTTCCGCGACGAGGTGGCGAAAGGCAACGTGCTCGCGATCTTCAGTCGCGGCGAAACGATGACCGGACGTTTCGCCAAGGCGGTGACGTTCCCGCCGCCCGAGGCGAAGGGCGAACCGCCGACACCGCCCGCGCCCTCGGCGCGCGGCATTCCCCGCCACTCGCCGCCGCGCACCTCGACGATTTTCGAGACGACGGTGCCGTCGTTCGTGGGACCGGGACTCGAGCAATTCCTGATCGAGCACCACGTCGAAATCAGCGCCGAGCCGATTCCGGAGGGCTCGAGCGCGATGTCGATGCTGTTGCTGGGCTTCGGTCCCGCACTGCTCCTCATCGGCTTTTACGTCTGGATCTTTCGTCGCGCGTCGCAGCAGGGCGGAGGCTTCGGCGGCGGCCTGCTCGGCATCGGCAAGAGTCGTGCGCGCCGCTACGATCAGGAGACCGACGCCAAGGTGACGTTCGAGGACGTCGCCGGCATCGACGAGGCCGAGAACGAGCTGATCGAGATCGTCGATTTCCTGCGCGACCCACCGAAATACACGCGGCTCGGCGGCACCGCGCCGAAAGGCGTGCTGCTCGTCGGCGCGCCGGGCACCGGCAAGACGTTGCTCGCGAAGGCCGTTGCCGGCGAAGCCGGCGTGCCGTTCTTCTCGATGAGCGCTGCCGAGTTCGTCGAGATGATCGTCGGCGTGGGCGCTGCGCGCGTGCGCGATCTCTTCAAGCAGGCGCGCGAGAACGCGCCGGCCATCATCTTCATCGACGAGCTCGACGCGATCGGCAGGGCGCGCGGGCCGACCGCGATCGGAGGCGCGAGCGAGCAGGAGCAGACGCTGAACCAGATCCTCACCGAGATGGACGGCTTCTCGAGCCGTGAAGGCATCATCGTGCTCGCGGCCACGAACCAGCCGGACGTGCTCGACCGCGCGCTGCTGCGTCCCGGCCGCTTCGATAGGCGCGTCATCGTGAACCTGCCGGATCGCAAGGGACGCGAGGCGATCCTCAGGGTGCATACGCGGCGGGTGCCGCTATCGAGCGACGCGAAGCTCGAGGACCTCGCGTCGGCGACCCCGGGCTTCTCCGGCGCCGAGCTCAAGAATCTGGTGAACGAGGCGGCGCTGCTCGCCGCGCGGCGCAACGAGCCTTCGGTTTCGCAACGCGATTTTCTCGATGCGCTCGAGAAGATCGTGCTCGGACCGGCGCGACCGCTGCTGCTGTCGCGCGAAGATCGCGAACGCATCGCATATCACGAAGGCGGGCACGCGATCCTCGGCCTCGTCGTGCGCGGCGCCGATCCGGTGCATCGCGTCACGATCGTGCCGCGCGGACAGGCGCTCGGCGTGACGTACCAGCGACCCGACAGCGATCGCTACAACTATCCCGAGGCGTACCTGCGCGCGCGCATCGTCGGTATGCTCGGCGGCCGAGCGGCCGAGGAAATCGTGTACGGAACGAAGACGACGGGCGCGGAGAGCGACATCGAGCAGGCGACGGCGCTCGCGCGCCGCATGGTCACGCGCTGGGGCATGAGCGAACGCGTCGGCATGGTGCAGCTCGCGCCGCGCGAGAATCCGTACCTGAGCAGCCCCGAAGCCTACGGCGCGTTCGCGGGATCGAAGCCGTTCAGCGAGGAGACGGCGCAGGTGATCGACGAGGAAGTGCGCAAGATCATCGACGAGAGCCGCGACGAGGCGATGCGGCTGCTGCGCGAGCACCGCGCCGCGCTCGACGCGCTCGCGCAGGCGCTGCTCGAGCGCGAGACGCTGAACGAGGACGAGATCCTCGC
>DASTGT010000053.1:0-48400 GCA_035718935.1 Casimicrobiaceae bacterium
GCAGACCACAGCATTGCGGCTACGTTGCCTCGGGTTGCCGACGCTAAGGATATAGCGGGAAACTCGTCTTCAGCGAACTTCAAGGTCGGACAAACAGGAGCGGCGAACAGGCTGCTGAGAGCCGCAAAGAATCGCCCATGCACGTTCCCAGCGTTCGCCGCCTTGCAAATCAAGTCGTCATGTGAAGCCGGTCGTTTGTTCAGGGCGCAAGAACCGTTAAGAAGGGACATATTGACCAGGGCGTCCGTGTCGCCTTTATCAGCTAGGTGGGAGAATTGCTCATAGGCACCCACGTAATCGCCTTTGGCCGCCGCAGCCACCGCTTCCGGATAGCCGGCCCAGGCGTGCGTCGCGTGAACGTAGAGCATTGCTGTAAAAGCCAAGATCGCGTTCTTCATGGCGGCTCCGAAGGGTGACCGTGTGCACTAGCCAGCTTCTAATACGTGGAGGCGAATGGCCGCCGAATGGCGCTGCGCAAGGAACGTCGTGATCATGAGCGTAAGCATAGGAAGAAAGGAGTAGGCAACTCCCTCCAGTAGCCCACCGTGCCCCCGTTTCGACCAAACGGAGCTAATGGCGCTAAGGGCGGCGAGAACCAAGAACGCGGCCAAGAGGCTACCCGCTCCGTACGCAAACAGGGCGACTGTGCGGATCATCGCGCGCAAGCCCTCTAACGAACCAAGCTAACCGGCCGCGAGCGGACGGCGCGCCAGCGCCGCCGGCGATCGGTCCGGTTGAGCGAGTGGTTGGGCGTCATACCAGTCCCAGAAGCCAAGCGCTGAGCGGCACCGACGACAGAATAGTGCCAATACCGAACAAGATCGCGGTTCTTCGATTCTTTTCAGCGAAGAACGCGTGAAAGGTTAGAAAAGCGCCCACGAGCGCCAGCGCGACGCTAAGCAACAAGCTCGAAATCTGCACCACAAGCCCGAGCTCAAAACGATTCGGGTAAGCCAAAGAGCCCGAGAATAAAAGCGCGCCAGGTATAAGGGAGAGCCCGATATACGCTCTCTCAACCACGATTCATGACGCCCAACAGGAAAACGGAGAACCTAAAGGACGGAAAACAAAGCACCGTGGGTACGAATGACGGGGCTTCGTCACGTAGGAGAGCGCGAAGAATCAGCATGGTGCGTACGGATTAGGGAACCTAAAAGGTAAACGCGGCAGAGGCGATTGGTCGCGGCAAGTGATCCCGGGCGGAGCGGCCCGTCCTCAGTAACACGGGGCCCTATGAATACCTCGGGCGGTATGAGTCGGGCAAAACCGGTCATCGGTTGTGACGGACTGGAGGGTATCCGGTAGTCTTACTCATCTGACCGGAACGTGGACCCCCCTCTCGCATCGGTCGCTGGCATGGAGGGAAGGCACGAAAAACTTCTGGAAGGTCGTGCGGGGCCGCCAAGCAGTGTCTCCTCCTGCTCGTCACGGAGATTCGGGTGGACGGAGAGCAGCTGCACATCCGTGGCAGCAATGCAGCACTGGCGCGTGCCGTTGCGCAAGCAAATGTGGACACGCGAGCAGGAGTGCCCACCTTTGGACAGGATTGGCTCCCCGACCAGGGCTCGAACCTGGGACCTGCGGATTAACAGTCCGTCGCTCTACCAACTGAGCTATCGGGGACCGGGAGACGCACGCAGCAGGCTGAAACGCTGCGATGCGGCGCGCATTTTAGCATGCGGGGACGCGCATTCCGCGCGCCGAAAGCCGTCAAAAATGATCGCGTGTCACGGCAGTGGCGGCCCTGCGGGATTCACGCTCGGCTTCGCCTTTCGCTCGCGGCGCGCCTTCGCTTCACCTCGGGCCTCCGCCCTGAAATGCGGCGCGGCGCGGCGCAGGTAATGGAACATCGACCACAGCGTGAGGATCGCCGCGATGTAGAGCGCGAGCGTGCCGAGGAGCGGCGTCGATACGCCGGGAATGACGTCCTCCCACAGCAGCAGCGCGATCAGCGCAGTCATCTGCGCGACGGTCTTCACCTTGCCGATAAAGGCGACGGCAGTCTTGCGCGAGCGGCCGAGTTGTGCCATCCATTCGCGCAGCGCCGAAATCGCGATCTCGCGGCCGATGATGATGATCGCAAGATACGCCTCGGCGCGTCCCAACTCGACGAGCAGGATCAACGCGGCCGCGACCATCAGCTTGTCGGCGACCGGATCGAGGAACGCGCCGAACGCGCTCGTCTCGCCCCACCGTCGGGCCAGGTAGCCGTCGAGCCAATCGGTGATCGCCGCGAGCGCGAACACGCTCATACCCACCCAGTTCTTGAGCAGCGGCGACAACCATTGGTCGGGGACGTAGTAGATCCCGACGAAGACCGGGATCAGGACGATCCGCAGCCAGGTGAGCGCTGTCGGGAAATTGGGAACCATTGCGGGAGGGCGCAAGGCGAAACGGCATTCTACGCCGCGCGTGCGCCGGCTCATGCGCCGCCTGGCGAACGCCTGACGGGTGTTCGGTTAATGCAACTGCGCGTAAATCCGTTGCGCGAGCGCGCGCGAAATGCCGGGGACTCGAGCGAGGTCCTCGACGCTCGCCGATTGCATGCCTTTCAGCCCGCCGAAGTGCGCGAGGAGCGCCTGCCGGCGCTTCGCGCCGATGCCGCTGATCTCCTGCAGCGTCGACGTGTTGCGCGCCTTCGCGCGCCGTGCGCGGTGTCCCTGGATCGCGAATCGATGCGCCTCGTCGCGGATCTGCTGCAGCAGATGCAATCCCGGATGATCCGGCGGCAGGTGCAACACTTCGTCGCGACCCGCGAACACGATTTCCTCGAGTCCGGGCTTGCGCTCGGGACCCTTCGCGATGCCGATCAGCGCGGTCTGGTGCAGGCCCTGCTCGGCGAGCACTTCCGCGGCGACGTTCACCTGCCCTCGCCCGCCGTCGATGACGAGGAGATCGGGCGCCGGATATTCACCCGACACGATCCGCGCGGTGCGACGCGCGAGCGCCTCGCGCATCGCCGCGTAGTCGTCGCCGGCCTGCGCCGGTGTCACGTTGAACCGCCGATACTCCGACGTCTGCATGGCAAGCCGATCGAAGATCACGCACGACGCGACGGCCGCTTCACCCATCGTGTGCGAGACGTCGAAGCATTCGATGCGTTGCGCGGATGCGGGAAGATGCAGCGCCTGCTGAAGCGCAGCGAGCCGATCCTCCTGCGTCGCCTTCTGCGCGAGCTTCTGGCGGATCGCGAGCGTCGCGTTCTGCGTCGCCATCGTCATCCACACGCGCCGCTCGCCGCCTGGATTGGTCACGATCTCCACCCTGCCGGCCGATTGCTGGCTCAGGACCTCGGCGAGCGCAGTCGCATCGCCGGCCTGCGGCGCGATGATCGTCCGCGGCACCGGACGCTCGACGTAATGCTGCGACAGGAACGCGCCGACGACATCCGCCTCGTCGCCGAGTCCCGCGTGGCGGGGAAAGAACGTGCGATCGCCGACGTGGCGCCCGCCGCGGATCATCACCACGTTGACGGCGAACACGTTGTCCTCGCGCACGGCGACGACGACGTCGATTTCGCCGGCGGTCGAGCTTTCGACGAACTGCCGTGACTGTAGTTGCTGCAGGCGGGCGATCTTGTCGCGGACGCGCGCTGCGCGCTCGAAATCGAGCGCCGCCGACGCCTCCTCCATCTGGCGCTTGAGCATGGCCAGCACTTCGTCGGTCTTGCCCTGCAGGAAGAGCAGTGCCGACTGCACGTCCTGCTGATAGTCGGCTTCGTCGATCAGGCCCACGCACGGCGCGGTGCAGCGCTCGATCTGATGCAGCATGCAGGGGCGCGAGCGGTTTGCGAACACGGTGTTCTCGCACGTCCGCAACTGAAACACCTTCTGCAGCAGCGCAATTCCCTCCCGCACCGCACCGGCGCTTGGGAACGGCCCGAAATAGCGGTGCTTGCGATCGAGTGTCCCGCGATGGAAGCGAAGTTGGGGGTACGCGTCGCCCGACAGGCAGATGTACGGATAGCTTTTGTCGTCGCGATAGAGGATGTTGTAGCGCGGCTCGAGCGCCTTGATCAGGTTGTTCTCGAGCAGCAGCGCCTCGCCTTCCGAGCGCACCGCGGTCGTGTCGACGTGCGCAACCTGGCCGATCATCGCCGCGATACGCGGCTCGTGGCCGCTCTTCTGGAAATAGCTCGCCACCCGCTTCTTGAGATCGCGCGCCTTGCCGACGTAGAGTGCACCGCCCGCCGCATCGAACATTCGGTATACGCCGGGGAGATGCGGCAACGACGCGATCAGCTCGCGTGCATCGAACTGTGTCGAGCCCGCTTCGGCGTCGACAACCCGGCGATTGAGGCGCGAGACCTTCGTCACGACGGGCGCTTCGTAAGGTGCATGCCGATCGCGTCGAACACCGAGCGGAACATCCCGGGCGTAAGCCTTCCGGTGTTGGTGTTGTAGCGGCTGCAGTGATAGCTGTCGAAAAGCGCGCGGCCCTCGCCGAGATCGTGCGCGGCGCCGTGCGCGAACGCGAAATCGCGGCGACGCAATCCCAGCGCATCGAGCGTTCCTTCGTGCGCGATGCGGCCGAGCGCGAGGATGGCGCCGCCCTTCGGCAATGCCGCGAGGTCGGCCGCCAGGTACGGCTGGCAATTCCTCACTTCGCCGGGCACTGGTTTGTTCGCGGGCGGCAGGCACTTGACGGCGTTCGTGATGCGGCAATCGCGAAGCGTCAACGGGTCGTGCTGGGTGCGCGACAGCGGCGACGAGGCGTAGCCGTAAGCGTGCAGCGTCTCGTAGAGCAGGATGCCCGCGAAGTCGCCCGTGAACGGGCGGCCGGTCGCGTTCGCGCCGTGCATGCCCGGCGCGAGGCCGACGATCAGCAGGCGCGCTTGCGGATCACCGAACGGCGGGACAGGCCGGCAGTGATACTCGGGATGCGCGGCGCGCACCTCGTCGAGGAACGCGGCGAGCCGCGGGCAGCGGCGACACGTTATGTCGTACGTCGATGAAATCGATTGCTCTGGCACAATTCGTTCGATGCCCGAACCGTTGATCGAAGTGCGGAAGCGGTTGCCCGCGACCGCAGCCGGAAAGGCGCCCCTCCTCTTCGTTCACGGCGGCTACTGCGACGCCTGGTTCTTCGAGCCGTATTTTCTCCCGTGGTTTGCCGCGCACGGGCACGCCGCTTACGCATTGAGCCTTCGCGGCCATGGCAAAAGCGGGGGTCGCGACGCGCTCTTCGTCACGAGCCTCGACGACTACGAGGCCGATGTCGAGCGCGTCGTCGGCGAGCTCGACGAGCCGCCCGTGCTCGTGGGGCATTCGATGGGCGCGGCGATCGTCGAGCGCATCGTCGCCAAACGCCCGGTGCGCGGGGCCGCGCTGCTCGCGCCGCTGCCGCCCGCGGGACTTCTGTCGATCGCGACGCGGCTCGCGGCGTCGCATCCGAACTTCCTGATGCAATTCGGGAAGACGGACCCATCCAAGCTCTCGGCCGAAGTGCTGAACGCGCTGCGTCCGTTCTACTTCAGCGACGACGTGTCGCCTGTGATCCTCGCGCAGGCGGCGCGCCACTTCAATGCCGAATCGCCCCGCGCACTCCTCGACCTTTCACTGCGGCTGCACTGGGCGCTGCCGCCGCCCGATCGGCGGTCGTCCGTATTTGTGCTGGGCGCCGAAGGCGATCGCATCTGCTCGCCTGAGGATGTGAGGGCGACTGCGCGGCATCACAACGTCGAGGCCGTCATCGTGCCAGGCCTCGCGCACATGCTGATGCTCGAGCCGGGGTGGAAGACGGTGTGCGAGGCGCTCGCCGACTGGCTTGCGTCGACGACGCTGCTCCTCTGACACTCCTCCGACACGTGTCAGAGGACGCGGTCAGCTCGGGCGCTTGTTCACGAACTCGACGAACTCCTGCGCCGGCAGCGGCTTGCTCACCCAATAGCCCTGGAAGCAATGGCAGCCGCGCACATCGAGGAAGTCGAGCTGCGCGCGCGTACCGACGCCCTCGGCGACCACTTTCAGCCCGAGGCCGCGTGCGAGGCCGATGATTGCCTCGGTGATCGCCGCGTCGCCCTGGTCGGTCTCGAGGTCGGCGATGAACGAGATATCGATCTTCAGCGTATCGATCGGGAAGTGCTTCAGGTGCGTGAGCGACGAGTAGCCGGTGCCGAAGTCGTCGATCGCGACCGTGAAGCCTTCGCCGCGCAGCTGGTGCAGCACCTTGCGGATCGCGTCGAGGTCGTGCATGAGGCTGGTCTCGGTCACCTCGAGCTCGAGCCACGACGGCTCGCACCCCTCGGCTCGCACGATATCGGTGATGCGCTGCGCGAGATCCTCGCGGTAGAACTGCTTCGCCGACAGGTTGACCGAGATCGTCATCGCCATCCCCGCCTTGCGCCACTCGACGCACTGGGCGGCCGCCGTCTTCAACACCCATTCGCCGAGCGCGTGGATCAGTCCGGACTCCTCGGCAAGCGGGATGAACACCTGGGGCGGCACCACGCCGTGCTCGGGATCGGTCCAGCGCAAGAGTGCCTCGGCGCCGATGATCGCGCGGTCGCTGATGCGCACTTGAGGCTGGTAATAGAGCTTGAGCGCGTCGTCCTTCAGCGCGCCGCGCAGCGCGGTCTCGAGGGTATGCTGGCGCAGACGTCGCTCGGCGAGGTCCGCGTCGAGGAACTGGTAGGTGTTGCGGCCGAGCTCCTTGGAGCGATACATCGCGACGTCCGCGTGCTTCATCAGCTCGTCGGGATCGTCGGAATCGTCGGGGAACACCGAGATGCCGATCGACGAGGTCACGTAGATGTCGTGGTCCTCGATACGGAACGGCTGCGAGATCGCCTCCTGCAGCTTCTGCGCGATTCGCCCGAGCACGTGCGGTTCGTCGAAGTCCTCGACGATCACCATGAACTCGTCGCCGCCGAGGCGCGCGAGAAGATCGGTTTCGCGCAGCGCGTCGGCGAGCGCGCGCGTGACGCCCTTCAGCAGCTCGTCGCCGATGCGATGGCCGAGCGTGTCGTTGACGTTCTTGAAGCGGTCGAGGTCGATGAACAGCACCCCGACGCGTCGGCCGCTGCGCCGCGCCTGCGCGATCGCCTGGGTGAGGCGCTCGTGCAGCATCAGGCGGTTCGGAAGGCCGGTCAGCGCGTCGCGCGTTGCCATGTATTGCAGGCGCTCCTCGGCCTGGATCCGCGAGCTCACGTCCTGCACGAACGACAGGATCGACACCACCTTGCCGTCGTCGCTGACCAGCGCCGAGTGATACCACTCGCACCAGATGGTGTTGCCGTCCTTGCGGTAGTTGCGGGTAAGCGACGTCTCGCGCGGCTCGTCGCCGGTGAGGAGCCGATCGATCAGCCCGCTCATCGCCGCTGCATCGCCTTCGTGCAGCAGCGGGTTGTCGCAGATCGTCTTGCCGAGCATCGCTTCGTCGTCCCAGCCGAAGATCGCCTCGGCCTGCGGCGACCAGCGCACGAGCTTGAGGTCGCGGTCCCACTCGAGCACCGCGAGTGGCGTGTTGCTCATGTGCGACGACAGCATCCAGTTCGCCAGGCGCAGCGCGTCCTGGTTCTTCTTCTGGTCGTGGATGTCCGTGTGCACGGCGTAGATGCCGAGCACGTTGCCGTCGTTGTCGCGGTGCGGCGCGTAGTGGATCGCCTCCCACTGCGTCTCGCCCGACGGCTGCGGGAGCAGCATCTCGGTCGAGACGATCTCGCCTGCGAGCACGCGCGCGAGCAGCGGCTTTAGCATCGCGAAGCGCTCGGCGCCGCAAACTTCGCTCATCGGCCGCCCGGTCAGGTCGTTGCGGCTCGATGCCAGCCACTTCTCGTTGTGGCCGTTCAGGAAGCGGTACCGATATTCGCGATCGATGTACGAGACCCGCGCCGGCACGTTGTCCATGATGAGCCGCAACTCGCCTTCCGACGCGCGCAACGCCTCCTGCGCCTGCTTCAGGCCGTGGATGTCGTTCATGAGAACGAACGCGCCGTGGACTTCGCCGGACGGACCGGCGTCGGGCACCACGCGTATCGTCATCCAGCGGCGCGCACCGTTCGCGCCCGGCACCAGGCGATCGAACGCCGTGGACTCCCCCTCGAGGGCGCGCGAAAGCATCGCCTGCGCGCTCTGGTAGATGCCCTGGCCGACGATGTCGCGCAGTCGCAGATAGGCGATCTCGTCGACGGTCAGCCCGAAGTACTGCAGGAACGTGCGATTGACGTAATGGCAACGCTCGTCGCGGTCGATGTACGCGACGGGCGCCGGCACGCCGTCCATGATCGCGCGAAGCTGCGACTCCCGCGCCGCCAACGCGTCCTGCGCCACCTTGAGGTCGGTGATGTCGTGCCCGACGACGTATTCGCCGCGCACCGTCCCGTCGATGTTCAAGTCGGGCACGCAGCGCGCGCGGATCCAGCGTGTGCGCCCGACGACGTCGGTGACCGCCCGCTCGTACGTTTGCGCCTCGCCGCGCGCCGCGTCGTCGCGGTCGGGCGTCAACGCCTGTGAGCCTTCGACGCCGAGCACCTCCTCCGGCTTCTTGCCGAGCACCTCGTCGCGTGACAGGCCGTACAGATCGAGGAACGCCTGGTTGACGAACACGTAGCGCCGATCTGCGTCGAGGTAGACGACCGGCTCCGGAATGTTGTCGGTGAAAAGACGAAGCTGCTTCTCGCGCGCGGCGAGCTCCTGCTCCGTCTGCTTGAGGTCGTGGATGTCGTATTCGGTGCAGTAGAGGCCGCGCACCTTTCCCGTCGAATCGAGGTCGGGCGCCATGCGACCATGCATCCAGCGGCGCTGGCCGTTCGCGTTTTGCCCGATGCGCTCGTATTCGACGTGCTCGCCCGCCTGCGCGCGCTTGAGGACCGGCCGCAGGAATGCCGCAACGTCCGGGGCCATCACCTCGAACGGCGTCTTCCCGTAGATCTCGTCCTGCGGCTTGCACACCCAGTTCGCGAACGCCTGGTTCACGAACGAGTAGTGCAGGCTCTTGTCGAGATACGCGATCGGTCCCGGGATGTTGTCGGCGAAGAGGCGTAGCTGCTGCTGCTGCGACTTCAGCGCATCGCGGACGCGCACGTCGTCCTCGATGTCGTTCCACACGACGAACGCGCCGCCGACGCGACCGCCCATTTCTCTGTCGGGGAAGAGCGTGACGCGCACCCAGCGCAGCTCGCCCGAGGCGCGCCGCTCGCGGCGCTCGTAGGCCACCGTCGCGCCGGCGAACGCGCGCTCGATGTAGCCCTGCATCTCGATCAACGCATCCGATGCGAGCAAGTCGGAGAGCGCGTGGCCGATGAGATCGTCGGCGGGCACGCCGATCCAGTCGGCGAACGGTTTGTTGGCGAAGCGCAGCCGCAATTGACGATCGAAATGCAGGATCGGCAGGCCGACGCTGTCGGTGACGAGGCGCAGGCGATGCTCGCGCTGTCCGGCCTCGAGCTCGAGCCGCTTGAGCTGATCGACGTCGCTGTAGGTCGCGAGAAAGCCGCGAATGTGCCCTTGCTGGTTGCGGTCGGGGTAGTAGTCGACGCGCACCCAGATCGGGGCGCGGCCCGGCAACGCGAGCTGCCATTCGTAGCCCGTACGCTCACCCCCGAGCGCGGCTTCGACGTAGGCGCGATGGAGCTGATAGCTCTCGCGCCCCATCACTTCGATGATCTCGCGGTTGAGGACCTCGTCGGTGCGCTTGCCGAACCAGTCGAGCAGCGCCTTGTTGACGAAGCGGTAGCGCTGGTTTCGGTCGATGTACGCGAGCGGCGTCCCGAGCGCGTTCAGCTTGCGCTGCGACAACGCGAGGAGCGACCCGCGGTCGGCGTCGTCGCCCACGGTCTGCGGCACCGGGGCGAAATCCAGTCGGCTCATCGATCGGGTCAGGGCCATTCTCGACATGTCATTGCCTGGAGCACGGCGCGGAGGCGCCCAGCGCCCCGGCCGGACTTCCCCGACCCCGGCGATCTCCCTCGCGCGTGCGCCTCGACGACTCGCTTTGCACGCGAAAAAGCAAGGATCGGGCCGGGTGGTTCGGCGGGCCGGGTCTACCGCGCCGCCACCGCTGGACGCGGTTACAATCCGCGTCACCAAAAAACGCCGGGCGGCAGACCCGTGGCGCCGAAGGGCTCGAGGCGCCGAGATGGAGGGAGGCGGTCGCAGCCGGCAAACCGACCGAGGTGCCGATGCCGTCCCAGCCGACTGCGAGCCACGCGCGTGCGATCGTCCCCGCGCTCGCCGTCTTCGTTCCTCTCGCCGCGCACGCCGCGACCGCGCTCCCCGAACCGCCGGCGCTCATGGGGGCGCCGATCGACTTCATCCTCTTCGCGCTGACGCTGCTCGGCGTCGCGCTATTTCACCATCACACGATGAAGGTCGCCGTCACGGGCCTGGTCGTGATCACGATCTTCAAGATGCTGTTCTCGCCGTTCGCGGAAGGCGCCGGTATCGGCGGCCTGATCGCGCATCTCGGCCACGAATGGGTGCTGCTCACGAACCTGCTCGGATTGCTGCTCGGCTTCGCGCTTCTGTCGAAGCACTTCGAGGCGAGCCAGGTGCCGGCGTGGCTTCCGAAGCTCCTGCCCGACGATTGGAAGGGCGCTTTCCTGCTGCTCGTGATGATCTTCGTGCTGTCGTCGTTCCTCGACAACATCGCGGCGGCGCTCATCGGCGGCACGATCGCGGGCGTCGTGTTCCGCGGCAAGGTGCACATCGGTTATCTTGCGGCGATCGTCGCCGCCTCGAATGCCGGCGGTTCGGGCAGCGTGGTGGGCGACACGACGACGACGATGATGTGGATCGACGGCGTGTCGCCGCTGTCGGTGCTCGAGGCCTACATCGCGGCCTCGGTCGCGACGGTGATCTTCGGCGTGCCCGCGTCGCTGCAGCAGCAGCGCTATTCGCCGATCACGCGCGATCCCGGCGCGTCGGTACGAATCGACGTTGCGCGCGTATTCATCGTCGCGGCGATCCTCGTGACGGCCATCGTCGTCAACATCGTCGTCAACGTGCGGTTCAACGAGATCTCCGACACGTTTCCGTTCATCGGCGCCGCCGTATGGGTCGCCTTGTTGGCGTGCGTGCCGTTGCGAAAGCCGGATTGGGGTGAATTGCCCGGAGCGTTTCGCGGCTCGATCTTCCTCCTGTCGCTCGTGCTCGCCGCGTCGATGATGCCCGTACAAAAGCTGCCCGACGCGTCGTGGCGCGTCGCGCTCGGGCTGGGCTTCATTTCGGCGGTGTTCGACAACATTCCGTTGACCGCGCTCGCGCTGAAGCAGGGGGGCTACGACTGGGGATACGTCGCGTTCGCGGTCGGCTTCGGCGGCTCGATGATCTGGTTCGGGTCGTCCGCCGGCGTCGCACTCACCAATCAGTACCCGGATGCGAAGTCGGTGTTCGCATGGCTGCGCGGCGGCTGGCACGTCGCAGTCGCGTACGTGCTCGGCTTCGCGCTGATGCTCGCGGTGCATGGGTGGTCGGCGGATCCGCCGCATCGCACGTCGGCGTCCACGAATTTGGAACGGTCCGCGTCGTGCACACCTGCCGAGCACGATGCGGAACCGAGAGGAAATTCGTGACGACGCTCGTAGGATCAGCCCGACACGGTGATCCGGGCCGGGCCGACTCCATCGGCGCGAAGTCGGGGCTAGCATCGATGTGTGGCGCTTGACCGCGCCGTACCGATGGAGCATGACCTATGAAACGTGCACTTCTTGCTGGAGCGCTGCTGATCGCCGGCGCGAGTGTCACGGCGAGCGCCGCCGACCTGACGCTGTACGGGCGACAGGATTTTCGTGGACGCGAGCTGCGTGCGAACGACACGATCGTGAACCTCGAGCACAGCGGCTTCAACGATCGCGCGTCGTCTGCGGTGATTCGTGACGGCGTCTGGCAGCTTTGCGAAAATGCCCGCTTTCGCGGCCACTGCGTGACGCTCGGCCCGGGCGAGTATCCGTCGCTTCGTGCGATGGGACTCGACAATCGCGTCTCGTCCGCGCGCGAGGTCCGGGACTGGAGCCGCGACAATCGCTGGGGTCGTGAAGGGCGCGACGATCGCTGGGCGCGTGAAGGACGTCACGGAGCGCGTGCGGTGATTTATTCGAATCGCGATTTCCGAGGCGATCGATTCGTGGTGAACCGCGACTACCTGCCCAATCTCGCCAACAACGGCTTCAACGATCGCGCACAATCGCTGCGCGTCGAGGGCGGCACCTGGATGTTCTGCAGCGACGCGAACCTGCAGGGGCAATGCCGGACGTTCGCGCCGGGTAGCTATGCCGAACTGCCTGGTGCCCTGAACAACCGGTTGTCGTCAGGCCGCCGGATCGGGTGACGCCGCGTCGGGATAGGCTTCCTTCGCGCATGCCGATGGTCGACGACATCGCCGGGTTGCGGCGCATCCTCGCGAACTGCCGCACGCTGGCGGTCGTCGGCCTTTCGGCGCAGTGGCATCGGCCGAGCTTCTTCGCGGCCAAGTACATGCAGGACCACGGGTACCGGGTCATTCCGGTGAACCCCCGTTACGACGAGGTGCTCGGGGAGAAGTGCTACGCGACCCTTCGCGACATCCCCGAGCGCGTCGATCTCGTCGATTGCTTCCGCCGCGCCGAGGAAATCCCGGCGATTGCCGAAGATGCGATCGCGATCGGCGCGAAAGTGCTGTGGATGCAACTCGGCGTCGTGAATCGGGAGGCCGCGAAGCGCGCGCGCGACGCCGGCCTCGACGTCGTGATGGACCGGTGCGTGAAGATCGAGCACGCACGCATACTCGGTGGCCTCCATTTCGCCGGCGTCAACACCGGCGTCATATCGGCGCGACGCGCGATCGCGAACTGAGTCTTCGAGGCGGTAGCATAATGCGCGTCTGCCAAGGCAGGCGCCGGCCGGCAACACGGCGAGCTTCGGCGATTCGCGGAAAATTTGGGGTCACACTCGATTTTTCGCGCGCGAGAAAGTCGAGTCCGACTCCAATTTCCGCATGGCCGACCACCGCTACGGTTTCGACACGCTTTGCCTGCACGCCGGCCAGATCCCGGACGCGCAAACGGGCTCGCGCGCGCTGCCGATCTACCAGACGACGTCGTTCGTCTTCGACAGCGCCGATCAGGCCGCCTCGCTCTTCAACCTGCAGACGTTCGGCAACGTCTATTCGCGCATTTCGAATCCGACGGTCGCCGCGCTCGAGGAACGCGTCGCGGCGCTCGAAGGCGGACGCGCTGCGCTCGCCGCGGCGAGCGGGATGGCCGCGCAAATGCTCGCATTTCTCACGCTCGCCAAGGCGGGTGACCACATCGTCGCGGCGCGCTCGCTCTACGGCGGCTCGTATTCGCAGCTCGCCGTCACGTTCGCGCAATTCGGCATCGACACAACCTTCGTCGACGCGGCAGAGCCCGACAACTTCCGGCGCGCGCTGAAACCGGCGACGAAGTGCGTGTATGCCGAGACGATCGGCAATCCGCAGCTCAACGTGCCCGATATCGGGGCGATCGCCGAGATCGCCCACGACGCCGGCGTGCCGCTCGTCATCGACAATACGCTCGCCTCGCCCTGGCTTTGCCGCCCGTTCGAACACGGCGCCGATCTCGTCGTGCATTCGCTGACGAAATACCTCGGTGGGCACGGCACGACCATGGGCGGCGTTCTCGTGGAATCCGGAAAGTTCGACTGGGGCAACGGCAAGTTCCCGCAGATGACCGAGCCGTCGCGCGGCTATCACGGCGTGATCTTCCACGAGACGTTCGGCGACTTCGGGTTCACGATGAAGGCGCGGATGGAGACGATGCGCACGCTCGGACCGACGCTATCGCCGCTGTCCGCATTCCTGATCATGCAGGGCATCGAGACGCTGCACCTCCGCATGCCGCGTCACTGCGAAGCGGCGCTCGCCGTCGCCAACCATCTGCAGCAGCATCCCGCCGTCGCGTGGGTCGACTATCCGTTCCTGCCGACGAGCCGCTCGTACACGCTCGCCCAGCGCTACCTGCCGCAAGGCGGGGGAGGCATCCTCACGTTCGGCGTGAAAGGCGGCGCCGCGGCGGGCGTCAAGTGCATCGAAGCCGTCCGTTTCCTGTCGCACCTCGCCAACGTCGGCGACGCGAAGACGCTCATCATCCATCCCGCCTCGACGACGCATCGCCAGCTCGACGAGGACGAGCAACGCGCCGCCGGCGTGTCGCCGGAAATGATCCGGCTCTCCGTCGGCCTCGAATCGCTCGACGACATCCTGTGGGACCTCGACCAGGCCCTCGCGCAATCACAATCGACATGAACCGTTACGCCGCCACCGCCAACCACCGTTATGCCGCGATCGCATGGCCGTGGGCGATCCTGATCCTTGCCGTCGCACTCGTCGGCCAGGAACTGCTGCTGCAGTGGCTCGGCGCGCAACCCGCGCTGACCGAAGCGGCGTATCGGGTGTTCGTGATGACGCTCGGTGTCGCGTCGCTCGCGCTCATCGTGCTGCCGCCGCGGCGTGCGGCGTACGCGCTGGGCTTTCTGGCGTGCGCGGCGCTCATGGGCTGGGCATTCTGGCTGCAATATGGCGAAGGCCTCGAGCCCTGCCCGCTCTGCATGTTCCAGCGCGTCTGCGTGACCCTCGTCGGCCTGGTGTTCCTCATCGCCGCAATCCAGAACCCGGGCCGCCGCGGCGCGGCGTTCTACGCGGTGCTGACGCTGATCATCGCCGGCGCCGGCGCCGGCTTCGCTGCCCGGCAGATCTGGCTTCAGGCGCTGCCGAAGGACCAGGTGCCGGCGTGCGGGATGGGCCTTTCCTACATGATGGAAACGTTGCCGTTCACCGCCGTCATCACGAAGGTGCTCGAAGGCAGCGGTGAATGCGCGGAGAAAGGCTGGGTCTTCCTCGGCCTGTCGATCGCCGGCTGGACGTTCGTTTTCTTCGCGAGCATGATCGTCGCCGCCATCGCGCTCGTGCGGCGCAATTGAGGATTCGCATCATGGTCTTCCGCCAGCTCTTCGATCCGCAATCGTCGACGTACTCTTACCTGCTCGGCGACCCGCAATCGCGCGAGGCGGTCCTCATCGATCCGGTGTTCGAGCAGGCGCGCCGCGATGCAGCGCTCATCGACGAGCTCGGCCTGAAGCTGGTCGCCACGGTCGAGACGCACGTGCATGCCGACCACGTCACCGGCGCGTGGTTGCAGAAGCAGCGCTTCGGCAGCGCGATCGTGATCTCCGCGGACAGCGGCGCCGAGGGCGCCGACCGCTACGTGAAGCACGGGGACCGCATCGCGTTCGGCAAGCGCTACCTCGAAGTGCGCGCGACACCGGGACATACGTCGGGATGCATCACGCTCGTGCTCGACGACGAAAGCCGGGCGTTCACCGGCGATGCGCTGCTGATTCGCGGCAGCGGACGCACCGACTTCCAGCAGGGCGATCCGCGCGCGCTCTACCGCTCGGTGAGAAGCCAGATCCTGTCACTGCCGCCGACGTGCCTGCTCTACCCGGGGCACGACTATCGCGGACTCACCGTCACGAGCGTCGCGGAGGAGCAGCGCTTCAACCCGCGGCTCGGCGGCCAGGCGGCCGAGGGCGACTTCGTCGGGTACATGAACAACCTCGGATTGCCGCATCCCAAGCTGATGGACGTGGCGGTACCGGCGAATTTGCGCGTCGGCCGTCCCGAAAACGCTGCCGCCCTCGCGCCGCAGCCGACGTGGGCGCCGCTCACGTTCACGTTCGCGGGCATCCACGAGATCCAGCCGCAGGCCCTCGAGGAATGCGCGTGCAATCCGCAAATTGTCGACGTACGCGAGCCCGACGAGTTCGAAGGGCCGCTCGGGCGCATCCCCGGCGCGATATCGATTCCGCTCGGGCAACTCAACGCGCGTGCAGGCGAGCTCGCCAAGGACCGTCCCGTCGTCACCGTCTGCCGCTCGGGCGCGCGATCCGCCCAGGCGTCGGTGATGCTGCAGAAGCTCGGCTTCAGGGACATCGCGAATCTCGCCGGCGGCATGCTGCGTTGGCGCAGTGACGTGCATCCGGTCGAGGGTGCAGGCGTGTAGCGCCGGAAGCGACCTTCGTAACTACTGCAGCACTTCGTTGCGCCTTCGCATGTGCTCGATCTGCGCCTCGCGCATGCGCTCGAAGCCCTCGGCGAGGCCGCGCTCGAGAATCGTCGCCATCTCCGGCGCCGAATGCAGGCGTGCGACGAATACGAAATCGGCGCCCGCCTCGTAGAGCTGCAACGCGCCCGCCGCGCGATTGGCGGTCACGACGACTTTCGCGTGCGGCCAGAGCCTGCGGGCGAGCTTCAGCAGCCGCAGGTTCGTCGTGCCCTTGAGGATCGCATCGGGAATCGTCGAAACGACGAGCTTCGGGTCGTGCACGTCGGCATGGTGAAGCGTGTCCATGTTCGCCACGTCGCCATAGCGACACGCGATGCCGCGGCGCACGAGCTCGGCGTGCACGTCGGGATTGAAGTCGATGACGAGCAGCCGCTCGAGCATCGGATGCCGTTCGTCGACCGACGCCATCTCGAACTCGTGCACGAGCGCGCTCGCCTCGGTGAAGAAGCCGAGCAGCACGACGTCGCGCGGCACTTCGGGAAGGCTTGCCTGCGCCGGCCGGTCCTCGATGTCGCGCAAGCCCGCGCGGCGCAGTCCCTGGGCGATCGCGCGCTGCAACGGATGGCTGAAGTTGATGAAGTAGGTCGAGGCCACCGCGGTGAATGCGAACACGAAGATGAGCAGGCTCATCGTCTGCTGGTCGATGTGGTGGAAGCCGAGGCCGATGGCGGCGATCACCATCGCGAACTCGCTCATCTGGGCGAGGTTGATCGCCGGCAGCAGGCTCGCGCGATGGCCGAGTCCGAGCGCGCGCAGGATCGGAAAGACGACGGCGAAGCGGCTCGCGACGAGGAAGAGCGACGCGAGCGCCGCCATGCCGAACAGGTGCGCGGTCGGCATGGGAATCTGCATGCCGAGCGCGACGAAGAACAGCGTCACGAAGAAGTCGCGGATGCTGACGACCTTGGCGACCACGTCCAAGTTGTACGGGAACGTCGAAATGCTGATGCCGGCGATCAGCGCGCCCATTTCGCGTGAAAGCCCCGCCGCGCTCGCCGCTGCGCACACCACGAAGCACCACGCGAGCGAGCCGATCAGCACGAGCTCCGGCAGCTTGGCGACCGAGCGGAAGAGCGGCGGCAGCAGGTACTTGCTGATCAGGAAGGCGGCGCCCACGAGCGCGGCGCCGCCGGCGAGCGACACGAGCACCTTCCCGATTTCGGGGTTCGCGAGATTCGGCTGGATGCCGAGCGCGATGATCGCGAAGATGTCCTGGAAGATCAGCACGCCGAGCGTAATGCGGCCGGGCAGCGTGTCGAGCTCGAACTTGTCGTAGAGCAGCTTGACGACGATCATCGTGCTGCTGAGCGAAAGGCAAACCGCCAGGTAGAGCGCGCGGAAATCGCCGGCGACGATGGGAAAGCCGATCGCCGCGAAGAAGGCGAGGCCCAGCACGACGCAAAGCGGCACCTGCAATGCACCGGTGACGATCACCGCGCGCCCGGCGCTCACGAGCTTGCGCAGGTCGAGCTCGAGCCCGATCATGAACAGCAGCAGGATGAGGCCGATCTCCGCGACCGTCTGGATGTCGCCCTCGTCGCTGATCAGGCCGAGGCCGATGCGCGGACCGATGACGACACCGGCGAGCAGGTACGCGAGGAGGAGCGGCTGGCGCAACCGATGCGCGACGAACGCGAGCGCCGCGGCGATCGCGATGCAAAGGCCGATGCTGGTGAGAAGGTCCGGGCCGTGCATCTCGTGCGAGAGCCTACTTCGGCGCCATGCGGATTGCGCCGTCGAGGCGGATCACTTCGCCGTTCAGCATCGGATTGCCGACGATCTCGCGCACGAGCGACGCGAACTCGGAAGGGCGACCCAGACGCGGCGGGAACGGCACCATCTTGCCGAGCGACGCCTGCAATTCGGGCGTGAGACCGGCGACCATCGGCGTCTCGAAGATGCCCGGCGCGATCGACATCACGCGGATGCCGAAGCGCGCGAGCTCGCGCGCGATCGGCAGCGTCATGCCCGCGACGCCTGCCTTCGACGCGCTGTACGCCGCTTGGCCTATCTGGCCGTCGAACGCGGCCACCGACGCAGTGTTCACGATCACGCCGCGCTCGCCGTCGTCATTGGGCGTGTTGTTCGCCATCGCGGCGGCGGCGACGCGCAGCACGTTGAAGGTGCCGACGAGGTTGATCGCGACCGTGCGCACGAAGCCGTCGAGCGTGTGCGCGCCTTCGCGACCGACGACCTTTTCACCGTGCACGATGCCCGCGCAGTTGACGAGACCGTGCACGCCGCCGAAGGTTTGCACCGCGAGTTCGACGCAGCGCCTCGCGTCGGCTTCCTCGCGCACGTCGGTCTCGATGAAGCGCGCCGCATCGCCCAGCGCCTGCGCGAGCGCCTCGCCGTCGGTCTCGTTGACGTCGGCGATGACGACGCGTCCGCCTGATTGCGCCACCATGCGCGCCGTGGCGGCGCCGAGGCCCGATGCGCCGCCGGTGACGACGAAGACGCTTCCTTCGATTCGCATGCGCGGGTCTCCGAGCGTCAGGCGGCGGTGCTCGCCGGCGAGGTCGTCTTCACCACCGATAGCGCACTGGCGACGAGGCCCGCGACGTCCGCGATGTTGGCGGGCAGGATGATCGTGTTGTTCACCTTCGCGAGATTGCCGAATTGCGTGATGTACTCCTCGGCGATGCGGAAGTTCACTGCACCCGTGCCACCCGGCGCACCCAGGGCTTCGGCCACCTGCCGGATCGCCTTGGCGTTCGCTTCGGCGATCGCGAGGATCGCCGCAGCCTGACCCTGCGCGTTGTTGATCTCCGCCTGCTTCTCGCCTTCCGATTTGGCGATCGCGGCTTCGCGCTGGCCCTGAGCGATGTTGATCTGCTCCTGCCGGCGGCCCTCCGACGTGGCGATGACCGCACGCTTCTCGCGTTCGGCGGTGATCTGCGCCTGCATCGCACGCAGGATCTCGGCAGGCGGCGTCAGATCCTTGATCTCGTAGCGCAACACCTTCACGCCCCAGTTCGGGGCCGCCGCATCGAGCGCGCTCACCACGGAGGCGTTGATCTGGTCGCGTTCCTCGAACGTGCGATCGAGCTCCATGCGGCCGATCACGCTGCGCAGCGTCGTTTGTGCGAGCTGCGTGACGGCGAGCACGTAGTTCGTCGAGCCGTACGACGCGAGCCGCGCGTCGGTCACCTGAAAGTACAGGATGCCGTCGACGGTCAGCTGCGTGTTGTCCTTGGTGATGCAGATTTGCGGCGGCACGTCGAGCGGCGTCTCCCGCAGGTCGTGCTTGTACGCGACGCGATCGAGGAACGGAATCACGAAGTTGAGGCCGGGCGAGAGCACCGCGTAAAAGCGGCCGAGCCGCTCGACCACCCACGCGTGCTGCTGCGGCACGACCCGTATCGCCTTGACGATCGTGATCAGGACGACGACGAATACCGCGAACGCGACGAGCGTGAAACCAGTCTGCATCATCCCCTCCCCTCGCCGTACGCGTCGCCGGAGACGCTCACGGCGCTCGCGCCGCGGATCCCGATCGGACGGCTCGTGTCGTTGCTGTTGTCGAGGGCCGTTCGCCGCCCTCTAAGCGGGTCGCTCCGCCCCGAGCACGAGCGTCGACCCGCGCGTGGCGACAATGTACATCGTATGCTGGCGCGGCGTGGTGTCGCTCGCCGGCACGGCATCCCAATGCGTACCGCGGTAGAGCACGCGCGCGCTCCCGTCGGGTCGCCACGTCTCGACGTGTACCGTGCCGCCCACGTCGAGGTCCGGTGCCGGCGGCGGCTCACCGCGGCGCGTGCGCCAGCGATGTGCCGCGATCGTGCCGAGAAACGCGAGCACGCCGGTCGCGAGCCATTGCATCGCGGGTGGCGCGCCGAGGAACGCGACCACGCCACCGATCGCGAACGCGACGCCGAGCGCGAGCAGATAGAAAGTGCCAGTCACGATTTCCGCGCCGGCGAGAACGATCGCCGCGATCCACCAAAGCCAGGCGTGCTCCATGGCTCGATTGTTTCGGTGCCGGGAAGCCCCAAGCATAAGACATAAATCGGAAAGCAGCGCTCGTCGCCTCTTTGGCGAAATGCCGGAAACCGCCGAGCTGCGCTATAATTTCCGGTTATTTTTCATCAGCTTTGGGCGCCGGCCGCGGCCTTCGCCCACGACCGCGATGCCGATCTACGAATACCGCTGCGCCTCCTGCGGCCACGAGCTCGAGGCGCTGCAGAAGCTGAGCGAAGCCCCGCTCACGCAGTGCCCCGCGTGCAAGGGCGAGACGCTGCGCAAGAAGGTCTCCGCCGCCGGATTCCAGTTGAAGGGCTCGGGCTGGTACGTCACCGACTTCCGCAACAGCGGCGCCAAGCCAGCCGCCAAGGGCGAAACGAAGGGCGCCGCCGGCAGCGGCGAGGCCAAGCCGGCCGACGCCGCGAAGGCCGAGACGACCACCGAGACGACGAGCACGAAGAGCGGCGGGACGACCGAAACGAAGTCCACGACGACGACCGCTTCCGACAAGGGCGGCGCATGACGCGCACGACGAGGGCGCGACGAACATGAGGCGCTACCTGATCGCAGGCCTGCTCGTGTGGGTGCCGCTCGGCATCACGCTTTGGGTCCTGCATTTCCTGCTGACGTCGCTCGACCAGATCCTGCTGATCCTGCCCGAGGCTTTGCAGCCGCGGTCGCTCTTCGGCTTCGACATCCCCGGTCTCGGCGTCGTCGTCGCGTTCGTCATCGTATTCGGGACGGGCATCGTCGCCGCGAATTTCTTCGGGCAGCGGCTGATTCGCGCGTGGGAGCGCGTGCTCGGACGCGTGCCGTTCGTGAAGTCGATCTATTCGTCGGTGAAGCAGGTGAGCGACACGCTGCTCTCCGACAAGGGGCAGGCCTTTCGCAAGGCATTGCTCGTCGAATTTCCGCGGCCGGGCAGCTGGACGATCGCCTTCCAGACCGGCGTCCCCGCGCCCGCCATCGCCCCATGGCTTTCGGGCGAGCACGTGAGCGTCTACGTGCCCACCACGCCGAACCCGACCGGCGGCTACTTCCTCATGCTGCCTCGCTCGCAAGTGCGCGAACTCGACATGACGGTCGACGAGGCACTGAAGTACATCATCTCGATGGGGGTCGTCGCGCCGCGCGCACAGTCGCGCGTCGCGAAAGGCGATGCCGGCGCGCTGCCGCCGCTCGCCGCTCCGCAGGCCACGGAAGTCGAGCATTGAGCGGCGCCGGGCCGCGCATTCGCGCGGCGCCATCCCGGCGCAGCCGTCCACCGACAGGAGAATTTTCGTGAAGCGCACCGACTATTGCGGACGCATCGATCGCCGCTACCTCGGGCAGGACGTGAACGTCATGGGCTGGGTGCATCGGCGGCGCGACCATGGCGGCGTCATCTTCATCGACCTGCGCGATCGCGAAGGCATCGTGCAGATCGTGTGCGATCCCGACCGCGCCGCGACGTTCGAAGTCGCCGAGCGCCTGCGCAACGAATACTGCATCGCGGTGACGGGGCGCGTGCGCCCGCGCCCCGAAGGGACGGTCAATCCCAATCTGCGCTCCGGCGAGATCGAAATCCTTGCGAAGTCGATCGAGATCCTGAACGCGTCGGCGACGCCGCCGTTCCAGCTCGACGACGAGAATCTCTCCGAGACGGTGCGCCTCACGCATCGCGTGCTCGACCTGCGGCGTCCGGTCATGCAGCAGAACCTGATGCTGCGCTATCGCGTCGCGACCGCGGCGCGTCGCTACCTCGACGATCATGGCTTCGTCGACATCGAGACGCCGGTGCTCTACAAGTCGACGCCGGAAGGCGCGCGCGAATTCCTCGTGCCGTCGCGCCTCCATCACGGTCAGTTCTACGCGTTGCCGCAGTCGCCGCAGCTCTTCAAGCAGATGCTGATGATCGCGGGCTTCGATCGGTACTACCAGGTCGTCAAGTGCTTCCGCGACGAGGACACGCGGGCCGATCGCCAGCCGGAATTCACGCAGATCGACATCGAGACGTCGTTCCTCGGCGAGATCGAGATCCGCGAGCTGATGGAGGGTCTCGTGCGCGCGATGTTCCGCGATGCGATGAGCGTCGAGCTGCCGAATCCGTTCCCGGTGATGACCTATGCCGACGCGATGCGCGATTACGGCTCCGACAAGCCCGATCTGCGCGTGCCACTCGAGCTGACCGAGCTCACCGACGTCATGCGCACCGTCGACTTCAAGGTGTTCCGCGCGGCGGCCGAGCTGCCCAGCGGGCGCGTCGCCGCGCTGCGCGTGCCGGGTGGCGGCACGATGACGCGCAAGGAGCTCGACGACTACGTCGCGCTCGCACCGACGTACGGCGCGAAGGGGCTCGCGTACATCAAGGTGAACGACGCGACCAAGGCGAGCGAGGAAGGCCTGCAATCGCCGATCGTCAAGTTCCTCGCGCTCCAGACGCTGCGCACGATTCTCGAGCGGACGGGCGCGGCGAACGGCGACGTGATCTTCTTCTGCGCCGATCGCGCGAGCGTCGTCAACGACACGCTCGGCGCGCTGCGCGCGCGCATCGGGCACGATCGCGGACTCGTGGAGCGCGGATGGCGACCGTTGTGGGTCGTCGATTTTCCGATGTTCGAGCAGGACGAGGCCTCCGGTGCGTGGATGGCGCGCCATCACCCGTTCACGGCGCCGAAGGACGCGCACGCGGAGAGCTTCGTCACCGATCCGGCGCACGCGCTCGCCAAGGCGTACGACGTCGTCATGAACGGATGGGAAATCGGCGGCGGATCGGTGCGCATCCACCGGCCGGAGCTGCAGGGGCGCGTGTTCGCGGCGCTCGGCATCGGCGAGGAGGACCAGCGCCGCAAGTTCGGCTTCCTGCTCGACGCGCTCAAGTATGGCGCGCCACCGCACGGTGGCATCGCTTTCGGTCTCGACCGCATCGCCGCGTTGATGGCGGGTGCCGAATCGATCCGCGACGTCATCGCGTTCCCGAAGACGCAACGAGGTCAGGACCTGCTCGTCGATGCTCCGGCACCGGCGACCGAGCAGCAGTTGCGCGACCTGCACATCCGCGTGCGGCCCTCCGACGCGCCGAAGCCCGCTTGACGCGAGCGCGCTACACTGCGCGCATGCCCCACCTAGCGCGCGCAACCGCGTTCGCGCGCGTCACGCTGCTCGTGATCGTCGCCTTGCTGCCACTCGCGGCAGGCGGCGCACTCGCGCGCGAGCGTCCGCCGGTACCCGGCGAGATCGACGCGCGCGTCCTGCCGCCGGAGGCGCGCGACGTCCTCGCGCTGGTTCGCGCCGGCGGGCCGTTCCGCTACGAGCGCGACGGGGTCGTCTTCGGCAATCGCGAGCGTTCGCTGCCGCGCCGGCCGCGCGGCTTCTATCACGAGTACACGGTGCGCACGCCGGGCTTGCGCACGCGCGGCGCGCGGCGCATCGTGTGCGGAGGATCGCGGCAGGCGCCCGAAGTATGCTATTACACGGACGACCACTACGCGACCTTCAAGAGGATCCGCGAATGAAGCTTCCCGAGCTTCGTGGCTACGACGACGCCGGCATGCTCGAATACCACGGCCACGCCGACGCGGTCGCGGCCGCGGCGCACGAGGCCAAGCTTCGCTACCTCGACGTCGATCTCGCACGCGCCGACGACCACGCCACGCTCTTCCGCGCGCTCGCCAGCGGACTCGAGATGCCCGACTATTTCGGGAACAATTTCGACGCTCTCGCGGACGTACTCGAAGACCGCGATTGGCTCGGCAAGCACGGCTGCGTGATCCGGCTCGGGCACGCCTCGCATTTCCGCAAGACGCATCCCAACGATTGGCACACGCTTGACGACATCTTCACCGAAGCCTCGGCGTTCTGGCGCGAGCGACAGGTGCCGTTCTGGGTCGTCGTGAGCTAAGGATGGAACCGCCCGGGTTCAAGCAACCCGTCTCCGCGCTCGTCATCGTCTACACGGCAGAGCTGCACGTGCTGCTGCTCGAGCGTGCCGACTTTCCTGACCACTGGCAGTCGGTCACCGGCAGCCGCGACCAGGACGAGACGCTCGCCGACACCGCGGCGCGCGAGCTGCTCGAGGAGACCGGCATCGAAGCCGATGCTTTCGGCGGCGTCGTCGACTGGCACGTCGCGCGCGACTACGAGATCTATCCGCAGTGGCGGCATCGCTATCCTCCGGGGACGACGATGAATACCGAGCACGTGTTCTCGGTCGACGTGCGGCAGCCGGTGCCGATCCGACTCGCCACGCGCGAGCACGTGCGCTACGTCTGGCTGCCGTGGCGCGCCGCCGCAGAGCGCTGCTTTTCGTGGACAAACCGCGACGCGATTCTCGCGTTGCCCGAGTTCGTCGAGCGGCGCGCACGCGGAAGGACCGAGGCATGACGTGCCGTGACGCGCTTCGCGCCCTCGCGGCCACGGCGTTCTCGATCGCCGCGTGTAGCGCGCACGGCCAGGCGACGCTCGTCGAGGCGCCGCCGCCGCAGCCGGTCCTCACCCTCAGCGCGTCGGCAACGAAAGCCGTCACCAACGATCGCATGCACGCGGTCATGCGTGCGGAGGCCGACAGGCCCGACGCCGCGCAGGCTGCCAACGACGTCAACGCGCGGATGGCACGCGCGCTCGCGCACGCGAAGGCGGCGCAAGGCGTCGATGCGCGCACCGCGGGGTACAGCTCGTACCCGATCTCCGAGCCCAACGTGCCGATCCGCTGGCGCGTATCGCAGACGCTCGTTCTCGAAGGTCGCGATTTCGTCGCGCTGTCGGCGCTCGTTTCGCAATTGCAGGGAACCGACGGTCTGCTGCTGTCCGGACTGGACTTCACCGTAAGTCCGACGGCGCGCCGCGTCGCCGAGGATGCGCTGACGCAGGAAGCGATACGCGGCTGGCAGCGTCGCGCCGAGCTCGGCGCCAACGCGTTCGGTGCGAAAGCGTATCGCACCGGCCGCATCACGATCCAGGCGAACGATTTCGGCGGCCCGCGGCCGATGTTCAAGGCGGGCGGCGTCGCGGCGGCGGCGAGCGCGCCGGTGACGATCGAAGGCGGCACGACCGACGTGACGGTGACGGTCAGCGGCGAGGCGATCCTCGAGACGCCGCCACGATAGTGCCGATATCAGGGTCACGCTCCACGTTCACGGAGGGTCGGACAGCGGTCTGCCCGTAACGGGAACGTGGAGTCCGACCCGGCTTTTCGGACACTGAAGTCGCGATGAAAGGACACGACGCATGGATCTCGATCCGGTCTTGCTGTCCCGTGTGCAGTTCGCGTTCGTCATCGCGTTTCACATCCTGCTCCCGGCGTTCACCGTCGGACTCGCGTCGTTCATCGTGCTGCTCGAGGGACTCTACCTCGTGCGGCGCGATCCCGACGACCTTCGCCTGTCGATCTTCTGGACGCGCATCTTCGCGGTGTCGTTCGGCATGGGCGTCGTGTCGGGCATCGTCATGCCGTTCCAGTTCGGGACGAACTGGAGCCGCTATACCGACGCGACCGGCAACGTGCTCGGCCCGCTCTTCGCGTACGAGGGCCTGGTCGCGTTCTTCCTCGAGGCGGGCTTCCTCGGCATCCTGCTCTTCGGCCGCAAGCGCGTTCCACCGTTGGCGCATTTCTTCGCCGCGGTGATGGTCGCCGCAGGAACGTTGTTCTCGTCGTTCTGGATCCTCGCCGCGAACAGCTGGATGCAGACGCCCGTCGGCCACCAGGTCGTCGACGGCCGCTACGTTCCGATGGACTGGCTCGCGATCATCTTCAATCCGTCGTTTCCGTATCGACTCACGCACACCGTCACTGCGTTCTATCTGACGACGGCGTTTACGGTGCTCGGCGTGAGCGCCTGGCACCTCAAGCACGGTTGGCACGTGGCCACCGCGAAGCGCGCGCTGCGCATGACGGTGGTGTTCATCGCGATCTTCGTGCCGGTCCAGATCGTCCTCGGCGACCTGCACGGCGGCAACACGCTGCACCACCAGCCCGTGAAGCTCGCCGCCATGGAAGGATTGTGGGAAACGCGCTCGCACGTGCCCGCCGTGCTGTTCGCGATCCCCGACGAGGCCGCCGAGACGAATCACGCGGAGATCGCGATTCCCAACGTGGGCAGCCTCTACCTCACGCACGACTTCAATACCGAGGTGACGGGGCTGAAATCCGCACCGCCCGACGAGCGCCCGCCCGTCGCGCCGGTGTTCTTCGCGTTTCGCGCGATGGTCGGGCTCGGGATCCTGATGCTGATCGTCGCGTACTGGGGGCTGTGGCTGCGCCACAAGGACCGGCTCGCCGGATCGCGCGGATACCTGAACGCGTGCATCGCGATGGTCCCCGCGGGATACCTGGCGGTGCTCGCGGGCTGGACGGTGACCGAAGTGGGCCGTCAACCGTGGGTCGTCTACGGCTTGATGCGCACGCGCGACGCCGTGTCGCCGTCGCTCACCGGCTCCGACGTCCTGACGTCGATCGCCCTTTACGTGCTCGTGTACCTGATCATCTTCGGCGCCGGCATCTATTACATGGCGCGACTCGCGCGCGCCGGTCCGCCCGAGCAGGTCGAAGTGCGCGAGCCGACGCTCGACGAGCGGCCCGCGCGACCGCTGTCAGGCGCGCACGCCGACTAGGAGCGAACGAATGGCACCGCTCGACCTCGTTCCCATCTGGACCGTCATTCTCGCCGTCAGCGTGTTCATGTACGTGTTGCTCGACGGCTTCGACCTCGGCGTCGGCATCCTCTTCGGCCTCATCCACGACGAGCACGAACGCACGCTGATGATGAACTCCGTCGCGCCGATCTGGGACGGCAACGAGACGTGGCTCATCATGGGCGGCATGGGCCTGCTCGCGGCGTTCCCGCTCGCGTTCGCGATCATCATCCCGGCCGTCTATTTCCCGATCCTGCTGATGCTGCTCGGACTGATCTTCCGCGGCGTGGCATTCGAGTTTCGCCTGAAGAAATCGAGCCAGCAGCATTGGTGGAACGCATCGTTCTTCGGCGGCTCGGCGATCGCTACGTTCTTCCAGGGCGTCGTCCTCGGCATGTACGTCCAGGGCTTCACCGTGAGCGGCCGCGTGTTCTCGGGCACGAGCTTCGACTGGTTCGGCGCGTTTCCGCTGCTGACCGGCGTCGGCCTGCTCTTCGGCTATACGCTGCTTGGCGCGACATGGCTGGTGATGAAGACGGAAGGCCGCCTGCAGCAACACGCCCGCAACTTCGCGTTGGTCGCACTCTACGGCGTGCTCGCGTTCATCGCGATGGTCAGCGTGTGGACGCCTCTGATGCACGGCGAGATCGCGCAGCGCTGGTTCAGCACGCCGAACGTCTTCTATTTGGCGCTCGTGCCGATCGTAACGGCGATCATTGCGCTCGTCACGTGGCGCGCGCTGCGGCGCAACACCGATTACCTCCCGTTCATCGGCGCGATGGGGCTCTTCGTGATGTGCTACCTCGGCCTCGGCGTCAGCCTCTTTCCGTACATCGTGCCCTACGCCGTGACGTTGTGGGACGCGGCGGCGACCCCGTCGACGCAAATGTTCCTTCTGATCGGCACGTTGTTCCTGTTGCCGATCATCTTCACCTACCTCGGCTGGTCGTATTACGTGTTCCGCGGCAAGGTGAGCGCGGACGTGGGTTATCACTGAAATGAGCCATTACCGAACGACTCTCATCGTCGGCGCCGGCGACGGCTTGGGCGCGTCGGTTGCACGCCGCTTCGCGAGGGCGGGCATGAGCGTCGCGCTCGCTGCGCGCGACACGGCCAAACTCGAGCCGTTGTGCAAGGAAATCGGTGCGGCGGCGTTCGCTTGCGATGCCTCGGACGCGGCGCAGGTCGCGCGACTGTTCGACGCGGTCGAGCGGCAGTTCGGCGCGCCGGAGGTCGTCGTGTACAACGCGAGCGCGCGTGCGCGCGGACCGTTCGTCTCGCTCGATGCGGAAGCCGTTCGCCGCACGCTGCTCGTCAGCGCCTATGGCGCGTTCCTTGTCGCGCAACGCGCGGTACCCCGCATGCTCGCCACGCAATCGGGCGCGGTTCTGTTGACCGGCGCGTCGGCGAGCGTCAAGGGTTATGCGGAGTCCGCACCGTTCGCGATGGGTAAGTTCGCGCTGCGTGGGCTCGCGCAAAGCATGGCGCGCGAACTGGCGCCGAAGGGGATCCACGTCGCGCACTTCGTCATCGACGGCGCGATCCGACCCCGCGGCCGCGACGATCCGAACGACAGCATGCTCGACCCGGACGCCATCGCCGAGACTTATTTCAACGTGCTCGTGCAGCCGCGCAGCGCATGGACGTGGGAGGTCGAGCTGCGGCCGTGGATCGAGCGGTTCTGAGCCCATGAAGAAGGCGCCGCGCGGGCGCCTTCTTCGTTGCAGCGATGCGTGACTACGCCGCCGGTGTCGACTCCACCGCCTGCCCCTGCTTCGAGTCTTCCTCGGCCGCGGCCTTCATCGACAGCCGCACCCGGCCCTTCTCGTCGGCCTCGAGCACCTTGACGCGCACGATCTGGCCTTCTTTCAGGTAGTCGGAGACCTGATTGACGCGCTCCTTGGCGATCTGTGAAATGTGCAGCAAACCGTCCTTGCCGGGAAGCAGTTGCACGATCGCGCCGAAATCGAGCAGCCGAAGCACCGGACCTTCGTAGATCTTGCCGACTTCGACCTCGGCGGTGATCGCTTCGATGCGCTTGCGCGCCGCGTTGCACGCGTCGGCGTTGACCGAGGCGATCGTGACGGTCCCATCGTCCTGGATGTCGATCGTCGTGCCCGTCTCCTCGGTGAGCGCGCGAATGACCGCGCCGCCCTTGCCGATCACGTCGCGAATCTTCTCGGGATTGATCCTGAACGTCATCATCCGCGGGGCATGCTGCGAGACCTCGGTGCGCGCGTGCGGCACCGCTTCGTGCATCAGCTTCAGAATGTGCATGCGGCCTTCTCGCGCCTGGGCGAGCGCGACCGCCATGATTTCCTTCGTGATGCCCTGGATCTTGATGTCCATCTGCAACGCAGTGATGCCGCGCTCGGTGCCCGCGACCTTGAAGTCCATGTCGCCGAGGTGATCCTCGTCGCCGAGGATGTCGGTCAGCACCGCGAAGCGGTTGCCTTCCTTGATGAGGCCCATCGCGATGCCGGCCACGTGCGCCTTCGTCGGCACGCCGGCATCCATGAGCGCAAGGCTCGCGCCGCACACCGACGCCATCGACGAGCTGCCGTTCGATTCGGTGATCTCGGAGACGACGCGAAGCGAATACGCGAAGTCCTCGGCCGACGGCAATACGGCGATGAGCGCGCGCTTGGCGAGGCGGCCGTGGCCGATTTCACGACGCTTCGGGGAGCCGACGCGGCCGGTCTCGCCGGTGGCATAGGGCGGCATGTTGTAGTGGAACATGAAGCGGTCGCGATACTCGCCCATCAAGGCATCGACGATCTGCTCGTCGCGCGCCGTGCCGAGCGTGGCGACGACGAGCGCCTGCGTCTCGCCGCGGGTGAACAGCGCCGAGCCGTGGGTGCGCGGGAGCACGCCGGTGCGTATCGAGATCGGCCGAACCGTGCGCGTGTCGCGGCCGTCGATGCGTGGCTCGCCCGAGAGGATCTGTTCGCGCACGACGCGCGCCTCGAGGTCGAACAGGATGTTGCCGACGTGACGGCGCGTGTCGGGCGATGCGTCGGCGTCGAGCACGTTCGATTCCACTTCCGAGACGATTTCGCGCAGGCGCTGCGAACGCGCCTGCTTCGAGCGCATGCCATACGCCTCGCGAACCGGCGTTTCCGCCGCGGCGGCCACACGCGCGACCAACGCGTCGTCCTTCGCAGGCGGCTGCCAGTCCCACAGCGGCTTGCCGCCTTCCTCGACGAGCTGATGAATGAGCTCGATCACCGCCTGCTGCTGCTGATGGCCGTACACCACCGCACCCAGCATGACGTCTTCGGGCAGCTCGTTCGCCTCGGACTCGACCATGAGAACGGCCGCTTCGGTGCCGGCGACGACCAGATTCAACTGCGACGACGCGAGCTCGGTCTTCGTGGGATTGAGCGCGTACTGGCCGTTCGCGTAACCGACGCGAGCAGCTCCGATCGGACCGTTGAACGGAATGCCCGAGAGCGACACCGCCGCGGAGGCGCCGATCATCGCCGGGATGTCGGGATCGATTTCCGGATCGACGGAGAGCACCGTCGCGACGATCTGCACGTCGTTGTACAGGCCCTCCGGAAACAGCGGACGCAGCGGCCGGTCGATGAGGCGCGACGTCAACGTCTCTTTTTCGGAGGGACGGCCCTCGCGCTTGAAGAAGCCGCCGGGAATCTTGCCCGCGGCGTAGGTCTTCTCCTGGTAGTCGACGGTGAGCGGAAAGAAATCCTGGCCGGGCTTCGGCTGCTTCGCCGCCACGCAGCTCACGAGTACGACGGTGTCGCCAAGGCTCGCGACGACGGCGCCGTTCGCCTGTCGCGCGATCTCGCCGGTCTCGAGCGTCAGCGTGTGCCGCCCGTAGGGGATCGACTTCTTGATGGGGTTCACGACGATGTCCTTTGCATGAAAGAAAATGGCCGCGTGTCGACCACGCGGCCATCGAATCGGGGGTTCAGCCGGATGCGAGCGGGCGCGCTCCGGGATGGATGCGACGCTCGCCGCTCGCGGCCGGATTCGACGACCCGGGACGAAAGCGATGAGCGGCGATGGTCGACAACGTACGCTTACTTCCGCAGCCCGAGCTTCTCGATCAGCGCCCGGTAGCTGTCGGCGTTGCGCGACTTGAGATAGTCGAGGAGCTTACGACGTCGCGACACCATGCGAAGCAATCCGCGCCGCGAATGGTGGTCCTTGACGTTGACCTTGAAATGCTCGTTCAGTCCGTTGATGCGGGCGGTGAGCAGCGCGACCTGCACCTCCGGCGAGCCGGTGTCGCCTTTCGCGCGCTGATTGTCGGCGATCACCCTCGCCTTGTCTGCAACCGTGACGGCCATGTTCGTAACTCTTCGCTTTGTCCGCTTTTGGAAAAGACCGCGATTATAGCCCGGAAAATGCTTACGATTCAACCGGGTTCAAGGCTCGATCCTCGTGCGTGGCGACCGTTCGCCGGGGCATCGCGACCTGTTCGGACACCTCCGCCACGCCGATCAGCACGTCGCCTTCGAACACCGCCGCGATTCCATCGGCGAAGCCAATCGCGGCGACCGCCTCGCCATGCCGGAAGCGCGTGGCAACCGCCGGCGAGAGGCGCAGTGGCGGCATGTGGGCCACGAGCACCCGCGCCGGCGCGATGCGCGCATCGCGCTCGCGCGCGTCCATCGCTTCGAGTGCCGCGAGGCTCATGGCGTTCGCGATGTCGAATCCGCCGCTCGCCGTGCGGCGCAGCGCCGCCAGGTGCGCGCCGCAGCCGATTGCACCGCCGATGTCCGACGCGAGGCTGCGTACGTACGTTCCCTTGCCGCAGTGGACGTCGACGATCGCGTCGGGCGCTCGCCACGCGACGAGCGTCAGCCCGTGAATGGTCACGTCACGGGGCGGCCGGGGGACGTCGATGCCACGCCGCGCATACTCGTAGTGCGGGCGCCCTTCGAACTTGAGCGCCGAATGCGCGGGCGGCACCTGCCGGATCACGCCGGTGAAGCGCGCCAGCGTCGCCTCGAGCTCGGGGCGTGCGAACGTGACAGGTCGGGTCGCGATCACGTCGCCTTCCGCGTCGAGCGTCGTCGTCGCGACGCCGAAGCGAATCGTCGCGGTGTAGCGCTTGTCGGCGTCGAGCAGGAACTGTGCGAAGCGCGTCGCGCTGCCGAAGCAGATCGGCAGCAGGCCGGAGGCGAGCGGATCGAGCGTCCCCGTGTGGCCGGCCTTCCGCGGGTTGTAGAGGCGCTTGATCCGCGACAACGCGGCATTCGAGGTGATACCGGACGGCTTGTCGAGCAGCAGCACGCCGTCGATGTTTCGTCGGGGTAGCCGGCGCCGCGAAATTGGCGTCGACGGCGAATCCGACATCAGAGACGAAATTCGCGACACGGTGCGTCAATTCGGTCAGTCACGCACCGAATTTCACCGACACCGGATTCAGTCATGCGGGTGCTGCTTGTCGGATGCGAGCGCCTCGTCGATCAGCTTCGAGATTCGAATGCCCGACTCGATCGAATCGTCGTAGACGAAGCGCAATTCGGGCACCGAGTACAGGTTCAGGCGCCGCGAAAGCTCGCTGCGCAGGAAACCCGCGGTGCGAGCGAGCGCCTTCGTCACGTCGTTCGACGCCTCCTTGCCGGCGAGGCTCGAGAAGCGCACGGTCGCGTGCGACAGATCGCCGGAAACGTCGACGCCGGTGATCGTCACCTGCCCGACGCGCGGATCCTTCACCTCGTTCTTGAGGAGATCGCCGAGCTCGCGCTGGATCTGGTCGCCGACGCGGTGGGCGCGTTGGGAGGGGCGTTTCACAGGGTCCGCGACACCTCGACGATTTCGTACACCTCGAGCTGATCCTTCTGCTGGATGTCGTTGTAGTTCCTGATCGACAACCCGCACTCGAAGCCGGCCTTCACCTCGCGCACGTCGTCCTTGAATCGCTTCAGCGAATCGAGCTCGCCGTCGTGCACGACGACGTTGTCGCGCAGCACGCGCACCTTCGCCCCGCGGCGTACGACGCCTTCGAGCACGTAGCACCCCGCGACGGTACCCACTCTCGAGATCCGATAGACCTCGCGCACTTCGACGAGGCCGAGCCGGTTCTCCTTCTGCTCGGGCGCCAACATGCCGGACATCGCCGCCTTCACGTCGTCGACCGCTTCGTAAATGATGTCGTAGTAGCGGATCTCGACGCCGCTCGTTTCCGCGAGCTTTCGCGCCTGCGAGTCGGCACGCACGTTGAAGCCGACGACGACTGCCTTCGACGCGAGCGCCAGGTTGATATCGGACTCGGTGATCCCGCCGACGCCCGCGTGAACGATGTTGACCCTCACCTCGTCGGTCGAAAGTTTCGTCAACGCCTGCTGCAACGCCTCGTAGCTGCCCTGCACGTCGGCCTTGATGATGAGCGTCAGCGTCTTCACGCCCGACTCGCCCATCTGCTCGAACATGTTCTCGAGCTTCGCCGCTTGCTGCTTCGCGAGCTTGACGTCGCGGAACTTGCCCTGCCGGAACAGTGCGATCTCGCGCGCCTTGCGCTCGTCGCCGAGTGCAATCACTTCCTCGCCTGCGAGCGGCACGTCGGACAGGCCCTGGATCTCCACGGGAATCGCCGGACCCGCTTCGGCCACCGGCTTGCCATTCTCGTCGGTCATCGCGCGCACGCGCCCGAATACGGCACCCGCGAGCACGACGTCGCCGCGCTTCAGCGTGCCCGAGTGCACGAGCACCGTGGCGACCGGACCGCGGCCCTTGTCGAGCCGCGACTCGATCACGATGCCCTTCGCCGGCGCGTCCTTCGGCGCCTTGAGCTCCAGCACCTCGGCCTGCAGCAACACCGCGTCGAGCAGATCGTCGATGCCCTGCCCCGTCTTCGCCGACACGGGCACGAACTGCACATCGCCGCCGTACTCTTCCGGCAGCACGCTTTCCGCGACGAGCTCCTGCTTCACGCGGTCGGGATTCGCATCCGGCTTGTCGATCTTGTTGATCGCGACGACGAGCGGCACGTTGCCCGCCTTCGCGTGCGCGATCGCTTCCTTCGTCTGCGGCATGACGCCGTCGTCGGCGGCAACGACCAGCACGACGATATCGGTCACCTTCGCGCCACGCGCGCGCATCGCCGTGAAGGCCTCGTGGCCCGGCGTGTCGAGGAACGTGATCGTGCCCTTCGGCGTGTCGACGTGATACGCGCCGATGTGCTGCGTGATGCCGCCCGCTTCGCCGCTCGCGACGCGCGCGCGGCGAATCGTGTCGAGCAGCGACGTCTTGCCGTGGTCGACGTGGCCCATCACCGTGACGACCGGCGGACGCGGCAGCGCTTCGACGTCATGCGTCTGGTCGGCCTCGACCAGCAAGGCGTCGGGGTCGTCGAGCTTCGCGGCCTTCGCCTTGTGGCCCATCTCCTCGACGACGATCATCGCCGTTTCCTGGTCGATCACCTGGTTGATCGTGACCATCGTGCCGAGCTTCATCAGTGCCTTGATGACCTCGGCCGCCTTCACGGACATCTTGTGCGCGAGATCGCCGACGGTGATCGTCTCGGGCACGAAGATCTCGCGAACGATCGGCGCCGTCGAAAGACCTGCGCCCTCGCCTGCCTCGTCCTCGCGGCCGTGGCGGCCGCCCTTCGGGCCACGCCAGCCGGTCGCCGTCGCCCCTGTGTCTCCACGCAAGCGCAACGCGCGACGGCGTGCCGCCTCTTCCTGGAACACTTGACCGGGGGCTTTCTTCGCCGTCTTCTCGCGCTTCTCGCCCGGCTTGCCGGCGGGCCGGTGCAGCGTGCCCGACGGCTTCGCTACGGACTTCGCCGTCGTCGTCGCGGCGGCGGCTTCGGCCGCAGCCTTCGCTTCGGCGGCGGCCTTGGCCTCGGCTGCCGCACGCGCGGCCGCTTCCTCGGCCTCGCGTTCCTTCTTCGTCTTGCGCTTCGCCGCCTCTTCCTGCTTCTTCTGCAGGTCTTCCTGCTGGCGTGCGATCAACTCCTGCGCCTTGCGCTCTTCGTCGGCGCGCGCGGCGATCTCCTCGGCGGAGAGCACCGGTGTCGCGACGATCGGCGGGGCCTCTTCGACGACGGGCGCGGCGACGACCGCTTCTTCCTCGCGCCGTACGAGCACGCGCTTCTTGCGCACCTCGACCTGGATCGTGCGCGCCTTCCCGCTCGAGTCGGACGCCTTGATCTCGGACGTTTGCTTGCGGGTGAGCGTGATGCGCTTCTTCCCGTCACCGCCCGCGCCGTGCTGGCGGCGCAAGTAGTCGAGCAGGCGCGTCTTGTCCTGCTCGGTGAGCCGGTCGCCTTCCTTCTTGCCCGGAACGCCGGCCGCGGAAAGCTGCTCCAGCAACGCGACGGCCGGCATCTTCAAGTCGGTTGCAAATTGTTCGATCGTGGTTTGCGCCATGCCTTCTCCCGTACTGCCTGTTCCTGCCGCCCGCCCGCGCTACGCTGCGGCGCCGGTGTGTGACGATTCCGTCGCCGGCTCGAACCAGTGCGCGCGCGCTTTCATGATGAGGTCCTGCGCCTTGCCGGCGTCCATGCCGGTCAGCTCGACGAGCTCGTCGCCCGCGAGGTCGGCGAGCGCATCGCGCGTCGTGATCCCGTGCGCCGCGAGCTTGCCCGCGATGTCGATATCCATGCCCTCGAGCGCGAGCATCGCCTCCTCCACGTTCTCGACGCTCTCCTCGCGCGCGATGGCGTCGGTCAGGAGCGCGTTGCGGGCACGCGAGCGGAGCTCGTTCACGGTGTCTTCGTCGAAGGCCTCGATTTCCAGCATTTCGGTGATGGGGACATACGCCACTTCTTCCAGCGACGTGAAGCCTTCGGCGATCAAAATATCGGCGACTTCCTCGTCGACGTCGAGCTTGTCGATGAAGAGCCCGCGAAGGCGCGTCGTTTCCGCCTCCTGCTTCTGCTGCGATTCCTCGACGCTCATCAGGTTGAGCTCCCAACCCGTCATCTCGGAGGCGAGTCGCACGTTCTGGCCGCTGCGCCCGATGGCGATCGCGAGGTTCTCCTCGTCGACGACGACGTCCATCGCATGCCGCTCCTCGTCGACGATGATGCTTTGCACCTCGGCGGGCGCGAGCGCATTGATGACGAGCTTCGCCGGATCGTCGGACCACAGTACGATGTCGACGCGCTCGCCGGCGAGCTCGTTGGTCACGGCGGTGACCCGCGAGCCGCGCATGCCAATGCACGTGCCCTGCGGGTCGAGCCGCGGGTCGTTCGACTTCACCGCGATCTTGGCGCGGATGCCGGGATCGCGCGCCGCCGCTTTGATCTCGATGAGGCCCTCTTCGATTTCCGGCACTTCGAGCTCGAAAAGCCGCATGATGAATTCGGGGGCGACGCGCGACAGGATCAGCTGAGGGCCCTTCGCGGTGCGGTCGATCTTCATCACGTACGCCCGGATGCGATCGCCGACGCGCAACATCTCCTTCGGAATCAGCTGGTCGCGCGGGATCACGCCTTCGATGCGTCCGGATTCGATGATGACGTTGCCGCGCTCGATGCGCTTGACCGTGCCCGACAGCAGGTTGTCGTCGCGTTCGAGGAAGTCGTTCAGGATCTGCTCGCGCTCGGCGTCGCGGATCTTCTGCAGGATGACCTGCTTGGCGGCCTGCGCGCCGATACGGCCGAACTCGACCGGCTCGAGCGGCTCCTCGACGCCGTCGCCGAGCGCGAGCCCGGGATCGCGCTGCGCCGCGTCGGTGATCGCGATCTGGTGCGCGGGCTCCTCGTGCTCCTCGTCGGGCACGACGGTCCATCGGCGAAACGTCTCGTAATCGCCGGTCTCGCGATCGATCGACACGCGCGCGTCGATGTTGTCGGCGTACTTCTTCTTCGTCGCCGAGGCGAGCGCGGCCTCGAGCGCCGAAAAGACGATTTCCTTCGGCACGTTCTTCTCGCGCGACAACGCGTCGACGAGCAGCAGAAGTTCCCGATTCATGATTCTTTTCTCCACGTTATCTGGGGCACGAGCCGCGCCCGCGCAATCGTCCCGAACGGGAACGACTTCACGCCGGCGGCGGTCTCGACGAGGACGTCGCCGCCCTCGGTGCCGCGCAAAATGCCCTTGATGCGTTTCGCGCCGTCCACCGGCGCGCTCAGTGTCACCTGGGCCTCGTGACCGGCGAAACGCGCGAAGTCCGCGAGCCGCTTGACGGGACGGTCGAGACCGGGCGACGAAACCTCGAGTCGCTCGAAATCGACGTTCTCGACGGTGAAGAGACGCGTCAGGTGATTGGACACCTTGGCGCAATCCTCGACGTCGACGCCGTTCGGCTTGTCGATGAAGACGCGAATCTGCCTCGATCGCGGCGACATCTCGAAGTCGACGAGCTCGTATCCGAGCGCCGGAACGGTCCGCTCGAGGAGTTCACCGAGGCCCATGGTCGACACTGAAAGCCAAAAAAAAATGGGCTGCGCCCAGCCCATTTCTGATCCTTACTTATTCGGACCGCGATTATAGCACCGGCCGATCCGTTTTCGCCATCCCCGGCCGAGCGCCTGTGGAGGGCCTGCGGCGCCCGATCGGGTCACCCGGCGCACCGCTCGAACGCCGCAACGTCCTCGTAGATGGGGGCGTGCGCGCCGTTTTCGAACTGCGCCGGCGCGGCGGGCGGCGATCGCGTCGCGACGGCCCTCCCGCTACACTTCCCGGGGACACGGAAAGGAGCGCTCATGCCCGACCCGCTGCCGATCGCCCGGCACGGCGATCTCGAGTTGGATCTGCTGCCGAAGTTCGCCAACCGCCACGGACTCATCACCGGCGCGACGGGCACCGGCAAGACCGTCACGCTGCAGGTGATGGCCGAGCGCATGAGCGGTATCGGCGTGCCGGTGTTCATGGCCGACGTGAAGGGAGATCTCGCCGGGATGAGTCAGCCCGGTACGTTGACGTCGAAGCTCGGGGCGCATCTCGACGCGATCGGCGCGAAGGTCCCGACGTTCTCGGCCATGCCGGTCGTGTTCTGGGACGTGTTCGGTGAGCAGGGTCATCCGCTGCGCGCGACGGTGAGCGACATGGGCCCGCTGCTGCTCGCGCGCGTGCTCGAGCTCAACGACACGCAGCAGGGCGTGCTGACGCTCGTGTTCAAGCTCGCCGACGACAACGGCCTGCTGCTGCTCGATCTCAAGGATCTGCGCGCGCTGCTGCAATACGCGGCGGACAATGCCGCGAGCCTGCAGACTTCGTACGGCAACGTTTCGGCTGCGTCGATCGGCGCGATCCAGCGCGGCCTGCTCGCGCTCGAGCAACAAGGCGGCGACAAGTTGCTCGGCGAGCCGATGCTCAACGTCGACGACCTGCTGCAGGTCGACGCGGGCCGCGGCGTCGTCAACATCCTGGCGGCGGATCGACTCATGCAATCGCCGCGCCTTTACGCGACGATGCTGCTGTGGCTGCTGTCCGAGCTCTACGAGCGGCTGCCCGAGGTCGGCGACCTCGACAAGCCGAAGCTCGTGTTCTTCTTCGACGAGGCGCATCTGCTGTTCACCGACGCGCCGAAGGCGCTCCTCGACAAGATCGAGCAGGTGGTGCGGCTCATTCGCTCGAAAGCCGTCGGCGTCTACTTCGTCACGCAGAATCCGCTCGACGTCCCCGACATCGTGCTCGGCCAGCTCGGCAATCGCGTCCAGCATGCCCTTCGCGCGTACACGCCGCGCGACGAAAAGGCGGTGAAGGCGGCCGCCTCGACGATGCGCGCGAATCCCGCCCTCGACACCGAGAAGGCGATCACCGAGCTCGGCGTCGGCGAGGCCCTCGTGTCGTTCCTCGACGAGAAGGGGCGGCCGAACATCGTGCAGCGCGCGTTCATCCTGCCGCCCGCATCGCGCATCGGCGCGATCGCCACCGACGAGCGCAAGGCCGTGCTCGAGAAGTCTCCGATCAAGGGCGTTTACGACACGCCGATCGACCGCGACTCGGCTTACGAGAAGCTTGCGAAGCGCGCGGCGCGATCGGGACAGCCGGTACCCGGCAAGCCTGGCGAGCCGGGGGCAGATGGAGGCGGCTTCGGGGACATTCTCAAGGGGTCGCTCGGTGGTCTGATGACGGGTAGCGGCCGCAAGGACAGTCTCGTCGAGGCGATGGCGAAGAGCGCGATGCGAAGCGTCGGTTCGACGATCGGGCGCGAGATCGTGCGGGGCGTGCTCGGGTCGCTGCTCGGCGGGCGCCGCCGCTGAGGCGAGCGGGCGCCTCGCGGCTTGCGTCGATCGCCCGTTGATTCGATGCAACGCGAAACGGCCGAGATCCTGATCGTTGGCGCCGGTCCTGCCGGCGCGGCAGCGGCGCACGTGCTCGCCGCGCACGGCCGTGACGTGCTGCTCGTCGATCGCTGCACGTTTCCCCGCGACAAGGTGTGCGGCGACGCATTGATTCCGGACGCACTGAACGCATTGCGGTGTCTCGGGCTGGAACGGCGCGTGTGTGCCGAGAGTCGGCCGTCGTCGAGCGTTCGCGTGTACGCGCCGCGCGGCGGCTATGTTTCGGCGGACGTCGCCGTCGGATGCCTCCCGCGTCGCCGCCTCGACCAGCTGCTGCTGCAAGCCGCACTCGCGTCGGGCGCGAGGATCGCGGCTCCCTACACGCTCATGCAGGCGCTGGAGCACGAAGGAACGGTCGTCGGCGCCGCCTTTGCGGCGCGCGACGGCGACGACGCGCTCACCGTGCACGCGAATTTCACGCTTCTCGCGACGGGGGCCGCGGTTCGGCCGCTCGAGCTCTTCTCCGTGGCGGAGCGTCGCAGCCCCAGCGCGCTGGCGGCGCGCATCTACGTCCGCGTGCCGCACCACGTCGCGAGCGAGTTGCGGCACTTCTCGATTTCGATCGACCGCGCCATCAGCCCCGGCTACGGGTGGATCTTTCCCGGCCCCGAAAACGTGTTCAACGTCGGCGTCGGCTACTTCACCGATTCGATGCGTTCGCCGCCATCGACGAATCTGCGAACGCTGCTCGCGCGATTCCTCGCGAGCTTCGCGCCGGCGCGCCACCTGGTGTCGCGAGCGTGTTCGGTTTCGGACGTGCGAGGTGCGCCGCTGCGTACGGCGCTTACCGGGGCGGCGCTCGCGCGATCCGGATTGCTCGTGATCGGTGAAGCGGCCGGTCTCACCTATCCGTTCACCGGTGAGGGAATCGGCAAGGCCATCGAGAGCGGCATTGTCGCCGGCGAAATCGTGGCGCGACGCAGCGACAACTCGCAGGCGGCGCGCAACGAGGTCGCTCGCAACTACGCCGCGACGATCCGTGCGCGCTTCGATTCCCGGTATCGCGCCTACCGCTTGGCGCAGCGCTGGCTTTCGCTGCCGGCCCTATCCGACTTCCTCGCATGGCGCGGCACGGCCGGAACGTACGTCGGCGAGCAGTTGCGCTCGCTACTGCTCGAAACCGCGGATCCGCGCGCGCTCTTTTCGCTGGGTGGGATGCTGCGCGCGCTCGTCAGGTAGCGTTGCCCTGACCGCTCGCGTCCATCTGCGCGAACACGTCCTCGGCCCAATGGAAGGCCGAGTTCGCTGCCGGGACGCCGGCATAGATCGCGCAATGCATGAGCACCTCGCGGATCTCCTCGCGCGTCACGCCGTTGTTGAACGCCGCGCGGCAATGCAGCTTGAACTCGTCGATCCGATTGAGCGCGACCATCAGCGCGAGCGTGACCAGACTGCGCGTGTGGCGCGGCAATCCCGGGCGCGTCCACACCTCGCCCCACGCGTAGCGCGTGATGAGATCCTGGAATTCCTCGTTGAAGGCGTTGCGTTTGCCAAGCGCGCGGTCGACATGTGCGTCGCCAAGCACCGCGCGCCGCACCCCGATGCCTCGATCGAAACGGTCACGTTCGTCCATTCGCTCTCCGGTCAATGGCGTTCAGTAAGAAAGTGCAGCAGGGCCTGCGTGAACGCCGGCGCCGCCTGGATGTTCGACAGGTGGGGCGCCTCGAGTTCGACGTATTTCGCACCGCGGATTTCCTCGGCGAGAAAGCGACCGTCGCCGGCCGGGATCGAAACGTCCTCGCTGCCGGCGATCACCAGCGTCGGCACGTGGATTCGATGCACGACCCGCCGAAGGTCGAAGTCGCGCACCGCCGCGCAGGCCGACGCGTAGCCATCGCTCGACGTCGCCTCGAACGTTCTGCGCAGCTTCGCGACGAGCGGCGTGGGCTGCTCCATCAGCGCGCGCGAAAACCAGCGCGACAGCACGGCCGACGCGATCGACGCCATGCCATCGCGGCGAACCGCGTCGATGCGCGCGTTCCACGACTCGGCGTTGCCGATCTTGGCACCGGTATTCGCGACGACGAGCCGATCGAGGCGCTCGGGCGCGTTGACGCCGAGCCAAAGACCGACGGCACCGCCCATCGAGAGCCCGCAAAAATGCGCACGGTCGATGCCGATCGTGTCGAGCAGCCCGAGCACGTCGTTGCCCATGTCGTCGATCGAATAGGGGCCGCGCGGCACGTCGGACTGCCCGTGGCCGCGGCTGTCGTAGCGGACGACTCGAAAGCGCGGCGCGATCGCCGCCATTTGCGGCTCCCACATCTCGAGGGAGGCGCCGAGCGAATTCGAAAGGACCAGCGGCGGATCGCCCGGGTCGCCATCGACGCGGTAATGGAGATGCACACGGCCGACTCTGGCGAACGGCATCCGGCGTCCTATTCAGTGCGCGCGATGCGGATGGCGCGCGAGCGCGCGCTCGATGAGCACGCGGCTTTCGCCAAGGCATTCTGTCGGATCGAACAATGCCTCGATGCGCCCGCGTCCGAGGTGCTTCACGACTTCCGGCTCGCTCGCGACAATGTCGCGCAAATGCGCCTTCTCCGAGAGCGCCCGCCGACAGGCGCGCGCCACGAGCGCGTGTGCGGCGTCGCGACCGATCGTCGGCGCCAGCGCCATCTGCACGGACTCGGCGTAGATCAAACCGTTCGTGAGCCCCAGATTTCCGCGCATGCGTTCGACGTCGACCTCGAGTCCCTGCGCGACGTCGAGCATCGCCGCGAGCGCCCCCGCGGCGAGCATGACGATCTCGGGCAGCGTCTCCCATTCGGCGGGCCAATTGCCGAGGCCACGCTCGTGCTCCTGAACGCTCGCCATCAGCATCGTCGCAACGAGCCCCGGGATGCGCACCGACGCCGCGATCGCGATCGACGCGCCGACCGGATTGCGCTTCTGCGGCATTGTCGACGAGCCGCCGCGCCCCGGTGCAGCGGGCTCGCTCGCCTCCGCGACTTCGGTCTGCGAGAGGAGCGCGATGTCGCGTGCGAACTTGCCGAGCGTCACGACGAGCATCGCGAGGATGGATGCGATGTCGCACAACCGGTCGCGCTGCGTGTGCCACGGCATGTCGGGGACGTCGAGGCCGAGCTCCTCGGCGAGCGCGTCGCTCACTGCGAGTCCCTGGGATCCGAGCGCCGCAAGCGTGCCTGCGGCGCCGCCAAACTGCACCACGAGGTCCTCGTGACGCGCCCGCTCCAGGCGGTCGCGATGCCGGTCGAGTGCGCTGACGAATGCCGCGAGCTTCACGCCGAGCGTGATCGGCAGCGCCTGCTGCAGCCACGTGCGGCCCGGCATCACGGTGCCCGCGTGCTTTCGCGCGTGGTGCGCAAGCGCCTGTATGAGACGGACGAGATCGGCGTCGATCAGCACGAGCGCGTCGCGCAACTGCAGGACGAGTCCCGTGTCGATCGCGTCCTGGCTCGTCGCCCCGTAGTGGACGAAGCCTTTCGCCTGCGCGTCGACATCCCCGACGTTTCGCGTGAGCGCTGCAACGAGCGGAATCGCGAGGTTGCCGGCGGATTGCATCGCGTCGTCGATCGCCCGGACGTCGAATCGGGCGATGTCGCATTGCGCTGCGATCACTTCCGCAGCAGGCGCAGGAATGACGCCCACGTGCGCTTCCGCCTTCGCCAGCGCCGCCTCGAACTCGAGCATCCGGGCCAGCCGCGAGGCGTCGCTGAAGACCTCGCGCATCGCGTCGGTCGAGAAGAGCGAGCTGCGCACGCCGGCGGACCGATCAGTAGTCGAAGAAGACGGTTTCGCCTTCGCCTTGCAGCACGACGTTCCACTGCAGCTGGCCTGCGCCGACCGACTTCGCGATCAGCGTTTCGCGTCGATCTTCCGGCACGGACGCGAGGACGGGATCGGTCGCGTTGGCGCGCTCGTCGGGGAAGTAGATGCGCGTCCTGAGCTGCTTCAGCATCCCGCGCATGAACACCGTCACGGTGATATGCGGCGCCTGCATCGTGCCATCGGCGGCAGGCACGGCGCCCGGCTTGATCGTGCGGAAGCGAAAGGCCCCGCTCGAATCGGTCGGCACGCGGCCGAAACCCTTGAATCCGGGTTCGAGCGGCAGGTCGCGGCGGTCGTCGGGGTGGTCGTAGCGCCCGAACGCGTTCGCCTGCCACGTCTCGACGAGTGCGTCGTCGACCGGTGCTCCGTCGGCGTCGACGACGCGTCCTTCGATCACGTACGGATCACCCGTGGCGCCGGGGCCGACGAGATCGTCGGTGACGAGCCACGTCATGCCGATGTGCAGGTACGGCCCCACGGTTTGCGACGAGGTGGTGTACGGATGTTCGTCGCGATCGCTCACAGGGCATTCTCCATCGGCGTCTCGTCGCGTCCCCGCAGCACGATGTCGAAACGATAGCCGAGCGCCTGCTCGGGAATCGTCGTTTGCCAATCGAACGTCGACACGAGGCGCCTCCGCGCGCGCTCGTCGGGGATGCTCGTGTACATCGGGTCGTAGTCGAGCAGGGGATCGCCCGGGAAATACATCTGGGTCACGAGCCGTGTCGCGATCGCAGGGCCGAAAAGCGAGAAGTGAATGTGCGCGGGTCGCCACGCGTTGTAATGATTGCGCCATGGATATTCGCCGGGCCGGATGGTGACGAACCGATAGCGACCCTCCGTGTCCGTCAGCGTGCGTCCGCATCCGGTGAAATTGGGATCCGTCGGCGCGTCGTGATTGTCGCGCGGGTGCGGATAACGCCCGGCGGCGTTCGCTTGCCAGATCTCCACGAGCGTGTTCGCGACGGGACGCGCATTCGCATCGAGCACGCGGCCGCTCACGACGATGCGCTCGCCGATCGGCGCGCCCGCATGCTGCTGCGTGAGGTCGAAGTCGTTCGCCATGATGCGATCGAAGCCGAAGATCGGCCCCGTCACCTCGGACAGCGACCACGGCAGCCGCACGAGCGGCTGCGACGGCGAGCGCTTCACCGTCGACGAATACGGCGGATAGAGATAGTCCGGTTGCGTGCCTTCGTCCGCGGCGCGATAGCCGATTGGATGCGCGGCGTCGCCTGAGTTCGTCATGCGTCGTGCCTCGTCGAAAATCATCTTCAGATGCGCTCGAGCACGAGCGCGATGCCCTGCCCCACGCCGATGCACATCGTGCAAAGCGCGTAGCGGCCGCCGGTGCGGCGCAACTGATACGTCGCCGTCGTCACCAAACGCGCACCGCTCGCGCCAAGGGGATGCCCGAGCGCGATGGCGCCGCCGTTGGGATTCACGCGTGGATCGTCGTCGGCGAGGCCGAGTTGACGGGTGACCGCGAGCGCCTGCGCCGCAAACGCCTCGTTGAGCTCGATCACGTCGATGTCATCGAGCGAGAGCTTCGCGAGTGCGAGCACCTTGCGCGTGGCGGGCACGGGGCCGATGCCCATGATGCGCGGCGCAACGCCCGCGACGGCGCCGGCGACGACGCGCGCGAGCGGCGCCAGATCGTTGGAATGCGCTCCCTCTTCGGACGCCACGATCAGCGCGCAGGCGCCATCGTTGACGCCCGACGCATTGCCTGCCGTGACGGTACCCCCAGGCTTCACGATGCCCGGAAGTTTCGCGAGCGCCTCCCGCGACGTCGCGCGCGGATGCTCGTCGCGGGCGACGACGATCGACTCGCCTTTGCGTTGCGGCACGTCGACGGGCGTGATCTCCTCCGCCATCCGTCCTTCCGCAATCGCCGCGGCTGCGCGTTGCTGGCTGCGCAGCGCGAACGCGTCCTGGTCGGCACGCGCGACGTCGAAAGCCTCGGCGACGTTCTCGGCGGTCTCGGGCATCGAGTCGATGCCGTACTGCTCCTTGATGCGGGCATTGACGAACCGCCAGCCGATCGTGGTGTCCTCGAGCTTCGCGGTGCGCGAAAACGGTTCCGCCGTCTTGCCCAGCACGAACGGCGCACGCGACATGCTCTCGACACCGCCTGCGATCACGAGATTCATCTCGCCGGCACGTATCGCGCGTGCAGCGATCGACACCGCATCCATGCTCGAGCCGCATAGCCGATTCACCGTGGCGCCGGGCACGTCCACCGGCAGGCCGGCGAGAAGCGTCGCCATGCGCGCCACGTTGCGGTTGTCCTCGCCCGCCTGGTTTGCGCAGCCGTAGACCACATCGTCGAGCCGGCGCCAATCGACTCCCGGGTGTCGGGCGACGAGCGCTCGAATCGGGACGGCGGCGAGGTCGTCGGCGCGCAAATACGCGAGCGCGCCTGCGTAACGTCCGAACGGCGTGCGCACGGCGTCGCAAATGAAGGCTTCGCGGGTCATGAAGGAATTCGAGGCGACGGAGAACGCCATTATCCGCGCGATGCCGAAGCTCGTCCCCGACGACCGTGGTGGAGAGGTCGACGAGTGCTGTCGACCGGCTTATGCCTTTGGCATAAACTGCCGGGGCTTTCGTGCCGAGGAACTTCGATGACCCGAGGACAGCGGACGTGCCTGGTCCCCTTCGTTGCGCTGACGCTCCTGCTCGCCGCGCTTTGGGCGAGGGCCCACGACGTCTCGCCGATGACCGACGCCCTCTCCGAAGCACGCGAGGTCACGGGAGTCGTTCATGCCTTTGTCGTCGACAACCCCATTCGGAAGACGTCGACGCGCCACGTGGAGCTCGTGCTCGACGACGGCACGGCGTTGCCGCTCGAAGGCGCGATCGCGGAAACGGCCGTCGTCGGTGCCCGCGTGCAGGCCAACGGGACGACGCACGGCAAGGCGCTGGTCGTCTCGTCCATCGTGACCGTCGCCCCGGGCCGCGGTGCGCCGAAGGCGAGCGTGGAGGCCGAGGGCACGCTGCGCGTTCTCCACGCAGACGATTTCGCGAATGGCAAGAGCATGTGGGTCTACGAGCTGCACGACAACGAGGGCCATGCGCGGCGGCTTCGACTCGGTGCGCTGCCAGGCGAGCTCGCGCCCGGCATGCGGATCCGGGTGCTCGGTCGTCCGGCGACCAACGATGCGAGCGCGTTGGAGCCGGAACGCATAACGGTGCTCGCGGAGCCAACGAGCGCCCAATCGGCGACCGACACGCTGGCCAAGGCAGCCACCGCGAACAGCGTCCTCGTCATCCTGGCGAACTTCAACAACACCACGGCGCCGAGTTTCACGTCGGCGCAGATGCAGCAGGTGATGACGAGCAACAGCGACAGCGTCGCGAATTTCTTTCGCGAAGCATCGTACGGTCAGCAGATCATGAACGTGACCGTGACGCCGAACTGGGTCACGATGAACCTGGCGCTGCCGAGCACGTGCGGCACCACCGACTGGCAAGCCATCGCGAGCGGGGCCGAAGCCGCAGCAAAGCAGCTCGGCACTGCGTACGATCCGGCCGCCTACAACTTCGTCGTCTACGTGTTCACGACCGTCCCGGCGTGCGGGTGGGTTGGCCTGGGTTACGTCGGCTCCCCGCACAAGGCGTGGATCAACGGTCCGAGCGCTGCCAAAACCAGCGCCATCGCGCACGAGATGGGTCACAACTTCGGCCTGTTGCACGCGGGAAGTGTGCGCTGCAGCGGCAGCATCGGCGGGAGCTGCAGCGTCGCGGAATACGGCGATCCGTTCGACACGATGGGCAACCAGAGCGCGATGCACTACAACGCGATGCAGAAGGCGAAGCTCGGCTGGATTCCGAGCGCGAGCGTATCGACCTACAGCAGCGGCTCCGCCCTGTACACGTTGACGCCGATCGAGGCCGCGGGCGGGAGTACGTACGCGGTGAAAATTCCCACCGGCTCGTCGAATCGCACGTACTGGGTCGAGTTCCGCCAGCCGATCGGCTTCGATGCGGGGCTCGCCTCGATGCCGAACAACGGCGCCCAGGTGCGCGTCGCCGCGCCGCTCGAGACGCTGTGCTCCGGCTGCGACAGCTGGAGCGACGACACGCAGCTCGTCGACATGACGCCGGCCACGACGAGCTTCTCGGACGCCGCGCTGCTCGCCGGCAGCACGTTCACCGATCCCACTTACGGCATCAACATCAGCGTCGTCGCGGCTTCCGCGAATGCGCTGACGGTGCAGGTGTCGAGCGGCAGCACGTCGGTCGCGCCGGCGCCCGCGCCGACCACGACGAGCATCGCAAGCAGTGCGAATCCGGCCGTCGCGGGCGCGCTGACGACATTGACCGCTACCGTGAACGGCAGCAACCCGTCGGGCAGCGTGACGTTCACCGACAACGGAACGGCCATCGCCGGATGCGCTTCCGTCGCGCTGTCGGGAAGCGGCAACGTGCGCAGCGCGGTTTGCGCCACCAACGGGTTCCTCGCCGGGACGCATTCCATCGTCGCCGCCTATGCGGGTGATGCGGGGAATCTCGCGTCGAGCGCGACGCTCGCTCAGAGCGTCAGCGCGCCGATCAACGGAACGAACGTCGCATTGGCGAGCAACGGCGGCGTCGCGAGTGCGTCGACGACGCTCGCGCCGAGCTTCGCAGCGAGCACGATCATCGACAACCAGCGCTCGGGGGCGAACTGGGGCAATTACGCCGGCTGGGCCGACGGGACGCAGGGCGCGTATCCCGATTGGGTCCAGGTCAATTTCAACGGTGAGAAGACGATCGACCACGTCGTCGTCTATTCGGTGCAGGACAACTACCTGAGCCCGGTCGAGCCGTCGGACACGATGACCGGCACCCGCTTCGTCGTGTCGTCCTTCGACGTGCAGGGCTGGAACGGCTCGTCGTGGGTGACGCTCGCGAGCGTCAGCGGCAATGCCCGCATCAAGCGGACGGTCTCGTTCGCGTCGTACACGACCGATCGCATCCGCATCGTCGTCGATTCGTCGCAGGACGGCGTGTGGTCACGTATTACGGAGGTTGAGGCGTGGAGCCCGACGATCGTCACGGCGAAGAACTACGCGCTCGCAACGAACGGCGGGACCGCGAGCGCGTCGTCGACGCTTGGGCCGAGCTTTCCAGCGAGCACGATCATCGATAACCGGCGTTCGGGGGCGAACTGGGGCAATTACGGGGGCTGGGCCGACGCGACGATGGGTGCGTATCCCGATTGGGTGCAAATCAACTTTAACGGGACGAAGACGATCGACCACGTCGTCGTCTACTCGGTCCAGGACAATTACCTGAATCCGGTCGAGCCCACCGACGTGATGACGGGGACGCGTTTCGTCGTGTCGTCGTTCGACGTGCAGGCGTGGACCGGATCGGCCTGGGCGACGGTCGCGAGCGTTTCGGGAAACAGCCTGATCAAGCGCACCGTATGGTTCCCGGCATACGCGACGAACGCGACCCGCATCGTGGTGAACTCCACACAGGACAGCGTGTGGTCACGCGTGACGGAAGTGGAAGCGTGGGGCCAATAGTTGAATTGGAAGACGTCGCTTGCGCTACCGCCTCTTACTGTGGCTCGTGTGGGTACAGGTCGGCGAACGCGAAAGCAGGTGAGCGCGTCAGGCGCGATGGATAGCAAAAGGCCCGGTCGGTGACCGGGCCTTTTGTCTTGCAGGGTGCCTGACAATGACCTACTTTCGCACGGGCAATCCGTACTATCATCGGCGCGCCGCCGTTTCACGGTCCTGTTCGGGATGGGAAGGAGTGGGACCGGCGGGCTATGGTCGTCAGGCGTAGAAGGCGGGAAGGCAAGG
>DASTGT010000054.1:0-38971 GCA_035718935.1 Casimicrobiaceae bacterium
GGCGACGCATTCAGGACACCTGCACGCGCGTCACACCGAGCCGACCCATTCGTCCATCGAAACCCACCTCATCCGCGCCGTCCATGACAATGGCATCAGACGACGCGCGAAGCATACCGGAAACGTCGTCGGTTGGCGACAGCCTAGAAGGTTTTGATCACCGTCACGCCCACCTGGCGGTACGCATAGTCGGCGGCGTCGACGTATCCCGTCGTACGGCTGTACAACGCATAAAATGCCAGGCGCGCGTGTTCGCCGAGCGGGCCTTCGGCGCGCACCTCTGCCACGCGCACGGGATGCGAGTCGGTGCCGTTGATGGTTTCGCGCCCCGCGCCGAACGAGCCGCCCAGAACCCATCCGGCGAGATGCCGACGTACCGCGACCGCGCCCTGCCACTGCCGGTAGCGGTCCGGATTGAAGTACGCGCCATCGACGTCGTGGCGACTGCTCGAGTATTGACGCCAGCGCGCCTGCACATTGACCCCGTACTCCGGGGCGACGACCCATACCAGCCGGCCGCGCAGATGCGTTCGTTCGTTGCCGTCGGTGAACGGCTGGTACGCCGCGAGCCCGATCGCCGTGAAGCGCTCGGCGAACGTGTGTTCGACGCTCGCGCCAAGGAAGCCGTACGCGACACCGCGCTCGATTGCCGCGCGCGTGCCGACGACATCGCCCGCGCCGATGATTTCCACGCCGGTGTTCGTCGCCGGCCGCAGCGACCACGTAACGTCGCCGATTGCGCGCGTGTGCCCGGCAACCTGCGTGAATCCGGCGAGGGCGTCGATCCCCGCGAGCGTCGCCGGATCCTGGTCACGCCATACGCCGACGAGCCCGCCTGCATTGCGATGCCAGCCGTCCTGCGAAAACCGCGTCGTCTCGGCCGCGACGCCGGCGTAATCGTACGGCGAGCGATACGGATCGAGCGCGCCGGCGCGTAAGCGGGTGGCGCGAAAGCCGTCGGTGTCGCTCGTAAAGTCGACGTTGCCGAGCACGGCCGGCGATTGCGCGTGCGCCGTCGCCGCCAGCGCGAGCGCCAGCGCGGCCACCCATCGCGGCATCATTTGGTGCCCCAGCTCTTGCGCAGCCCGAGGATCTCCGAGAAGTACCCCGCGACGCACGCCGGTTGCAGGATCAGGCTGTAGGCGAATGCGTAGGTCAGGAAGCCCGCAAGGTTGCGCCGCACGCGCAAGCCGTTGGCGGCGAACATCTGCGAGCCCACGCGATACATCGCGTAGTTGATGAGCAGCGCCATCGGCAGCAGCGCGAGCGTCAACGGCCCGGCGATCCAATAGATGCCGAAGAGCGCCAGCAGCATTCCGGGGATGAAGAACACCGTGTACGCGAGATCGAGCCACGGGAAGAGCAGGTTCCACCAGACGAAGAGCGTGGAGAGCCGCGGCTTCACGAGGATGTCGGGAAACTGGCGAAACGCTTCCATCATCCCGCGCGACCAGCGCTGGCGCTGCCGCACGAACTGGCGCAGCGTGTGCGGCGCGTTGGTGAAGCAGCACGCGTCCTCGGCGTGCCCGACGCGCCAGCCTTGGCGAAGCATCGCCCACGTGAGCACGATGTCCTCGCCGACGCAGTCCATCCAGCCGCCGACGGCGCGCAACGCGTCGCGCTCGTAGAGCGAGAACGCGCCCTGCGCGACGAGCGTCCCCTGGTAGAGCGATTGCACGCGCTTGATCGCGGCGATGCCGTGGAAGTAATCCCACTCCTGCGCCTTCGTCACCCAGTTGTGCCGTGAATTGCGTACGAGCATCGTCCCCGCCACTGCGCGCGTATTCGGCGGATCCGCGAGGTAGCGCTCGACGAGATTGCGCAACGCATCCCGGTAGAGATACGAATCGGCGTCGAGCGTCACGACGAGATCGAAGCGCGCGTCGGCGAGGCCGCGATTGAGCGCCGCCGCCTTGCCGGCGTTCCGCGGCTGACGAACGAGGCGCAACCAATCCTGATCGCAGGCATCGACGATGGCAGCGGTCCTGTCGCGCGAGCCGTCGTCGATGACGATGACCTCGAACGCGCCTGGATAGTCCTGGTTGGCGAGCGAGCGCAGCGTATCGGCGATCGACGCTTCCTCGTTGTACGCCGCGATGAGGACCGACACGGGTGGATAGCGGCTTGGCTTCGTGCGCGGCGGGCGGCGATCGAGCAGGAGGCTCGCGATCAGGAACGCGTTCATGAAGCCTGGAACGAGCGCGATGCCGCCGACGCATAGGAGCGCGAGCGCGGTGCCGATGCGGGCGGAAAGCTCGGCGATCCATGGCAGTGCGATCGCGAGCGTCAGCGCGAACCACGCGCCGCTCGCGACGAGCGCGAGCGTGAACTTCGAGCGAACGCCGAGGTAGAAGGCAACGTGCGCCGTCGCGTCCTCGGTCGCCTGCGCGACATGCTGCGTGTCGTAGACGGCTTCGGCGAGCGGTTGGATGTTCGCCCGCGACAGGGCGATCTCGGACGCATTGCCCGGTGCGGGTTGCGGATCGAGCCGCTCGCGCGCGACCGGTGCAGGTTGCGGCTCGAGCCCGGCGAGCGCGGCGTTCGGTACGGCGTCGTTCGGCATGATGGCGCCTACTTGGCAAGTCGCGTGCCCGTGCGTCGCTGTGCGGTACGCGCGCGAGTTTCATCGCGAACGATCGACCCGACAGGCTGCGCACTACAATCGATCGTCCACATCCGATGCCGCGCTCGGGAAGGTATTGACGCGATGACTGCGCAAACGCTGACGCTGAAGCTGAACGGCGTCTCCACCGACGTCGTGCTCGGTCACGCCACGATCGCCGATCTCGTGACCGAGCTGGGCCTTGCCGGCAAGCGCATCGCCGTCGAGCGCAACGGCGAGATCGTGTCGCGCAGCCGGTACGCGACGACGACGATCGAGCGCGGCGATCGGCTCGAAATCGTCGCCGCGGTCGGCGGGGGCTGACGCGTAGAATTGCGCCATGAACGCGCCGCAACATCCGTCGACGCTCGACGATCCGCTGGTGATCGCCGGATGCGCCTATCGGTCGCGACTGCTCGTCGGCACAGGCAAGTACCGCGACTTCCGCGAGACGCGCGACGCGATCGTCGCGTCGGGCGCGCAAATCGTCACCGTCGCGATACGACGCACCAATATCGGCCAGCAGGCGGGGGAGCCGTCGCTCGTCGAAACACTGCCGCCGTCGGAATTCACGTACCTCCCCAACAGTGCCGGCTGCTACACCGCCGACGAGGCGGTGCGCACGCTGCGCCTCGGCCGCGAGTTGCTCGACGGCCACGCGCTTTGCAAGCTCGAGGTGCTGGGCGATGCGGAATCGCTCTACCCGAACGTGCGCGAGACGCTCGTCGCGGCGGAACGGCTCGTCGCCGACGGCTTCGACGTCATGGTCTACACGTCCGACGATCCGATCGTCGCGCGCGAGCTCGAGGCGATCGGTTGCGTCGCGATCATGCCGCTCGCCTCGTTGATCGGCTCCGGCATGGGGATCGTCAATCCGTGGAACCTGCGACTGATCCTCGAGCGCGCGAAAGTCCCGGTCCTCGTCGACGCCGGCGTCGGCACGGCGTCGGACGCCGCGATCGCGATGGAGCTCGGATGCGCGGGCGTGCTGATGAACACGGCGATCGCCAAGGCCCGCGAGCCGGTGCGCATGGCGCACGCGATGCGACTTGCCGTCGAAGCGGGCCGCGAGGCGTTTCTCGCGGGGCGCATGCCGCGCAAGCACTATGCGGCCGAGGCGAGCTCGCCGGTGACCGGCGTCGTTCGCTGAGTTCCGGGCGTCGGGTACGCGCTCGCGCGTCGTGCCCCCATTTTGTCGCGGGAGACCTACGCGCATGACGCGTGAGCGCGCGGTGATCGCCTTCTCGATCCTGCTCGCTTGGGCGCCGCTCGTGCACCCCGCGCCGATCTCGCGCGAAGAGCTCACCTCGCTTTGCATCGAGGCCGACGACGCAGCGCAATGCGGGCGCCTCGTCGAAGCGCGGCAGCTGCGCCCGCTTTCGCGCTTCATCGAGCGCGACGGCAGCGAGCTTCGCATCCAGCTGGTGCCGTTCGGGCTGACGACATTTCGCGACAGCGAAGGCGTGCGTGGTGCGCGCTCGTACGCCGTCTGGGATTACCTGCCGGATCTCGAGACGGTCGTCCTCTTCACGACACAGGGCGAGCGCAGCGGCTTCATGCTGGTGCAGCGCCGTGGCGGCGCCGAGTTCGGGCTTCCCGCCGAGCCCGTGCTCTCACCGGACCGTCGGCACTTTGTGACGGTGGACGTCTGCGCGCGCGAATGCGATCAGGAAGTGACGCTTTGGAGGATCGGCGTCGAAGGTGTCGCGAAGGAAGCGACGTGGCGCCCGCCGGCCGACTGGTCGGACGCGAGCGCGACGTGGCGCACGCCGGGCACGATCGTGTTCGATTATTCGACGGCGAAAGACACGACGCCCCATACGCTCGAGCGCCGGCTGGCCGATCCTGCGTGGCAGCGACCGCCCACCAAGTGATCGGCGCCTCGCAGGACACGTCGCCTCGCCGCGAAATCCGCAGCTTCGTGCTGCGACAGGGCCGGATGTCACCCGCGCAGCAGCGCGCGTGCGACGCGCTCTATCCCCTTTACGGCGTCGCACCGACGTCGCCGCTCGATTTCCGTGCGATCTTCGGCAACGACGCGCCGGTCGTCCTCGAGATCGGCTTCGGCATGGGCGAGACGACGGCGGCGATCGCCGCGGCGAAGCCCGGCGTGAATTTCCTCGGCGTCGAGATGCATTGGCCCGGGGTCGGCGCGCTATTGCGCAGGATCGACGCGCAGTCGCTCGCGAATTTGCGCGTGCTGCGCCACGATGCCGTCGACGTCGTGCAGTCGATGATCGCGCCCGGTTCGCTATCGGGCGTGCACGTGTTCTTCCCCGATCCGTGGCCGAAGAAGCGGCATCACAAGCGCAGGCTGCTGCAGGCGCCGTTCGCGCACGTGCTCGCGCAAACGCTCGGCGACGGCGGTTATCTGCACGTCGCCACCGATTGGGCGCCCTACGCCGAAGCGATCCTCGAAACGCTTTCGGCGGAGCCGCGGCTCTCGAACTCGGCGGAAAAATTCGCAGCGCGGCCGCCGTGGCGACCGCTCACCAAATTCGAGCAGCGCGGGCTCGCGCGCGGGCACGAGGTGTTCGACCTGCTGTTCCTCCGCACGGCGACGGCGTCGGCCATCTAAGGCGTCGAGGCGTCCTTCGCGTCCGGCACCGAATGACGCGCCTTCGCGAGCAGCGCGGCGAGCGCATCGCGCGCGACGGCGCGCGAGAAGTGGCGCGCGACGTTCGCCCGCCCGCCTGCCGACAGCCGTTGCCACAGCACGCGATCCTCGTGCACGCGGGCGATCGCGTCGGCGAACGCCTCCGGCGCATCGGCGACCAGCACGTCCTCGCCGTCGCGCAGGTGCATCGCCTCGATCGACGTCGTGGTCGCGACGACGGGCACCCCGTGGCTCATCGCCGTGTTGATCTTCCCCTTCACGCCCGCGCCGTAGCGAAGCGGCGAAATCGACACGCGACACGACGCGAGGTACGGCGCGATGTCGGGCACGTAGCCGAGAATGACCAGGTCGTCGCACGCGAGCGCCTCGATCGTCGCCGTGGCGCGACTGCCGATCACGTAGGTCTTCACGCCGGGCAGACGCGCGCGAACGTGCGGCAGCACCTCCTTCGCGTACCAGCGGATGGCATCCGCATTCGGCGGATGCTGGAAGCCGCCGACGAACAAAATGCCGCGCCGCCCGTCCCACGGCGCCACCTCGGCGATCGGCTCGTGGATCGTCGACAGCAGCATCGTCTGCGACGCCGGTACGAGTTCGCGCAGCACGTCGCGCTCGACCTCGGATACGACGAGCGTCACGTCGGCGCGCGCGATCAACGCGAGCTCTTCGTCACGCTTCGCGCGCGCAGCGAGCATCGCGGCACGGCTGGCGTTCAGCGCGGCGAGCCGCTCCTCGCGCAGGAAGTGCAGATCGACGGTGTCGAAGACGACGAGCGCGTCCGGCGCCGTCCTGCGGATCGTTTCGATATGCCGTGCCGCGACGTAGTGACGCGACACGACGATGACGTCGAATTCGCGGCCACGCGTGACGAGCAATTCGGGGACCGAGCGCACGTACGGGTGGAAGAGCACCTCCACGCCGCGCCGCTGCAGGTCGCTGACGTAGGGCTCGCGGTACTCGAGGTTGTCGGCGACGAACGTGACCTTGCACGAAAGCGACGTCGCGAGCTCGAGGATCGCCTGCATCCGCACCGAGCCCGCATCCTGGTCGGGCGTCAGCATGCACGCGTCGATGACGAGCATTCGTCTCGTCGCATGGCGGTCGCGCTCGAATTCCACGCGTACGCCGTTCGGCGCATGGCGCGCGAGCACCGGCGCCCAGCGTTTCGCGAACGTGCCGCGATTCTTCGCCTGGTAGCGCTTGATCCCGCGCGCCTCGTCGGTCCCCGACGTGCGACCCTCGAAGTGGACGATCGTGGCCGCGGGCTGGTAGAAGACCTTGCGCCCCGCCGCACGCACGCGAAACGCGAGGTCGGCGTCTTCGTAGTACGCGGGCGCGAACTCCGCGTCGAATCCGCCGAGCTCCCGAAACAGCGCGCGCGGAACGGCGAGGCACGCACCCGAGCAATAGTCGACCTCTCGCAGATAGTTGTACTCGGGCCGCGCCGCGTCGTCGTCGCGCCCGTCGTTCCATGCGCTGCCGTCGCGCCACACGATGCCGCCCGCCTCCTGCAGGCGTCCGTCGGGATAGATGAGCTTGGCGCCGACGAGCCCCGTGCCGGGGTGCGCATCGAACGTGGCGGTGAGTGCGTCGAGCCAGCCGGGCGTGACGAGCGTGTCGTTGTTGAGGAACACGACGAATTCGCCGGCCGCGACCCGGGCGCCGCGATTGCACGTCGCGATGAACCCCTGGTTTTCGGCGTTGCGCTCGAAGCGCACTCCCTCGACGCCGGCGAGCGCCTCGGCGAGTGGCTCGGGGGACGCGTCGTCGACGACGATGACCTCGAAGTCACCGCTCGTGTTTCGCGCGATGCTCGCAAGGCAGCTGAACGTGAGCAACGGCTCGCCGAAGGCCGGGATGACGATCGAAACCTTGGGCGCCGAAGATGTCGCCAGCGTCAGCGGCACGATCGCGGACTCGAGGGTGTAAGTCCGCGCGAGAGGTGCGCGGTAACCGCGACGCGTGCGCAGCTTGCGCGCGGCGCGAGCGGCGAGCGCGCGCGCGCCGTCCTCGCGCAGGATCGTCGCGGCGACGCCCGCGTAGCGTGGAAGCTGCCGCAGCGTGCGCCAGTACATGCGCGCGGTACCCGCACCGATCTTCACGTGGCTCCCGGCGACGCGCACCGGGCGGGTCAAGCGCCAGATCGTCGACGATTCGAGCTCGTGCACGCGGGCGCGCAACGCGGCCTCGTCCGCTTCGAGCGACTGCGTGCGCGAGCGCAACACCATCAGGTCGCGCGTCGCGTCGAGCAACTCGGCAGCGAGCGCGTCGGCGGCGCGTGGCGCGTTCGCCGCGAGGCGCGCGAGCTCCTCGTCGGCCGCTGCGCTGCGCCGCTTGAGTTCGGCGCGCGCCTCGCCATGACCGCAATCGAGGCCGGCGCTCACGAGTTGCGCGAGCGACATCGGCGACGGCGACGAATCGTCGTACGTGAAGTGGTGTGCGTGGAGCTCGGGCAAGACCACGTCGCGTTCGGGCTCCGCGACGGCGAAGGGCGCGAGGTAACGCTCGGCGTAGCGCTGCGGATCCATCGCCGTTCGCGTCAGGACGCAGCGCGAAGGGTCGGGCGCTCCGCCGTCGTCGCCTCGACGGGGAGCGTCGGCAGTTGCGCAGCCGCGAGCAGCGCATCGTTCCAGGCGAGCGGCGGCGCGTCGAGCGGCAACGTCATCACGTTGGGACGGCCGGCCAGGCGCTCCGGAAATGCGCCGACGGCGGAGGCGACGATCGGAATGCCGCTCGCAAGCGCCACGGTCAGCGTGTACGAATACGTCTCGGGCACCTGTGCGGGAAAGAACAACACGTCGGCGCGCTCCGCGGCGAGCAGCGCGACGAGCTGTGCATCGTCGTACGAGCCGTGTACCGACAACGGCGCCTCGGGCCATTGCGGCAGCGGCTTCGCGGTGGCGCCCAGCACGCGGAACGCGAGCGGCAGGTCGCGTCGACGCGCATCGCGCGCGCATGCCGCCACGACGTCGAGGCCCTTCTCCGGCGAGAGGTTGCCGAGCAGGACGACGCGCACGATCGCGGGCGCGCGCGCGATCGCGGGCTCCGGATGCGGCCAGACGGCGATCGACAGCGACGGAAAGTAGCGGCGCGTGCGCGCTGCAACGTCCTCGGAGGGCGCGATCACGCGTGCCGCGCGCGCGAGGAAGGGCGCAAACAGCGCGCGCCAGGCGCCGATGTCGAGGCCCCATTGCGCCGGACGTTTCGCGAGGCACGCCGCGCATCCGGAAGCATCCGGCTCGCCGCAGTAACGGCCCTTCGCATCGGCGAGATGGTATTGCGGACAGATCGCGTAGTAGTCGTGCAGCGTGCAGTCGTACGGCACGCCGAGCGCGTCGGGAAGTGCGAGGATCGTCTGCGGCATGCCGTGTACGTGATGGAAATGCAGCCGCATCACGCCGGCGGCGCGGAGCGTCGCCACGAGCGCGTCGAGCTCCTCGGGAAGCGCGAAGCGCGCGTCGAAGCTTTCGCCGGCGCGCCACCAGGACAGCCGCACGTGTCCGGAACCGGCCGGCTCGAGATGGAGGACCTCGGCGCGATCGGCCACGAGCGCGGCCAGATCCTGCATGTGCCGGCGCACGCCACCGCCCCAGCCATGCGAGACGAACGCGAGCCGCGGCCTCGGCGAAGCGGCAAGGCGCGCGAGGTCGACGCGCCGAGCAAGCGTCAGCAATTCACCCGCCGCCTCCGCGTCGATAGCGTCGTCTTCGACGTCATCGGTCAGGAGTTCGGATACCCGCGGCACCCACACGTCGCCGGCGATCACATTGCGCAATCCGGCGCGCGACGCGCGCTCGGAAAGGTCGGTCGCAAGGCGCGCGTCGACGATCGTCCCGAGGGTCACGCCGAGCGCGCGGAGTGCCTTGCGCGTGAAGTAGCGGCACGGCCCGCGGACGACCGCCACTTCGGCGCTGCGCCCGCGGTTCGCGGAAACGAATGCGTCGTCCAGTTCGGCGGCGGCCGCATCGAAGCCCGCCGAGGCGTCTCGCAACGGATAGGTCGCCGTACTGCCCCCGTTCGAGAACGTGCCGATGACCCCTATTGCCTCGCCCGCCGCGTGCGCGACGAGCCGGTCGAGCCAATCGCCGTGCACGCGCGCGTCTTCCGCGAGCACGACGGCGTCATGGTCGCGGCGAGCGCCGAGCGCCGCATCGAGCGATTCCTGCGCGGAAGGTTCGGCGATCACCCGGCGAACGCGCGGCCCCGATGTCGCGAACGCGGCGTCGAATTGTGCGGCGGCGCGGGCCTCGATCGCGACGAATATGTCGACCGCCGTCGAATTCGCTGCGGCAAGCACCGCGCGGACGCAGCCGATCGCCGCGTCGGCGTCGCCACCCGCCGCGATGACGACGTCCACGTGCCCCGTCGTACTTTCGCCGCTCATGCGCTCGCCCACCGCTCGTGCACGTTCAATCCGCGAGCGTCAGGACGACGGGTTGGTGATCCGACGCCTGCGTCTTCTGGTCGACGTCGATGGCGCGCAGCCGCCCGCGCAGCTCTTCGCCGACGAAGACGAAGTCGCAATGCAGCAGCGGCTCGTCGCGATATTTCTTTTCGTAGATCTTGAACGTCGCAGGATGCGGCTCGCCCGGATGCGCGACCGTCCACGCGTCGAGCAGCGGCGGCGTTTCGTCGTCGAACGGCGCGAGCATTCGGCGATATTCGGTCGAGTCCGGCTCGAAGTTGCAATCGCCGGTGATGACGGTGAACCGGGGCCGCACGAACGTCTGGAACGGTCCGCCGTCGGTCATCGTCACCTGCGCGTCGCGTGCGTACGCGTGCCCGTCGGCGTAAATGCCGCGGAGCGCGTCGACCTGCGCCATCCGCTGCTTCTGCGAATAGTACTCGAGGTGCGTCGTCACGATCCGGACGTCGCCACCCGTCGCGGCGACGACCGCCTCGATCGCGATGCGCGGCATGCCGGGCACCCCGGCGTCGCACGGATACGGCAGCAGGTAGCGATACACCTGGCGCACCGGAAGGCGCGACAGGATCATGTTGCCGAAGCGCCGCCGACGTTGGCCGTCCGCCGGTTGATCGACGCCGACGCCCGGGATCGGCGTGCAATCGGGTAACAGGTCGGCAAGGCGTGCGAACTGATCACTGCCGTCGCTACCCGCCAGTCGCGGGTCGGGATAGTTGTCGGCGATCTCCTGGAGGCACAGCACGTCGAAATGCGCCAGGCGCTTCGCTTCCGATACGATGCGCGCGGGATCGACGTTGCCGTCGACGCCGCGGCACCACTGCACGTTCCACGTGATGACGATCATGACCGGATTCCGGCGCGCATGAACGACTGCACGAACTGCCGCTGGAACAGCAGGAACGCGACGAGCAGCGGGCCGCTCGTCATCAGCGTCGCGGCGCTGATGATCGACCAGTCGATGCCCTGGTCGGTGGCCGAGAACACTTGCAGGCCGACGGTGACCGGCCGCGACTCGACCGAGTTCGTGATGATGAGCGGCCACAGGAAGTTGTTCCAGTGGTACGAGATCGACACCAGCCCATAGGCGATGTAGGTGGGCCGGGCGAGCGGCACGTAGACTTTCCACAGTGTTTGCAGCGGCGAACAGCCTTCGACGCGCGCGGCTTCGTCGAGTTCGCGCGGCACCGTCTTGAACGTCTGCCGCAACAGGAAGATGCCGAACGCGCTCGCCATGTACGGCAGCCCGATCGACAGGATCGTGTCCTTGATGCCCAGCGCGGTCATCGTCCGGTAGTTCTCGACGATCAGCACGTCGGGCATGATCATCAGTTGCACGAGCACGAGCGCGAAGAGGACGTCGCGGCCGGGAAAGGTGAAGCGGGCGAACGCGTACGCGGCGAGCGTGACGAGCACGAGCTGCGCGGCGAGCACCATCGTGACGAGCAGCACCGTGTTGGCGAAATACCGCGCGAACGGCGCAGCCTGCCAGGCCTTGACGAAGTTCGCGAGCGTGAGCGGCGCGTCGAGCGTGAAGTTCGTCGAGTACGCCGGCGGATGGAACGCCGTCCAGAAGGCGTAGGCGAGCGGCAGCACCCACAGGATGCCGAGCAGCCACGCACCGCCGATCTCGAGCGAGCGCGCGAACGGGTTCGCGACGCGCACGACGCCGCCGATCGAAGGACGGATCCGCCGCAGCGCCTCATCGTCGGAGAATGCGAGCGGCCCGCCCGGCGGAACAACGGTGCTCATGTCATTGATAGTGCGTGCGCCGTTCGAGGAACACGAACTGTCCGATCGCCACGGCGGCGAGCAGCACGAGGAGCACCATCGTAAGGGCTGCGGCGTACGACGAGTCCCAGAACCGGAAGCCGATCTCGAAGATGTAGTAGAGCAAAAGCGCGGTGGCGTTGTCCGGGCCGCCGCGGGTCATCACGACGATGTGGTCGACGAGGCGGAACGCATTGATGATCGCGTTGACGAGCACGAAGAGCGTCGTGGGCATGATCAACGGCAGAGTGACGCGCCGGAAATAGTAGCTGCGCGATGCCCCTTCGATCGCCGCGGCTTCGGCGAGATGCGGCGACATCGACTGCAGGGCCGCGAGGTAGAAGATCATGAAGAAGCCGGCTTCCTTCCAGATCGTCACGACCATGATCGCCGGCAGCGCCGTGCTCTGCGTGCCGAGCCAGTTGTGATGCGCAAAGCCGAGCGCGCCGGTGATCTGGTCGAGCAGCCCGTAACCCGGCGTGTAGAAGAAGAGCCAGATGTTCGCCACGGCGATCATCGGGAGGATCGTCGGCGTGAAGTAGGCGAGCCGCAGGAACCCGCGTCCGGGCAGGCGCTGGTTGACGAACACCGCCATCAGGATCGCGAGCGCGATCGACAGCGGAATCGTGCCGAGCGCGTACCAGAGATTGTTGGTGAACGCCTGCCAGAAGATCGGGTCGTCGACGAGCGCGCGGTAGTTGTCGAGGCCGATGAACCTCGCGGGCCGATTGGCCTTCGGCGTCGACTGGAAGCTGTGCCAGAGATTGGCGATCGCCGGATAGTGCGTGAAGAGCGCGAGCAGCGTGACGGCTGGCAGCAGCAGCAGCCACGCATAGATCCACTCGCGCGTTCGCGTCATGTGCTCACTTGTACGACCGCAGCAGCCGATCGGCCTCGCGCTGCGCGTCCTTGAGCGCCTGGTCGGCAGACTTGGTGCCCGTGAGCGCCGCCTGCAACGCGTCGTTCAGCGCCTTCGTCACGCGCTGGTTGTCGTGCGTCGACAACTCCGCTTTCGCGAACGGCAGCTGATCGCGCGCCACAGCGGCCGCCGGGAAGCTCGCGACGTATTTCTTCATCTCGGGCGTCTCCCACGCGTCGGCACGCACGGCGACGTAACCCGTGTCGATGCCCCACTGCGCCGCGCGCTCGGGCGTCGTGATCCACTTGATGAACTTGAACGCCGCCTCGCGTTGCGCCGGCGCCGACTTCTTGAAGATGTAGAAGTTGCCTCCGCCGGTCGGGCTGCCGCGGCGCTTCTCGGCCGGCAGCATCGCGACGCCGAAGTCGAACTTGGCGTTGTTCTTGACGTTCGTCAGGTTCCCCGTCGTCGTCCACATCATCGCGACCTTGCGCTCGAAGAAGTCCTTCGGCGTCGTGCCCCACTCGACGATTCCCGGCGGATGCACCTTGTACTTGTTGACGAGGTCGAGCCAGTACTGGAGCGCGCCGACGACTTCCGGCTTGTCGTAGTAAACCTCGGTGCCCGCCTGGTTCATCAGGTTGACGCCGTTCTCGATCACCAGCCCCTGGAAGAGCCAGTACGGAAAGCCCGACGACGGGATCTGCACGCCCCATTGCGTCACGTTGCCCGACGCGTCGCGCTTGGTCAGCTTCTGCGCGAATTCGCGCATCTCGGTCCACGTCCCCGGCGGCTTGTTCGGATCGAGGCCCGCGTCCTTGAACGCCTCCTTGTTGTAGTAGAGGACGACCGTGGAGCGCTGGAACGGAATGCCCCACGTCTTGCCACCCGTCTGGCTGTTCTCCATGAACGCCGGATAGAAGCTCGCGAGCCACTTCCTGTCATCGGCCGTCTTGATGAGCTCGTCGAACGGCACGATCGCGTCCTCGTCGATCAGCGTGAACATGTCGGTCGACAGCAGGATCGACGTGACGGGCGGATCGCCGCTCTTCACGGCGGTGAGCGCCTTCGCGATCGATTCCTGGTAGCTGCCCGAATAGATCGGCTTCAGCTTGATGCCCGGATTGTCCTTCTCGAAGTCGGCGGCGAGGCCGTCGATGATCTTCGTGATCGGACCGCCCACGGCCACCGGATAGAAGAACGGCACTTCCACCGGCGCCTGCGCCATCGCAGCGCCCGCGATCAACGCGAGCGCGAAGCCCGCGATGCGCTTCCCTGACCGCAACATGCTTCTCATCACGCCTCCCTGGTTGAAAAAGAACCCATCGCCCATCGAACGGTCACGCCAGCATCGTCGACGTCGCTTCGCGCGGCTCGGTGTCCGCACGCCGGCCGTCTTCGTCGAAATAATGCTGCGCTCCGCGCGCCCAGCGCAGCCAAACCGCGTCACCCGAACGCAATCCCACGCTGCCCGCGACGCGCACGGCGACCGCTTGCCCGCCGATGCGGCAGCTCACGAGCGAGTCGCCGCCCAGATACTCGACGCTGTCGACGCCAGCGCGCACGCCGCTCTCGAACGCGAGCTGGATGTGTTCGGGTCGCACGCCGAGCTTGCCCTTCGCTTGCGCAATGTCGAGCACCACCGGTCCGTCGGTGCCGGCGACGACGGTGCCGTCGCGCGCCTTCGCCAGCTCGAGCAGGTTCATCGGCGGCGTGCCGATGAAGCGCGCGACGAACGTGTTCGCCGGCGCCTCGTAGAGCGTGACGGGAGTACCGTTCTGCTCGATGCGTCCGGCGCGCAGCAGCACCACGCGGTCGGCCATCGACATCGCCTCGACCTGGTCGTGCGTGACGTACACCATCGTCATGCCGAGCTTGCGCTGCAACGTGCGGATTTCGAGGCGCATTTCCGCGCGCAGTTGTGCGTCGAGGTTCGACAGCGGCTCGTCCATCAGGCAGACCGGTGCCTCGGCGATGATCGCGCGTCCCAACGCGACCCGCTGCTGCTGGCCGCCCGACAGTTGCGACGGCTTGCGCGAAAGGAGTGGCGCGAGTCCCAATAAGTCCGCGACCCGCGCGAGCCGTTGCTGCCGCTCGCCTTGCGGTGTCTTTCTCACCTTCAATCCGAAGAGAATGTTCTCGGCGACCGAAAGGTGCGGAAAGAGCGCATAGCTCTGGAACACCATCGCGATCGAGCGCGCCGATGGCGGCAGCTTCGTCACGTCGCGGCGGCCGATCGAGATGCGGCCGGCGTCGCACGTCTCGAGTCCCGCGATCAGCCGCAGCGTCGTCGACTTGCCGCAGCCCGAAGGGCCGAGCAGCACGTTGAGCGTCCCCTCTTCGAAGGCGAACGAGACGTCGTCGACCGCGCGCACGAGGCCTTCGCTCGTCGCCCAGACCTTGCTGACGTGCTCGGCGGCGATCGCGGACATGACGGGCGATCGCGCGCCTTACGACGCGCCGAAGAGTGCGATCAACGCCGCACCCGGATCGGGCGCGCGCATGAACGCCTCGCCGACGAGGAACGCGTGCACGCCGTGGCGGCGCATCTGCGCGACGTCGCGCTGCGCGACGATGCCGCTTTCGGTCACGACGACCCGGTCGGCCGGCACGCGCGCGAGCAATTCGATCGTCGTGTGCAGGGAAACGTTGAACGTGCGCAGATTGCGGTTGTTGATGCCGATGAGCGGCGTCGCGAGGCGAAGCGCACGGTCGAGCTCGGCGGCGTCGTGCACTTCGACGAGAACGTCCATGCCGAAATCGCTCGCGCAGACTTCGAGCGCCGCAAGGCGTGAATCCTCGAGCGCCGCGACGATGAGCAGGATGGCGTCGGCGCCGAGCGCGCGCGATTCCGCCACCTGGTATTCGTCGACGATGAACTCCTTGCGCAACACCGGGAGCGAGCACGCGTCGCGTGCAGCGACGAAGTCCTCGGGAGCGCCCTGGAAGAACGGACGATCGGTGAGCACCGAGAGGCAGGTCGCGCCGGCACGCTCGTACGACGCGGCGATCGCGGCCGGATCGAACGCCTCGCGCAGCAAGCCTTTGCTCGGGCTCGCACGCTTGATCTCCGCGATCACGGCAGACCGGCCCGCGTCGATGCGCGCGCGAATGGCGTTCGCGAATCCGCGCGGCGCGCTCGCCGCACGCGCCTCGCGCTCGACGGCACCGATGGGGCGCGCCACCTGCGCGGCGATGACCTCCTCCGACTTCGTCGCGAGGATACGCGCGAGGATGTCGCCGTCGCCCATCAGCGATGAGCGCTATTGTTCACGGCCGAGGGACTGCGTCGCGCGCACGAACTCGTCGAGCTTGCGCAGCGCCGCGCCGCTCGCGATCGCTTCGCGCGCCCGCTCGATGCCTTCGCCGATCGATGCCGCCCGACCCGCCGCGTAGAGCGCCGTGCCTGCATTGAGCGCGACGATTTCGCGCGGCGTGCCCTCGGTGTCGCGCAATGCTTCGAGCACCATCTCCTTCGATTCGCTCGCGCCGGACACCTTGAGTCCGCGATTGGATTTCATGTGCAGCCCGAAATCCTCGGGATGGATTTCGTACTCGGTGACCTCGCCTTCGCGAAGCTCGCCGACCATCGTCGCCGCGCCGAGCGAGACCTCGTCCATGCCGTCCTTGCCGTAGACGACCAGCGCGCGACGGCTGCCGAGCCGCTGCAGCACGCGCACGTGAATGCCGACCAGGTCTGGATGGAATACGCCGACGAGGCTCGCGCCCGCGCCCGCCGGATTCGTCAACGGGCCGAGGATGTTGAAGATCGTGCGCACGCCGAGCTCCTTGCGCACCGGTGCGGCGTGCTTCATCGCGCTGTGGTGCGTCGGCGCGAACATGAAGCCGATGCCGACGTCCTCGATGCAGCGCGCGACCTGCGCGGGGGCGAGCATGATGTTCGCGCCGAGCGCCTCGAGCACGTCGGCGCTGCCCGAGCGCGACGACACCGAGCGATTGCCATGCTTCGCGATGCGCGCCCCGTCCGCCGCAGCGACGAACATGGAGGCCGTCGAGATGTTGAAGGTGTGCGACGCGTCGCCTCCGGTGCCGACGATGTCGAGCAGCGAATCCGCATCGCCGACCTCCACCTTCGTCGCGAACTCGCGCATCACCTGGGCGGCCGCCGCGATCTCCCCGATCGTCTCCTTCTTCACGCGCAGACCCACGGTGAGCGCCGCGATCATCACCGGCGTCACCTCGCCGCTCATGATCCGCCGCATGAGCGAGAGCATCTCGTCGTGGAAGATCTCGCGATGCTCGATCGTCCGCTGAAGCGCGTCCTGCAGCGTGATCGCCATGGGTCAGCCGGGTTGGGCGAGAAAATTGGCGAGCACCTTGCGGCCGTGCTCGGTCAGGATCGCTTCGGGGTGGAATTGCACGCCCTCGACCGCGAAGTCGCGATGGCGCACGCCCATGATCTCGCCGTCGTCGGCCGTCGCCGTGATGTCGAGATCGGGCGGCAAGGTCGCGCGCTCCAGCGCGAGCGAATGGTAGCGGGTGGCGTTGAACGGCGAGGGGACGTCGGCGAACACGCCGCGTCCGTCGTGCACGATCGACGAGAGCTTGCCGTGCATGACGCGTTCGGCCCGCACCACCCGCCCTCCGAACGCCTGGCCGATCGCCTGATGGCCGAGGCACACGCCGAGGATCGGCACCTGGCCCGCGAAGTGCCTCACGAGCGGTACCGACACGCCGGCCTCGTTGGGCGTACACGGCCCCGGCGAGATGACGATGCGCTCGGGATGCAACGCCTCGATCTCGTCGACCGACATCGCGTCGTTGCGCACCACCTTGACGGCCGCCCCGAGCTCGCCCAGGTACTGGACGAGATTCCAGGTGAAGCTATCGTAATTGTCGAGCATCAGGACCATGGGCAACGCGTGATTCTAACGGGTCGCCCTCGTCCGGCGGCGCGCCCTCGCCGACCGGCGGCGCGTGGCGCGTGGCGCAGCCAAAAAAAGACCCCTCGAACTATCCGTTCGAGGGGCTTCGAGGTAAACGGTCCTGCAGTTACGCCTTCGCGCGTTCAGTACGCGTCGTGCAACGCGATCACGGCGAGCGCCGGAACATGCCGACGAGCAGCGAGATGACGAACAGCGCGAGGAAGATGAAGAACAGCACCTTCGCGATTTCGGCGGCGCCGACGGCGATGCCGGTGAAGCCGAATACGGCCGCGATCAGGGCGATCACGAAGAAGACTGCAGCGTATTGCAACATGGAAAACCTCCTGGTCTCTGTGAAGAAATACCGCGCCGCACGTGGCGGCCGGGTGCTACTCGTCGTACGAAGCGCTCAGGTTGAATCGTCCGAGTCGATCCGCATCGGGCTCGAAATCGAGACCGTCGCCGGCCCCCGGATTGATCGATTCGAGCAGTGCCCAGTCGTCCTCGAACGGCAACGAGCTCGCATCGAGCAACGGAATGGGGTTCGTCGACTCGTTGGTGGACATCGCGATCGTCGTGCGCATGTCAGTTCTCCTCGCGTCCGGGGCGCGGTCCGCCCTTCCTCAACGCCGGATCCTCGCCCTTCGAATGCCGTTTGCCCTCCGCCTCGGCGGCTTCCATCTCGCGCGCTTCGGCGTCCGACCTTGGCGCCGCGGCGCGCGCAGCCTCCTCGACGCGTCCGGACTCGGCGAAATCCTTGACCGCCTCGTCGTACTGGCGCGTGCCCGCGTAGCTGCCTTCCCCGTGCTCGCCGCCGCCGCGCAGCGCGTCCATCTGCCCGGATGCGCGTTGGCCCGGCTCGCGACCCTGCGCGTTTTGCCGGCTCATCTGGCGGCGCTCGGCCTGCTGCATGCGGTTCTGCTCGCGCCCTTCGTTCTCCATGCGGTGCTCGAAGTCGCGATGGCCGCCGAGTTGGCTCTGCTGCGTCTCGGGCGGCTGGCCTTGCTGCGACGACGAGCCGCTTTGAGACTGCTGCCGATTCGACGCGCCGCCTTGCGATGGCTGAGGCTTGGCGTCGCCGCTTTGATGCTGCTGGCCGCGATCGCTCTGCTTCACCCGCTGCAGGTCACGATCCTGCTCGGGCCGGCGATCGGTTTGCTGGCTCGCCTGGTGGCTGCCCTGCCTTCCATGTCCCGAGCGGCTTTGTTGCGTTCCCATGAACCCTCCTCGTCTTGGCGGCGTTCAACGAGGGACGTTGCCCGGCCGCGATGTGGAGGGATTGTGGGACGCCGGCCGAGGCCGCGCAGTCGGCGTGCGCCGATTCATGCGGTCGGGGTCGGGGCAAGGGGAATGTCCCCGTCAGTCCTACGCGCCCGCTGCGCGGGGCACGTCAGGCGTCACTGCATCGTCGACACGGCGAGATCGCTCGGCTGCGGCAAATGCAGTCCCGCATCGCGATCCTCGATCGCGCGAAAGCGAACGCTCGGCATCGCGCCCTGCACCCGGCCGAACATCGTCGCGAACGCCACGTCCGCGGCGTCGCGACCGGTGCCGATGCGGATGAGCCCGGTCACCGGCGTGATGCCGGTCGGGTCGAAGAGCCACCAGCGATCGCCGATGTACGCCTCGACGTACGAATGGAAATCGGGCGGACCGAGCTCCGCCGGGGCGCCGTAATCGACCCCGGTCACGAAGCGCGCCGGGTAGTTGAGCGCGCGGAGCATCGCGATGGCCACGTGCACGAAGTCACGGCAGACGCCGACGCCCTGCTCCAGCGTCTCCAGGGCCGACGTGGCGATCGTCGACGTCCCGACGCGAAACTCGACCTTCCCGTACACGTAGCGGCATACGGCAGCGGCCTGCGCGTAGCCGGCCGTGATCTCGCCGAACTCGCGCCACGCGAGCGCCTGCACCTGATCGACCTGGCAATAGCGGCTCGCGAGCAGGAACGGCAGCACCTTCGCGGGCAATGCGTCGACCGGCCCGGCAAGGACCTCGTCGGGCTGTGCGAGGTGCTGCGTCACCTCGACGGTGCCGTCGTAGCGCACGTCGAGCGCCCCCGGCGCTGCGAGGAGCCGCAACAACCGGTTGCCGGATGCCGGCTCGGTCTCGACGCGCCAATCGACGGCCGGCTCGGTGTCGACCCGCTCGTCGAGGACGCGCTGCTGCGGCGTCTTCGCCGCATGCACGTTCAATGCGAAGGCGGTCGGTGCGAAGACGTCGTAATGCAGGCCGATCGAATATTCGAGGCGAAGCCGGCTCGTCATTCGATCGCCGGCGTCGACTGGCATGAACCGGGACGCGCCCGTCAGCCCGCCGGAAGATCGAAATACGGGTTGAAGCCGTGTGGCATGGGCGCGCAATCCTCGGCGCTCACGGCGGGATCGAAATCGATCAGCGCGATGGGCCGCATGATCTCGGCGTCGACGAGCACCTTGCAACCCGGGATGAGATCGAGCCCCGCCGCGGCGTACTGCGCCGTCATCGCCGGGTCGGGATCGACGATGTAGAACGTTCGCCGCCGCTTCCTCGTGTCGACGGTGACGACGATCGAATGCAACGCGCCCATCGGCGCGCATGCCTGGCGCGCGCGCGCCTTGTCGAGCGGCGGCGGAGTGCGGCCGCCGCGTGGCATGCTGTCGTCGTCGACCATCGATCTCGCACGTTCGCGGCTCGTGCGCGGCAGGGGACGATCGAGGGGGGGAATCGATTTCGAAGCACGAAGCGACGCGCGCGCAGCCGCGCGCAATTGAACTTTGTCCATGCGAAATCCGTGATGAGGGACCCGATGCATCGAGCAGTCACCATGCCAGGAACACGCGTGTCCCGGAGTGTTGCGAATCAACGACAAAGCGTCGCCGCCGAAAGCGCATTGCCGGCATGAATTACCTACACCGGTAAAGTTTGCGATCCGCGTCACGCCTCCACGTCGAGGCCGAGCTGAACGAGCTCGGCCGCGCGCAGCAGCGCGCGCGCCTTGTTGAGCGTTTCCTGCCATTCCGCCGCGGGCACCGAATCGTGCACGATGCCTGCGCCAACCTGCACGTACAGCATGCCGTCACGCACCACGCCCGTGCGTATCGCGATCGCGAGGTCCATGTCGTCCTGGAAGCTCACGTAGCCCACGGCCCCTGCGTAGAGGCGGCGTCCGATCGGTTCGAGCTCGTCGATGATTTCCATCGCGCGAACTTTCGGTGCACCGCTGACGGTGCCGGCCGGGAAGCTGGCGGCGAGCACGTCGAAGCTCGTCGTGCCTGCAGGCAGCCGACCCTCGACGTTCGACACGATGTGCATGACGTGCGAGTACCTTTCGATCGCCATCTGCTCGGTGACGCGTACGCTGCCGGTCGCGGCGACGCGGCCGACGTCGTTGCGGCCGAGGTCGAGCAGCATCACGTGCTCGGCGATCTCCTTCGGGTCGCTCGAAAGCTCCGACGCGAGCTGCTCGTCGGCCTCGCGCGTCGCGCCACGCGGCCGCGTGCCGGCGATCGGCCGCAACGTCACGGTGTCGCCTTCCTTGCGCACGAGAATCTCGGGCGACGCGCCGACGACGTGGAAATCGCCGAAGTCGTAATAGAACATGTACGGCGACGGATTGAGCGAGCGCAGCGCGCGATAGAGCGACAGCGGCGATGCCGCGAACGGCAGCTCCATGCGCTGCGACAGCACGACCTGCATGATGTCGCCGGCGGCGATGTAATCCTTCGCGCGGCGAACCGCAGCCTCGAACGCCTCGTTGCCGGTCTCGCTTCGCGCCGGCGTGACCGCGGTCGCGGTCTGGAACGGGAGCGTGACGGGCGCGCGCAGCGCGCGGCGAAGCTGCGTCAGCCGCTCCTGCGCACGCGCGTACGCGCCGGTTTCACCCGGATCGGCGTAGACGATCAGGTAGATCTTGCCGGCGAGGTTGTCGATGACCGCGAGCTCGTCGGTCAGGAGCAGCAGGATGTCGGGAAGGTCGTCGAGCGCGTCGCCGCGCGCCGGCCGATGCCCGGCGAGCCGCGGCTCGATGTGGCGCACCGTCTCGTAACCGAAGTAGCCGGCGAGTCCGCCGCAAAAACGCGGCAGGCCGGGCTGCGGTGCCGCGCGAAAACGGCCGAGGAATTCGCGCAGGAACGCGAGCGGATCGCCATCTTGCCGTTCGATGACGCCGCTGGCATCCTCGACTTCGACGTGCGCACCCGTGCAACGGATGCGCAGCCGAGCCGGCAACCCGATGAACGAGTAGCGGCCAAAGCGCTCGCCGCCGACGACCGACTCGAGCAGGAACGTGTAGCGCTGGTGCGCGAGCTTGAGATACAGCGAAAGCGGCGTGTCGAGATCGGCGAACGACTCGAGGACGAGCGGGATCCGGTTGTAGCCCTGCTCTGCGAGCGCGCGAAATTCCGCTTCGGTGATCATTCGAGCGCGTCTGCAGCGAGCGCGGCGCGCATCGCACGAATCGTCGCGGCGTAATCGGGCTTGCCGAAGATCGCACTGCCGGCGACGAAGGTGTCGGCGCCCGCGTGTGCAACCTTCGCGATGTTGTCGACCTTGATGCCGCCGTCGACTTCGAGCAGGATCTCGCGGCCGGTGCGCTCGATCGCGCCGTCCACGAGCCGCCGCGCAGCCTTCAGCTTGTCGAGCGCGTGCGGGATGAACGACTGACCGCCGAAACCCGGGTTCACCGACATGACGAGCACGAGGTCGAGCTTGTCGAGCGTGTGCATGAGCCAGTCGAGCGGCGTCGCGGGATTGAAGACGAGCCCGGCCTTGCAGCCGCTGTCGTGGATCAGGTCGATCGTGCGATCGACGTGCTCCGATGCTTCCGGGTGGAAGCTGATGATCGCCGCGCCGGCCGCGGCGAACTCCGGCACGAGGCGATCGACGGGCTTCACCATCAGGTGCACGTCGATCGGGACCGTCGAGAACGGCTTGATCGCGGCGCACACGAGCGGTCCCACCGTCAGATTCGGGACGTAATGATTGTCCATCACGTCGAGGTGCACGAAGTCGGCGCCGGCGTCGACGACCGCACGCACTTCCTCGCCGAGGCGCGCGAAATCGGCCGACAACAGCGAAGGCGCGATGCGAGGATTGCGCGTCATCGAGGGACTATAATTCTGCGAACGGATCGACGCAGGGAATCGGGCAGTCGTTCAAAATGACGGAGCGCAAGCGTTACGAATTCACCATCGCGCCGAAGGTGACCTTTCTCGCCGACCAGTCCGACCCCGACAAGAACCACTTCGTCTTCGCGTACACGATCACCGTCACGAACACCGGCGAGGTCACCGCGCAACTCGTGAGCCGGCACTGGATCATCACCGATGCCGAGCATCGCGTCCAGGAAGTGAAGGGGCAGGGCGTCGTCGGCAAGCAGCCGGTGCTGCGTCCCGGCGAAAGCTTCGAATACACGAGCGGCACGAGCCTGCCCACGTCGGTGGGGACGATGCGCGGCTCGTACCACATGGTCGCCGAGGACGGCCTGGCATTCGACGTGCCGATCCCGCCGTTCACGCTGTCGATCCCGCGCACGCTGCATTGATGCGCGGCGTTCGCGCGGGGGCTCGCCGACGCGCCGCGTCACTCGTCCTCCGCCCGGTCACGCCGGCGCTTGCGCGACGGCATCGACGTCCACGCCACGATCGCGACGAGGATCAGGAATGCGATCGCTGATTCGAGCAGCAGCCAGCCCATTCGGCGTCTCCGCGCATCGCGTGCGATTCGGTTCGCTTCTCGCCATGGTGCTCGCGCTCGCCGGCTGCCAGCTCGCGCCGCCGGTCGTGACGCCGCCGGCGGGTCCGCCGCACGCGGTCTTCACGCGCACGAACTATGCGGAGCTACCGGGGTGGAACGACGACCGGGTTGCCGCGGCATGGCCGGCCTTTCGCGTCGGATGCAAGGCGCTCGTGGCACGCGCGCGGACGGCGGACGTTTGGCGAAGCGTGTGCGATCAGGCCGCGTCGATCGACGGTCGCGACGATCAGGCGGTGAAGCGTTTCTTCGAGACGCATTTTACGCCGTATCGCATCACCGGCAGCGACGGCGCCGACCGCGGTCTCGTCACCGGCTACTACGAGCCGCTGCTGCACGGCTCGCGCACGCGTAGCGAAGCGTTCGCGGCGCCACTCTTCGCGCCGCCCGACGACCTGCTGGCTGTCGACCTCGCCTCGCTTTATCCCGAATTGAAAGGCAAGCGCGTGCGCGCGCGCCTCGACGGCCGCCGTGTGGTGCCGTACTGGACGCGCGCCGAGATCGAGGCCGGCAAGGCGCAAACGGAGGGAAAGGCGCTCGTGTACGTGAGCGATCCGGTCGACGCGTTCTTCGTGCAGATCCAGGGCTCCGGACGAGTTTCGCTCGACGACGGCACGACCATGCGCATCGGCTACGCCGACCAGAACGGCCAGCCGTTCCGCTCGATCGCGCGCGTGCTGATCGAGCGCGAGGAACTGAGCGTCGGCGAAGCGTCGATGCAGGGCATTCGCGCGTGGGGACGCGCACATCCGGAGCAATTGCCCGCGCTTCTCGACGAGAATCCGAGCTACGTGTTCTTCCGCGAAGTTCCGCCGCCCGAGCCGGAAACGCTCGAAGCGGCGATCGACGGCCCCATCGGAAGTCTTGGCGTGCCGCTTCTCGCGCAACGCGCGATCGCGGTCGATCCACGGTCGATTCCGCTCGGCGCACCGGTCTTCCTCGCGACCACGATGCCGCTGTCCGATGCGCCGCTCGAGCGGCTGGTGCTCGCGCAGGACACCGGCGGCGCGATCCGCGGACCGGTTCGCGCCGATTTCTTCTGGGGCTTCGGCGACGAGGCCGGGCAGCAGGCGGGCCGGATGAAGCAGCAGGGAGCGATGTGGCTGCTGTGGCCGACCGGCGCGCCGCCGCCGGAATCGGGCGGTCAGAACGCGTGATCCGCCGTCCCCACGCGTGCCGAGGGCTCTGACCGCTCGACGGCCAGAGACGCAGCGTTACACCGCGGCGAGGACGCCCTCCGCCTGCGCGTCGGCGTGATACGACGAGCGCACGAGGGCGCCCACCGCGGCGTGGCGAAAGCCCATCGCATACGCCTCGCGCTCGAACATCGCGAACCTGTCCGGATGCACGTAACGCAGCACCGGCAGATGCTGCGGCGACGGTTGGAGGTACTGGCCGATCGTCAACATGTCGATCGCGTGCGCGCGCATGTCGCGCATCGTCTGCAGGATCTCGTCGTCGGTTTCGCCCAGACCGACCATCAGGCCGGACTTGGTCGGAATGAACGGAAAGCGCGCCTTGAACGAAGCGAGCAGCGCAAGGGAATGTGCGTAATCGGAGCCGGGGCGCGCCTGCCGGTACAGCCGCGGCACGGTCTCCAGGTTGTGGTTCATCACGTCGGGCGGCGCCGCGGCGAGGATGTCGAGTGCACGATCGAGCCGGCCGCGGAAATCGGGCACGAGGATCTCGATCTGCGTGTGCGGGGAGTTCGCCCGCACGGCGCGAATGCAATCGACGAAGTGCTGCGCGCCGCCGTCGCGAAGATCGTCGCGGTCGACGCTCGTGATGACCACGTATCGCAGTCTCAGCGCCGCGATCGTATTCGCGAGGTTCAGCGGCTCGTCGGCGTCGAGCGGCAGCGGGCGGCCGTGGCCGACGTCGCAGAACGGACAGCGCCGCGTGCAGATGTCGCCCATGATCATGAACGTCGCCGTGCCCTTGCCGAAGCACTCGCCGATGTTCGGGCACGACGCTTCCTCGCACACCGTGTGCAGGCGGTGCTCGCGCAAGATCCGCTTGATCTCGTAAAAGCGCGGCGACGACGGCGCGCGCACCCGGATCCACTCGGGCTTGCGCAACCGCTCGGCGGGCACGATCGGGATCGGGATGCGCGACGTCTTCGCGCCCGCCTTGTGCTTGACGCCCGCCGCGTTGCCCGGCACCTGCGCTTTCGTGACTTCGCTCACGCGACGACCCGTCGTGGCGAAACGAGATGCGATTCGAGGCGCGGCGCGAGCTCGTCGCCCGCCTGCCCGACGGTGCGCGACACGCCGAAATTCGCAAGCTGCGTGACGCGAAGCCCGGGGTAACCACAGGGATCGATGTCGGTGAAGGGGGAAAGATCCATGGCGACGTTGACCGCCACGCCATGATACGTGCAGCCGTTTCGTACCTTCAGCCCGAGCGAGGCGATCTTCGCTTCGGCGGCGTCCTCCTTCACGTAAATGCCCGGCGCGTCGCGCTTGCCGTACGCCGCGATGCCGAGCGAAGCGAGCCACTCGACGACCGCCTCCTCGATGCGGCAAACCATGTCGCGCACGCCAAGGCGTGCGCGACGAAGATCGACGAGCAGGTAACAGACGAGCTGGCCCGGCCCGTGGTAGGTCACCTGGCCGCCGCGGTCGACCTTGATCACGGGGATCCCGTTGTCGCGCAGCAGATGCTCGCGCCGGCCGGCGAGGCCGAGCGTGTACACCGGTGCATGGCCGGTCAACCAGATCTCGTCCGGCGTTTCGACGCCGCGGCCATGGGTGAATGCCTGCATCGCGCGCCACGTCGCTTCGTAGTCGCGCGTACCGAGGCGGCGAACGATCAAAGGACCATCGCCACCATCGGGTGCGCGACGAGCTCGCGATAGAGATCGTCGAGCTGCTCGCGCGACGTCGCGTTGACGGTCGCCGTCATCGACAGGTAATTGCCCGCGCTCGACGCGCGCATCTCGAGCGTCGCCGGGTCGAAGTCCGGAGCGTGCTTGCAGACGATCTCCGAGATCGCCTGCGCGAAGCCGTCTGCCGTGCGGCCCATGATCTTGATCGGGAAGCTGCAGGGAAATTCGAGCAGGCTGACCTGCGCGGCGACGGGGGCGGGCGTACGGGGTTCCATGGCGAGGCTCCGGGCAAACGAGTTCGGCTTCCCGGCGAATATGCGGCCGTACTCCGCGGGATGCAACCGGCGACGCTCGCGCGTCAACCGCCGCCTTCGCGCCCCTGGTACCTTCGGCGCCACTTCGGCATCGGCGTGTCGCGCTCACTCGTACATGAAATCCCGCGTGAGCGGATGCGGCAGGCGACCGTCGCGCAGCGGCTTGCCGCCGAGCAGCTGCCAAAGCGACAGCCAGCCGCGTTCGAACGCGTGCGCGGAGCCCGCCATGTAGATGCGCCAGATGCGGAACTTCTCCTCCCCGACCTCGGCGCGCGCGGCGTCGGCGTTTGCCTCGAGTCGCTCGACCCAATGCCACAGCGTCTTGCCGTAATGCTCGCGCAACGCCTCGCCGTCGACGACCTCGAGGCCCTGCCTCGCCATGCCCTCGATGACGCGGGCGACATGCGCGAGGCTGCCGCCGGGAAAGACGTATTCCTCGACGAATTCACCGATGCCGCTCCCCAGCGCACGGCGCGACGGATCGTTCTGCGTGATGCCGTGGTTCAGCACGAACCCGCCGGGGACGAGCAGGTTGTGGATCTTGCCGAAGTAGCGGTCGTAGTTCTGCGGACCGACGTGCTCGAACATGCCGACGCTCGCGATCTTCTCGAACGACGGCTCGTCCGGCAGGTCGAGGTAATCGCGCAGCTCGACGCGCACGCGTCCGCGCAGCCCGCGCGCCTCGATCTCGCGCGTCACGTGTTCGAACTGATTCTGCGACAGCGTGATGCCGGTGGCATGCACGCCGTAGCGCTCGGCCGCCCACAGGATCAGCGCGCCCCAGCCGCAGCCGATGTCGAGGAAGCGCTCGCCTTGCGCGAGGCGAAGCTTCCGGCAGATGTGATCGAGCTTCTGCGCCTGTGCGTCGTCGAGCGAGTCGTCGGCCGCGTGAAAGTACGCGCACGAATACACCATTCTCCGGTCGAGCCACAGCCGATAGAACGCGTTCGACACGTCGTAGTGGTGCGCGATGTTGCGTCGGTTGCTGCGGCGATGATGGACGAACGACAGTACGCGCCCGCGCGCGCTGTCGGCGCCCTGGGCGACGTCGCCGACCATGCGCTCGGCGATGGCGAGTGCGCGCCGCGCGCTCCCGGTGAAGTCGACGTCGCCGTGCACGTAGGCGCGCGCGAGCCGCCCCATCGCGGGCACGGCGAGCGCCTTCAGCCCGTTGAGCGAGCGCGCGATGACGTCGACCTCGGGCGACGGCGACAGCGGTACGCGCGCGCCGTCGGGCAGGACCAGCGCGACCGGGAGGTCGCGGCCCGCGTAGCGGCGCGCGATCATCTTCTGCAAGGCGTCCAGCATCTCTTCGCGGTGGTTCGACGGACAGGCAGGAACCTCCGAGTTTAGCAAGCGTGCCCGCGCCCGCACTTTGCTACAGTCCGCGACATGCCGGGCAAAGGCCGTCCTGCGGCGACGCCATCCGCGTTCTCCGAGCGGCAATTCCGCGACGCGCTCGCGCAGTTCGCGACCGGCGTGACGATCGTGTGTGCCCGCGCGCCCGACCATCGCTACGTCGGATTCACCGCGAATTCGTTCAGCTCGGTGTCGCTCGACCCGCCGCTGATCCTGTGGACGCTGTCGAAGCGATCGACGAGTCTCGCGGCGTTCGAGGCGGCCGGCCGCTATGCGGTCAACGTGCTCGCCGCCGGCCAGGTCGACCTCGCCCGGCGCTTCTCACGACCGCACGAGGATCGCTTCGCGCAGGTGCCGTTTCGCCTCGGCTGGTCGGACGCGCCGTTGATCGAAGGCTGCGTCGCGTGGTTCGAATGCCGTCACCACGCGCGCTTCGCCGCCGGCGATCACGTCATCTTCATCGGCGAAGTGGTGACCGTCGAGCGCGCGCCGGGCGAGGGGTTGGTGTTCGTGCATGGGCGCTTCGAAAGCGGCTAGGGACGAGCCGTTACGCAGCGTACTTCGTCGCCTGAAACGCCTCCCACACGCGCCTGAACACCGGGCCCGGCGTGCCTTGGCCGAACGGCGCGCCGTCGACGCTCGTCACCGCGAGCACTTCCTTGGTCGACGACGACAGCCACATCTCGTCGGCGCCCATCGTCTCGGCATGCGAGATCGCGCGCACTTCGAGCGGCACGCCGATCTCGCGCGCCAGCTCGTGCGTCGCGTCGTAAGTGATCCCCGGCAGGATCAGGTTGTCCTTCGGCGGCGCGAGGATCCGTCCTTCACGCACGATCATCACGTTCGACGCCGACGCTTCCGTGAGATAGCCGTTGCGGAACATCACCGTCTCGACCGCGCCGTGGTCCATTGCCAGCTGGCGCATCAGCACGTTCGCGACCAGCGACGTCACCTTGAGGTCGCAATGCAGCCAGCGCGTGTCCTGCGCGCTGATCACCGCCACCCCGCGCTCGACCTGCTCGCGCGACGGCGTGACGAGCGGATTGCTCATCATGAACACCGTCGGCACGGCGTCGGCCGGGAACGCGTGGTCGCGCTTCGCGACGCCGCGCGTGACCTGGAGGTACACCGACTGATCGTCGAACGGCTGGCGCGCAACGAGTTCGCCGACGAGGGCGGTCCAGCGCGACGGGTGCGGATCGGCGAGCCGAATGCCGGCGAGGCTATGCGCAAGCCGCGCCAGATGCTCGGACATGCGGAACGGCCGGCGCCGATACACGGGAACGACTTCGTACACGCCGTCGCCGTAGATGAAACCACGATCGAGGACCGACACCTTGGCGTCGGCGAGCGGCAAAAAATCCCCGTTCAGGTAGACGATCCGGTCGCCTTCGGACGGTACGCTCACGACGGCATCTCCCCGGTGTCGCTCACGTGCGGTTGTGAAACCAGAGTTTGACGGTATCGACGGCGCGGCCGAAGAGGTTCGCGAGCGGCACTTCCTCGAGCGCAGTCAGCGGGAAATCGGCGAGCTGCTTGCCTTCGAGCGCGACCTTCACGGTGCCGACGGCCTCGCCGTTCAGAACCGGCGCGACGAGCGGCTCCTTCGATTCGAGCGTGAGCGAAAGCTTGTCGGCCTTGCCCTTCGGCAACGTCAGGTAGCGATCCACGCGAAAGCCGGCGCTCACCTCGTGCTTCGCGCCCTTCCAGACGCGTAACGTCGTCACCGGCTTGCCCGGCTGGTACAACGAAACCGTGTCGAACGACTGGAAGCCCCAGTTCAGCAGCTTCTGGCTTTCTGCGGCACGCGACGCATCGGACGCCGCACCGAGCACCACCGACACCAGCCGACGCTCGCCGCGCTTCGACGACGCGACGAGGCAGAAGCCGGCGGCGTCGGTATGCCCGGTCTTCACGCCGTCGACGTAAGGATCGGTCCACAGCAGCCGGTTGCGGTTCGACTGCGTGATGTTGTTGTAGCGGAATTCCTTCTGCGAGTAGAGCGGGTAGAACTCGGGAAAGTCGCGGATGAGCGCGACCGTGAGCTTCGCCATGTCGGCCGCAGTCGAGTAGTGCTGAGGATCGGGCAGGCCGGTCGCGTTGGTGAAATGCGTGCCCGTCATGCCGAGGCGCGTGGCCTCCTGATTCATCTTGGCGACGAACGCGTCCTCGCTGCCACCGACGAGCTCGGCGACGGCGATCGACGCGTCGTTGCCCGACTGGACGATCACGCCGTGGAGAAGCTCTTCGACGCTCACGGCCTTCCGCGGCTCGATGAACATCCGCGAGCCCTCCGCCTTCCACGCGTGCTGTGACACGTTGACCATCTGCGAGGGCACGATCGCCTTCGAACGCAACGCGCCGAACGCGACGTACGCGGTCATGAGCTTGGTGAGCGAAGCCGGGTCGCGACGCTCGTCGGCGTTCGCCGCGCCGAGCGTCTGCCCCGACAACGTATCGACGAGGATCCAGGATGCGGCCGCGATCGACGGTGCCGCCGGAGCACCGGGCGCCTGCAGCACCACGGGGGGCGTCGCGGGCGTGATCGGCGGCGCGGATTGCGTGCGCGTACGCGCAGCGGCGACGATCAGAGGCGATTGGGCAGTGGCAGGAACGGAGACCGCGAGGACCGCGCAGAGAAGCGCGCAGGAAAGCGGGGAAGGACGCATGACGGACCGGCGGAAACGACGCGGCATTATACTTAAACGCGATGCGCGCGCGCGATTTCGCGCCCCGCATCACGAGCATTTCGACGAATCCGGCACGATGCGCGGTCTACGCACGATGCGCGCATTCGCGAACGCCATCGCCGTCGCACGACGGGAATTACGCGCACCTTTGCTGCGCGAACCCGATGGCGCGTGGCGCGTCGCATACGACATCGCGCTGCCGTCGCTTCGCTGACCGCTGTTCACCCCGCGAGCGCGCGGAATAGCGCTCGCGACGCCGGTGTTTGCCCGCCATGGCTTCGCTCACGGAGGTCTTCATGGCGCGTGCAACGGCGATCGGCGGCCTTCCGCCGCCCATTGGTCTTTTCGGCTCCTTCGCCCGATTGCGTATCCGTTCGACGGCGTTGCTCGCCTTGGTGGCGGCAGCACTCGCCGCGCCCGTTCACGCGTCGTTTCACCACTTTCGAATCGACCAGGTGTTCTCGAACGCCGACGGCACGATCCAATACGTCGTCATGCACGAGGCCTTCGGAACCGATGGCGAGGGCTTCTGGACCGGCCATCGGCTGGAGACGACGGCCCTCGACGGCACGAAGCAGCAGTTCACGTTTCAACACGATCTGCCCTCGCAGGCTACGGCGAATCGCAAGGTGCTGATTGCCACCGGCGGGTTCGCGGCACTCAACCTCGTCACGCCCGATTTCACGATCCCCAACGGTTTCATTCCAATCGCCGGCGGGAAGCTCGATTACGCCGAAGGCACCGACGAGATCAGTTTCGGCGCATTGCCGACCGACGGCGCGACTGCGATCGATCGCAACGGTGCGCACGTCGCGGCCACGCCGACCAACTTCGCTGGCGCAAGCACGACGCTCGCAGCAACGCCGCCGCCCGTGGCCACGCTCGATCTCGACCAGCACGGGCTCACGGGCTCGTGGTTCAAGGCCGCGGAGAGCGGGCAGGGGATCGAAGTCGAGTTCTATCCCGATCTCGTCGGTCCCGGCACGGCGCTCGTTTCCGGCGCGTGGTTCACATTCGACATGTCGCCGGCCGGCGGTGCCGACCGCCAACGCTGGTTCGTCTTCAACGGCAACGCCGCGCGCGGCGCGACGTCGATCCCGATCACGATCGGGCAAACCGTCGGCGGCAATTTCGCGGCACCCCCGGCGACGATGGCCACCGTGGTGGGCAGCGGCACGCTCGCGTTCAGCGATTGCACCAACGGCGCGCTCGCGTACACGTTGAACGACGGGCGCAACGGGACGATCGCGATCACGCGGATCACGCCGAACGTCACGTGCGTCACGTCGGGCGCCGCGGCGACCAACGCGGACTTCGCGCTGTCGGGGAACTGGTACGACCCGGCCACGTCGGGCCAGGGATTCGTGTTCGAGGTGAATCCGCTCGCGCCGCCGGCCGTGTTCTTCGCCTGGTACACCTATTCGCCGAACGGACAGGCCGCAGGCGCCGCGGGGCAACGCTGGTACACCGGGCAGGGCACCTTCACGCCCGGTAGCCGCACGATCGCGCTGACGCTCGGCGAAACGACCGGCGGCGTCTTCGACCAGGCGACCCCGGCAACGCAGGAGACGGTCGCCGTGGGAAGCGCGACCGTGACGTTCACGAGTTGCACGACCGCGCAGCTCGCATTCAATTTCACCGGCGGCAGCAGCGCCGGACGCGCGGGTACGATCGATTTGAGTCGCGTCGGCCCGGTGCCGCCGGGATGTACCGCGATGATGAGCGCGTCGACCGATCCGCCGCCGGGGATGGGCTATCCGCCGGGTGGTTACGGCCCGCCGTAAGCATCGCGGTCGGCGCTCGCGCGGACCTCCAGCGCCGACTGCAACGTCAACGGCCGATGAACTGAAAGTCGACTTCCGGCTTGCGGCCGGCCACGACGTCGGCGAGCGCGCGGCCCGACCCGCACGCCATCGTCCAGCCGAGCGTGCCGTGGCCGGTGTTGAGGAAGAGGTTGCGATAGCGCGTGCGCCCGATCAGCGGCACGTTCGACGGCGTCGCGGGTCGCAAGCCCGTCCAATAGCGCGCGCTGTCTCGATCGCCTGCGTCGGGAAAGAGCTCGAACGTGCGTTGCGTCAGCGCCTCGCAGCGCGTGCGGTCGAGCGTCAGGTCCCAGCCCGAAAGCTCGGCCGTGCCGGCGACGCGAAGGCGCTGTCCGAGTCGCGTCAGCACGATCTTCCACGCGACGTCGGTGAGCGAGACGGTCGGCGCGCCCGCGTGCGCGCCGATGTCGATCGTCGCCGAGTAACCCTTCGCCGGATAGACGTTGCATGGCACGCCGAGCGGCGACAAGACGAATGGGCTGTAGCTGCCGAGCGCGACGACGTACGCATCGGCGGTGATCGTCTCGAAACGCCCGTCGTTCACGCACTGCACGCCGGCGATGTCGCCGCCCGCGCCCGCGAGCGCCTGCACCTGCGTGTTCCAGCGGAACGCGACGCCGAGCGTCGCGGCGCGCTCGGCGAGCTCGCACGTGAAGCGCTGGGCATCGCCCGATTCGTCGGTCGCGGTGTAGATGCCCCCGACGATCGCCTGGCGCGAAGCCGCGAGCGCGGGCTCGATCGCGACGCACTCGTCCGCCGTCTTCACGTCGCGGTCGCAGCCGTAACGGCGCATCAGGTCGGCGGACGCGATCGCCTGGTCGAATTCCTCGCGGTCCGTATAGAACTGCAGGATCCCGCGCGTCAACGCGTCGTAGCGCACGCCGGTCTCCTCGCGCAGTTCGTCGAGGCAATCGCGCGAGTAGAGCGCGAGGTTCAGGCACTGGATCGTGTTGTGCCGCGTCCGCGACGGCAGACATTCGTACAGGAACGCGATGCCCCAGCGCCATTGCCGCCAGTCGAGTCGCGGCCGGAACAGCAGCGGCGCATCGTCGCGCCCGAGCCACTTCAAAATCTTGCCGGGCGCGTCGGGATTCGCCCACGGCTCCGCGTACGACGCCGAGATCTGCCCGCCGTTGGCGAACGATGTCTCCAGCGCGGGCCCGGCCGCACGATCGACGAGCGTCACGTCGTGACCGTCGGCCACGAGATACCACGCGGAGGTGACGCCGACGACGCCTCCGCCCAGCACGACGATGCGCATTACGCGAGCGTCGGGGCGAGCGGCGCGACGGGCATTTCGGCGACGTCGTCGACCGGGAGGCAGCTGCAGAACAGGTTGCGATCGCCGTAAACGTTGTCCACGCGCGCGACCGGGCACCAGTATTTGTCCACGACCAGCGACGGGAGCGGATACGCAGCCTGCTTTCGCGGATACGCGTGCGTCCATTCATCGGCGGTGACGGCCGCCGCGGTATGCGGCGCGTTCTTCAGCGGATTGTCGGTTCGATCGAGCGCGTTGCGCTCGATTTCCCGCACCTCGTCGCGAATCGCGATCATCGCGTCGATGAAACGGTCGAGCTCGCCCTTCGACTCGCTCTCGGTGGGCTCGACCATCAACGTGCCGGCGACGGGAAAGCTCATCGTCGGCGCGTGGAAGCCGTAATCGATCAGGCGCTTCGCGACGTCCTCGACCTCGACGCCGGCGAGCGCCGCCAGCGGACGCATGTCGAGGATGCATTCGTGCGCGACGAGTCCGGCGGGCCCGCTGTAGAGCACCGGATAGTGCGAAGCGAGTCGCTTCGCGACGTAGTTCGCCGCCAGAATCGCGCTCTCGGTCGCCGCGCGCAGACCGCTTGCGCCCATCATCGCGATGTACATCCACGAGATCGGCAGGATCGACGCCGAGCCGTAAGGGGCCGCGCTGACCGGCCCGATCGCCGAGGCAGACTGCTTGGTGTCCTGCGCGATGTGGCGATGCCCGGGCAGGAACGGCGCGAGGTGCGCCTTGCACGCGACCGGCCCGACACCGGGACCGCCGCCGCCGTGCGGAATGCAGAACGTCTTGTGCAAGTTGAGGTGCGAAACGTCTGCGCCGAACGCGCCGGGCGCCGCGAGGCCGACGAGCGCATTGAGGTTCGCGCCGTCGACGTACACCTGGCCGCCGTGCGCGTGCACGATCTCGCAGACGTGCACGATGCCCGGCTCGAACACGCCGTGCGTCGACGGGTACGTCACCATGATCGCCGCGAGGCGATCGCGATGCTGCGACGCCTTCGCCTCGAGGTCGGCGAGATCGACGTTGCCGGCGCGATCGCACGCGACGACGACGACTTTCATGCCGGCGAGCTGCGCCGATGCCGGGTTCGTTCCGTGCGCCGACGCAGGGATCAGGCACACGTCGCGCGCGCCTTCGCCGCGGCTTTGGTGATACGCGCGGATCATCAGGAGTCCCGCGTACTCGCCCTGCGATCCGGCGTTGGGTTGCAGCGACACCGCGTCGTAGCCCGTACACGCGCACAGCATTCGCTCGAGATCGGCGACGAGCTCGTGATAGCCCCGCGCCTGGTCCGTCGGCGCGAACGGATGCAGCGACGAGAACGCGTCCCACGTCACCGGCAGCATCTCGGAGGCCGCATTGAGCTTCATCGTGCACGAGCCGAGCGGAATCATCGTGCGATCGAGCGCGAGGTCCTTGTCGGCGAGCCGGCGCAGGTAGCGCAGCATCCTGGTTTCCGAGCGATGACGACGGAAGACCGGATGCGTCAGGAACGCCGACGTGCGCGAAAGCGGCGCGGCGAAGCGATCGTCGACCGCGGCGTCGATCGCGTCCACGTCGAACGCGACGTCGCGTCCCGCGAAGATGCGCCATAGCCGCGTCACGTCTTCGCGCACCGTCGTCTCGTCGAGCGAGACGCCGAGCGAGCCTGCATCGCGAAGGCGCAGGTTGCAACCTGCGGCGACGGCACGCGCCGCGATCGCCGCGGTCGCATCACCGGTGTCGACGACGAGCGTATCGAAGAAGGGCGCGGGCGACACGGCGAAGCCGAGTCGTGCGAGGCCTTCGCGCAGGATCGCGGTGAGCCGATGGACGCGACGCGCGATCGTCGTGAGCCCGTCCGCACCGTGATACACCGCGTACATGCTCGCAATGACGGCGAGCAGCACCTGCGCCGTGCAGATGTTCGACGTGGCCTTCTCGCGGCGAATGTGCTGCTCGCGCGTCTGCAGCGCGAGGCGATAAGCCGGGCGTCCTTCCGCATCGACCGTCGCGCCGACCAGCCGGCCGGGAAGCGCGCGCTTGAACGCATCGCGCGTCGCCATGAAAGCGGCGTGCGGTCCGCCGAAGCCCATCGGCACGCCGAATCGCTGAGACGAGCCGACGACGACGTCCGCGCCAAAATCGCCGGGCGGGCGGAGCAGCGTCAGCGCGAGCAGATCGCTCGCGACGACGACGAGGCCGCCGATCGCGTGGACCGCGTCGACGAGCGCACGATCGTCACGAAGCGTTCCGTCGGCGTTCGGGTATTGCAACAGCACGCCGAACGCATCCGCGCGCGCCGCCTCGGCGGCGGGACCGACGACGACGTCGATGCCGAGGGGCGCCGCGCGCGTGCGCACGACGTCGATCGTCTGCGCGAACACGTCGTCGGCGACGAAGAAGCGCCGCCATTTCGATGGCTTCGCGCGCTGGCAGAGCGTCATCGCCTCCGCCGCCGCGGTCGCTTCGTCGAGCATCGAGGCGTTCGCGATCTCCATGCCGGTGAGATCGGCGACCATCGTCTGAAAATTGACGAGCGCCTCGAGCCGTCCCTGCGAGATCTCCGGCTGGTACGGCGTGTACGCCGTGTACCACGCGGGGTTCTCGAAGACGTTGCGCTGGATGACGCCCGGCATGGCGGTGCCGTAGTAGCCCTGGCCGATGAACGACTTGAGCACGCGATTGCGCGATGCGATGGCGCGCAGCCGTGCGAGCGCCTCCGCCTCGCTCATCGGCGGCGGCAGCGCGAGCGGCTCCGCGAGGCGAATCGCCGCAGGGACGACGGCATCGACGAGCGCTTCGCGCGACGCATAGCCGATGTCGCGCAGCATGGCCTCCTGCGCGGCCGGCGTCGTGCCGATGTGGCGCGCGAGGAATTCGTCGTGCGCCTCGAGTTCCGCAAGACCGAACGGCGACGTTGGCTCGCCCTCCCCGCTTGCGGGAAGCGCGCTGGGGTGAGCGGCTTTCAGATTCACGGTTCCGCGGTCAGTTTCTGATAGGCGTCGGCGTCCATGAACGACGCCAGCGCGTCGGCGTCGGACGGCCGAATGCGAAAGAGCCACGCGGCGTACGCGTCCTCGTTCACCGCCTCCGGCGTGCCGGTCAGCGCGCTGTTCGCGGCCACGACTTCACCTGCGATCGGTGCGTAGACGTCGCTCGCAGCCTTCACCGATTCGACGACCGCACACGCTTCACCCGCCGTCACCTCGCGGCCGACCGCAGGCAGTTCGATGTAGACGAGATCGCCGAGCGCCTTTTGGGCGTGATCGGTGATGCCGATGGCGACGCTGCCGTCGTCCTCGCGGCGCAGCCACTCGTGCGTGTCCGTGTACTTGAGGCCGTTCGGGACATTCATGGCGTTCCTCCTCGCTTTTCTTGGCGTCTCATTCGACGAGAATGCGTCCCTGCCGCACGAACGGCGGCTTGACGACGCGCGCGGCGAGCGCCCGGCCGCGGACGTCGACGTGCACGGTCTCGCCGTCGGCGACGCCCGCGGGCACGCGCGCCAGCGCGATCGATTTCTTCATCGTCGGTGAGAACGTGCCGCTCGTGATCTCGCCGGTGCCGTGCGACGTCTGCACGACCTGATGCGCGCGCAGGACGCCGCCGGCGTCCTGCAGCACGAGGCCCGCGAGTCGGCGCATCGGCGGCTTGCTGATCGCCGCGCGACCGACGAAATCGCGGTCGGCCTTCGTATCGACGGTCCACGCGAGCCCCGCTTCGAGCGGCGAGATCGTCTCGTCCATGTCCTGCCCGTAGAGATTCAGCCCGGCCTCGAGCCGCAACGTGTCGCGCGCGCCGAGCCCCGCGGGGCGCACGCCCGCGTCACGCAGGGCGTTCCAGATCGCGCGGGCCGCGCTCGCCGGCACGATCAGCTCGAACCCGTCCTCGCCGGTGTAGCCGGTGCGCGCGGCGAACACTTCGCCGAAGGGCGACGCGAACGTCGCCGCATTGAAGGTCTTCAGATCCTTCGTGGCCGTTTGGCTCCCCGGCAGCGCACGCCACGTCTTCTCGCGCGCGTTCGGGCCCTGGACGGCGATCATCGCGAGGTCTTCGCGCGGCAGGATCGACAGGCGCGGCGCGCGCTTCGCCGCCAGCGTGCGAAGCCATGCGATGTCCTTGCCGGCGGTCGCCGCGTTCACGACGAGGCGGAAGAAATCCTCGCGAACGAAGTAGACGATCAGGTCGTCGAGCACGCCGCCGTCTTCGCGCAGCAGGCACGAGTACAGCGCCTTGCCCGGCGTGCCGAGCTTCGCCACGTCGTTGGCGAGCACGTAGCGAAGAAACGCCCGCGGCGCCGCGGCGCCTTCCCCGTGCAGGTCGACGACACGCATGTGAGAAACGTCGAACATGCCGGCGTCGCCGCGCACCGCGTGGTGCTCGTCGATCTGCGAGCCGTAGGAAAGCGGCATGTCGTAACCGCCGAAGTCGACCATCTTCGCGCCGGCGGCGCGGTGGGCTGCGTTGAGAACGGTCGTCCTGGGCACGCGCATCTCCGCAAGAAGCAAAAAGGGCGACGCGTCGCGTCGCCCCGTCTGTCCTTTTACCTGAGAGATTACGGCGAAGCTCGCGCCTCGCCGGTGCCCCTTCGGTGGGCCGCATCGCGCGGCCGCTCTCCAGATCGTGCCCTGCCGGCGTGCAGTCCTTTTGCCTGAGCGGTTGTGGGGATTACGCCTTCGGCGGCGCCGGCGTCGCGGCGCCCTCTCCTGCACGCTGGCGCAAGCCTAGCACAACCGCGCGCTATTTCTTGAGCGCGAGAATCAGCTCGACCATCTTCTTGACATCGGCATCGGGTACCTGCGTGTTCGGCGGCATCGGCACCGGCCCCCATACGCCGGAGCCGCCCTTCTTCACCTTCTCGGTGAGCTTCGCGACGGCGCCCGCGTCGCCCTTGTATTTCGCCGCGACGTCCTTGTACGAAGGGCCGATGACTTTCTTGTCCTCGGAATGGCAGGCGTTGCAGCCGTTTTTCTTCATCATGTCCTCGAGCTCGTCGGCGAGCGCGCTGGAAGCGACGGCGAGCGAGGCGGCGGCGAGAACGGCGGTGGCGATCGTTTTCATTGGGGCTCCGTGCGTGGGTTTTCGAGGAAAATGCGGAAAGCTATCCGAGCTGCCAAAGCGTTGAAAATAACATGGATCAAGCGGCCGGCGCCGCGACCACGCGCGCTGCGCTCGCGACGCGGGGCAAAGCGGTCAACCGGCCGCGAGCTCGGCTTCGACGCGCGCCACGTCCGTCATCGGCGGCAGGCACTCCATGCCGCGGCACACGAAGGCGGCCGCGCCGGACGCCGGCGGCGTGCCTTTCCGCAATGCATCGGGAACGCGGTCACCGGCGACGTCGACGACGACCACGTCGGGCCGATACATTCGCGCAAGTGCGCGCTGCATGGCGCGCGCCGCCTCGACCTCGCCCACCAGGACGACCGTCGACGGCGGAGCGAGCCGTTGCTCGAGGGCGACGAGCAGCGTCGTGTCGCCGCCGCCCGTTTCGGCTAGTCCCGGCGCGAAGAGCTCCAGCGCACGCTCGGCAGCATCGACGTAGCGTGGCTCCGCCGCGAGATGGCCGAGCGCGATCAGCGCCTGCGCGGCGACGCCGTTGCCGGAAGGCGTCGCGTTGTCGTGCACGGGCTTCGTGCGGTGGAAGAGCCGTTCATGGTCGTGGCTCGTGAACCAGAAGCCGCCGTGCTCGCGATCCTCGAAGCCGCCGAGGAGACGATCGGCGAGCGCCGTCGCGAGCGCGAAGTCCTGCACTCGAAAGCGCGTTTGCATTGCCTCGAGCAACGCCGCGAGCAGAAACGCGTGATCGTCGA
>DASTGT010000055.1:0-82231 GCA_035718935.1 Casimicrobiaceae bacterium
GCTTCTGGATGATGTTCTCGACGTCCTCGCCGACGTAGCCGGCCTCGGTCAGCGTGGTTGCATCGGCGATCACGAACGGAACGTCGAGCAGCCGCGCGAGCGTCTGCGCGAGCAGCGTCTTGCCCGAGCCGGTGGGCCCGATCAGCAGGATGTTCGACTTCGCGAGCTCGACGTCGTCGTCCTTGCTGCCGGATTCGAGCCGCTTGTAGTGGTTGTACACCGCGACGGACAGGATCTTCTTCGCGGGTTCCTGCCCGATGACGTACTGGTCGAGGATCTGCCGGATCTCGTGCGGCGTCGGCAGCTTGCTGCGATCGGCACGCGCCGTCTCGCTGCCGCTGCCCTCCTCGCGGATGATGTCGTTGCAAAGCTCGATGCACTCGTCGCAGATGAACACCGACGGGCCCGCGATGAGCTTGCGGACCTCGTGCTGGCTCTTCCCGCAGAACGAGCAATAGAGGAGCTTGTCGCCGGATGAGGACTTGTCGGCCATCGATAGCGCCTTGGTTCGGTTGACTTTACTCGGGTGTCAGCCGCTTTTGCAACACTTTGTCGACAATCCCGTACTCCTTCGCCTGCTCGGCGGTGAGGAAATTGTCGCGCTCGGTGTCGCGGGCGATCTGCTCGACCGGACGACCGGTATGCACCGCCATCAGCTGGTTCAGTCGTTGCCGAAGGCTCAGGATGTACTTGGCGTGGATCTCGACGTCCGAGGCCTGGCCCTGGAAACCCCCGAGCGGCTGATGGATCATCACGTCGGAATTGGGGAGCGCGAAGCGCTTGCCCTTGGCGCCGGCGGCGAGCAGGAACGCGCCCATCGACGCCGCCATGCCGACGCAAAGCGTCGACACGTCGGGCTTGATGAATTGCATCGTGTCGTATACAGCGAAGCCGGCCGCGATCGAGCCCCCGGGTGAATTGATGTAGAAGTGGATGTCCTTGTCGGGGTTCTCGGATTCGAGGAACAGCATCTGCGCGACGACGAGATTCGCGGTCGCTTCGTTGACCGGTCCGACCAGAAAGACGACGCGCTCCTTCAACAGCCGCGAGTAGATGTCGTACGCGCGCTCGCCGCGTCCGCTCTGCTCGATCACCATCGGAATCAGGCCGAGGCCGCTCGGTTCTTCGATTTCAGTCATAGGGGTCCGTAGGAAAAGCGCGCGGGCGTTGCCGCGCGCAGATTGCCGAAGATGGGTCCCGCGCCGTTCATCGTCAAGCGGTACCCGGCGAACGGCCCATCGCCTGCTCGAAGCTCATCGGCACGTCGGTCACCTTCGCGCGCGACAGCACCCAGTCGACGACGTTCTGCTCGAGCACCATCGCCTCGAAGTCGCGCAGCCGCTCGGGTTTCTCGTAATGCCAGCGCACGACCGCCTCGGGCTGCTCGTACGTTTGCGCAGTTTCGGCGACGAGCGCCTTCACCTGTTCGGGTTTCGCCTGCAGGTTCTCCCTCCGCACGAGTTCGCCGATGATGAGTCCGAGCGCGACGCGCTCCTCGGCCTGCGGGCGAAACAGATCGACCGACACGTCGAGATCCTCGGGTTTGACGTTGCGCTGCTCGCGGAGGTTCGCGATCGCCTGCCGGCGCAAAAGCTCCGCCTCGCTCTCGACGAGCGACTTCGGAATCTCGAAGCTCGCGAGCGAGCGCAACGCCGACAGCGCCTGCCCCTTGACGTTGGCCTCGAGCTTGCGCTTGAGCTCGAGCTTGAGGTTGGCCTCGACTTCACGGCGCAGATCGTCGACCTCACCGCTCGCGATGCCGAACGCCTGCACGAACGACGCGTCGAGCGCGGGCACTTCCGGCGCTTCGACCGCCTGCACGTGCAGCGTGAACCGCGCCTGCTTTCCCGCGACTTCCTTGCCGTGGTAGTCGTCGGGAAACGCGAGGCCGAACGTCTTCGATTCGCCGGCGCGCATACCGGTGATCGCAGTCTCGAACTCCGGCAGCATCCGCCCTTCGCCGAGGATGATCGGAAAATCCTTCGCCTGGCCGCCGGCGAACTCCACGCCGTCGATCGTGCCGGTGAAGTCGACCTGCACACGATCGCCCGTCTGCGCTTCGCGCTCGACCGGCGCGTACGTCGTGCGTTGCTTGCGCAGCACTTCGAGCGTGCGGTCGACGTCGGCGTTCGTCACTTCGGCGTGCGGCCGGTTGATCGCGATCGACGATACGTCACCGATCGTGACGTCGGGATAGACCTCGAACACCGCGGTGAACTTCAGTGCATCGGGGGCGCGCCCGGTGTCCTGCGCGGGCTCGATGCGCGGCGCGCCGGCGACGCGCAGCTTCTGCTCGCGCACCGCATCGTTGAAGCTCGACTGCACGCGCTCGGTGATCACGTCCGAGCGAACCTGCGGCCCGTACTGCTGATCGAGCATTCGCAGCGGCACCTTGCCCGGCCGAAATCCCGGAACCTTCGCGGTGCGTGCGAGGCGCGTCAACCGCTTCTTGACCTCCCCTTCGATCTCGGCCAGGGGGACGGCGACGGAAAGCCGGCGCTCGAGCGCGCCAACCGTTTCGAGTGTCGATTCCATGGATCGTATGTGGTGTTGGAACGGAAATTCGGGCCGGGCGCTTCGGGGTCGGAGCAACGAGTCGAGTTGCGTTCCCCGACCGTGTCGCCAACTCGTCGAGCCTTGTTGCTCTGACCGCTGCATGGTGCGAAAGGGGGGACTCGAACCCCCACGGGTCGCCCCGCCAGCTCCTAAGGCTGGTGCGTCTACCGGTTCCGCCACTTTCGCGACCGGGACGTCGGCTGGTGCGCGTCGCCCCTCGGAGCACGACGACGGCCGCGCGTTGCTTCGTCCGGGTGCGATGTCCGAAGCGCCGCCGTCGAATCGGCTAGTATAGCCGAGACCCTGCGCGAACTCATGTCCGTCGGCCATTACGAAAACTTTCCGGTGGCGTCGCTGCTCGTCCCTGCGCGCTACCGAAGCGCGGTCGTCGCGATCTACCGCTTCGCGCGCGCCGCCGACGACATTGCCGACGAAGGCGACGCGACACGACAAGAGCGACTGGCCGGACTCGCGGCATTCGGGCGCGGACTCGACGCGATCGAGCGCGGCGAGACTCCAGCCGTTGCGCCGTTTGAGGACCTCGCGCCCGTCATCCGGACGCATGCGCTTTCCATCCAGCTCTTTCGCGATCTGCTGTCCGCGTTCGCGCAGGACGTGCGGATCGGGCACTACGCGACGTTCGACGACGTGCTCGACTATTGCCGCCGCTCGGCGAATCCGGTGGGGCGCCTGCTCCTCGCCATGTACCGCATCGACGCTCCCGTCGCGCTCGCCGAGAGCGACGCGATCTGTACGGCGTTGCAACTCGCGAACTTCTGGCAGGACGTGGCGCTCGATTGGCGCAAGGGACGCACGTACCTGCCGCTCGAGGACCTCGCACGGTTCGACGTTCCGCTTGCATCGATCGGCGAGGGTCGCTGCGACGAGCGTTGGTCGAGGTTGATGGCATTCGAAACGGCGCGCACGCGCGCGATGTTCGAGCGCGGCCGTCCGCTCGTCGCGCGCATGCCGTGGCGCCTCGCGCTCGAGCTCCGTGCAGTCATTGCCGGCGGCTTGCGCGTGCTCGAACGCATCGACGCCGTGCACGGCGACGTGTTCACGCGTCGCCCGGTGCTCGGCCGCCGCGACTGGGCGCTGCTCGCGCTGCGCATGCTCGCGCCGGCGCCCGCGCACTCGGCATGACGCCCGACGAGTATTGCGCCGAGAAGGCGGCGCAAAGCGGGTCGAGCTTTTACTACAGTTTCCGGATCCTCGCGCCCGATCGACGCCGCGCGATCACCGCGCTGTACGCGTATTGCCGCGAAGTCGACGACGTCGTCGACGAAGTGTCCGACCCGAACCTCGCACGGACGAAGCTCGCGTGGTGGCGAAGCGAGGTCGACCGGATCTACGAGGGGACCGCGCAGCACCCGGTCGCGATCGCGCTTGGCGACGCCGCCCGGCGTTATCGGCTGCCGAGGGTGCATCTGCTGCGCGTGATCGACGGCATGCAGATGGACCTCGAGCGCACGCGCTACGCGACGTTCGCCGAACTCGAGGACTACTGCGATCACGTCGCCGGCGTCGTCGGCCTGCTCTCCGCCGAGATCTTCGGGTACGAGGACGCGCGCACGCGCGATTACGCACGCAGCCTCGGCATCGCGTTCCAGCTCACGAACATCATCCGCGACGTCGGGGAGGACGCACGGCGCGGGCGAATCTATCTCCCGCAGGAGGACCTCGACCGCTTCGGCGTCGTTGCAAGCGACGTGCTTCGCGCACGCACGTCGCCGTCCTTCGTCGAGCTGATGCGCTTCGAGGCCGAGCGCGCACGCGGCTGGTACGACGCGGCGATCGCCGCGCTTCCGGCACGTGACCGGCGCGCGCAGCGGCCGGGTCTCGCGATGGCGGCGATCTACCGGACACTGCTCGACGAAATCGCGCGGGACGGCTACGAAGTGCTCGATCGCCGCATTGCGTTGACGCCGCTGCGCAAGCTGTGGATCGCGACGCGCGCCGCGTGGACCGCGTGAGCGTGCAGGGCCGCCCCGAGCGCGAATCGGCGTCGAAGCGCGACCGCGCAGGGTAGTCCAGTGAGCGCGCAGCGCCGCCCCGAGCGCGAATCGGCCCCGAAGCGCAAAGCGCAAAGGGTAGTCCAGTGAGCGCGCTCGGCTCGCTGCACGTCGCCGTCATCGGCGGTGGCTGGGCGGGATGCACGGCCGCGGTCTCGCTCGCGCGCGCCGGCCATCGCGTTACGCTATTCGAGGCCGCGCCGACGCTCGGCGGACGGGCGCGTCGAGTCGCGCTCGACAACCTACCGCTCGACAACGGCGAGCATCTGCTGCTCGGCGCGTACACGGAGACGCTCGCGCTCGCTGCAGCGCTGCGTGCGCCCGGCGAGGCGGCCGCGTTCACCAGCGCGCCGCTCGCGCTGCGGCCGTTCGGCGCGAACGCGACGCAGCGCCTGTCGCTCGTCACACGGCACGCGCCCGGGTCGCTCGGACTGCTCGCGGCGCTCGCCGGCGCCGAAGGCATCGGCCCGCTCGACCGCGCGCGGGTGGTCGCGTGGTTCGTCGCACAAAAACGGGCCGGCTGGCGGTGCGATCCGCGCACGACGGTCGCGGAGCTCCTCGCGTCGCAGCCGCCGCGACTGCGCGACGAGCTGTGGTACCCGCTCTGCATCGCGGCACTCAACACGCACGCGCTGCGTGCATCGGCGCAGATCTTTCTCAACGTGCTGCGCGAGACGTTCGGCGCCGGTCCCCAGGCGACGACCCTCGTGACGCCATGCGCGGGCCTCGGCGAGGCGATCCCCGACGCGAGCGAGCGCTGGCTCGCCGCGCGCGAGCACGACGTGCGGCCTCGTACGCGTGCGCGCGTCGCGGCCGCCTCGCGCGACGTCGTTTCGCTCGAGCTCGGCAATCAATCGATGCACGCCGATGCGGTGGTCGTCGCGGTCGGTCCGCACCAGCTCGTGGGCGCGTTCACCCCCGAGTTCGCGAGCGGCAATCGCGACGTCCAGCAGCTGCTCTCGCGCGTCGCGCGCTTCGAATACGCGCCGATCACGACGATCTATCTTGGCTACGACGCGCCCGTCACGCTGCAAAGCGGCCTGCTGCGCCTCGAGCAAGGCCCGGGGCAATGGATTTTCGATCGCAGTGACGTGCTACGGCGCGCCGGCGCCGACGCACCGCCCGGCGTGCGCGCGCTCGTCTCGGTCGTCATCAGCGCGAGCGACGAGTTCGCCTCGCTCGAGCACGCAGCGCTCGCGGCGCTCGTCGATCGGCAGTTGCGCCGGCTCGATGCGTCGCTACCGCGCCTCGTGCATTCGCGCGTGATCGACGAGAAGCGCGCGACGTACGCGTCGCTGCCCGGGCTCGAGCGACCGAGCGCCGGCCGCCTTGCACCGGGCCTCTATCTCGCGGGTGATTACACGTACGCCGATTTCCCGGCGACGCTCGAAGCGGCGGTGCGCAGCGGCCGCATCGCGGCCGACGCGCTCACGCGCGATTTCGAAGCAACCGCTGCTGCTCGCGGTTCCATTCGCGCTCCTTGATCGTCGCGCGCTTGTCGTGCTGCTTCTTGCCCTTGGCGAGGCCGATGGCGAGCTTCACGCGGCCCTTCGAATAGTGCAGGTCGAGCGGCGTCAGCGTGTAACCGGCGCGCTCGACCTTGCCGATCAGCCGGTTGATCTCCTCGCGGTGCATCAGCAGCTTGCGCGTGCGCGTGGGATCGGGATGCACGTGCGTCGACGCGGTCGACAGCGGCGCGATGTGCGCGCCGATCAGGACGAGCTCGCCGTTCTTCACGACGACGTATGCCTCCTTGAGGTGTGCGCGGCCGCCACGGATCGCCTTCACTTCCCAGCCTTCGAGCGCCATGCCGGCCTCGAACCGCTCCTCGATAAAATAGTCGTGAAACGCCTTGCGGTTCTCGACGATGCTCATCGCTTCCCATCGCTCCTTCGCGCCGGCGATTCTACGCGTCGCACACCTGCGTGGCCGCCGTGCTTCCGTTCACACGTGACGCGCGGGCCGCGATGCAGTGCGTAAGGAAGAGCGTGCTCGTTCCGTACGCGGCGAGCCGGATGTACGAGCTCGTCAACCGCGTCGACCTCTATCCGCAGTTCCTGCCGTGGTGCGGAGGCACCGAGGTCCTCGCCGAGTCCGAGCATCACAAGACGGCGCGCATCGACATCGACTACCACGGCGTGCGGGCGCACTTCACGACCGACAATGCCATGCAGCCACCCGACTCGATCGTCATTACCCTGAAGGACGGGCCGTTTCGCCACCTCCATGGCGAATGGCGGTTTCGCGCGCTCGGCGAGGACGGCTGCAAGATCGAATTCGAGCTCGCGTACGAATTCGCGACGAAGCTCCTCGATCGCGTCATCGGTCCCGTCTTCGGTCACATCGCGAACACGTTCATCGACGCGTTCGTCCGCCGCGCCGAAGCGGTCTACGGCGAAGGCTGAGCCTTGAAGGTGCAGGTGGCGTATGCCGATGCGGCGAGCGAGGCGCTCGTGACGCTCGACGTCGACGACGGCTGCGACGTCGAGGCAGCCGTCACCCGATCGAACCTGCTCGCGCGCATCGACCTCCCGCGTGAGACGCTCGTCTACGCGATTTTCGGGCGGCGCGTCGATCCATCGACCGTGCTCGCGCCGTATGATCGCGTCGAGATCACGCGGCCGCTGCGCTGCGACGCGAAGGCCGCGCGCCGCGAGCGCGCCGCCCATGGAAAGTAGGGTCGGACCCCGGGCGCGACCCCGAAACTTGCGCCTGTCTAATCGCGGGCGCCCGCGCGCCGCAACTCGCGCATCAATGCGTCCTCGTTGTTGACTTTCGCCCACGACAGCGCGCTCGCGCCGTCCTGGTTACGCGACGTCACGTCGGCACCGCGATCGATCAGGAGCTGCGCCGTCCGCGCATGGTGCTCGTGGATCGCCATCATCAGCGCGGTCGTGCCGTTCGGGGAGTGCGCGTCGAGATTCGCGCCGTGGTCGATCAGGTAGTCGACGATCGCATCGTGACCTCCGGTCGCCGCGTAGATGAGTGGCGTCCACCCCGGTGGATCGAGCCTCGCCTTCGCCCCCACCAGCAAGCGCACGATCTCGAGATTGCCCTTGAGCGATGCGAGCATCAGCGGACTGTCGCCGTAGCGATTGGCGACGTTCGGGTTCGCCTTCGCGTCGAGCAGCGCACGCACTGCGTTCACGCTGCCGTTGCGCGCCGCGATGCAGAGCATCGGGTCCCCGTTCGCGTCGACGGAGTCCGGATCCATCCCACGCGCGAGCAGTTGCCGCACCGCATCGGCGCGGTCGTTCGCGACGCCGGTTGCGAGCTCGTCGAGCAACGGTTGCGCGGCGACCCGCGGAACGAGCGCCAGCGCCGCGGCAGCGGCGAGCACGCGGCGGCGCTCAATGCGCATGGCGGTCGATGCCGAACAGCCGGAAGAAATTGTCGGACGTCGCCCGCGCGATCGTCTCGACGCTCTCGCTACGCAGCGTGGCGATCGCCTCGGCAACGTGCCGCACGAACGCCGGCTCGTTGCGTTTTCCCCGATGCGGCACGGGCGCGAGATACGGGCTGTCGGTCTCGATCAGCATCCGCTCGAGCGGCACGCGCCGCGCGACGTCCTGCAGTGCAGCGGCGTTCTTGAACGTCACGATCCCCGAGAACGAGATGTGAAAGCCGAGGTCGAGCGCCTTCGCGGCGACGTCCCACGTCTCGGTAAAGCAATGCATCACGCCGCCCGCCTCGTGCGCGCGCTCCTCGCGCATCAGCGCGATCGTGTCGTCGGCGGCGGCGCGCGTGTGGACGACGAGCGGGCGACCGGCCTCGCGCGCCGCGCGAATGTGCGTGCGAAAGCGCGTACGCTGCCATTCGAGGTCGCCTTGCAGCCGGTAGTAATCGAGCCCGGTCTCGCCGATCGCGACGACCTTCGGCTCGCGCGACAACGCAACGAGCCTTGCGACGGACGGCTCGTCGACGTCGGCGTAGTCGGGATGCACGCCGACGCTCGCATACAGATGCGCGTTCTCCCGCGCGAGCGCGTGCACGCCCGGCCACGCGGGTAGGTCGACACCGATGCAGAGCGCGTGCGTGACCGCGCTTTGCCGCATCGCGTCGAGCACGCGCGGCAGGTCGTCACGCAGTTCGGGAAAGTCGAGGTGGCAGTGGGAATCGACGAACATGCAGGTATCAGCGATCGGGTATCAGGTATCCATGGTTCCGGCGTGGGCGCCGACGGCCGCGATTCGCCGGCACACTGATACCCGATACCTGATACCTACATCGTATGCGTCGGCCTCGTGGACGCGAGATGCTCGCCGAGAATGCGCTCGATGGCGGTCTTTGCGGCGGCGCCCGTCTCGTCGAGCGTGAACTGCACGCCGATGCCCTGGGTGCGATTGCCCTGACCGCCGTCGGGCGTGATCCACACGACCTTGCCCTGGACGGCGATACGGTTCGGATCGTCCATCAGCGACAGCAGCATGAATACTTCCTCGCCGAGCACGTAGGGACGCGACGTCGGGATGAAGATGCCGCCGCCCTTGAGGAACGGCATGTACGCCGCATAGAGCGCCGCCTTTTCGCGGATGTTCAGCGACAGCACGCCCGGGCGTGCAAGCGCAGGCGTGGGTCCTGGAATTTTCTCGGCCATGGTCAGGTGAACAGCCCGCGGTAGTCGATCAGGAGCGCTTCGGCCACGAGACGCGCGGAAAGCGGATGCGAAAGCAGCGTACGCTCGCGAAGCAGGCGCCGATGATAGCGAAAGAGTGCAGGCGGCGCCACCGACGCGGCGAGCGAGCGCAGCGCGTCGGCTCGCGCAGGATGCCAAAGTGGCGAAGCGCCAGCGTGCACGCGGGCGAGGTCCGCACACCAATCGCCTAACCAATCGATCGCCGCGGCGAGTCGATCGCGCCGCGCCTCTCGCGGTACCGATTCGATGCGCGCGCCGAGCATCGTCGGGGAGAGCGCATGCGGCGCGGCCAGCGCGTCGAGCCATACACGCCGCTCCGCCTGGTAGCCTGCGTCCGCGAGCGCGAGCGCGCGCAGCGGCGCGAAGCAGGCTTGTGCGAGGAGCGCTTCGGGATCGCGAACGCCGTGCGCGCGCAACCACGCGCTCCCCTCTTCCGCGGTGGGGCGCGGCGCTGCGATGCGCTGGCAGCGGCTCGCGATCGTCGCGGGGAGCCGGCCAGGCTGGTGCGACACGAGCAGGAAATGCGTGTCCGCGGGCGGCTCTTCGAGCGTCTTCAAAAGCGCGTTCGCTGCCGCGGCATTCATGCGCTCGGCGGGCACGATGAGCGCGACCTTCGCACGTCCGCGGTGGCTCGTGATCGCCGCCCACGCGTTCACATCGCGGATGCGATCGACGACGATCCATTCGACGCGCTTGACTTCGTCGTCGTCGACCTCGATCGGCTCCACGATGCGCAGATCGGGATGCTGCCCGGCGGCGACGTAACGGCAACTCGGGCATTCGCCGCACGCTTCGCCGGACGGACGGGGCGCCTCGCACAGCAGCGCGCGCGCCAGCGCGTGCGCCAGGATGCGCTTGCCGATGCCCTCGGGACCGTGCAGCAGGACCGCGTGCGGCCAGCGCGTCTTGTGAGCACGAAACTCGTTCAACGTCGCGTTCTGCCACGGCAGCGCGTGGTCGGCGAGCGGCGACGATGCGGCGTCGTCCATCACAGCGTGTCGACGATTCCGGCGAGCTCGTCGCGCACGTCGGTCACGGGACGCGTGGAGTCGATGATGCGAAAGCGCGCCGGTTCGGCGGCCGCGCGCGCCAGATAACCCTGCCGTACGCGCTCGAAGAACGCCTGCGTTTCCCGCTCGAAGCGATCGAGCGCCTTGCCGCGCAGGTGCATTCGCGTGAGCCGCTCGCGCGAGACCGCGCTCGGTACGTCGAAGAGCAGCGTGAGGTCGGGATTGCAGTCGCCGTGGATGAATCGCGCGAGCGCATCGATCAGCGCGATCGAGACGCCGTGTCCGGAACCCTGGTACGCGTACGTCGCGTCGGTGAAGCGGTCGCAGAGAACGACGTCGCCGCGCGCAAGGGCCGGCTCGATCACCTGCACGAGGTGCTCGCGGCGTGCGGCGAACATGAGCAGCGCCTCGCTGTCGTGTGTCATCGGCCGATGCAGCAGCCACTCGCGGATCGCTTCGCCGGTGGGCGTCCCGCCCGGCTCGCGTGTGGCGACGACGGGACGTCCGCGTCGTGCGAGCTCGTCTGCGATCCAGCGCGCGTGCGTGCTCTTGCCGGCGCCGTCGATACCTTCGAGCGTGACGAAGCGACCGCGGGGCGAGGATTCGGGCACGGGTGGGAGTGGCAAGCCAATGGGGCGCGCTGGCGCCTTCGCTCACCCGCCCTTCTGGTATTTTGCCACCGCGCGATTGTGCTCGATCAACGTCGCCGAGAACTGTGAAGTTCCGTCTCCGCGCGATACGAAATAGAGATAAGGCGTCGTCGGTGGATCGACCACGGCGTCGAGCGACGCCTGCGACGGCAGCGCGATGGGCGTCGGCGGCAATCCGGTGCGCACGTACGTGTTGTACGCCGAATCCGTTTCGAGATCGCGCTTGCGCAGCGATCCGTCGAAGCGCTCTCCCATGCCGTAGATGACCGTCGGGTCGGTCTGCAGCCGCATGCCGCGCGCGAGTCGATTGATGAAGACCGACGCGACGAGCGGCCGGTCCTGCGCACGCCCGGTTTCCTTCTCGACGATCGACGCGAGGATCAGCGCTTCGTAAGGCGATGCGAGCGGCAGGTTCGGCGCGCGTCGCGCCCACGCCGCTGCGAGGCGCTGCTCGAGTGCGCGATGCGCGCGCTGCAGGACGGCGAGGTCGCTGCTGCCGGCCGCGAAATAGTACGTGTCGGGAAAGAACAGCCCTTCCGGCGCGGACTCGGTCGCGCCGAGGCGCGCGAGCAGCTCGGCATCCGGCAGGTCGACGACGCGATGCGCGAGATCGTCGTTCTCCTTCAGCAAGAGCTTCAATTGCGTGAACGTCGTGCCTTCGACGATCGTGATCGCCTTCTGCGTCACGTCGCCCTGCGTCAGCATCGCGAGCAATCGCGGCAGCGTGATGCCCGGCTCGACCTCGTAGCTGCCCGCCTTGATCGTGCGATCCACGCCGGTGAGCCGGGCCAGGCCGGTCAGCGCGAGCGGGTGCGGAATCACCCCGGCCGCGTGCAGCGAGCGCGCGACGCTCGCGAGCGATGCGCCGCTGCGGACTTCGAAATCGTACGGCGCCTGCGGCAGCGGCAACGGCTTGCGATACCACGTGTAGCCGACGGCGCCCGCGACGGCGAGGGCCGCGACGACGGGAAGCAGGACGAGGATCGCGAGCCGGCTTTTGCGCATGCGCAACGGAAGGACGTCGGTCCGCGAGGCGCCGGGCGCCTTCGCGCGTGCTTTACGACAATGTCATTATAATGAGCCATGGCCGCCGCAGCGGAGCGCCCCTCGTACCACGACGCCGGCGCGCGCGCGGCGGGACGCGGCTTCACGCTGATCGAGATCATGGTCGTCATCGTGATCCTCGGCGTGCTCGCCGCGCTCGTCGTGCCGAACGTGCTGTCGCGCACCGACGATGCGCGCATCGCCGCGGCGAAGAGCGATCTCGGCGCCATCCGTCAGGCGTTGAAGCTCTACCGCCTCGACAACCAGCGTTACCCGACGACGGAGCAGGGCCTCGCCGCACTCGTCACCAAGCCCACGATCGCACCCGCGCCGCCCAATTGGAAACCCGGCGGCTACCTCGAAAAGCTGCCGCGCGATCCGTGGGGCCGGCCTTATCAATACCTGAACCCGGGCCTCAAGGGCGAAGTGGACATCTTTACGTACGGCGCCGACGGCGAGCCGGGCGGCAACGGCGCCGACGCCGACATCGGCTCGTGGGATCTGTAAGAACATCTCGCGCGGGCTTCACGCTGGTCGAGATGCTCGTGGTGCTGGTCGTGCTCGGCATCGTCGCCGGGCTCGGCGTCGCACTCGTCGCGCCCGGCGAGCGCGACCTGCAGGCGCGCGAAGCGCGCAGGTTTGCCGGCGCGCTCGAATACGCGGCCGCGCGCGCGCAGTGGCGCAACGAAAGCCTCGGCGTGTCGGCCGGCCACGGCAGCGTGCGCTACTGGCGTCGCGACGATGCGGGCGACCGCTGGCTGCCGGTCGCCGACGACGATGTCCTCGCAACGCAGGTATTGGCGCCCCCGCTCGACGCCGCCGCGGTGGCGTACGCGGGCCGCATGGTGACGCCGGACGCGATCGTTCCGCTGCGCGCCTCGGGTCGCAACGAGCCCCTCGCATTCGCGATCGAGACGCCGCGCTTTCGCACGCTCGTGGCGCTCGATCCGCTCAATCGCGCGGCGATCACCGGACCGCTCGCGCTCGAGCCGTGATCCCGCGCTGCCGCGCGTTCACGCTCGTCGAGGTGCTGGTCGCGCTCGCGATCGTCGCCGTCGCGCTCGCGGCCGGCATGCGCGCCGTGGCGCAAAGCGCCGACGGCGCCGGCGCGCTCAAGGCGCGCACGCTCGCGCTGTGGGTCGCGCAAAACCGGCTCGCGCAGGCGCAACTCGCGCGGCCAAGGCCCGCGCGGGGCGTCACCGAAGGCGGCGAGACGCAGGCGAACATGCGTTTCGTGTGGCGCCAAACGGTCACCGACACGCCGAACCCGGCGTTTCGCAAGATCGACATCGTCGTCGCCGATCCGGCGGTCCCCGACTACGCGCTCGCGCATCTCGCGGGCTACGTCGCCAATGCCGTCGCGCCGTAAGTCCGCTCGCGCCGGGTTCACGCTCGTCGAGGTGCTGGTCGCCGTCGCCATTCTCGCGCTCGTCGCGACGATCGCGTGGCGAGGGACGGCGGCGATGACCGACGCGGAGGCGCGGCTCGGTGCGGAGAGCGCGCGTTGGCAACGGCTCGATGCGTTCGTCGCGCGGCTGGAAGGCGACATGCGCCTCGCGATTCCGCGTGCCGTGCGAAGCGGCAGCGCGCGCGAACCCGCATGGTGGTCGGCGCCGGACGACGCGCAGGGCGACGTCGCGCTCGTGTTCACGCGCGCCGGCCCCGATGCGCAAGACGAGCCCGGAGTCGGTGGGCAACGCGTCGGCTATCGGCTGCGCGACGGCCGCATCGAAGTGAGCTACTGGCCGCAACTCGATCGTCCGGCGACGGTGGCGCCGCTCGCCTACGCGCTCGTCGACGGAGTGGCGCGGCTGCGCATCTGGCAACTGACCACCGATGGACGCTGGAGCGAGCAATGGCCCGCCGCAGGCTCGCCACCGATTCCGCGCGGCGTGCGTATCGAGATCACGCTGCGCGACGGCAGCGTCATCGAGCGCTGGCTGGCGCTCTCGTGACGACGCGCGGGATGCGCACGCGGCCTTCACAACGCGGCCTTGCGCTGATCGTCGCGATGCTGATCGCTGCGCTCGCCGCCGCGGTTGCGGTGTCCGTCGCAACCGCGCAGTCGCAGTGGTCGACGCGCGTGCTGCATCGGCGCGATCAGGTCCAGGCACAATCGATCGCCCTTGCCGGCATCGCGTGGGCGCGGCAGATCCTCGAGCAGGACGGGCGATACGCAGGCGCGGTCGATCACCTCGGCGAGCCGTGGGCGCTGCCGCTGCCGCCGACCCCCGTCGACAACGGCGACGTCGAGGGACGCATCGTCGATGCGCAGTCGATGCTGAACGTCAACAATCTCGCGAGTGCGGCGCACGCGGCGTTCGAGCGTGGCGTGTTTTCGCGCTTTTTCGCCGCACACGGCGTGCCGCTCGCCTTGCTCGCGTCCATCGTCGACTGGGTCGACGCCGACGACGTCCCGCAAGAGGACGGCGCCGAAGACGCGTGGTACCTGCGCCAAGCGCAGGCGGCGCTCGCGGCGAACGCGCCTGCGACGCGGCTCGACGAGCTCGCGTACACGCGCGGGATGTCGGCGGCGTCGATGCGCCGGCTCGTGCCGTTCGTGACGGCGCTTCCCGTCGACACGCCGCTCAACGTGAACACCGCCTCGGCGGACGTGCTCGCCGCCTCGCTCGCGAATGCGACCGCCGAAGGCGTCCTCGCACTCGTCGCGAGTCGCGCTCGGCAACCCTTCGCGTCGGTGCAGGATTTTCGCGCGCGTGCCGGCGTCGCGATCGGCGACGAGGCGATGTACGCGGTGGCGAGCCACTACTTCATCGTCACCGTCCGCGCGCGACAAGGCGATACGATCGCCCGCGCGCGCGCCCTGATCGCGCGCACCGACGGGACGTCCGCGATCGTCTGGCAGACGATCGAGTAGGTAAACTGCGCGCCATGCTGCTTGTCTACGTCGCAGAGCCGCCGGCGAGCACGCGCGCCACCCCGTGGGTGCGCGTCGATGCGCGCGGCGAGGCCGTCGCCCGCGGCGAGGTGCGTGGCGCGCAGTGGCCGCACGACGACGACACGGTGGTCGTGCTCGCCGCGTCGCAGGCGCGGCTCGTCGCGCTCGACATGCCGCCGATGTCGCGCGATCGACTCGAGCGCGCGGTGCGTCTCGCACTCGACGACGCAATCGCCAGCGACGCCGACGACACCGCGATCGCGATCGCCGATCCGCACGACGGCAAACTGCTCGTCGCGCTCGCGTCGCGCACGACGATCGACGCCATCGAGCGCGCGGTGCCTCGGGTGCGCATCGTCCCCGAGGCCGCACTTGCACCGAAGCTCGCCGATTGGATCTGGTGCCGGCCGGCGGGCGGCACGCCGTTCGTGCGACGCGACGACGGGAGTGCGTTCACGGTGAGTGAGCCCGTCGTCCCAGCCGAGCTGCCCCCGGAGATCGGCGTCGCGCTGAAGCAGGCGCGCACGCCGCCCGCGATTCACTGCGCTTTCGTGTGCACGGCGAACGAACGCGCGCAGTGGGCCGCCGCGGGCGGCGCGACGTTCGTGCCCGCGCCGCCGTGGCGCTTCGAGCAAGCATCGCGCGCAGCGATCGCGCGCGCGCCCGATTTCGCACGTCGGACCGGGCGTGAGACCGTCGCCGCGTCGTCGCCTTCCTGGCGCGCGTTTCGCCCCGCGCTGATTCTCGCCGGCCTCGCGCTCGTCGTGCATCTCGCGGGCCTCGCCTCGACGCGCGCATGGCTCGCCGTCGAGAATGCGCGTCTTTCACGCGCGATCGTCGACGAAGCAGCGTCGCTGCGCGACGCCGATGCGACGACGCCGGAGCGCGCGGCCACTGCGATCGCGCGCACTGCCGCCGAGCGTCGACACGCGGCGGGCCTTATGGCGCCGAGCGACGCACTTCCGCTGCTCGCACGCGCGGCCCCGGTGCTGCGAAAGCTGCCCGCTGGAACCTTACGCTCGGCTCACTACGCGACGGACGCGTGGATGCTCGAGTTCTCGACGCTCGATCGCGAAAGCCTTTCGCGCGTGTCGCGCGCACTCGCCGACGCGGGCCTCGACGTGCTCGCCGCGCCCGTGTCGGGCGGCACGCGGATGCGCGTCGCGCTCGCCTCGACGGCGCGCTGAAATGGACCGTCTCCCACGCTCGCCCTGGTCGCGACCGCCATGGGGGCGCGTCGCTGGCTCGGGGCGGCCCGGCGCCACCGACGGCGCCGCCCGTCGCGTCGCGATGCTGCACGACATGTTCGAGCAACCGCTCGTCGTTTCGCTCGTCGCCATCGCGGCCGTCGTGGCGACGGTGCTCGTCACGTGGTCGGCGGATGCGTCGATCGCGCGCGCTCGCGAGGAGGTGCGTCGGCACGCGGCGATGCTCGACGTTGCACGCGCACGAACGGCGGAAGCCGTCGCCGCCGCGGCGCCGCTCGACGCCGCCGACACGAACGGCTCCGTCGAGCGCCTTCTTCGCGCGCGCGGAATCGCGTTTCGTCGCATTGCGAGCGACGCACAGTCGGACGAGGCAACCACCGTGCTCATCGAGGCCGTGCCGTTCGACGCACTGGTCGGCGTGCTCGACGTGCTCGCGCGCGACGCACGCGTGCGGCCGATCGAGGCGAACCTCACCGCACGGGTCGAGCCGGGCGTCGTGCGCGCCGAGTTGCGATTGACGCGCTAGCGTGCGCGTCGTCCTCGGCATCGTCGCCGGCCTCGCTCTGCTCGCCTGCGCGATCGTCGCCCTGGCCCCGGCTGCCGTGCTCGACCCACTCGTCGCATCGCGTAGCGAAGCCCGCGTGCGCCTCGCGGACGCGAGCGGTCTGTGGTGGCGCGGCGACGGCGTCGTCGCGTCCACCGACTCGCAGGCCAGAATGCCGATCGCATGGCACGTTCACCTGCTGCCGCTGCTTCGCGCGCGTCTGGTGGTCGAACTGGTGCCTGCACGCGCCGGCATGCCGAGCGGCACGCTCGCCGTCGCCCGCGGCGACGTCGAAGCGCACGCACTCCAGGTCACGTTACCGGCCTCGGTGCTGCCGGCGTTCGTCCCGGCGCTTTCGACCGTGACGCCCGGCGGGGACGTCGAGGTGACCTCCACGTCTTTCAGGTGGCGTGCAGCGCACGCCGACGGCCGTCTCGACGTGGTCTGGCGCGATGCGCGCCTCGCGCTCGTCGGATTTCCGATTTCGCTCGGCACCGTACGGGGGGCGGCGAGCGGGACGGCGGAAGGCATTGAGGGAACGTTCGAAAACCGCGGCGGCGAACTCGGCGCGCGGGGGACGTGGGCAATGCGCGGCGACGCGGTCGAGGGCGTGACCACGCTCACGCCGACGAGCGCGACGCCCGCCGCGCTTCGCGCCGTGCTGCCGATGCTCGGCAAGCGCGCAGACGATGGCAGCGTGCGCGTCGAATGGCGCGGCCGCCGGTGACGCGCACAGCCGCCGCACGCCGGCGTGCGAAGCGCGTTACGCCCGCCGGCAAAGCGTCGCATGCAGCACGGGCGACGCAACCCAACGCGCACGGGCGCGTCGTTGATAAGGCGGCGCCACGCGCGGCACACCGCCTCGCCTCGCTCGACACGCTCCGAGGTGTCGCGATCATCGCGATGATCGCGTACCACTTCTGCTTCGATCTGCGCTATTTCGGCATCACGCGCTCGGACTTCGAGCACGATCCGCGCTGGCTCACGGCGCGCGCGGCGATCCTGTCGTCGTTTCTGCTGATCGCAGGCATCAGCGCCGTCCTTTCGGCGCGCCAGCCGGTGCCGTTGCGGCACTGGCTCCGCCACGTCGGCGTGATCGCCATGGCGGCGCTGCTCGTGACCGCGGGTAGCGCGCTGGTGTTTCCGCAATCGTTCATCTGGTTCGGCGTGCTGCACGCGATCGCCGTGTCGCTCGTGGTCGCGAAACCGCTGGTGCGCCGTCCTTGGGTTGCAGCGATCGCCGGGGTCGTCGTGATCGTCGCCGGCCTCGTCTACGCCAGCCCGGCATTCGACCAGCGCATGCTCGGCTGGCTCGGCTTCATGACGGCGAAACCGGTGACCGAGGACTACGTGCCGCTGTTCCCGTGGATGGGCGTGCTGTTCCTCGGCGTCGCGCTCGGGCACTTGCTCATCCGGACCGAGTTCCGCGCGATCGCGCCGTTGGCGCGGCTACCGCGCTGGCTCCCGTTCCTCGGCCGGCACAGCCTCGCCGTCTACCTGCTGCACCAGCCGCTGCTGTTCGCCCTGCTCTGGCTCGCGACGCGCGCTTGAGATCGCGTGTCGCGGTCACCCGCCCCCGTCAGTTCCCCGGCAGGTCGTGGATCTCGGGAAAGAACACGTCCTTCCACGAGGTCGGCTTCACCTTGATGAGGCCATGCGCGTACATGAAGTCGGCATACTTCATCACGCCCGTCGGCGTCAGCGTGTAGTCGATCCCCGGCGAGGTGAGCATCTTGTAGACCTGGTCCACGGTGAGCTTCGGACGCTCCTTCTCGACGTAGAGCTCGGCCGCCGCACGCTTGTCGCGATTGACGATGTCCGTCGCCTCGCGGAACGCGGCGAGCACCGCCGCATACGCCTTCGGGTTCTCGTCGCGGAACTTGCCGGTGCACCAAAGGACGGTGAACGTCGTCGGGCCGCCTGCGACGTCGTACGAATTCATCACCGTGTGCACCTTGGGGTCGGCGAGCTCCTGATACTGGAACGGCGGCGACGTCAGATGCGCGGTGATCTCCGACTGCCCGGACATCAGGGCCTGCATCGCGTCGGGGTGCGACATCGACACGGTGAGCGGGTCGAGCTTGTTGAACCCGGCGTCGCCGAATGCCTGGGCTGCCGCCATCTGCAGCGTGATCGCCTGTTGCGAGATCTTCACCGCCGGCAGCGCGATGCGGCTCTTGCTCGTGAAATCCTTGATCGTCCTGACGTTCGACTCGCGCGTGTTGAGCAAAAGCGGCATGGCGTTCATCGCGGCGAGCCCGTGCACCTTGAAGTTGTCGCGCGTGCGCGCCCACACCGTGATCAGCGGCGTCAGGCCTCCGGAGGCGATCTGCAGGTCGCCCGACAGCACGGCGTCGAACATGATGTTGCTCGCGGAGAATTTGTGCCACGTCACCTTGACGTCGCCGAGGCCCGCGGCCTTCGCGTGCTTCACGATGAGCTGGTCGCGCTGCATGACGAGGAACTGCAGATACGCCATTCCGTACTGCTCGGCAATCGTGATCTCGCTCACCTCGGCGCGCGCGATACCGGGCGGTGCGGCGAGCAACAGGCTTAACAGCGACACGAACAGGAAGCGCTTCATGGCGATCTCCTCGATGTTCGACGTGCGAGTGGCGGTCGTGGACGTGAGTCAGCGGCCACCCGGGGGCGACCAGCAGCGGACGTGCGCCTCGAATGAGACGGGGGCGCGCGGTCGCGGCGTGGCATCCGGCGTGCCGAGGTAGAGAAACGCGACGATGAACGCATCGTCGTCGAGACCGAGTGCGCGTCTCACGCCGGCATCATACGCAGTCGCGCCGGTACGCCACATCCCGGCGAGGCCGAACGCGTGGGCGGCGAGCAGGAGGTTGTAGGCCGCAATGCCGGCGGCGATTTGCTGTTCGATTGCGGGGATCGCGACGCCGGCGCGCACCTGGGCGGCAACGACGACGATCGTCGGCGCGCGCAGCGCCTTTGCCGCCTCACGCGCGAGCATCGCGTCGTCGGCATCGGGAACCCGCCGGCGCAGCGAATCGCACAGAACGCGTCCGAACGCCTCGCGCGCGTCACCCTCGATGACGATGAAGCGCCACGGCGCGAGGCGGCCGTGGTCCGGACCACACATTGCCATTTGCAGTATCGCCCGCAGCGTGGCGCCGTCGGGGCCCGGCGGACGCAGCAACAGCGGGCTGCGCCGCGTCGACAGCAAATCGAGGCCGGCGGCGGCGCGCGTGCCGACGGAAACGTCGGCGACGTCGCCGCTCAACCCGGCGCTCCTTTTGCCGCTCGCCTATTCGAGCGCCGCGAACGTCTTGTAATGGATGTGCAGTGCGCCGTCATGGTAGCGGTGCGTGTAGAAGCTCTTGGCGGAGACCGCGGCACCCTTGTAGACGTTGGTGTTGTCCATCGCGGCGCACGCCTCCTCTGAGTCCCAGCCGCTCACGTAGATCACCTCGTGCTCGTGGTGCTTCTCGACGCAGTCGGCGACGTAGATGAACCGGCAGCCCGGCATCTTCCGGATCGCCGGCGCGAGCGTCGTGTTGATGAACTCGATGAACGCCTGTTTCTTCTCCGGCGGGACGGCGCCGTGCACGACACGAAGAATCATTGCAGCACTCCTTGGAGGGGACACGATGAGGCGAGCATCGTAGCGAGAATTCTTATCAACGCAAAAGACGAATATCGGCTGTCGTTATCAGCATCGTTGATATAAAGTCTTTCGCTTATGAAGCTCCAGCAGCTGCGCTACTTCGTCGAGGTCGTGCGCAACGGCCTGAACGTCACCGAGGCGGCGCGCGCGCTCTACACGTCGCAGCCCGGCGTCAGCCACCATATCCGCCTTCTCGAGGACGAGCTCGGCTTCGAGGTGTTCGTCCGGCGGGGCAAGCGCTTGTCGGCGCTGACGCGCGCCGGACAGGACGTGCTGGCCATCGCCGAGCGCATGATCGCCGACAGCGAGAACCTGCGCCGCCTCGCCGGCGAGGCCTCAGGCGAGGCGAGCGGCGACCTCGTCGTCGCGGCGACGTACACGCAGGCGCACGTCGCGCTGCCCAACGCAGTCCGCGCCTTCATGGCCCGCCATCCGAAGGTGCGTCTTACCATCCAGCCTTGCAGTCCGATCGACGCCGCGGAACGCGTGCGCCGGGGTGAGGCGACGCTCTGCCTCTCGACGGAAGTCGTCGGCGAGTTCGACGACCTCGTCATGTTCGAAGGCGCTGCGTGGCACCGCGGCGTCATCGCCCCGCTCGGGCATCCGCTGCTCCGCGTGCGCAAGCTCGACCTCCCGGAGATCGCGCGCTATCCGCTCGTCACCTACGATTTCGCGTTCCGCAAAGGCGCGAAGATCCAGAGCGCGTTCGACGCGGCCCGCCTGACGCCACGGATCGTGCTCACGTCGACCGATCCGCGGATCATCAAAACGTACGTCTCGGCGGGACTCGGCATTGGCCTGATCGCCTCCATCGCGTTCGAGAAGGCCGACAGCCGGCGCCTGCGCTTCCTCGATGCCCGCCACTTGTTCGAGTCGAGCGTGACGACCGTCGGCGTGCATCGCAACAGTTACGTCACGCGGTACATGCAGGATTTCATCCGCCTCGTCCTGCCCGGCATCGATCGCGCGACGATCGACGCGACGATGGCCGAGCGCAGTCTGCAGCGGCGCGCCGCGCGCTGACGCGCGCGCTCGCGCCGAGACGCCGGCGCTATGCTTGGCGGCCCAACGACCGGGAGAACCCCGTGGCAGACCGACGCGCCGAAGCTCGGCAGATCCTGAACGAGGCGATCGTCATCGACGCGCTCGGGGGCGCCGTCGTCCACCCGACGCCGCATGTCACGAACGGGACCTACGAGGCCAATCTCGTTCGCGATGGCTGGACGGCGCTCCACGCGACGCTCGTGTCCGAGCCGTCGTACACGCCGACTTGGGAGCAGGTCCAGCGTGCGATCTACGAGAATCTGCTTCATTTCGCGATGAATCCCGGCTTGCGACACGTCGAGCGCGTCGACGACCTTCGCGCGGCCAAGCGCGATGGGCAACTCGGCGTGATCCTCGGGCTGCAGAGCCCGAGTTGCATCGAAGGGGAGCGCGAGCGGTTGCGGCTGTTGCACAAGCTCGGCCTGCGTTCGCTGCAGCTTACGTACATGGAACGTAACCGGCTCGGCGACGGCTGCCTCGAACCCGAGAACCGCGGCCTCACCCACTTCGGAATGCAGGTGATCCGCGAGTGCAATCGTCTGGGCATCGTCGTCGATTGCTCGCACGTGGGGGTGCGCACCACGCTCGATGCGGCGCAAGCGTCCCGGCAGCCCATCGTCATCTCGCACACGGCGGTTCGCGCGCTCACCGACAATCCGCGGTGCGTCACCGACGAGCAGATGAAGGCGGTCGCAGCGACCGGCGGCGTGGTGGGCATCACGGCGTACGCGCCGTTCATTCGGTACGACCGACGCCCGACGCTCGACGACTACGTCGATCATTTCGACTACGTGGCCGACCTTCTCGGCATCGATCACGTCGGCTTCGCCACCGATTGGTTCGATGGCAAGACGAAGACCAACTGGGCGACGCCGTGGTACTACCCGGAGGTCACGCGCGGCACGGCATACGGCGCGCTCGGGTTGGAAGGCTTCGCCGCGCGTGCGGACCTGCCGAATCTCGTCGCCAAGCTGCTCGAGCGCGGGCGCAGCGCGGCCGACATCGCGAAGATCCTCGGCGGCAACTACCTGCGCGTTCTCCAAGCGGTATGGCAATGAGCGCCAAGCCTTGCGCGCGGCGCTATCTGGCATGCGCATGCGACGGCACCGCGGTTCGATCGGTTAGAATGCGCGCGTATTCGGCAGGCGCGTAGCTCAGCTGGTTAGAGCACCACCTTGACATGGTGGGGGTCGTTGGTTCGAGTCCAATCGCGCCTACCAACCGTCCTTTCCGCCCGGCAACCGGCCGGGCGTGTCGTTTCCGCTCCCGCTCGCTTTCAGGCTGATCCATCCCATCGCGGGCGGCGCGCTTGACATGCAACCTAAAGGTTGCCTATACTGCAAATAGGTAACCAACTGGTTGCCTTTCCCCCGATGGACGACGACGCCGTCTTTCACGCCCTCGCCGACGCCAGCCGGCGGCTGCTCCTCGACCGGCTCCGCCGGAAAAACGGGCAGACGCTCGGTGATCTCTGTGCGGGGCTCGACATGACGCGGCAGGCGGTCGCCAAGCACCTGTCCATCCTCGAAGAAGCGAATCTCGTGGCGACGAAGCGCCACGGCCGCGAGAAGCTTCACTTCATCAACGTCGTGCCCATCAACGAGATCGCCGAGCGGTGGATGGCGAAATTCGACAAGCCGCGGCTGCGCGCGCTCTCGAATTTGAAGCGGGCACTCGAAGGAGACGATCATGAGTAATGCGGCGAGCAGCAGCTTCGTCTACGTCACGTACATCCGCACCACCGCAGAAAAGTTGTGGTCGGCGCTCACGACGCCCGAATTCATGCGGCAGTACTGGTTCGACGCGTCGATCGCGACCGACTGGAAGCCCGGCGGCGCGTGGCAATTGAAGTTCGCCGATGGACGCCTTGCCGATTCGGGCACGATCGTCGAGATCGAGAAACCGAAGCGCCTGGTGCTCGAATGGCGCAACGAGTGGAGCCGGGAAATCAAGGCCGAGGGCTACTCGCGCTGCACCATGGAGATCGAGCCGGTCGACGGGGCGGTGAAGCTCACGGTGACGCATTCGATGGAGCGGCCGGAATCGAAGCTGATCGGCGCCGTGTCGGGCGGCTGGCCGAAGATCCTGTCCAATCTCAAGTCGCTGCTCGAAACGGGCGCGGTCGCACTAAAGTCCAAGACATAGCAACACGCGGAACGAGCGTCGCGGCTTCGCCATCGAAGCCGCGCGTCTACACGCCGCACCAGCGGCGGATGATCGACTCGTACGCGCCCACCGCCTCGCGGATGCGCCCGGCGTTGCAATACTCGTCGGTTTGATGCGCCATCTGCGGTTCGCCGGGACCGAGAATGACGGTGGGCGGATCGTCGTACGCGGGGCGCAGCGCCGCGGCGTCGGTGAAATACGACACGCCGCGCGCCTGCGGCGCTTCGCCGAGAATGGGCGTCATCACGTCGAACACGTCGGCGACCCACGGATCGGCAGGATCGGTGTGCACGCCACCGACGTCGAGAATCGTTTGGAGCTCGACGTCGCGACCCACGTGCGCACGGAGCCGCTCGAGAAGCACTGCATGGTCCTGGCCGGGAATCGTGCGGATGTCGATGCCGATGCGCGCGAGATCGGGCACCGAATTGATGTTGAGGCCGCCGTGGAACGTGCCGACGTTGATCGTCGGTGCGCCGAGCAGCGGATGCGACGGCGTCGCGAAGTCGAAGCGCTCGAGCGCGAGCGCCGCGCGCGCTGCCTTGTACACCGCATTGTCGCCGCGCTCGGGCATCGAGCCATGTGCGGTGACGCCCTTCGCGCGCGCCTCGATCCAGAACGCGCCCTTGTGACCGACGAGCGGGTAGTTCGCCGTCGGCTCGGCGACGAGAATCGCGCCGGCGCGGCCGAGTGCGCCCTCCTGGCGCGCGAGGTGAAACGCGCCCTCGCAACCGGTCTCCTCGCCGCCGGTGATCACGAGCGTGAGCCCGGGCGTTCCGCCGAGGCGGTGACGCAACGCGAGCGCGGCGACGACGAACGCGGCGACGCCGCTCTTCATGTCGCTGGACCCGCGTCCGTACAGGCGGTCGCCGTCGATCTCGCCCGCGAACGGATCCTTCTGCCAGCGCGCACCGCCGAGCGGCACCGTGTCGATGTGGCCGGTGATGCAAAGCGGCGCCCTCTCCTCACGACCGCCGATCGAGGCGACGATGCACGCGCGCCGCTCGCCGTACGCGTGGTAGTCGACGCGGAAGCCTCCGTCGGCGAGACGATCGCCGAGATGCCGTGCGCACGCGGTCTCGTCGCCCGTCGGGTTGATCGTGTCGAAGCGCAAAAGCGCCTTCGTGAGCTCGATTGCATCGCGTTCCTGCAGCATCGTTTCTCTCCGCTAGCCGAAATACGCGCGGCGCACTTCCTCGTTGTCACGCAGCTGCGCAGCGCTCCCTTCCGCGACGACGCGCCCCTGCGATAGCACGTAGCCGCGATGCGCGATCGCGAGGGTCTGATGCGCATTCTGCTCGACGAGCAGCACGGTCACGCCCGCTTCGTTGACGCGCCTTATCACGTCGAAATTCTGCGCGACGAAGCGCGGCGACAGCCCGAGCGAAGGCTCGTCGATCAGCAACATGCGCGGCGCGGCCATCAGGCCGCGCCCGATCGACAACATCGCCTGCTCGCCGCCCGACATCGTGCCGGCGAGTTGCGCCACGCGCTCGCGCAGTCGCGGGAAGACCCGATACACGTCGTCGACTCGCTTGGCGATCGCCGCCTCGTCGCTCTCGCGATACGCGCCGAGGCGCAGGTTCTCCTCGGTGGTGAGCTTCGGAAAGACCTTGCGCCCTTCCGGGATGCACGCGATGCCGTGCGCGATCACGCGGTGCGTGGGCAGGCCGGTGATATCGGTCCCGTCGAACACGACGCGCCCGCTGCGCGGCGGCGTGAGGCCGAGGATCGAGCGCACGAGCGTCGTCTTGCCGGAGCCGTTCGAACCGAGGATGCAGGTGATCTCACCTGCGTTCGCCGCGATGTCGACGTCGACGAGCACGTCGGCGCGATCGTAGCCGACGCGCAATGCGCTGACTTCGAGCGCCGCGCTCACCGGACTACGCTCCCCGCTTCGCGTTTCGGGGCTGATTCGCGCTTGGGGCGGCCCTGCACGCTCACGCCGCCACCTCCGTTCCGAGATACGCTTCCTGGACGCGCGCGTCCGAGGCGACGGAACGAAACGGGCCTTCCGCGATCTTCTCGCCATAGTTCAGCACGGCGCACCGCCTGGTCATCCGCTCGATCACGTTCATCTCGTGCTCGATGATGACGATCGTGAGCTCGGCGCGCGCCTCGCGCACCTGCAAGAGGTCGTCCATCAGCTCGCGGGTCTCGCCGCGCGTCATCCCGGCCGACGGCTCGTCGAGCAATAGCAGGCGCGGCGCACTGACGAGTGCGCGGCAGATCTCGATCCGCCGCCGGTCGATCATGTCGAGCGAATTCGCCGCGTCGAACAGACGTGTCGCGAGGCGCCGGTTGAAGGTCGCCACGAGTGCGCGCGAAGTTTCGACGTTCGCCTCGAACTCGCGGCGCAGCGCGTCGCGCCGCACGACGTTGTACGCGAGCCGGCGCCGCAGTCTCACGTGATTGCCGATCATCAGGTTGTCGAACACCGTGAGCGGCAGGCACAGCCGCGAGCGCTGGAAGGTGCGCGCTATCCCCGCACGAAACACGTCCTGCGGCGCGAGGCCCGTGATGTCGCGGCAGGCGAATTCGACGCGCCCGGCGCGCGGACGATAAAGTCCGGTCAGCACGTTGAAGAACGTCGTCTTGCCCGATCCGTTCGGTCCGATCAGGCCGAGGATCTCGCCAGCCGCGACGTCGAGGTCGAGTGCGTCGAGCGCCGTCAGACCCCCGAACGTCATCGTGAGCCCCCGACATGCGAGCAGCGGTGCGACGGCCTGCTCCGTGATCATCCGGCGCTGCCCGGAAAGTATTCCCGAGCGCGGCGTGGCAGCAGCCCTTCGGGACGGAACAGCAGGATCGCGATCACCAGCACGCCGTAGAGCAGGAACCGATATTCCTGGATGAACTGCAGCTTCTGCGGCAAGACGATGATGATCAGCGCGGCCGGCACGAGGCCGAGTGGATTGCCGAGGCCCCCGAGGATCACGATCGAGACGAGGATCAGCGACTCGCCGAACGTGAAGTTGTTCGGTGCGATGAACCCCTGCATCATCGCGTACACGGCGCCGGCGACGCCGCAGAGGAAGTTGCCGAGCGTGAACGCAAGGATCTTCGCGCGAGCGATGCCGATGCCGAACGTCGCCGCGGCGGTCTCGTCGAGGCGCACCGCGTCGAACGCAAGGCCGACCCACGAGCGCTCGACGCGCCGCGCGAACACGAACGCCCCGAGCGCGATCGCGAGCGACAGCAGCACGTAGTTCACGTAGAACGACGCGCCGGCGCCGCCGAGCGTGACGTCTCGGTTGAATCGCCAGCCGAAGAGATCGACGCCGGGAAGCTTCAGGCCCTGTGGGCCGCCGAGCGCGTTGTTGACTTCGAGAAACGTGCTGAACAGGATGCCGAAAGCGATCGTGACCAGCGCTGCGTAATAGCCGCGCGTGCGCAGCACCGGCAGGATCAGCAGCGACCCGACGAGCGCAGCGACGACGCCGCCGGAGACGATGCCGACGAGGTGCGGCACGTGCTGTGCGGCGAGCACCGCCGCCGTGTACGCGCCGGTGCCGAAGAACGCCGCGCCGGCGAAGTTGACGATGCCCGCGTAGCCGGTCTGGATGGTGAGACCGATGCACGGGACGATGAACAGCAGCACCGTGCAAAGCATGAGCAGCGGGTACGCCTGATCGCGCAGCGCCGCCGCGACGCCGAGGACGGCCAGTGCCGCGAGCGCGATGGCCACGCGGCGATGGCGTGCGAAGGCGTCGCGATGAACGCCGAGCGCGTGGACGCGCTGGGCGAGCACCAGCGCGATCCCGGCGACGATGAGCAGCACCGCGATCAGCCATACGCGGTCGGTCCAGAGGAACGCCCAGAGCCACGCGGCGCATGCGGCGATGCCGGTTACGACGACGATCAGCTTGCTCATACGCGCTCGCTCGCCGGCTCGGCGATGAGGCCGGTCGGCTTCCACGTGATCAGCATGATCACCACGGCGAACGCGAACACGTTGTTGTACGCGCTCGACACCGGGAGCGCCACCGAGCCGATGGTCTGCAGCGCGGCGAACAGGAAGCCGCCGAGAATGGCGCCATAGATGCTCCCCAGCCCGCCCACGACGGCCGCGCTGAACCCGATCACGCCGAGCAGCAGCCCGATGTCGAAGTTCACCTCGTTGTAGTAGAGGCCGTAGACGATGCCCGCGATGCCCGCGAGCGCCGAGCCGATCGCGAACGTGACGAGGACGATGCCCTCGAAGTCGATGCCCATCACGCGCGCCGTCTCGCTGTCCTGCGCCACCGCGCGGATCGCAAGCCCCAGTCGGGTGCGGCGCACGACCAGGTTGACGACGAGGATGGTCACGAGCCCGGTGACGAGCAGGATCGCGCTGTCGAGGCGCAGCGTGAAGTTGCCGAGGTTGACCGACGCCGCGGGCAACAGCCGCGGGAAAGGCTGCGGGTTCGATCCGTTCGGGTAGAAGAGCCGCACGAGTTCGCGCAGCACCGAGCCCAGCATCAGCGTGACGAGGAGCGTGTTGAACGCCGGCGCGTTGCGCAACGGCAACACGAGATAGCGCGCGATGAATGCGCCGGCGAACGCCATCGCCAGTCCGGCCGCGCATGCGACGACGATCACGGCAAGCGCGGGAACGGAGAGGCCGAGCGCACCGAGGCCGAGGTACGTCGCGAGCCCGACGAACGCACCGGCCATGACCACGTCGCCGTGCGCGAACTGGATGACGTCGAGCACGCCGAAGAACAGCGTGAAGCCGACGGCGACCATCGCGTAGATGACGCCGAGCATCAGGCCGTTGAACGCGTACTGCGCGAGGACGCCGGCGTCCATCACGACGGCCTTCGGGTCACGCCGATGATCTCCCGCGTCGGCGTGCCTCGTTCGCTATTTCTGCCCCGCGAGCTTGCGCTTCCCGTTGGCGTAATCGCTGTCGGACCAGACGACCCACTTTCCGTCCTGCACGACGTAGGCGGTGACGATCGGCACCACGTTCTGGCCGTGCGCATCGAACGTGACCGGCCCGACGATCGATTCGTGATCCTTGGTCTTCGCGAGTTCGGCGGTTACCGCCTTGCGATCGGGACCGACCTTCTCGATCGTGTCCATGATCAGGTTCGCCGCGACGAATGCATACGCGCCGTAGGCTTCGGGGGGCTCGGCGTACTTGTGCGCGGCGTATTGCTCGAGGAAGAATTTGCCGCCCGGAAGCTTCTCGATGGGCGCTCCGTCGATGAACGCGATCGTGCCTTCCGCGATCGGTCCGAGCGCCTGGATGTACGAGTCGGACACGATGCCCGACGTGCCTTCGAACTGCGACTTGATGCCGAGCTTGTCCATTTGACTGCGCAAGCGGACGCCTATCGGCGTCAGCCCGCCGAAATAGACGACGTCGGGATTGAGCTCCTTCACCTTGGTGAGGATCGCCGTGAAGTCCTGCTGATCAGCGCCGACGCCGAAGTCGGCGAGGACCTTGCCGCCGTCCTGCGTCAGGTACTTCGTGAAGTACTCGTCGTGGCCCTTCCCGTAGTCCGTGGTGTCGTGGATGATCACCCAGGTCTTGTAACCCAGGCTCGTCACGAGCTTCGCGTTCTGCTCGTTCTGGTTGATCATCGTTCCGTTGACGCGATGGATCTCGGGATAGTCGTTGCCGTAGGTGATCGCCGGCAGCACCGCACCCCAGACGATGACGGGCAGTCCGAACTTGTGATACGTGTCGACGGTGGCGATCGCGACCGCCGAGCAGTAGTGGGTGACGCCGGCGACGATGCCGTTGTCGGCGCCCGCCTTCGTGGCGACCTGCACGCCGATGTCCGGCTTGCACTGGTCGTCGAGCTTCACCATGTCGAACGTATATTTCGCCTTGGCGTCGGCGTTGTGAAGCTGTACGGCGAGATCCGCCGAGTTGCGGCCGCCGAGGCCGAGCGCGGCGTTGCCGCCGGAGAGCGGACCGATGAAGACGATCTTCACGGTCTCCTTCGCACCGACGACGACGGGTGCGATCGCGGCCGCGAAGCCCAGCACGAGCGTGCAGGCCGCGAGTAGGAAACGTTGCATGGCGACTCCTCCTTCACTGTTTTGTCGAATGCGTGACGCCGCAACGATCCGATGCCCGTCCCGCGACCGCCGCAACGCCGCGCGCTTTCGATTGTAGCCCCGGACAGCAGGGGCGAAGCTACGGAGACCGAGATGAACGAATGCCACGAGCTCGACGCAAGCACTGCCACGACGCTGATACGTCGGGGCGAGTTGTCGTCGCAGGCGCTCGTCACCGCCTGCCTGGCGCGCATCGACGCGCGCGAGCGCGAGGTGGGCGCGTGGCAATTCCTCGCGCGCGATCAGGCCCTCGCGCAGGCGCGCGAGGCGGACCTTCGCGAAGCGCGTGGCGCGCTGCACGGCGTGCCGATCGCGGTGAAGGACGTCTTCGACACGTTCGACATGCCGACCACGCTCGGCTCGCCGATCTACGCGAACCGACAACCTTGCTGGGACGCCGCGTGCGTCGCCGCCGTGCGCGCGGCCGGCGCGATCCCGCTCGGCAAGACGGTGACGACGGAATTCGCCAGCTATCACCCGGGCAAGACGCGCAACCCGCGCGACATCTCGCGCACGCCCGGCGGCTCGTCGAGCGGCTCCGCGGCTGCGATTGCGGACTCCATGGCGCCGCTCGCGTTCGGCACGCAGACGGCAGCGTCGATCACGCGTCCCGCGGCGTTTTGCGGCGTCATCGGCTACAAGGCCACGTTCGGCGAGCTGTCGCTTTCGGGCGTACGGCCGCTTGCGCAGTCGCTGGACACGCTCGGCGTCTTTGCGCGCTCGGTCGCCGACGTCGCGTTGCTGCGCAACGTTCTCCTCGGCGCCGACCCTTCGCCCCTTCGCGCATTGTCGACACCACCGCGCCTGGGCTTGTGCCGAACGCCGGCGTGGCCGTTCGCCGAGCCCGCGATGCGCGAGGCACTGGAAGCCACGGTCGAAAGGCTTCGTCTCGCCGGCGCGACGGTCGACGAGATCCAGTTGCCCGAGGCGTTCGGCGCGGTGACCGAGGCGCAGCAAACGATCATGACGTACGAAACCGCGCGCAACTACGTGTTCGAGATGACGCAGCGCCCCGACGGATTGAGCGCATCTTTTCGCGCGATCTGCGAGGCCGGGATGCGCATCGAGCGTGCGACGTACCTCGATTCCCTCCGGCGTGTCGCGGAAGCGGGACGCATGCTGCCCGACGCGATGCGCGACTGCGATGCGCTCATCACGCCCGCCACTCGCGGCGAGGCACCGCCGATCGAGGCCGGCACCGGCGATCCCGTGATGAGCCGGATGTGGACGGCGCTCGGCACGCCGACGCTTGCGCTGCCCGTGCCAAGAACAGGCGGCGCGTTGCCGCTGGCAATTCAACTCGTCGCGAACCGACACGCCGACCCGCGCTTGCTCGAGGTCGGGGCGTGGGCGATCTCCACATTGGGACGCGCGGTATAATGAGGTCGTGCGGCGCGCTCGACCCCGATGCGCCACAGCATCCGAAGCGAAGGACGTTGAAAGGCATGGTTATGACACCGCGAACGCGTGGAGGCCCGACGTAACACCGAGGCGGTGTCGCTCGCGCGGACGGTCGTCCGCGCCATTGAAGAGAGTGCGGCGCTGCCGCACTTTTTTTTCATCACCGGTATTCGAACCATGCCCGACATCCAACTCCCCGACGGCGCCGTCAAGCAATTCAAGGGGCCCATCTCCATCGCGGAACTCGCCGCGTCGATCGGTCCCGGTCTCGCGAAAGCCGCGATCGCCGGTCGCGTCGACGGCAAGCTCGTCGACACTTCGCACATCGTCGACCGCGACGCGAACGTAGCCATCGTGACCGCGCGCGACGCCGATGGTCTCGACGTCATCCGCCACTCGACGGCTCACCTCCTCGCCTACGCGGTGAAGGAGCTCTTCCCCGACGCGCAGGTCACGATCGGCCCGGTGATCGAGGACGGCTTCTACTACGATTTCTCGTACAAGCGGCCCTTCACGCCCGAAGACCTCGCGGCGATCGAGCAGAAAATGGCCGAGCTCGCGAAGATGAACGAGCCGGTGACACGCCAGCTGATGCCGCGCGACGAGGCGGTGAAGTATTTCGAATCGATCGGCGAGCACTACAAGGCCGAGATCATCGCGTCGATTCCGTCGAACGAGGACATCTCGCTCTACACCGAGGGCAAGTTCACCGACCTCTGCCGCGGTCCGCACGTGCCGTCGACCGGAAAGCTCGGCGTCTTCAAGCTGATGAAGGTCGCCGGCGCGTACTGGCGGGGCGATTCGAAGAACGAGATGCTGCAGAGGATCTACGGCACCGCGTGGACGAGCAAAGCCGACCTCGACGCGTACCTGCACCGCATCGAGGAAGCCGAGAAGCGCGACCACCGCAAGCTCGCGAAGCAGCTCGACCTCTTCCACCTGCAGGACGAGTCGCCCGGCATGGTGTTCTGGCATCCGAAGGGCTGGGCGCTGTGGCAGCAGGTCGAGCAGTACATGCGTAGCGTGTACCGCGACAACGGCTACCAGGAGATCCGCTGCCCGCAGATCCTCGACCGCTCGCTGTGGGAACGCTCAGGGCACTGGGAGAACTTCAAGGACAACATGTTCACCACCGAGTCCGAGAAGCGCGAGTTCGCGATCAAGCCGATGAACTGTCCCGGCCACGTGCTCGTCTTCAACTCGGACCTGCGCAGCTACCGTGATCTCCCGCTGCGGTACGGCGAGTTCGGCAACTGTCATCGCAACGAGCCGTCGGGCGCGCTGCACGGGCTCATGCGCGTGCGCGGCTTCACGCAGGACGACGCGCACATCTTCTGCACCGAGGAGCAGATCGAATCGGAGGTTAAAGCGTTCAACCAGCTGGCGCTCGACGTCTACCGCGTCTTCGGCTTCGACCACATCGAGATCAAGATCGCGCTGCGGCCCGAGCAGCGTCTCGGCGACGACGACACCTGGGACCGCGCCGAGCAGGCACTGCGCGACGCATTGCGCGCGAGCGGCGTCCAATGGACAGAGCTGCCCGGTGAAGGCGCGTTCTACGGACCGAAGGTCGAGTACCACCTGAAGGACTCGCTCGGCCGCTCGTGGCAATGCGGCACGATCCAGGTCGACTTCCAGATGCCCGGGCGGCTGGGTGCCGAGTACGTGGCCGCCGACGATACCCGCAAGGTGCCGGTAATGTTGCATCGGGCGATCGTCGGGTCGCTCGAGCGCTTCATCGGGATCCTGATCGAGCACTACGCGGGCGCCCTGCCCCTGTGGCTCTCGCCAGTCCAGGCGGTCGTGATGACGATCACCGACCGCCAGCGCGACTACGCGGTCGACCTCGCCAAACGGCTGAAAGGCGCCGGATTGCGGGTCGAAACCGATTTGCGCAACGAGAAGATTAGCTATAAAATTCGCGAACATAGCCTCCAAAAGCTGCCTTATCAGCTGATCGTCGGCGATAAGGAGCAGGAGGCGCAAAGCGTGGCCGTGCGTTCCCGCAGCGGCGAGGATCTCGGGGCGATGCCCGTAGCATCCTTGCTTGCGCGCCTGACCGACGAGGTGGCGCGCCGCCGTTAGCCCGACGAAGGGCGATGGCGTCTTGCGGGTGCCGGCCGTTTTTTGTCACTTCATGGAGAGAACGCAATCGCACTAGACAAGCAGCACCAGCGCCTCAACGGCGAAATCAACGCCCCTGAAATTCGGTTGGTTGGCATCGACGGCGAGCAACTCGGCATCGTTTCACTGCAGGACGCGCTCGCGAAGGCGGAAGCGGCGGAACTCGATCTCGTCGAGATCGCGCCGATGGCCAAGCCCCCCGTTTGCCGGATCATGGATTACGGCAAGTTCAAGTACCGGGAGGCCAAGAAGCAGCACGAGGCAAAGCTCAAGCTGAAACAGATCCAGGTGAAGGAAGTGAAATTCCGGCCTGGAACCGACGAAGGCGATTACAAGATCAAGCTGCGCAACCTGACCCGCTTCCTGGGGGAGGGCGACAAGGCGAAGGTCACGTTGCGCTTTCGCGGCCGCGAGATGGCGCATCAGGAGTTCGGCATACGCCTGCTCGAGCGAATTCGAGGCGACCTGGAGCCGATCGCGACCGTGGAACAGTTCCCGAGACTCGAAGGCCGGCAAATGGTGATGCTGCTGGCTCCGAAGAAGACGTTGCCGAAGACGCATCACCCGGACAAGCCCGAGGACGGTAAGCCGCAAGGCCCGAAAGCCGCATCTCCGAATCCGGAGCCGCGCACCGCCGTGGGCAGCAAATAAGGAACGGCATCATGCCGAAGATGAAGACGAAGTCGGGCGCGAAGAAGCGCTTCCGCGTGCGCGGGAGCGGCTCGATCAAGCGCTCGCAGGCGTTCAAGCGCCACATCCTCACCAAGAAGTCCACCAAGAACAAGCGGCATCTGCGCGGCGTGGCCGCGATCGATGCCACGAACGCAGCGTCGGTTGCCGCGATGCTGCCTTACGCATAAGGAGCGGCCATGCCCCGGGTCAAACGTGGCGTGACCGCCCGCGCGCGGCACAAGAAAGTCCTCGAGCAGGCCAAGGGTTACCGCGGCCGCCGCAAGAACGTCTATCGCATCGCGAAGGAAGCGGTGATGAAGGCGGGGCAATACCAGTATCGCGACCGGCGGGCGCGCAAGCGCGAATTCCGGGCGCTGTGGATCGCCCGCATCAACGCCGCCGTGCGCGAGCTCGGCATGTCGTACAGCACGTTCATGAACGGGCTGCGCAAGGCGTCGATCGACATCGACCGCAAGGTCCTCGCCGATCTCGCCGTGCACGACAAGCCGGCATTTACCAAGATCGCGGAACAGGCGAGAGCTTCCCAGGCCTGAACCGGCGATCGCAACGAAAGGGAGGCGTCGATGCCTCCCTTTCTTTTTTGTAGCGACGATCATGGATGACTTGACCCGACTCGTCGAACGCGCCCTCGCCGACTTCCAGGCGAACGCCGACGCGGCCGCGCTCGAGAATGTCAAGGCGAAGTATCTCGGCAAATCCGGCGAGTTGACGGCGCGGCTGAAAACGCTCGGGCAGTTGCCGCCGAGCGAGCGCGCGGCAGCGGGCGCCGCGATCAACGCGGCGAAAGCGAAGCTCGAAGAGGCCTTGACCGCGCGCCGCGCGGCGATCGCCGACGTGAAGCTCGCCGCGCAGCTGTCCGCCGATGCGCTCGACGTCTCGCTGCCGGGTCGCGGCCGCGGCGTCGGCAGCCTCCATCCGCTGACCCGGACGCTGGAGCGCATCGAGGTGCTGTTTCGCTCGCTCGGCTTCGACGTCGCCGAAGGACCGGAGATCGAGGACGACTTCCACAACTTCACTGCGCTCAACACACCCGAGAACCATCCGGCGCGCTCGATGCACGACACGTTCTACGTCGAGGGCGGCGACGTGTTGCGCACGCACACGTCGCCGATCCAGATCCGCTACATGGAGACGCACGCGCCGCCGATCAAAATCATCGCGCCGGGCCGCGTCTATCGCGTCGACAGCGACGCGACGCACTCGCCGATGTTTCATCAGGTCGAGGGCCTGTGGATCGGCGACGACGTGTCGTTCGCCGATCTCAAAGCGGTGATCAGCGAGTTCCTGAAGAACTTCTTCGAGCGCGACGACGTGACGCTGCGCTTCCGGCCTTCGTTCTTTCCGTTCACCGAGCCGTCGGCCGAGATCGACATGCGCTTCGGTGACGGCGGCTGGCTCGAGATCGCCGGCTCTGGCCAGGTGCATCCCAACGTTTTGCGCGCGGTGAACATCGATCCGGAGCGCTGGCAGGGCTTTGCGTTCGGCATGGGGCCGGATCGCCTTGCGATGCTGCGCTACGGCGTCGACGATTTGCGCCTCTTCTACGAAAACGATCTGCGGTTCCTCGCTCGGTTTCGGCAATGAAATTCTCCGAACGCTGGCTGCGCACGCTCGTCGATCCGCCGATCGATACCGCCGAGCTGTGCGAGCGCCTGACGATGGCGGGCTTCGAAGTCGAGAGCGTCGAGCGCGCGGCCCCCGTGTTCTCCAACGTCGTCGTCGGGCGCATCACGGCCGTCGACGCTCATCCCAATGCCGAGCGGCTCCACGTGTGCACGGTCGACGTCGGCCGCACGTCGCTGCGCATCGTGTGCGGTGCACCGAATGCCGAAGTGGACGCGCTCGTACCGACGGCGCTCGAAGGCGCCGCGTTGCCCGGCGGACACGTGGTGACGCGCGCGACGATGCGCGGCGTCGAGTCGCAGGGGATGCTCTGCTCGGCCAAGGAGCTCGGCATCGCCGACGACGCGTCCGCCCTCCTGCCCTTGCCTTCGCATGCGACGCCGGGTGCAAACGTGCGCGACGTGCTCGCGCTCGACGACGCACTGATCACGATCAAGCTGACGCCCAACCGCCCCGACTGCCTGTCGCTCGTCGGCATCGCGCGCGAGGTCGCGGCGATCACCGGTGCGCCGCTGTCCTTGCCCGCGCTCGACGTTCGTCCCGTCACGAGCGAAGCGAAACGCGCGGTGCGCATCGAGGATTTCGTTGCATGCCCGCGCTTCGCCGGACGCCTCATCGACGGCATCGATGCGCGCGCGCCGACGCCCGACTGGATGAAGGAGCGCCTCGAGCGCTCGGGCATCCGCTCGATCTCGGCGGTCGTCGACGTCACGAATTACGTCATGCTCGAGCTCGGGCAGCCGCTGCATGCCTACGACGACCGGCAACTCGAAGGCGACATCGTCGTCCGATTCGCACGCGAAAGCGAAACGCTGACGCTGCTGAACGGCGACACGCTCGCGCTCACCCCGGATCTGCTGCTCGTCTGCGACAGCGCGAAGCCGCTCGGGCTCGCGGGCATCATGGGCGGCGAGCATTCCGGCATCGCCGACGACACGACGACCGTCTATCTCGAAGGCGCGTTCTGGAACCCCGCGGTGATCCAGGGGAAGATGCGCCGGCTCGGCTTCACCAGCGACGCCGGCTATCGCTTCGAGCGCGGCGTCGACTTCGACCTCGGCCCGCGCGCGGTCGAGCGCGCGACGCAACTGATCCTCGACATCTGCGGCGGTCGGGCGGGTCCGTTGACCGACACGAAGGGACTGCTTCCCGAACGTCCGCCGGTACGACTTCGCGCGTCGCGGGTTGCGCGTGTGCTCGGTGTTTCGATCGCCCCCGACGCGATCGCCGAGGTCTTCACGCGCCTGCGCCTGCCATTCACGCGCGAGCGCGACGATTTCGTCGTCAAGCCGCCGTCCTATCGCTTCGACCTCGCGATCGAGGAAGATCTGATCGAGGAAATCGCGCGCATCCATGGCTACGACAACATCCCCGCGACGCCGCGTGCGCACGTGCAGAGGATGCTGCCCGAGCGCGAGACGCGGCGCGGCGCTGCGGCGCTGCGGCGGCGACTCGTCGACCGCGATTGGCAGGAAGTCGTGACGTTCGGCTTCGTCGCGCTGCGCGACGAGCAGGCGCTCGATCCGCAGGCGCGTCCCATCGCCGTCCTCAATCCGATTGCCGCGCAGCACGGCGTGATGCGCTCGACGCTGCTGCCCGGGCTTTTGACCGTGCTCGGCACGAATTTGAAACGCCGGCTGCCGCGCGTGCGCGTGTTCGAGGTCGGCCGCGTGTTCTTGCGCGACGGCTATGCGCAACCCATGCGCATCGGCGGCCTCGCCTTTGGCCATGCGGCGCCGGAGCAATGGGGGTCGCCGCTGCGGCCGGTCGATTTCTTCGACGTCAAGGGCGACCTCCAAGCGCTCGCATCGCCGCTCGAACTCGCAACGCCGGCGGCGCCCCGCCCGTGGCTGCATCCGGGTCGCAGCGCGGACGTCGTCATCGACGCAGCGAAGGCCGGCTGGATCGGCGAGTTGCATCCGCGGCTGCTGCGCCAGTTCGAGCTCGCTGCGGCGCCCGTCGTGTTCGAAGTCGACGTGGCGGCGCTCGACACGATTCCGATGCCGCATGCGCGCGCCGTGTCCCGGCTGCCATCGATCCGCCGCGATATCGCGATTACCATCAACGAAAACATTGCCGTAGCGGATGTTCTTCAGTCGCTGCGGGAACTCGCCTTGCCCGCGGTCGAAGCGATCGACGTGTTCGACGTCTACCGTGGGCCCGAGCTGCCGAACGGCAGGAAAAGCGTTGCGATTCTGGTGCTTATGCGTGATACTGAACGTACTTTGACCGACGAGGACAGCGAGCGGATCGTGGCCGAACTCCTCGCCTCGCTGCGTACCCGGTTCGGCGCCACCCTGAGATCCTGACCTCCGATGACGCTCACCAAAGCCGAACTCGCCGATCTCCTCTTCGAACAGCTGGGCCTCAACAAGCGCGAAGCGAAGGACATGGTCGAGCGGTTCTTCGAAGAAATTCGAACGGCGCTCGAGGAAGGGCGCAGCGTGAAGCTTTCCGGCTTCGGCAACTTCCAGCTCCGTGAGAAGCCGCAGCGCCCGGGTCGCAATCCCAAGACGGGCGAGGAAATTCCGATCACCGCACGGCGCGTCGTGACGTTCCACGCGAGCCAGAAGCTCAAGGCGATGGTCGAAGCGGCGAACCATGCCCGAACCCAGCCGAGCTAAGACCGCGCTGCCGCCGATTCCCGCCAAGCGCTATTTCACGATTGGCGAGGTGAGCGAGCTTTGTGCGGTGAAGCCGCACGTGCTGCGTTATTGGGAGCAGGAATTCGCGCAGCTGAAGCCGGTCAAGCGGCGCGGTAATCGGCGCTATTACCAGCATCACGAAGTGCTGTTGATCCGGCGCATCCGCGATCTCCTCTACGAGCAGGGCTTCACGATCAACGGTGCGCGACATCGCCTCGATTCGGAGAACATGGGGGAGCCGCGCGCGGCGACACGCGGCGCGTCACCTTCGTTGAACGTCGTCGCGCCGACGGCGACGCGGTCGGTCGACATCACGGAATTGCGCGAGGAATTGCTCGCGATACGACGGTTGCTGACGCCTTCGCGCTGAGGTCGACGCTATAATGCGCGTTCGGTCGGGGCGTAGCGCAGCCTGGTAGCGCACCTGCATGGGGTGCAGGGGGTCGAGTGTTCGAATCACTTCGCCCCGACCACATTCACATCCAGGATACGGCCGCTCAATGCGGCCGTATCTCTGAGTTCACGCCCCTCGTGCGCCCAACGTCGTCGACCGGCGGCTCGCGTGAAGCGAGCGCATAATCGCGCACTGCGCCGTGCCGGCGCAACGGAGTGTGACCCACGTGCGACACGTGCTGGTAGTCGACGACAACCGTTCCCTCGCGGACTCGGTCGCACTGCTTCTCGAGGATCAGGGGTTCGAGGCGCGCGTCGCCTACAGCGCGGAAGAGGCGTGGGCCGAAGCGAAACGCACGCCGCCCGAAGTCGTCATTCTGGACATCAGGATGCCGGGCATCGGTGGTCTCGAGCTCGCGCGTGCGCTGAGAGCGGTGGCACAGCTCCCGCTGTTGCTGATCGCGTTCACCGGATCCATGCTGGCGGCCGAGCACGCGGAACTGCACAGCGAGTTCGACGCCGTCGTGCGCAAGCCCGCCTCGCTCGACGACATCATCCACGCGATGCAATACGCAGAAATCAGGATGACCTCCCGCGACGCCTTGCGGCATCGCTGATTCGAGCGCGGCGACCGCCCGACTATTGCGCAACGGACGCTGCTTGCTAGACTGGCGGCGCCCGAGCTAGCGCACGATGAGCGACGCACACTCCGCCGCGGTGATTCCGCTTCGCACGACGCCGGTCGACGCGCACGCTGACCTCGTCGCGTTCCTGTTCACCGATATCGAAGGGTCGAGCCTCAAGTGGCTCAATCATCGCGCCGCGATGCAGGACGCGCTGCGCGCGCACGACGACATCCTGCGCGCGGCGATCGCCGCGCACGGCGGAGACGTCTTCAAGACGGGCGGCGACGCGTTCAACGCGGCCTTCCGGCGCCCGTCGGATGCGATCGGGGCTGCGGTCGACGCCCAGCAGGCGCTTGCAAGGCACGACTGGTCCGCGGTCGAAGGCCTCGGCGTTCGGATGGCGGTCCACGTGGGAACGGCCGAGCGGCGCGAAGGCGACTATTTCGGCCCGGCGCTCAATCGCGTGGCACGACTTCTCACGCTGGGCCATGGCGGTCAGGTGCTCGTCACGTCGTCGGCTGCAGAACTCGTCGCCGCCGAACGCGAGAACCGGCACATGCTGCGCCATCTCGGCGCTCACCCGCTCGACGATCCACTCCAACCGGTGGGCGTGCATCAGCTGGACGTCCCCGGCTTGCCGCACGAATTTTCACCGCTACGCACGACCGAGAATCGCCCGACGAATCTGCCGCGGCAGCCGACGGCGCTGATCGGGCGCGATGCCGAGCTCGAACGGCTTCACACCCTTCTTTCGCAAAATCAGGTCGTCACGGTGACCGGCACCGGCGGCGTGGGCAAGACGCGCATCACGCTGGAGATGGGCCTGCGCCTGCTCGACCGGTTCCCCGACGGCACGTGGCTCGTCGAGCTCGCAGCGATTTCCGATGCGACGCTGGTGCCGGGTGCCGTGACGACCGCACTTCACATCGACACCTCGTCGGCCAAGACACCCCTCGACGCGATGGTGTCGCGACTGCGCAACCAGGACTTGCTGCTTCTGCTCGACAATTGCGAGCACGTCATCGACGCGGTGGCGACGATGGTCGAGGCGCTGATCGCGGCGGCGCCGAAAGTGCGCGTGCTGATCAGCTCGCAGGAGCCGCTCGGCATCGCGGGCGAGCAGATCTTCCGTCTGCCGTCGCTCGGCGTCCCGAAGGAGACGCACGTGCGGTCGGCGGATGCACTGCACTCCGGTGCCATCCAACTCTTCTTCGAGAGGGCGAAGGCCGCCGATCCGCGCTTTACGCTCGACGACCGGAATGCGTCGACGGTCGCCGCCATCTGCCGGCGTCTCGACGGCATTCCGCTTGCCATCGAGATGGCCGCGGCGCGCGCGCCGATGCTCGGCGTGGATCGGCTTGCGCAAAAGCTCGACGAGCGCTTTCGCGTGCTGACCGGTGGGCGCCGCACGGCACTGCCGCGCCAGCAGACGCTACGGGCAACGCTCGATTGGAGCTACGGGCTGCTCTCCGAGAAGGAGGGCAAGGTGCTGCGTCGGCTTTCGATCTTCGCCGGAGGTTTCACGCTGGACGGCGCCGGCCGCGTTGCGGGCGATGACGCGATCGACGAATTCGAGGTGATCGACCTGTTGTCGCATCTCGTCGCCCGCTCGCTCGTCGTCGCCGACACCGACGAGAACGCAGGAACGCGCTACCGGCTCCTCGAGACCACGCGCGCCTATGCGCTGGAGAAGCTTGCGGAGGCCGGAGAATCGGGCGAGACCGAGCGCCGACACGCGACGTTCATGCGCGATCTCTTCGACCGGGCGTATACCGAGTGGCGAACCACGCCCGACGTCGAGTGGCGCAATACGTACCTTCCGGAGCGCGACAATTTGCGCAACGCGCTCGACTGGGCGTTCGGGCCGAACGGAGACAAGGGGATCGGCATCGAGATCGCGGGGACGTCCGCGGAAATGTGGAACCAGCTTTCGCTTGTCGCCGAAGCACGGTTGCGGATGGAGACGATGGCGCCTCACGTCGACGACGCACTGCCGTCACAGGTGGCGGCCCGCTTCTGGGAGGCGGTCGGCCGCTTCTGGAGCGATAGCGCGCCTGCCCGGGCGACCGACGCCCGGAAGCGAGCCGCCGACCTCTTCCGTGCGGCCGACCTGCCCGCGGAACTCGGAGAAACGCTCGTCGGTTACGCAGTGACGCTGCCGCCTGAGTCGGAAGACGAGGCGCAGAAGGCACTCTCCGAAGCCCGGTCTCTGATCGAACGGGCCGGCACGCCTCGTCTTCTCGCCAATTATTTCCGTGTGTGCGCCTTTCGCGTCATGGCGTCCGATCCGACGCTGGCGCGCCATCATTTCGAAACCGCGCTCCGCCATTTCCGCAGCGCCGGTGCCGAACGCGCGGCACTGGGGACGGCGAACAACCTTGCGGACTTCACGTGGAACACGGGGGATCTCGACGCCGCCGTCGCGAGCATGCGGGACGCGATCGGGCTCATTCGGAAGTCGCCGGCGTCCGGAAAGGCTGGATTGGGCCAAGGGCTCGGCAACCTCGCCGGGGCGCTGACCGAGCGCGGCGATCTCGACGAGGCGCTGGCTGCAATGAGCGAGGCGATCCCGTTGATCAGCGAGCTCGGCGTGTTCTACCGCTTCGGCGACCATTTCGCGCTGCGCCTCGCCAAGGCAGGACACGCCGATGCGGCCGCGCGACTTCTGGGCTACGCCGACGGCGAGCACGCCAGGTTCAAGGCGCACCGCCAACACAACGAGGCGCGTGCCCACTCGACGCTTCTGCGCATCCTGAGCGATGCGATGTCACCGGCCGAGCTCACGCAGCGAATGGCGGAAGGCGCGAAGCTCACCGAGGAGGAGGCTGCTCGCCTGGCGCTCTCGTCGTGACGATCGCTCGACTCAGCGACCGCCCGCGAGCTCGGTGATCGTCTCGAAGCCGCCCCAGAACATGCGCTTGCCGTCGAACGGCATCTTCGACGGATCCATCGACGCCTTGAGCTGTGGATCTTCCATCACCGCCTTGCTGATGCGATCGCGATCCGCCTTGTTCCGATACACGACCCACGCGAGCGCGATCACCTCGTCGCCCTTGAGCTGAACGGCCTGCGGAAACGAGGTGACCTTGCCAGGCTGCGCGTCGTCGCTGATCGCGTCGGAGTAGTACAAGGCGCCCTGGCGCAGATGCGCATTGCCCCATTCGGCCGACATGCGCTTGTACGTCTCGAGGTTGGCGCGTGGAACGGGGATGACGATGGCGTCGATGTAGTGCGACATGAGACCTCCAGTCGAAAGATCAGGTTGGATGCGAGCTCACGCGCGCCGGACGCGCGAACCCAAGGCTCGCCTCGTCCGCGCAACTGCCGCGCTCGCTCACCGGTGCACGCTTGCACTGCGCGCTCAGCGCGCCGTCGCGCGCCAGCTCGGCGCTCGCGACCGCCGGCCGAGGTTCGGCGAAGCCCGGCGCGATCGCGACGCTTCCCGCCGGTAGCGCAGCATACCTTTCGTCGACGCGTCGGTTCACCTGCGCCTTGCAGATGCCGCGATAGCTCGTCGGTTCCTTGTGGCATGCACTCATTTGGGCGCGAATGGATTGGAGCGAAATCGCCGCTTCCGTCGTCATCGCGTTCGCTTGCGCGATACCCCCGCCGAGCAGCAACGCGAACCCGATACCCGATGCCATGCGAATGCATTTCATGTCAACCTCCGCAGTGGACGAAACGTCGCGGGTCGCGTCTTGCGAGGGGCATGGATTGCCGGAAGTGGCCAGCCAGGAGTCGACACCCCGGGCACCGCGGCCGCAGAACGAATGCCAATTAGACGCGGGGCTTCGAGGCGTGTTCCGCTCGCGCGAGCGGGGCCGTCGCAGTCGAACCTGCTTATCGTTGCAGCAAATCGCTCCGTGGCGGTACCCACGGCGGCCGGTAGCGCGGGCAGCGCGAACCGCGGCCGACATCGAGCTCCGCAAACCCGAGCTCGGGCTCGCGATCGTAGCGAAGATCGCCGATCAGCTGCTCGCCCCCGCGCTCGCTCGACCACGGCGCGCGTGCAAATCCCAGGAACGCCGCCGCCCGGCATGACGCGGCGTCGAGCGTGCGCAACGCGTCGCGCGAGCCGACGATCTCTCCGTACCAACGCAACCCCGGCTCGTCGGGCTCCGCGACCGGGACCAGCGGCGCGGTGGTATCTCGTTCGACACCGGTAGCCGGGCAGCGCAACCAGGTGATGGGAACCAGCGCCACGAGCGCGCGACGCAACGCATAGCGATCGCCCGCCGATTGGACGAGGATCACCTCCCAGCAGAGCGGATTCATCGGCAACGGCGTGAGCACGCGGTCGAGCGTCGTCCAGGAGCGCAGGTGCGACGTTGCGTACCGGTCGACCCGGGTTGCCGCTTGCCGGCCGGCAATGACGAACACTGCGGTGATCGACAGGCACGCGGCGATCGCGGCGCCGAGCGCGAGCTTCGGCGCGGCATAACGACCGAGCGCGAGCATCGCGACGGCGAGGATGCAGAAGAGCGCGATCGAGCCGGGCAGCACGAGACCCGTGGTGGATGCGAGGTACACCCCGGCGAGCAGCGCCAGCACGACGAAGCCGCGCCCGGCGTAACTTCGCAGCAAAAAGGCGAGCGACGCCGTGGATGCCCAGAACAATGGCTCCACGATGAACACCGAGTCGCCGTAGAACCAGCGATTGTCGATCGGCCACCATGGATGCACGCCGTAGCTGTTGAGGCTGTCCATGGCGACGTGAAGCAGCGGTGCGAGCAGCGCCAGCGCGACGAGGATGGCGCGATCGCGGCGAGACAGCGAGACGCTCTTCATACGCAGCACCACCGTACACACCACGAGCGTCGCCACCGCTGCGAACAGCGCGCCGACGACCGTGTGCGTGTGACCACGATGCTCGAGCAGGTACGCGAGCTTGTCGCCGGATCCGTACGAATACAGCAGGTCGAGATCGGGCAGGTTGCTCCCGACGACCATGACCGACAGGAACATCGTGCGGCGGACCGCGCTCTCGCGACCCGATTCGGGCGCGGGCGTAAGGCGCGCCGCCGATTCGCCGAGCAGCGCGCCGATCAGCGTGTGCGTGACGTTGTCCAAGACGACGGGGGTCAGCGCGCCAGTCGGCGCCCGCGCGCGAGGAAGGCACTCAAATGCCGTCGACGCCCGTGATCGTTCCGCCCCGCGTGCGACAGAACGCGCAAAAAGCTTCCACGGTCTGCATTCGAATATCGGACCGATAGACGAGTCCGTATTCCTGTTGGAGGTCGCGCCCCTCGATCTCCAGCATCCGCAATCCCGGTTCCGGTGAACGCAGCATCGTGACCCGCGGCACGATCGCGGCCGCGAGACCGAGTCGAACGATGCGCTTGATGAATTCGGTGTCGTTGGATTCGGCGACGATCGGCGGATAGCCGCCGTTGGCGAGAAACAGCCGGTCGGTGGCGAGCCGGCTGCCGGCGCCCGCTTGATAACGTGCGAACCGATGCTGGCGCAGCATGGAGAGCGGCACCGCGGGAAATCGCGCCAGAGGGTGCGCCTCGCCGACGATGACGACGTGCTGCGTCGAACCCAGTACGATGCACGGCAAGCGCGACGAATCACCGGAGAAAGCGGTGAAAGCGACATCCACCTTACGCGCGACCACCTGATGCTCGCCCTCGACGCCGGACACGGTCGCCGTCACTTTGACTTCGATGCCGGGATTGCACGCGATGAAGTCGCCGATGAGGTCGCCGTAGAGATAGACGATCCCGAGCGGACTGCACGCGATGCGAAGCTCGCCCAGGACCGGACCGCGACCCGGCGCGGCAAAGCTTCGCCGCAGGGCGTCCACCTCGGCGAGGATGCGTCCCGACGATGAAAGCACGCGCTTGCCGCTGCTCGACAGCTCGACCCGCGGTTTGCAGCGCAGGATCAGCGTCTCGCCGAGCTCGTCTTCGAGGCTTTTGATCTGATGGCTGATGGCCGACTGCGTCCGGTTCAGGCGCTGCGCGGCCGCGCGGAAGCTTCCGGTTTCGGCGATCGCCGTCAAAGCGAGCAACTGACGAAAGTCCATGCGGTGATCGAATCGGTGCATCGAGCCGATTCGCATTATGAATTGGACTCATACGCCACGCCAAGCCTAAGCTCACCGGCAGCCGAACCGGCAAACATGATCGGAGGAGAGGCCATGAAGTGGAGCAACGAGAACGGATACGACTGGTGCGAGATCGTCGACATCGACACGCTCGTCGGTCGTCTGCTGCAGCCCGACCTGCGTCCCGGCAAGTGGTCCGGCGAGGACATCCGCCGGGCGATGGGCTATTTCACGAAGGAGAACAGGCGACACGACGATCAGCGACGCGGCGTGACGCTCGTGCACAACGACCTCGCGGGATCGGCCGGCATCTCTCCGTCGATCAGCATCTCGTTCCAGCCGATCCTTCCCGGCGAGAAGCTTGCCTTTCATCGCCATAATTACGTTGCGATCTACTACTGGGTCGAAGGCGAGGGTTACACGGCGAACGACGACGAAGGGATCGATCGCGAGGAAACCCGGATCTACTGGAAGGCGGGCGACGTGACGATCTCGCCGGCGTGGGTCAATCACGCGCACGTCTGCACCTCGCACGAGCCGGCGCTGCAACTCGCCATTCACGACTTTCCGGAACTCTGCTATCGGCGCGCGATGCTCTCGGAGGATCCGGACGGACACGAGAACCTTCGTCACATGGTGAAGGGCGTCGTGCCGAGCTTCAACAACCTCGACACGTCGGAGGACCTGCGCAAGCGCAGCCAGAAGATCTCCATCCGGTCGACCAAGAAATAGCCTGGCAGGCTGCCGCGGCACGTACCGTCGATAATCGCGCTGCGCGACGACCGCGCCCGCAAGGAGGAACCATGCCGTTCATGTCGAAATGCATCGTGGCCGCGGCCTGTGCACTGCTCGTCGGCGTCGCGCAAGCCGCGGACGTTCGCATCGGCCTGCTGCTTTCGCAAAGCGGGCCGCTTTCGTCATACGGCGTGCCGATGAAGGCCGCGGCCGAGTATGCCGCGAAGGTCGTCAACGATGCGGGCGGGATCAACGGCAACCGCCTGGTCGTGATCACCGAGGACGATGCGAGCAATCCAACCGCGTTCCTGAACGGGCTCAATCGGCTGATCGACGAGCAGCACGTCGTGGCGCTCGTCGGACCGATCACGACGGGCTTCTACCAGGCGGGCGCGCCGGTGGTGAAGGAGAAGGCGGTACCGATGATCTCGCCGACGGCGACCGCGCCGAACCTCACGGCCGGCAACCCGTTCGCGTTTCGCAACAATCCGTCGGAAGACACGAACATCCCGATCCTGCTGAAGCAAATCCGCGCGAAGTTGCCGGCATCGAAGACGATGTCGATCATCTACGACAACAAACAGGCAGCGGACAAGATCATCGGCACGCTCTACGAGTCGCTCGCACCGAAGAACGGCTGGACCGTGCAGGGCGTGACGACGTTTCTGTCGGGACAGCTCAACTACAGCGACGTCGTCGCGCGTACGCTGAAGGGCAATCCGGACCTCGTCGCCGCCGCCGCGCATGCCGAGGACGCCGCGAACGTCGCGCGCGAATTGCGCCGTCAAGGGTATCGCGGACTCATCCTCGGCGGGACGCCCACGGTTTCGCAGGATTACATCAAGATCGCCGGCGATGCGGCGAACGACACGTTCGTCGTCGTTCCGTATTTCTTCGGCGCCAAGACGCCGCAGAACGAACGCTTCGTCGGCGGATACGCGAAGGCCGGCGGACGGGCGACCCCCGATCCGTGGGAGGCGAGCACGTACGAATGCATCGCGATGCTTGCGCAGGCGTTGCGCGAGGCGAAGGCCTCGGGGGATGCGGCACGCGTCGCGGAGGAGCGCACTGCGGTGCAGCGCCAACTCGCCGCGCTGCGCGACTTCCCCGGATTGATCGGGCCGATCAGCTTCGACGCGGAACGCGTCGCGGTGAAACCGGCGGTGATCATCCACGTGAACGGGGGCAAGTGGGAAGCGCAGTAACGTGGATCTCGAATTCCTGGTTCGGCAGATCGCGAACGGCCTCATCCTGGGCAGCACGTACGGGCTGGTCGCGCTCGGGCTGACGCTCGTCTTCGGCGTCCTCGGCGTGATCAACCTCGCGCAGGGCGAACTCTTCATGGTCGGCGCGTTCGCGGGCCTCGTTGCGCTCAATGCCGGGCTGCCCTTTCCGCTGGCGCTCATCGCCGGTCCCGTCGCTGCCGCGCTCGTCGGGCTCGCGATATACGCGCTCGTGCTGCGCCGGCTTCCCCAGAACGTCGATCCGCATGTGCCGATGATCGCCACGATGGCGGCCGCGGTCGTCGTCCAGCAGCTCGCAACGCGCCTGTTCTCCGCACGCCAGCACCCCTACCCGACCCCGGACTCGCTCGCCGGAATCGTGCACATCGGCCCCATCGCATTCGAGACGTTGAACGCCTTCATTTTCGCGCTCGCGCTCGCCGTGGTCGCAGGCCTTTACCTGCTCGTCTTGCGCACGCGACTCGGGCTTGCGATTCGCGCGGTCGCGGAGAACCCGCGCATGGCGGCGCTGCTCGGCATCGGCAGCGACGCGACGATCTCCGCGGTCTTCGTGATCTCCTCCGCCCTCGCGGGTATCGCCGGCGTGCTCGTCGCCATGTTCTTCAACAACGTCAGCCCCTATATCGGCATCCCGATCGGCATGAAGGGATTGGCGGCGGTCATTCTCGGCGGCCTCGGCAGCATCACCGGCGCGCTTGTGGCGGGTCTCGTGATCGGCGTCGCGGAAGTCGTCACCGTCGCCTACGTCGATTCCTCGTGGCGCGACGCGGTCGCCTTCGTGGTGATGATCGCCATCCTCCTCGCACGGCCCACGGGATTGTTCGGCAAGCCGGTCCTCGAGCGGGTTTGATGCCGCGCGCTCGAGCGCGAGTGCGCGTCGGCGCGCTCGTCGTGATTGCCGGTTCGTTTTTGGTCTACGACCTGGGCGTCGTTCCCGGCTTTCGCGCGCCCGCCTCCGCGCTGCCGCAGCTTTGCATCGCGGCGCTGATGGCGCTCGCGGTTTGGTTGCCGTTCGCGTCCGGCCAGTTGTCGCTCGCGCAGGCGGGCTTCATGGCGCTCGGCGCCTATGGGTCGGCATGGCTCACCGTGCACGCCTCGTTTCCGTTCGGCGCCGCGCTCGCGGTGGCGGCGCTCGGCACGGCCGCGCTCGGGCTCGCTGCGAGCTATCCCGCCCTCCGCCTGCGCGGCATCTATCTCGCGATCGCAACGCTCGGCCTCGGCGAGGTCATACGCGTGATCTTCTTGAATCTCGAAGCCACCGGCGGTGCGTTCGGCTTTTCGGGAATCGCGCGTCGCACGGAAGTGTGGCATCTCGTGCTCGCGCTCGCCGTGACCTGCGGCGTGCTGTACCGCTGGATGCAAGGGCGAACCGGACGGGCGATCGCCGCCGTGCGCGCGGATTCCACCGTGGCCGCCGCCTTCGGCATCGAGATTACGCGCGTGCGCATGCTGACGTTCACGCTCGGCGCGCTGCTCGCCGGGCTCGCCGGCGGATTCCAGGCCCACTACGTGCGCTTCATCTCTCCCGAAAACTACGATCTCGCCGCGCTCATCGAGTGGATGACGATGATGATTCTCGGCGGTTTTCAGACGTTCGTCGGCGTGCTCGCCGGCGCACTCGTCGTCGGCAGCCTGCCGGACATGCTGCACTTCGCCGCGGATTGGCGCCTCACGATCAACGCGATCCTCTTGATGGTGCTGGTCGTGCTGCGTCCGCAGGGACTCGTTCCCGCCTCGTGGGTGCACCGCACGCGGACCGTTCCGCGGGACATCGACCGACCGGCTGCGGGCGACGAGCGCGCGTATCGCGTTGCATCCGAAGAAACGACGCCACTCCTCGTTCTCGACGACGTGAGCAAGGCGTTTGGCGGGGTGATGGCGCTCGATGCCGTCAGCCTCTCGGTGCAACGGCACGCGATCCACGCGATCATCGGCCCCAACGGCGCAGGCAAGACGACACTCTTCAACGTCGTCACGGGCTTCTACACCGCGGATCGCGGCATCGTTCGCTTCGACGGCGCGGCGATCGGCCGGCTATCGCCGTTTGCCATCGCGCGCCTCGGCGCGGCTCGCACCTTCCAGAACCTGCGTCTGATCGGCGACATGCCCGCGCTCGACAACGTGTTGATCGGCGCGCATCGGCGGATGCATTGCGGGCCCGCGGGGGCGGCGTTGGGGCTCGACCGCCGCGAAGAGCGGCACGCGCGACGCGACGCACTCGAACTCCTCGCGCGATTCGGCCTCGCGCAGCGCGCTGCCGAGCCCGCACGCGCGCTTCCGTATGGTGACCAGCGCCGGCTCGAAATCGCGCGCGCGCTCGCGTCGGAGCCGAAGCTCCTGCTGCTGGACGAACCGGCCGCCGGCATGAATCGGCCGGAAGCGGAAGCGCTCGCCGTGCTGATCCGCGACATTCGACGGGAATTCGGCGTCACGATCGTGTTGATCGAGCACGATATGAACTTCGTCATGAGCCTGTGCGACCACGTGACGGTCCTCGACTTCGGTCGCGTCATTGCGTCGGGCGAGCCGCAGGCCGTGCAGCGCGACGAAGCGGTCGCCCGCGCCTATCTCGGTGCACCCACCCAAACGCCGGATGAACGCGCGTGGATCTCCTGAACGTCGAGGACCTGGTCGTCGCCTACGGCGTGGTTCGCGCCGTGAAGGGCATCAGCCTTCGCGTCGAAGCGGGCGAGATCGTTGCGTTGATCGGGCCGAACGGCGCGGGCAAGACGACGACGCTCTTGTCCGTTTCCGGCGTGCTGGCGCCGAGCGCCGGCACGATTCGTTTCGGCGGTGACACCATCTCCGGTCTTCCCGCTCACATCGTCGCTCGTCGCGGCATCGCGCAGGTCGTCGAAGGCCGCGGCATCTTCGGAACGCTTTCGGTGCTCGACAACCTCGCGCTCGGCGCGATCCGGCGAAGCGACCGGACGAGCGTCGACCGCGACATCGCCGAGTCGTTGGAACGCTTCCCGCGACTCGCGGCGCGGAAGTCACTGCCCGCGGCCGCGCTCTCGGGCGGAGAACAGCAAATGCTCGCCATTGCGCGCGCGCTGCTCGGGCGCCCGCGCCTTCTGCTCCTCGACGAACCGACGATGGGCCTCGCGCCCCTGATCGCCGAGGAGATCTTCCGGCTCGTCGCGGAGATCGGCCGGCGCGGCACCACCGTACTGCTCGTCGAGCAGAACGCACTGCGCGCGCTGGAGATTTCCTCGCGTGCATACGTTCTGGCGAGCGGCATGATCGTGCGCGCCGGCGCATCGGCGGAGCTTCGACGCGATCCGTCGCTGCTGCACGCGTACCTCGGCGGTACCGCTTGATCACGCGCTCGCGAGCGCGACCAGCGTGTGGGCCAGCACGCGCGCGCCGAGGGCGAGATCCTCCGGCTTCGCCGATTCGAGTGGGTTGTGGCTGACTCCGTCCTTGCACGGTATGAAGATCATCCCCGTCGGGCAGATCGCGTGCAGGAAGCGCGCATCGTGGCCCGCGGCGGAGAAGAGATCGAGCGTCGCGATTCCGAGGTCCGTCGCGCTGCGCCGGATCAGCGCACGCATCGACTCGGGAAACTCGAGCGTCATCGCATTCGTCAGCTCAACGACCTCCACCGCACAACGCCCGGCGTGCTTCGCACAAAGCGCCGGTACGCGATCGCCGAGCGCAGTGAGACGTGCCGGACCGAGGTGACGAAGGTCGATCGAGAAGACCGCTTCGCCGGGCACCACCGACGGCGCGTTCGGCGTCACCGCAAGACGTCCCACGGTGAACTTGACGTCGTCGCCGCCCTCGTTCATCGCGACGTCGAGTGCATGGATCATCCGCACGGCGGCGAGCAACGCGTCCTTGCGTTCGCGCTGCTCGGCGGTGCCGGCGTGCGCCTCCTCGCCTTTCACCGCGACGCGAAACGTGCGCTTGCCCTGGATCCCGGTGACGATGCCGATCGAGTAGCCTTCGCGCTCGAGAATCGGTCCCTGCTCGATGTGCGCCTCGACGTAGGCTGCGATCGGCCGCTGCAGCGGACGCGACGCCAGGTCGGAAAACGCTGCGTGCAGTGCCGCCAATGCTTGATGCACGCTGACGCCTTGCGCGTCGCGCATCGGAAGAAAGCGCTCCAACGGCGCGACGCCGGTGAACGCGGCGGAGCCCATCATCCCCGGCGCGAATCGCGAGCCCTCCTCGTTCATCCACGCGACGACTTCGATCGGCCGGCGCAGCGTCATCTGCGCATCGCCAATCGCCTGCGCCGCCTCGATGCCGGCGAGCACGCCGTAGACGCCGTCGAATTTGCCGCCGCTCGGCTGGCTGTCGAGATGCGAGCCGGTCAACACCGGTGTTGCGTCAGGGTCCGCACCTTCGCGTCGCAAGAACAGGTTTCCTGCCGGATCCGTGAACGGAGCAAGGCTCGCCTCGCGGCCCCATGCGATGACCTCGCGCCATGCGGCGAACTCTTCGGCGGACAACGCCTGCCGATTCACGCCGCCGACTGGCGTCGCACCATGCCGCGCAAGCCGCATGTGCCGCGACCACAGCCGCTCGGCGTCGATGCGGTCCGCGAGGATCACCGCAGCGCACTCATTCGGTCTTCATGATCTGCGCCGGAACCGCCCGCGGATCGCGCGGCAGCCAGCGCCCCGCTTCGACCTGCGCGATGAATTCGCCGACGAAGCGGTTGAAGTGCTCGGGCTCCTCGAGATTCAGCGTGTGCCCGGTCTTGGGCAACACCAGCAGCCCCGACGCCGGAATCGCCTTCTTCATGAAGATCCCCGGCTGCAGGCAATGGTCGTCCTCGTCGCCGACGACGATCAGCGTCGGCACGTTCATCGTGCGCAGCCGCGCTTCCAGATCGTAGATCGAAGGCCGGCGCGCCTGCACGCCGCGCATGGTATTCGCAGCGCCGATCGCCGAATGCTGGCCGAGGAGGTCGGCGAATTCGCGCCACCCGCGCGGATCCTTGTTTTGAAACTGCACGCGCGACGCTCCGAGCGAATACGTCTTCGCGAACTGCGCGCTTCCCTGCGTCTCGAACTGGTGCGCGACTTCGAGCGACACGTTACGAAAATAGTCCTCGAACTGCTTCTCCGCACCGTAGCCGGCACCGGCGACCACCAGCGACAGCGCGCGCGCGGGATGATCGAGCCCAAGATGCAGCGCGGCGAAGCCGCCCATGGAAAGACCCACGACGTGCGCGCGCTCGACACCCGCAGCGCGCATGATTGCGAGGATGTCGTCGACGGCGATCGCCTGCGAGTAACGGTCGACGTCGTCCGGAACGCCGGACGGCGGGTATCCGCGCGCCGCGAACGTGATGCAGCGATGACCGCGCGCGAACGCGCGCATCTGCGGCTCCCAGCTTCGATACGTTCCACCGAACTCGTGCACGAACACGATCGGCGTCCCCGTCCCCGCTTCCTCGTAGTAGAGGCGCGTGCCGTCGGCACTTTGCGCGTAGCTCATCTCGCGTCCTCGATCAGAACAGTGGCCCGGCGTCGTTCAGCGCGCGCGCCTTGTCGACCATCGCCGGCAACCTCGCGCAGAATGCGTCCGCCCACGCTTCCGGCACCGTCGTGCTCACCTTGACGAAGCGGTGCCCGAACGTCGGCGTGTGGTACTTCCCCTGGCGGATCATGATGCCTTCGCCGCGAAACGCGTGGCAAAGCGCCTCGGGCGTGATGCCCGCCTCCACGCATTCGATCACGAGGAAGTTCGCCTGCGACGGATACACGACGACGCAGAGGCCGGGCACCTTGGCCACCGCCTGCGCGATCCCGGCCTGGTTGCGCCGCTGGCGGCGGTTGATTTCCGGGAACCAGTCTTTCTTCGTTCGCAAACCGGCGATCGCCGCGCGCTGCGACACCACGTTCGAGCCGAGGTTGTTCGGTGGCGCCGCTGCGAGGCGCTCGATCAGCCCGGGATGGGCGACGACGGCCCCGATGCGAAGCCCCGCGACACCGAGCCATTTCGAGAAACTGTAGATCGTGAACGTGCGCTCGGGATAAAAGCGCGCGGCGAGCGTGTGCGCGTCGGCAAAATGCGCGTACGTGCAGTCGTGCATGAAGTACGCGCCGACGCTGCCGGCGATTCGCGTGAACGCTTCGATCTCGTCGCGGGTGTAGCAGGTGCCGAGTGGATTGTTCGGATCCACAAGGTAGATGAGACGGGTGTCATTCGTCACCGCCGCTTCGAGTTGCGCAACCGTGAGCTTGTAATCGTTCTCCGGCTTGTAGATGGGAATTTCGGTCGTCGCCGCGCCGGCGGCTTGCGCGAAATGAATCGGCCACTTCCAGCCAGGATCGGTGGTCACGAACTGCGTGCCCGGCGTGCAGATCGTGTGGCAGACGTTGTAGAGCGCCTCGACCGCGCCGTCGGTGACGAGGACCGATTGCTCCGGCAAGCCGAGATCTTCGAGGATCAGCGCGCGCAACGCCTCGAAGCCGGCCGGCGGCGCGTACGCGTGGTATTCCTCGCGCTCGATCGAATCGAGCATCGCCTGCACGACCGCAGGGTGCGGTGAAAAATGATTGGTGTTCTGGCCGAGCCACATGAGCCCCGGCGTGTTGAAAAGGCGGTCGAAATGCTGGTTGCGGATCTCGAAATTCCTCATCGGGCGACGCTCCGTTCCTTGATGATCGAGCCGCGGGCGGCGATGCCGCCGTCGATCGTCACGATCGTGCCGGTGATGTACGCGGCGCGCGGCGACGCGAGAAAGACGATCAGGTCGGCCACTTCCTCCGCGCTCGCCGGGCGCCCCGCGGGATATTTGGCGCGCAATTCCTCCCAGCGGCTTTCGTCGCCGTACCAGTCGAGCGCGCGGCGCTTGTTGATCTTCACCATGCGCTCGGTCTCCACCGGACCGGGATTCACGCCGACCACGCGCACGCCGAAATCGAGGCTCTGCCCGCCGAGCGCGCGCGTGAACGCCATCAGCGCCGCGTTCGCCGTGCTCCCCGCGATGTAATTGGCGTCCCAGTTCTCGCCCGAGTTGCCGATGTCGTTGACGATGACGCCTGAACGACGCGCCTTCATCGTCGCGTAGATTTCCCGCGTCAGCAGCATGTACCCGAAGAGCTTCAGGTCGTATCCGCGCCGCAGGTCGTCCTCGGATAGCGACTCGAGCGGTCCCGACGGGATCTCGCCGGCGTTGTTGATGAGGATATCGACGCCGGAACAGCGGCGTCCGAGCTCGACGACATTGGCGCTGCTGGAAAGGTCGGTGGCGTGCGCGTCGACGGCAACGCCGTGCGTTTGGACCAGTTCGCGCCGCGCGGCATCGAGCGCATCGGCGGAGCGCGCGGCGAGATGAAGGTCGCAGCCTTCGGACGCGAACGCGCGCGCTGCGGCGAGGCCGATGCCCTTCGATGCGCCCGTGATCAGAACCGACTTGCCCGTGAGCCGCAGATCCATGCACGTAACCTTCTTGTATACGAAATCAATAGTGTCGCATACAATCGCCGGCGTCAACGCCGAACCTCCGCGATGAGCACCATCAGCCCGAAGAAGAGATCCCGGCCCGACCCCGGCACGGCGCGCGCGCCCCGAAGGGCCGGCAAGGCCGCCCCGCGCAACGACGCGTCGTCGACGACGCTCGCCGATCGCATTCGTCGCGCCGTCGAGGAGGACATCCTCGCGGGGCGCCTGACACCGGGCACGCGGCTCGACGAGGACAGCCTCGCGGCGCGCCACGGCGCGTCGCGCACGCCGGTGCGCGAGGCACTGCAGCACCTCGCCTCGCAGGGCTTGATCGAGTTGCGCCCGCACGCCGGCGCGTTCGTGCCGAGGCGGAGCGTCGTCGAGCTCGCCGAGATGTTCGAGGCGATGGCCTTCCTCGAAGGCGCGTGCGCGGCGCTCGCGGCGCGCCGTCACTCCGCCGAGGATCGGCGCCTCCTCGCGGCGGCGCACGAGCGATGCGCGCAGGCGGCGAAGCGCGACGACCCCGTCGCGTTCTACGAGGCGAACCGGCACTTTCACCACTGCGTCTACGATGCCGCGCACAACACCTATCTCGCCACGCAGACGACGCAGCTCGCCCATCGCCTCGAGGCGTACCGGCGCGAAGCCACGTTCCATCCCGGCCTGATGTCGCTGACGATGGCCGAGCACGAGCGCATCCTCGCGGCGATCTTCGCGATGGACGAAGCCGCCGCAGGCCGCCAGATGCGCAGCCACCTCGACACGCTGCGCGACGACGTGGTGTCGATGGCCACCGCGATGCAGCGCGCGAGCGCCGGCAAGCGGTCGGTCCAGGACGCGCGCGCCCGCGACGCGCGATGACCGATATACGATCCGCGCGGGGTCGTATATGATCCCTCGACCCGAACACATCCCAAGGAGGAGTGCATGAAACCGTTGCGGTTCGTCATTGCGGTCGCCGTGTCGCTGGCGGCCGCCCACGTCGCCGTCGCCCAGGAAACCGTCCGCATCGGGGTCGTCCAGCCGATGACCGGTCCGGTCGCCTACGACGGCAACATCTACGTCAACACGGTCAAGATGCTCGCCGACGACATCAACGCGAAAGGCGGCGTGCTCGGCAAGAAGATCGAGCTCGTGATCGAGGACGGCGCATGCAACCCCGCGCAATCGGTGAACGCCGCCGAGAAGCTCGTCGTGCGGGACAAGGTCGTCGGCCTGCTCGGCGCTTTCTGCAGCACGTCGACCGCCGCCGTGATGGAAGTCGCGAAGAAGCACAAGGTCCCGCTCATCACCGGCATCTCCACCGCGGCGCAGCTCACCGAACAGGGCAATCCGTACTTCTTCCGTGCGGTCGCGACGACGCCGATGCTGGGCAACGCGTTCGGCCCGGTGCTCCCGAAAGCGCTCAAGGCCAAGCGCTTCGCGTTCCTCACGCTCAACGACGACTGGGGACGCTCGATGCAGGCGTCGTATCCGAAGGCGATCGAAAGCGGCGGCGGCCAGATCGTCGCCAACGAGTTCTTCCAGCAGAGCGACCTGCAGTTCCTCTCGCAGATCACCAAGGTCAAGGCCGCCACCCCCGACGCGATCGTGCTCGCCGCGAATACGCAGCAAGCGGTGGCGCTCTCGAAGCAGATCCGCGAACTCGGCGTGAGCGTCCCGCTCGTGGGCGAAGGAGCATGGTCGAGCGACAGTTACATCAAGCTGGCCGGCCCCGCGGCGGAAGGCGTGTACGGCCTCGTCGAATACGTCTACACGATCAAGAGCCCGGTCAACGAGGCGTTCGTCAAGGAGTTCCAGGCGAAGCTCAAGGAGAATCCGAGCAAGTTCGCCGGCGCGGCGCACAACGCGTTCCACATCATGGTCGATGCGGTCCGCCGCGCAGGCGCCGCCGATCCCGAGAAGATCCGCGAGGCGATGGAGAAGACCGACTACAACGGCCTGGTCGGCAACATCAAGTTCGACGCGAAGCACCAGGCGTACGGCCAGACCGTGTACCTGTCGCTCGTGAAGAACGGCGTGCCCGAGGTCGTGGAAACGGCGCAAATCTCCAAGCCGCAGCCGTAGCGCCCGACGCAACCGAAGCTTCCGGCATGTCGGCGTCGCTCACGATCCTCGCCCAGCATCTGCTGAACGGGGTGCTGATCGGCTGCGCGTACGCTTTGATCGCGATGGGTCTCACGATGATCTTCGGCGTGATGAACATCGCGAACTTCGCGCACGGCGAGTTCTACATGCTCGGCGGCTTCATCGCGTTCTATCTCGTGAGCCTGATGGGGCTCGACTATTTCGCGGCGCTGCCCGTCGCGGTCGCCATCGTCGTCGCGCTCGCGATCGTGCTGCAGCACGGAATCTTCCGGCGGCTGCGCGATGCGCCGATGATGACGACGACGCTCGTGACGATCGGATTGTCGATCTTCCTCGAGCACGTTGCGCTGCTGCTGTGGGGGCCGCAGCCGCAGTCGATCCCCACGCCGTTCCCGACGAAGCCGCTCTCCTTCTTCGGCGTCTACACGACGCCGCTCTATCTGTTCTGCATGGCCGTCACCGCGGCGCTGATCATCGCCGGTCACGTCCTCATCCGCCGCACGCGGATGGGCAAGGCGATGCGCGCGACCTTCCAGAACAAGGAAGCCTCGGCGCTCGTCGGCATCCGCATCGATCGCATTTACGCCTACGCTTTCGCGTTCGGCGCGGCGCTCGCCGCGGCCGCGGGTGCCGTGCTTGGCGGATTCATCCCCGTCGAGCCGGCGACCGGCGGGATCGTCACGCTGAAGGCGTTCATCGTCGTGATCCTGGGCGGGATGGGCAGTTTCATCGGCGCGATCGTCGGCGGCCTGCTGCTCGGCCTCGCCGAGGCGCTCGGCGCCGGTTATATGCCGACCGGGTGGAAGGATGCGATCGGCTTCTTCGCGGTGATCCTCGTCCTGCTGTTCCGCCCCGAAGGCCTCTTCAAGCGTGTCTGAACGGACGTCCTTTCGGATCGCGACGGTCGCGGTCCTGGCCGTGCTTTGCGCCGTGCCGTTCGTCGTGCGCGACGACTACTACCTGCACCTCTTCATCGTGTCGGGCGTCTTCGTCGTCGCCGTGCTCGGGCTCGACCTCATCGTCGGCTACGTCGGTCAACTGTCGCTCGCGCATGCCGCGTTCTTCGCGATGGGCGCGTACACGTCGGCGCTACTGTTCGTGCGATTGCAGTGGTCGATGTGGCTGGGCTTGCCGGCGGCCGCCCTCCTCGTCGGCTTCGTCGCGTTCGCGCTCGGCGCGGTGATCCTGCGCACGCGCGGGCATCGCTTCATCATCATCACCGTCGTCTTCGCCGAACTGATGAGGCTGGTCGCGACGAACTGGGTCGACATGACGCGCGGCTTCATGGGCTTGCCCGGGCTCACGCTGCCGAAGCTTTCGCTGCCCGGACTGGGCTCGCTCGACATCACGGAGAAGTCGCACTTCTACTACGTCGTGCTGATCGCGGCGATCGTCGCGTTCCTGTTGTGCCGTGGGCTCGTGCGCTCGTCGATCGGACGCAAGTTCGTCCTGATCCGCGAGAACGAGCCACTCGCCGAATCGCTCGGAATCTCGGCGTTCCGGTACGCGATGATCGCGTTCGTCGCCGGCGCGGCACTCGCCGGCGCGGCCGGCAGCCTCTATGCGCACTACGTCGGGTTCGTGAGCCCGGACCTCTTCAACTTCTCGTACGTGACGATCATGCTGATCATGGTGATCCTCGGCGGCAAGGGAACGCTCGTCGGGCCTGCGCTCGGCGCGGTTCTCTTCACGTTCCTCCCCGAACTGCTGCGCGAGGCATCGCACTGGCGGATGATCACGTTCGCCACGATCCTCATCGTCGCGACGCTCTTCATGCCGAAGGGCATCATCTACCCGCTCGTCACCCACCTCGTGCCGCGCCGATGGCGGCTTCCCGATGCCCGCGCTGCTTGAAGGGCGCGGCGTCACCGTCCGCTTCGGGGGATTGCTCGCGCTGAAGGGCGTCGACCTCGCGGTGTCGGCGGGCGAGGTGTTGAGCGTCATCGGCCCGAACGGTGCGGGCAAGACGACGCTTTTCAACGTCATCACGGGGCGCGTGCGACCGACGGCAGGGAGCGTGCTGTTCGACGCGCAACCGATCGAGCGGCTCGCGCCCTTCCGCATCGCGCAGCTCGGTGTGGTGCGCACGTTCCAGAAGACCGAAGTGTTCGGCGCGTTGCCGCTCGTCGACGGCGTCGCCGCGGGTGCGCTGGCGCGAAACGACGCGGACCCCGCGGCTCGGGCGCGCGAGGCACTCGCCACCGTCGGCCTCGAGAACAAGCTGCATCTTTCCGCGCAGCAGCTTTCGTACGGGGACCAGCGGCTGCTCGAGATCGCGCAGGCGCTCGCTGCCGAGCCCAGGGTCCTGCTGCTCGACGAGCCCGCTTCCGGGATGAACCACCAGGAGAGCCGGCACATCGTACAGTTGATCGTCGCCCTGCGCGCGCGCGGCCTCGCGGTGATCCTGGTCGAGCACAACATGCACGTCGTGATGACGATCTCCGACCGGGTGATCGTCATCAACTACGGCGAGAAGATCGCCGAGGGCAGTCCGGAGCGCGTCCGCAACGATCCCCGCGTCATCGAGGCGTACCTCGGCGTGCAGAAGACGCAGGATGCTCGCGCTCGATAACGTCACGCTGCACCGCGGGCGCACGCGGGTGCTCGACGGCGTGTCGCTCGTCGTCGAGGAAGGTGAGCTCGTCGCGCTGATCGGCGCCAACGGCGCGGGCAAGACGACCGTGCTGCGCACGATCTCCGGAATCCTTGCGCCGAGCGCCGGCACGATCACCTTTCGTGGCAAGGCGATCCAGGGCGCCGATCCCGATGCCATCGTTCGTCTCGGCATCGCGCATTGCCCCGAGGAGCGCAAGATCTGGCCGCAGATGAGCGTGCAGGAGCATCTCGAGCTCGGCGCGTTCATTCGTTCCGACCGCGACGTCGACGCCGACATGGAGCGCGTGTTCGACACGTTCCCGGTGTTGAAGGAGCGGCGCGAGCAGCTCGCCGGCACGCTCTCGGGTGGCCAGCAGCAGATGCTCGCGATCGGCCGCGCGCTGATGTCGCGGCCGTCGCTCGTACTGTTCGACGAGCCGTCGCTCGGGCTCGCGCCGATCATGGTCGAGACGATCGGCACGATGATCGCGGGGATTCGCGAACGCGGCACGACGGTGCTGCTCGTCGAGCAGAACGCGTCGCTCGCGCTGCGCCTCGCCGACCGCGCCTACGTGCTCGAGACCGGGCGAATCACGCTCACCGGGCCGGCCGCGGCCATGATCGAAAACCCGGAAGTGCACCGGGCGTATCTCGGAGGATAGCGATGGAACGCGAAGTGATCACGACGCGAGGCGCGCCGACGCCGATGGCGCATTACTGTCAGGGCGTCGTCGCCGGCGACACCGTCTATGCCGCAGGCCAGATCGCGTCGGATTACAAAACCGGCGTCGCCCCCGAGGCGCGGCAGGATCCCGCGTTTCCGTATTACGGCTCGAACATCCAGAAGCAGGCGCGCTACATCCTGCAGAACCTGCGCGGCGTGTTCGAAACGGCGGGGTGCAGCCTCCAGGACGTCGTGAAGTCGCAGGTGTTCATGACCGACCTCTCCGACTTCTATTACTTCGATCAGGTCTGGAAGGAATTCTTTCCATCGCCGCCGCCGCGCACGACCGTGCAGGTGAGTAACCTCCTCGTGCCCGGCTGCCGGGTCGAGATCGACCTCATCGCCGTGAAGCCGCAGGTCGTGCGACGCGTCATCCGCGGGGTGTCGACGCCGACGCCGATGGCGCATTACTGCCAGGGCGTGCTCGTCGGCGACACCCTGTACGCCGCCGGACAAATCGCATCCGATTACCGCACGGGCGTCCCGCCCGAGGCACGGCGCGACCCCGCATTCCCGTATTACGCGTCCGAGATCGAGCGTCAGGCGCGCTACGTGCTGGCGAACATCCGCTCGGTGTACGAAGCCGCGGGACTGAACTTCGACGACACCGTCAAGGCGCAGATCTTCCTGACCGACCTGAACGACTTCGCGCATTTCGATCGCGTGTGGCGCGAGTTCTTCCCCTCACCCCCACCGCGCACGACGATCGGGATCGGCGCCCTGCTCGTACCCGGCTGCCGGATCGAGATCGATCTCACCGCGGTGCATCCGCGGGTTGCACGCAGCGCCATCGAGACGAGCGATTCCCCGTCGCCGATGACGCACTACCGGCAAGGGCTGCTCGTCGGCGACACGCTGTACGCCGCGGGCCGGCTCGCATCGCATCACGCGAGCGGTTTGGCGCTGGAAGCGCGGCAGGATCCGGCGTTTCCCTACTATGGCTCGAATATCCAGAAGCAAACGCGCTACGTCCTCGACAAGCTGCAGCGCGTGTTCGCCGCGGCCGGTTGCACGCTCGCCGACGTCGTGAAGTCACAGGTGTTCATGACGGACCTGAACGATTTCTATTATTTCGATCAGGTGTGGAAGGAATTCTTCCCGTCGCCTCCGCCACGCACGACGCTGCAGGTGAGCGGATTGGTGGTGCCCGGCTGCCGTGTCGAGATCGACCTCACCGCGTGCCGACGCTGACGCAACGCTCATGAAGACGACGGCGTCCACGAGGATCGATGTCCACAGCCACGTGATCCCGGCGCGGATGATCGACGGGATCGCGAAGATGCCACAGGCCTTCGCCGCGCGCATCGAAGGCGAGCCGGGTCGACAGCGTGTCATCCACGAGCAGGGCTATGCGTATCCGCTGTTCGCCGAATTCCACGACGTCGAGGTGAAGCTCGAGGCCATGGACCGCAAGGGCATCGACGTGTCGGTCATCTCGCCGGCGCCGCCGATGTTCTACTACTGGGCGGACGTCGACGTGGCGCTGCAGGCGGCGCGCCTCGTCAACGACGGCATCGCCGACATGGTGCGCACGAAACCCGGCCGGCTGCGCGGGATGGCGACGATTCCGCTGCAGCATCCCGACGCGGCGATCGCCGAAATGGAACGCGTCGTGCGCGAGCACGGCTTCAAGGCAGTCGAGATCGGAACGTCGGTGGAGGGCGAGCAACTCGCGGAGCCGCGCTTCCGGCCGATCCTGCGCCGCGCGCAGGACCTCGGCGTCTTCGTGTTCGCGCATCCGTACTACGTCGGCGCGAAGCGCGGCCTCGAGGACTACTACCTCACGAACCTGATCGGCAATCCGCTCGACACGACGATCATGCTCGCGAACCTGATGTTCAGCGGCGCGCTCGACGAGCTGCCTGACCTGAAGATCTGCCTCGCGCACGGCGGCGGCTTCACGCCGTACCAGATCGGCCGCCTCGTGCACGGGCATCGCGTGCGCGCGGAGACGCATGCGAAATCTCGCACGTCGCCCAAGGCGCTTTTGTCTCGGCTGTATTTCGACAGCCTCGTGTTCGACCCTGCGGCGTTGCGCTACCTCGTCGATCTCGTCGGCGCCGATCACGTCTGCATCGGCACCGACGCGCCGTTCGACATGGCCGACGACGCGCCGCTTTCGACGATGGCCGCGATGCCGCGCCTGAGCTTCGACGAGCAGCACGCGCTTTGCTGCGGGACGGCGCTGCGCTTGCTCGGTGAGGCCGAAAAGTAGTTTCAAGAACAGGAAAGCACGGTTCGACCCGGATTTGAACCTGCAAGGAGCGACCATGACGACAGGTGAGATTGGCAGCAGCGTTCGCGCACGCGTCGCCTACGCGCCGATCACGCGGCGCCCGAAACTGCGGCTGCCCGACGACGCGCGCGTCGCCGTGTGGACGATCGTCAACGTCGAGCATTGGAGCCCGACCGGCGCGATGCCGCGTGCGGTGCTTCCGCCACCGATGGGCCACGCGCTCCTGCCCGACGTGCCGAACTGGGCGTGGCACGAGTACGGGATGCGCGTCGGCTTCTGGCGCTTCCTCGACACGCTATCGTCGCGCAATCTGAAGGCGACGTTCGCGGTGAACGGCAGCGCGTGCTCGGTGTATCGCGAGGCGTGCGCCGCGGCCCGCGACGCCGGTTGGGAGTTCATCGGTCACGGCTTCGTGCAGAAACCGATGCACAAGCTCGACGACCAGCGCGCGGCGATCGCGCAGACGATACAGGCGATCACGGAAGTGACCGGCAGGCCCCCGCGCGGATGGGAAAGTCCCGGCCTCACCGAGACCGACGAGACGCTCGACCTCCTCGCCGAAGCGGGCATCGAATACGTCGCCGATTGGGTCCTCGACGAGCAGCCGGTGCCGCTTGCAACGCGTGCAGGATCGATGGTCTCGATTCCGTACACCGTCGAGATCAACGACGTGGTCATCAGCGCCGTGCAGTTGCAGCCGTCCGACGAGATCCTGCGCCGCGGCCGCGACCAGTTCGATCGCCTCTACCTCGACGGCGCTAAGACGCCGCGCGTGATGGCGATCTCGATCCATCCGTACCTGACCGGCGTTCCGCATCGCATACGCTACCTCGAGGCGCTCTACGACCACATCCTCGGCCACGATGGCGTGGTCATGTGGACGGGCGCGGAGATCCTCGACTGGTATCGCGCGCAGATCGCGTTGGAAGCGTAGCGCGCGTTCTCAGGCTTCCACGGTTTCGCGCTCGGCCGCAGCCTCGCGCTCGAGCAGCGCGCGCTTGCGCTCGACGCCCCAGCGATAGCCCGAAAGCGCGCCGTCGTTGCGGATGACGCGATGGCAGGGGATCGCGACGGCGAGCGTGTTCGCCGCACACGCGCCGGCCACCGCGCGGACCGACTTCGGGGAACCGATGCGTGCGGCGAGGTCCGCGTAGCTCACGGTCTCGCCCGCCGGTATCGCCCGCAGCGCCTGCCAGACGCGCTGCTGGAATGCGGTGCCGCGCACGTCGAGCGGAAGATCGAGGCCGATCTTCGGCGCCTCCACGAAGCCGACGACGCGCGCGACCCATCGCTCGAATTCGCGGTCGCCCCCGACGAGCTCGGCCTTCGGGAAGCGGTCCTGCAGCTCGCGAGCGAGCGTGTCCGGGTCGTCGCCGAGCGAGATCGCGCACACGCCGCGGTCGCTACGCGCCACGAGGATCGCCCCGAGCGAGCATTGCCCGATCGCGAAGCGAATGGTCTCGTGCGCGCCGCCGGCGCGATACCGCGATGCCGTCATGCCGAGGACGTCGTCCGAGCGCTCATAGAAGCGCGCGTTGGAGTTGTACCCCGCCGCGTAGATCGCATCCGTGACGCGCGCTCCACCCGTTAGCGCGTTGCGCAACCGCCGTTCGCGGCATGCATCGGCATACGCCTTGGGGGTGACGCCGGTGATGCGCTTGAATGTCCGCTGCAGATGCCAGCGGCTCAAGCCCGCGCGCGCCGCAAGCTCGTCGAGCGAGGGTACGTGCTCGACGCCTTCGATGAAGCGGCAAAGCCCCTCGATCACCCGCGTAGCGTGCGTCGTGGTCGTGTTCGTGCTGTACACCCGTGCCTCCGTTCGCCTGTCCGAAGGCTCGAGTCTCGCCCTTTTCCTCACGGCGGACACTCCGTCTGTTGCGCTGTCGAAATGTTGCGGCGCAGCACGGTGATCACCGTCGATCGCGGGGCCTTGTACGCGCCCCTATCCTACAGACAAACCCGCCTGCCACCGATTACGCCAGGAAGCCCATCGCGCGACGCTTGCACCAGGAGGCGATCATGGCACACGCACTTGCGCACCCGGCCCGAACGCCGACGCTCCGCGTTCATCGCGCGCGACCCCGCGAAGACGCGCTCGATCCGATCCGCGGGATCATGATCGGCGCGCTGTTGTCTATCGCAGGCTTCTGGTTACCGCTCGCCCTGATCCTCGCGCGTTAGAACTGCGCGACGTTTGGCGTCGCTTCGTTCGGGTCGGCGTCAGTACGTTTCGACGTGCAGCCGGCCTTTCGCGAGAAGCGCCGGCTTGAGCGCGTCCCAGTCGACGCCATGCATCCGGCAGACGTCGCGGAATGCCTCCGCGACGCCGGCCTCCATTCCCTTCACGCCGCAGACGTACACGTAACAATGCTCGTCCTGCAGCAGGCGCGCGACCTTGGCCGCCTGCTCGCGGATGCGGTCCTGCACGTACACCTTCGGCTGCCCCGGCACGCGCGAGAACGCGAAGTTGGTGTCGATGAATTCCTTCGGTAGTTTGGTCAGCGGGCCGAAGTAGGGCAACTCCTCGGGAACGCGCGCACCGAAGAAGAGCAGGAGTTCGCCGCCTTCCTTCAATGCGCGGCGCCGGCGGCGTCGCTCGGTCATCGCCCGCATCGGTGCCGATCCGGTACCGGTGCAGACCATCATCAACGACGATCCTGGGTGATTCGGCATCAGGTAGCTCGCGCCGTAAGGTCCCACCACGCGCACTTCGTCGCCGATCGCGAGGTCGCACATGTAGTTCGAGCCGACGCCACGCACCGGCCTGCCGTCGTGGTCGACGGTGACGCGCTTGATCGTGAGCGCCACGTTGTTGTAGCGCGGCCGCTCGCCATCGCGCGGACTCGCGACCGAATAGAGTCGAACGTGATGCGGCCGGCCCGCAGCGTCGACCCCCGGCGGGACGATGCCGATCGTCTGCCCTTCGAGCACCGGGAATGCATGCGTGCCGAAGTCGAGCACGATGTGGCGAATGTCGGCCGACGCATCGTCGGCGGTCAGCCGGTAGTTGCCGGTGACGCGCGCGATCGCCGGTGCGGCGAGCGTGTAAAGGTTGATGTACGGATGCGACGCCGACCACGGCGGCGTCGTCGACGTCGCGTAGCCGGCGTGCGCGATCTCGGTCTGTTCGCGCACCTCGGCCGGGATGTCGTCGACGGGGGCCACCTCGATCTCGACCGGCTCCGGCAGCACGTCCCAGCCGAGCTGCTCGTCGAGCGTGTACGGCTGCGCCTTGCGCACCTTCAGCCAATGGTCGATCGCGCCGGTCGGACATGGCGGCACGCAGGCGTTGCACGCGCCGCACTTCGAGAAATCGACGACGTAATTGCGCGCGTCGTGCGTAATTGCGCCGACCGGACACGTCGACTCACACGTGTTGCACCGGATGCAGACCTCCGGGTCGATCAAATGCTGCAGCGCGAGTTCCGCGGGGGCGTCCATGACCTCAGTTGAAACGCACGTACTCGAAGTCGATCGGCTGGCGATTGATGCCGACCACGGGCGGGGCGATCCAGTTCGCGAACCGGCCCCGCTCGCTCACGCGGCCCATCAGCGATGCGACGAACGCGCGATCCCCGGCGCTCGGCAGCCACTTGCCCGCACTCGCGTTCCACTCCGCTTCCGAGACGACGCGGCCGTCGGGCGTCACGTTCACTTGCGCGAGCGTGCCGATCTTCCGATGAAACGCCTTGTGCGGCACCTCGAGGCGGAACGGCAGGCCGGCCTTCTCGATGACGCGATTCCAGCGGCCGACGCCGGCGATCGAGTCGCGAATGAAGTCGTCGCGCAGCACTTCGTTCAGCGCATTCAACATCGGCACCTGCTCGTCGACGAGACGGCCGTCGCGCACGTTCTGGATCGTGTACGCGCGGCCCTTCAGCACGTGATCGTCGTCGCGCTTGCCCTCGTCGAAGCGTCCCTTGAGTCCGCTCGTATAGAACGTCGCCGCGTTCGACGATTGATCGGCGCCGAAGAGATCGATCGTCACGCTGTAGTGGAAGTTGAGATAGCGCTGGATCGTCGGCAGGTCGATCGCGCCCGCCTCGCGCACCTTCGCGGGATCGTCGGTTCCGAGCTGCTTCATCACGTCGCACGTGCGCTGGACGACCCGCGCGACGCCGGATTCGCCGACGAACATGTGGTGCGCTTCCTCGGTCAGCATGAACCGGGTGGTGCGCGCGAGCGGCTCGAACCCCGATTCGGCGAGTGCCGCGAGCTGGAACTTGCCGTCGCGATCGGTGAAATACGTGAACATGAAGAACGACAGCCAGTCGGGCGTAGGCTCGTTGAACGCGCCGAGGATGCGCGGATTGTCCGCGTCGCCCGAACGCCGCGTGAGCAACGCTTCGGCTTCCTCGCGGCCATCGCGTCCGAAGTAGCGATGCAGCAGGTACACCATCGCCCACAGGTGCCTCCCCTCCTCCACGTTCACCTGGAACAGGTTGCGCAGGTCGTAGAGCGACGGTGCGGTGAGGCCCAGGTGGCGCTGCTGCTCGACCGACGCCGGCTCGGTGTCGCCCTGCGTCACGATGATGCGGCGCAGGTTCGCACGATGCTCGCCCGGCACGTCCTGCCACACGGGCTCGCCCTTGTGCTCGCCGAACCGGATGTGCGCACCGGCGGCCACCGGCGCGAGGAAGATGCCCCAGCGATAATCGGGCATCTTGACGTAGTCGAAATGCGCCCAGCCCTGCGGATCGACGCTCACGGCGGTGCGCAGGTACACGTCGTAGCTCGCCGATCCGTCGGGCCCCATGTCGCGCCACCAGTCGAGGAATGCCGGCTGCCAGCGTTCGAGCGCACGATTGAGCGTGCGGTCGCTCGCGAGATCGACGTTGTTGGGAATCCTGTCGGCATAGCTGATCGTTTGCATGTCGTTTCCTGTTCGAGCGAGAGGGAGACCCCGGGGTCTCCCCCTGCTTTCGTTAGACGCGCTCCCAGTCGAAACGCGCCTTGTTGCCGGTGCCGAAGACCTTCAACGCGCCGGCTTCGCCCACCGCGTTCGGCCGCTGGAAAATCCAGTTCTGCCACGCGGACAGGCGCCCGAAGACGCGCGTCTCCATCGTCTCGCCCCCACCGAAGCGGAGGTTCGCTTCCATCCCCGTGAGCGCGTCGGGCGACATGCTCGCGCGCTCCTCGAGCACGATGCGGATCTCGTCGTCCCAGTCGATGTCGTCGAGCGCGACGGTGACGAGGCCGAGCGACGCCGCCTCCTCCGCGTCCAGCGCGCGACCGAGCGTCGCACGCGCAGCCGCGAGCGGTGCGTCCTCCGCATAGAAGCGCGCGACAAGCCGCGAAGCGCCGTCGACCCGCGGATACGCGCCGAAGTTCTGCGGCGACAGCGCGATCCGTGGCGCCGCGTCGGGCTCGTCGGGCAGATCGAGCATGTAGCTGCGGTCCGACGCGAGCGCGAGCTCAAAGAGCGTCCCCGCGAAGCACGTGCCGCGATCGATCACGGCGATCAGCGTGCGCGAGCTGACGTCGAGGCGCGCGAGCGTGCGGCGCAGCATCCCGATCGTCTCGCGCACGAACCAGTGCGTCGCGTGGTGCTCGAGCGTGGCATCGACGGCGAGCACGCGATCGCGATCGCCTTCGGTGCGCAGGATCCACGTGCCGATGTCGAGCTCGTTCGTGCGCAGGGAAAGGATCGCGTCGTCCAGCTCGCGCGCCATGGCGAGCGGCCACCATGCGGCGCCGCGTGCCTCGATGCCTTCGATCGTCGCCGGCTCGTCGCCCTGCGGTGCGCGCACGCACAGGGACGCCCGCCGCGCGGCGCGATCGATCTGAACGTCGACGTGCGCGTAGTGATAGCCCGCATCGTCGATCGTGCGTGACAGCGCCGGCAGCGGCACGCCCTCGACCTCCACGGGACGATCGCTCGCCTGCGCGAGCTCTCGCGCCCGCCGCTCGACGTACGAGGCGAATTCGGACGGCTTCACGACCTCGTCGACGAGTCGCCAGTCCTTCGCGCGCTGGCCGCGAATGCCTTCGGTCGTCGTGCAGAAAATGTCGGCGAGATCGTGCCGCACCTTGCGCTTGTCGGTGATCCGCGTGAGACCGCCGGTGCCGGGCAGCACGCCGAGCAGCGGCACTTCGGGAAGGCTGACCGCCGAAGAGCGATCGTCGACCAGGACGATTTCGTCGCACGCGAGCGCGAGCTCGTAACCCCCGCCGGCCGTGGTCCCGTTGCAGGCGGCGACGAACTTGAGGCCCGAATGCCGGCTCGCGTCCTCGATGCCGTTGCGCGTCTCGTTGGTGAATTTGCAGAAGTTCACCTTCCACGCGTGCGACGACTTTCCGAGCATGAAGATGTTCGCGCCGGAGCAGAACACGCGGTCCTTCGCGCTCGTCAGCACGACGGTGCGCACTTCGGGGTGCTCGAAGCGGATCCGCTGCAGCGCATCGTGCAGCTCGATGTCGACGCCGAGGTCGTACGAGTTGAGCTTCAGCCGGTAGCCGGGACGAATCGGCGCCTCCTCGTCGATGTCGAGTGTCAACGTCGCGACGGGGCCGTCGTAGCGGATGCGAACGTGACGGTAACGGTCGGGGCGCGTCTGGTAATCGACCTTCGCCGGCGTGGCAGCGTGCACGTTCGAGTCCATCACGTTCTCCATTCTCGCGTTCATCCTTGCGCCGCCGCCACGATGGCGCGGAGCTTCACGAAGCTCTGCTGCGGCGTCTCGCCCGACGTGTCGACCACGTCGTCGGCACGCCGGTACATCGGCTCGCGCGCCTTCAGCATCCGCGTCAGGTCGTCCATCGCTTCCTCGTTGCCCGCCATCGGCCGCAGGTCGCCTTGCGCGAGCACACGCGCCATGTGGTCGACCGGCCGTGCCTTGATCCAGACCGTATGGCAATTGGCGAGCAGCAGTTCGAACGCCTCCTCGTCGTGCACGATGCCGCCGCCGGCGATGATCACCGCGCGTCGGCGCGCGCGCGCGATCCGCTCGAACACGCGGCGCTCGATCCGGCGGTAAGCGGCGGCGCCATAGAGCGCGATGACTTCCGACACCGGCAGTCCGCTCTCGCGCGCGACCTCGCGGTTCGATTCGATCAGCGGCACGCCGAGTGAATCGGCCAGCATCGTGCCGAGCGTCGATTTGCCGGCGCCGCGCAGGCCGATCAACGCAATGCGCTCGTGGCGATTGTCGCGCAAGTCGCCGAATTCCGCCGAAAGCCGCGCAATGACGTCTTCGAGCCGGTGCAGCGGCACGCGCTCCAGCAGCGTCCGCGTGGCTTGTCGCAACGCGTCGTCGTCGGCCTCGTAACCGAGCAGCACGCCGAGCGGGACGCCGAGCGCGCCGGCGACACGACGCAAAAGCACCACCGACATGTTGCCCGCGCCCGCTTCGAGCTTCGCGAGGTAGCGTTCCGAGACGCGCGATTCGCGCGCCAGGAGCCTGCGCGACATGCCGCGCCGCTCCCGGAGGTTTCGGACGTGCGCGCCGAGATCGTCGAGAAAGCGCGTGTCGGCGTCGGACAGCTCGGTCGACGGAACTTCGACGGGCTCGGTGGCGTTGTCGGGATCGCGCTTCATGGCGACGTTGCGAGGGGGAACGATGAATTATACTTCCATTTCCAATAACGTATATGCGGCACTATCTTGCATATCGGGTCAGATCGACGGCGGCGGTCGACCGTCACAGCGGGACGCTTGACGGCACGCACGCAACAGTCTCGAACGCGCTTTGCCAGACGCCGTCGCAGGGACTTCACGGAAGTCATTGATTAGGCGTACCCTGTCCACGCGGCTCTCGCGCCGGCAACGCGCTGGGCCTCGTTGCGCGACGAGCGGTCCCACGGCACCGTTCTTGCTTTTTGCCGCCTTGTCGCGTGTCTATATGCGTTGACACGCTCGTCGAGGATCGTCATGTCCGCCGCTCTGGCTCGTCCCGCCCCCGCCACCGGCGTCGTCTCGGAGCTCGCGTTCGCGCGCGCGCAGCGCAATACCGTGCTGATCGTCGACGACCTGTTCTCGAGCCGGCTGCTGCTCGCCGAGATCGTCCGGCAGATCGACGGCAAGCTGAACCTCGAGCTCTTCGATACGCCGTCGCGCGCGCTCGAGTTCGCGCGCAACAACCGCGTCGACATCGTCCTCACCGATTACAAGCTGCCCGAGTTCGACGGCATCGAGCTGGTCAAGCAGTTGCGCGCGCTGCCGCACTGCGTCGACGTGCCGATCGTCGTGATCACCGTCGTCGACGATCGCAAGATCCGCTACGACGCGCTCGAGGCGGGCGCCACCGATTTCCTCATCAAGCCGCTCGACGATCACGAGACGCGCGCGCGCTGCGCGAATCTGCTCGAGTTGCGCCGCCACAAGATCGTGCTCTCCGACCAGGCGCGCGTGCTGCAATACCAGGTCGACAAGTCGGTCTCCGAGATCCACGAGCGCGAGCTCGAGACGCTCGCCAAGCTCGCCAAGGCGGGCGAGTTCCGCGACAAGACGACCGGCAATCATCTCATGCGGATGGCCAAGTACTCGGCGCTGATCGGCCAGCACTTGGGGCTCGGCGCGGAGACCGTGCACGTGCTGGAAGTCGCCGCGCCGATGCACGACATCGGCAAGATCGGCATCCCGGATTCTGTGCTCCTCAAGGAAGGGCCGCTGACGCCGGAGGAGACCGAAGTGATGCGCGACCATCCGCGCATGGGTTACGACATCCTGAAGGGCAGCCCGTCGAAGTACCTGTCGATGGGCGCGATCATCGCGCTCGGGCATCACGAGAAGTTCGACGGCTCGGGCTACCCGAACGGATTGCATGGCGAGGACATTCCGCTGGTCGCGCGCGTGGTCGCCGCCGCCGACGTCTTCGACGCGCTCGTTTCCGAGCGTCCGTACAAGCGACGCTGGACGATGGACGAAGGCATCGCCTTCCTGAAGTCGCAGCGCGGGAAGCACTTCGACCCCACGTGCATCGACGCCTTCCTGTCGGATCGCTCGGCGGTCGAGACGATCATGCGCGAGTTCGCCGACTAGGACGGATTCGCCTTGCGGCTCGGCTCGGGGCGGCCCTTCGCCGGGCCGCCGACAACGGCACGCTAGCCGACCAGGACGATGTGCACCCGGCGCGGGCCATGCGCGCCGAGCACGATCGTCTGCTCGATATCGCCCGTTCGCGACGGTCCCGACACGAGATTGATCGCGCGCGGCATCGCGCCGTTCGCGCGCACGCGCGAGAACGCCTCCTCCATCCCCGCGACGATCTGGTCGACGCGCACGATCGCGACGTGCGTGTCGGGGAGCAGAAACGTCGCCGAGGGCGTTTGCGCGCCCGTGATGAAGACCAGCGTTCCCGTCTCGGCGATCGCGCAGAAGCAGCCGGTAATCCCGACGTCGTCGTCGCCCGTGGTGACACGAATGTCGACATCGATGCCCGCGGCACGCCAATCGAGCGCCACGAATTCGGGCCACCCGACGATGCGCAGCGCCGCAACCGTCCCGGCGGGCGCGAGAAAGCGCGCGATTGCGTCGGGTAACTCGGCAAGCGTCGCGACGTGCTCGACGGTGCTCGCCATGTCGCGCGCGCGCTCGACGAAGCGTTGCGCGAGATCCGCCGGCATCGCGGGACGCGGCCCTTGCGTGCGTGCTGCGAGGTATGCGTGTGCCGCCGCACGGGCGAGGTCATCGGGTCCCTCGCGGCCGAGCGCCGCCCGTACGCGCGCCAGAACCGCCTCGCGCGCGAGTTGATTGTCGTCGATGCCCATGCAGACGCGTGCGAACCGCTACGCGGTATGTCGACGCACGAAGGCGTCGACTCGATCGATTCCGTTCTCGATCGCCTGCGTCGACGCCGCGTACGAGAAGCGGATGTGCTGACCCTCACCCGGCACGCGGCGGCCGAAGTGGATGTCGGCCAGGACCGCCACGCCCGCCTCGTCCAGCAGCCGCTTGCGAAACGCTTCCGAATCGGCGGCCCGCACGCGCCGGCACGCCTCCGTCACGTTAGGCCACGCATAGAACGCGCCGCCCGGCGTACGGCACGTGATGCCCGGCACCTGGTTCAGCAGGCGGACGATCAGGTCGCGCCGCTCGCGAAAGCGCGCATGCATGACCCCGACCGAATCCTGCGGCCCCTCGATCGCCGCCACCGCCGCCCATTGCGAGATCTGCGACGCGCATGATTCGGTGTTCGTGATCCAGCGCGTGAACGTCGGCGCGAGCGCGCGGTTCGCGACGAACCCGACACGCCAGCCGGTCATCGCCCACGTCTTCGACGCACCGTCGCACACGATCGTGCGCGCCTGCATCGCCTCGCGCGCCGCGAGGCTCTCGAAGCGACCGTCGTAGACGAGGCGCGAATAGATCTCGTCGGCGAAGATCCACACCTGCGGATGCTGCACGAGAATCGACGCGATCGCGTCGAGATCCTGCGACGACAGGATCCCGCCGGTGGGGTTCTGCGGCGAATTCAGGATCAGGAGCCGTGTCTTCGGCGTGATTTTCGCCTCGAGCTCGGCCGGATCGAACGCGAACTCACGCGATTCGCGCAGGTAGATCGGCACGGGAACGGCGCCGTTCGCGACGATCTGCGACTCGTAGATCGGAAAGCCGGGCACCGGATAGATCACTTCGTCGCCGACGCCGTAATCGGTGACCGAGGCGATCGTGTAGGCGATGAAGGGCTTCGCCCCCGCGCCGACGACGACGTCGTCGGGTTGCACGTCGATGCCGCGTCTTGCGCCGATGTCGCGCGCGGCCGCCGCACGCAACTCGTCGATGCCGGCCGACGGAGTGTAACCGTGCTTGCCGGCGCGAATCGCGGCGATCGCCGCGTCCTGGATATTCTGCGGCGTCGGGAAGTCGGGCTGCCCGATGCAGAACGAAACGATGTCCCTGCCGCTTCGCGCGAGCGCGTTCACCTCTGCGAGCACCACGAACGCGTTCTCGGTGCCGAGGGATTCGCCGCGACGCGACAGATGCGGCACGCTGTTGATCGGCGAATGCGCTGCGTTCATCGTGTTTCCTCGGTGGCTCCCTCGCCCCGCGCAGCGGGGCGAGGCGCGGGGTGAGCGGCGCTCCATTTGCGGCGCGCCTTGTACATCTCGCTGAACGTTCGTCCCGCAGGCGCCGGCATGTCGCGGCCGTCGGTCCAGCCGGCGCCGAACGGCAACCGGTGGATCATCCCACGCCGATCGGCGAGCAGGCGCAGCGAGCGTGCGCCAAGCGACGTGACGGTGCGGTAAAGCCGGGGGTGGAGCGCCAGGAACGCCCACGCGCGCAGTGAGACGCGCTCGTACCACGGGCGCAGGTCCTGCGTGAATTCCTGTTCGCGAAGCTTCCGCTGCAGGTCGGGGAGCGGAATCTTCACCGGGCAGACCACGCCGCACTGGTTGCACATCGTCGATGCGTACGGCAGATCGAGAGCGTTCTCCAGTCCCACGTACATCGGCGTCAGCACGATGCCGATCGGGCCCGGGTACACCCACCCGTACGCATGGCCGCCGACGTTCTGGTAGACGGGACAGTGATTCATGCAGGCGCCGCAGCGGATGCAGCGCAGCGCCTCGCGCACGCCGCTCGCGAGCACGTCGCTGCGCCCGCTGTCGACGACGATGAAGTACATCTGCTCGGCCCCGTGGAACTCGCCGTTTCCTTTGACGCCGCCGAGGACGTCGACGTAGTTCGAGATCGACTGCCCCGTCGCCGAGCGCGGCAGGATGCGCATCAGCGTCGCGACGTCCTCGAGCGTCGGCACGATCTTCTCGATGCCCGAGATCGCGACGTGCACCCGGGGCAGCGTCGTCGCGAGCGTCGCGTTCCCCTCGTTGGTCACGAGCACGACGGACCCGGTCTCCGCGACGAAGAAATTGCCGCCGGAGATGCCCATGTCGGCCGTCAGGTAGTGCTCGCGCAGGACGCCGCGCGCCTCGGCGCAGAGCTCCTCGATGTCCTCCTTGCGCGCGGTTCCGTGCCGCGCGTGGAACAGATCGGCGACTTCGTCGCGCGACTTGTGCAGCGCCGGGCCGATAATGTGCGACGGCGGCTCGTAGTCGTTGAGCTGGAGGATGTACTCGCCGAGGTCGGTCTCGACGACCGTGAGGCCCGCCGCCTCGATCGCGTGATCGAGCCCCGATTCCTCCGACACCATCGACTTCGACTTGATGATCTTGCGCACGCCGTGCCGCCGTGCGATCTCCAGCACGAGCGCGTTGATGTCGGCCGGCGTCTGCGCGTAGAGCACCGTCGCCCCGCGGGCGCGCGCGTTCTCGTCGAAGATCGTGAGCCAGACGTCGAGGTCGTCGAGCGCTCGCTGCCGGATCGCGGCCGCGGCATCGCGCGTTCCCTCGAAGTCGTCGAGCTCGGTGATCGCCTGCCGCCGGGCAGGGACGAACTTCGCCTGGAACTTGGCGAGACTCGCCTGCAGCTGCGCATCGTGGAGCTTCGCGTGCGCGCGCTCCTTGAAATGCATCGATGCGACCTGCATACGCGAGCTACGTCGATTCGGGGACGCGTCCGGCGAGCACTTCGGCGACGTGCAGCACGCGCGACGTGTCGCCGCGGCGGCGCAGGCGCCCCTCGATGTTCAGCATGCAGCCGAGATCGCCCAGCACGACGGCGTCCGCCCCGCTGGTGACGACGTGCTGGCATTTGTTGTCGGCGATCCGCGTCGAGATCTCGCCGAGCTTCACCGAGAACGTGCCGCCGAAACCGCAGCACATCTCGCAATCGGCCATCTCGGTCAGTCGCACGCCGCGCATCTTCGCCAGCAACGCGCGCGGCTGCGCCTTGACGCCCATTTCGCGCAGGCCGGCGCACGAATCATGGTAGGTGATCGTACCGTCATAGGTCCCCGGCACGCGCTCGAGCCCGATCACGTTGACGAGGAAATCGGTGAGTTCGTACGTCTTCGCTGCGAGCGCCGTGGCGCGGTGGGATCCTTCGGGATCGTCGGCGAAGACGTCGGCGTAATGGGTACGGATCATGCCGCTGCACGAACCCGACGGTGCGACCACGTAATCGCAGTTCTCGAATTCCGCGACGACCTTCTTGGCGAGCGCGGTGGTGCCGGCGCGGTCGCCCGAGTTGTAGCACGGCTGGCCGCAGCACGTCTGCGTACGCGGGACGCAGACGTCGACGCCCGCCGCTTCGAGCAGGTCGAGCGCGGCGAGCCCGATCGACGGGCGCATCAGGTCGACGAGGCAAGTGACGAAGAGGCCGACGCGCATGGTGGGTGTCGGAGACGTGTCAGATACGTGTCGGAGGTGACATTATCGCCGCGCGTCCCCGCCTCCACCTCTGACACGTGTCTGACACGTCTCTGACACCGCCTACGGGAAGTTGGACTGCGTCAGCGCGATCGCGCAAAGCCCGATCAGCTGTTGCGGCAGGATGCCGAGCACGAGCAGCAGCAGCCCGTTCGCGGAAAGCGCCACGGCCGTATCGCCCCGCACCACGATCGGGGTCGTCTCGATCGGATCGTCGAAGTACATCAGCTTGACCACACGCAGGTAGTAGAAGGCGCCGATCAGCGACATCACGACCGCGACCACGGCGAGCCAGACGAAGCCGTCGTTGATCGCCGCTTCGATCACGACGAACTTGGCGTAGAAGCCGAGCGTCGGCGGAAGGCCGGCGAGCGAGAACATCACGAGCAGCATGATGAACGCCCACCACGGCGAGCGCTGGTTCAATCCCTTGAAGTCGTCGAGCCGGTCGGCCTCGAAGCCCTGCCGCGACAGCACCATGATCATTCCCCACGACGCGAGGCTCGTCAGCACGTAGGCGATGATGTAGAACATCGCCGCCGAGTAGCCGTAGCGGTTCGCCGTGAGGAATCCGAGGATCATGTAGCCCATGTTCGCGATCGTCGAGTAGGCAAGCATCCGCTTGATGTTCGCCTGCGAAATCGCGATCAGGTTGCCGAGGACCATCGACAACACGCAGAGCACGATCAGCATGCCTTGCCAGTCGAAGGCCGCGCCCTGCATGCCGGCCGACAGGATGCGCAGCGTCATCGCGAACGCCGCGATGTCGGGCGCGGTGCCGATCAGCTGCGTGACCGACGTCGGCGCACCGTCGAATACGTCGGGCACCCACATGTGGTACGGGACGAGGGCCAGCTTGAACGCGAGGCCCGAGACGACGAACACCAGACCGAAGGTCAGCAGCAGCGGGCTCTCGCGGTGGCCGAAGATCGCGCGTGCGACGGTGTCGAGATCGAGCGAGCCGGTCGTGCCGTAGATCATCGACAGACCGTAGAGCAACATGCCCGACGCCAGCGCGCTCAGCACGAAGTACTTCATCGACGCCTCGGCACCGCGCGGATGCTCTTGCTGCGCGGCCACGAGCGCGAACAGCGACAGCGACATCAGCTCGAGGCCGAGGTAGAGCGTGATGAAATTGTTGCCGGTGATCATCACCTGCATGCCGAGCAGGGCGAAGAGCGTCAGCACCAGCACGTCACCGCGGAGCAGGCCCCGGAGCGCCATGTAGCTTCGCGAGTAGAACAACGTCAGCGACACGGCGATGAAGCACACGATGCGCAGGACGTCGGCGAGCATGTCGTCGACGACCATGCCGTTGTACCCGTGGATCGTGTTGACTCGAAGCGTCGTCAGCGTGACGCACGCGGCGACGAGCAGCGCGAGCTGCGTCAGCCAGTAGGTGACGTGCTTGCGGCCCTCGGGCACGAAGAGGTCGACGAGCAGGATCAGCGAAGCCGCCGCCAGGATGACGATCTCCGGCAGCGCGGCCCAGTAGTTGAGTTGGCCCCAGTTCATCCGGTTACAGTTTCGAGCGACCGACGACGGTCAGGAGGTCGGCGACGGAAGCGTGCATGACGTCGATGAAAGGCTTCGGCCAGACGCCCATGAACAGCACGGCGAGCGCGACGACCGCGAGCAGCCAGAATTCGCGGCGGTCGAGGTCCTTCATCTTCGCGACGTTGTCGTTCGCGACCTCGCCGAAGATCACGCGCTTGTACATCCACAGCGTGTAGGCGGCGCCGAGGATCAGGCTGATCGCCGCCGCGAAACCGATCCAGAAGTTGACCTTCACCGAGGCGAGGATCACGAGGAACTCTCCGACGAACCCCGACGTTCCGGGCAGCCCGGCGTTCGCCATCGCGAACAGCATCATGAACGCCGCGAACTTCGGCATCGTGTTGACGACGCCGCCGTAGTCGTTGATCTGGCGGCTGTGCACGCGGTCGTACATCACGCCGATGCACAGGAACATCGCGGCGGACACGAAGCCGTGCGAGAGCATCTGGGCCAGGGCACCCTCGACGCCGAGCACGGTGAACAGGAAGAAGCCCAGCGTGACGAAGCCCATGTGCGAGATCGACGAGTACGCGACGAGCTTCTTCATGTCGCCTTGCACGAGCGCGACGAAGCCGATGTAGACGATGGCGATCAGCGACAGCGCGATGACGAACCCGGACAGATAGCGCGACGCGTCGGGCAGGATCGGGAGAATGAAGCGGACGAACCCGTACGCCCCGATCTTCAGCGTGATCGCGGCGAGCACGACCGAGCCGCCGGTCGGCGCTTCCACGTGCGCGTCCGGCAGCCAGGTGTGGATCGGCCACATCGGCACCTTCACGGCGAACGCGAGGAAGAACGCGACCCACAGCAGGATCTGCGTCGACAGCGCGAGCGGCACCTTGTACCACTCCAGGATCTCGAAGCTGTCGGATACGCTGTAGAGGTAGATCAGCGCCACCAGCATCAGCAGCGAGCCGAAGATGGTGTACAGGAAGAACTTGAGCGCAGCGTAGACACGGTTCGGGCCGCCCCACACGCCGATGATCAGGTACATCGGGATCAGCATCGCCTCGAACACGAGGTAGAACAGGATTCCGTCCAGCGCGGCAAAAACCGCGTTCATCAGGCCCGACATGATCAGGAACGCGGCCATGTATTGCGCAACGCGCGTCTGGATCACTTCCCAGCCGGCCCACACGACGAGGATCGTCACGAAGCTGTTCAGCATCACGAACAGCACCGAGATGCCGTCGACACCGAGGTGGTAGTGGATGTCGAAGCGCGGGATCCAGTTGGCGAACTCGACGAACTGCATCGCCGAGGTCGTGGTGTCGAAGTGCAGGTACAGCGGGATCGTGACGGCGAAGCCCGCGATCGCGCCGATCAGCGCGACCCAGCGTGCGAAGCTCGCGTCGCGCTCGCGCGGGAAGAAGAGGACGAGGACACCGGCGACGATCGGGACCCAGATCGCGAGCGACAGGTACGGAGGCATTACCTTACGCCCCACCAATACAGCAGCACGAACACCCCGACGATCATCACGAACGCATAGTGGTAGACGTAGCCCGACTGAATGCGCCGGATCTCGCGCGAGAAGAACCCGATGAGCGCCGCCGAGCCGTTGACCATGATGCCGTCGATGATCGTGCGGTCGCCGACGTGCGAGGCGAAGCGGCCGATCGCGCGCGTGCCGCCTGCGAAGAACCAGTCGTTGAAGCGATCGGCGTAGTACTTGTTGTCGAGCAGCGTGTAGATCGCGCGGAATCGGTCGACGACCCGGCCCGGCATCGCCGGGTTGATCAGGTAGAAGTAGACCGCGGTCGCAATACCGGCCACCGCGAGCCAGAACGTCGGCGACACCAGCCCGTGGAGGATGAACGGAACGGCACCGTGCCACTCGTGCGCGAGTTCGGCCATCACGGCATGCGATTCATGCACGACGATGGAATCGCCGAACCAGTTGCCGAAGAGCATCGGCTCGATGTGCGCCCAGCCGGCGTAGACCGACGGGATCGCGAGCAGGATCAGCGGCACGGTGATGACCCACGGCGATTCCTTCGGCGGCCCGCCGACGTGCCCATGCGGATCGGGTTCCTCGGCGCTTTCATGCCCCTCGTCGTGCGACGCGGTCGTCCGGTCGTCGCGCTCGGTCTGCTCCACCCCGGCATGGCCATGGAAACGCTCGGGACCGTGGAACGCGAGGAAGAGCATCCGGAACGAATAGAACGCGGTGACGAAGACGCCGCCGAGCACCGCGACGTAGGCGAACGTGTGCCCGGGAATGTGCGAAAGCGACACCGCCTCGATGATCGAATCCTTCGAGAAGAAGCCGGCGAAGGGCGGAATGCCGGCCAGCGCGAGCGAGCCGATCACCGCGGTGACGTAGGTGATCGGCATGTACTTGCGCAGGCCGCCCATGCGCCGCAGATCCTGCTCGTGATGGAGCGCGACGATCACCGACCCCGCGGCGAGAAACAGCAGCGCCTTGAAGAACGCGTGCGTCATCAGGTGGAAGATCGCCGCCGAGTAAGCCGAGACGCCGAGCGCGACCGTCATGTAGCCGAGCTGCGACAGCGTCGAGTACGCGACCACGCGCTTGATGTCGTTCTGCACGATCCCGAGGAACGCCATGAAGAGCGCCGTGATCGCACCGATGATCGTGACGAACGCCAACGCCGTCTCCGAGAGCTCGAACAGCGGACTCATCCGCGCGACCATGAAGATGCCGGCCGTCACCATCGTCGCGGCGTGGATCAGCGCCGAGATCGGCGTCGGGCCTTCCATCGAGTCGGGCAGCCACACGTGCAGCGGGACCTGCGCGCTCTTGCCCATCGCGCCGACGAACAGGCAGATGCAGATCGCGCTCATCAGCTCGAAGTGGCCCGCCCACGGCAGAACGGTGCCGGCGAGCGACGGCGCCTTCGCGAACACCGGCGCGTAATCGAGCGTGCCGAAGTACGCGAGCACGAGCCCGATGCCGAGAATGAAGCCGAAGTCGCCGACGCGGTTGGCGAGGAACGCCTTCAGATTCGCGTAGATCGCCGACGGCCGCGTGTACCAGAAGCCGATCAGCAGATACGAGACGAGGCCGACCGCCTCCCAGCCGAAGAAGAGCTGGAGGAAGTTGTTGCTCATCACGAGCATCAGCATCGAGAACGTGAAGAGCGAGATGTAAGAGAAGAAGCGCGTGTAGCCGGGATCGTCGGCCATGTAGCCGATCGTGTAGACGTGCACCATCAGCGACACGAAGTTGACGACGAGGAGCATCGTCACCGTCAGCGGGTCGATCAGAAAGCCGATCGCGAGCTTGAAGTCGCCGGACACGAGCCACGCGTACACGTCGCCGTTGAAGACGTGTCCCGCCTGCACGTCGCGGAAGATGACGATCGACGCGACGAACGACGCGGCGACGCCGAGGATGCAAAGCCACGCCGAGAGCGCGCGGCCGAGCTTCGGTCCCCACAGGCCGACGACGATCGACGCAACGAGCGGCGCGAGCGGAACGAGGAGGTAGAGGTTGCGCATCGCCCGATCGTTATCCGCGCAGCCGGCCCTGCGCTTCGACGTCGATCGTGCCGGTATTGCGGAACAGCCGGACGAGGATCGCGAGGCCGATCGCCGATTCGGCGGCCGCGACGGTGAGGATGAAGAACACGAACACCTGCCCTGCCATGTCGCCGAGGTATCGCGAGAACGCGATGAAGTTGAGGTTGACGGCGAGGAGCATCAGCTCGATCGCCATCAGCATCACGATGACGTTGCGCCGGTTGAGGAAGATGCCGGCCATCGCGATCGCGAACAGGATCGCCCCCAGCACGAGGTAATGCGCAAGACCCGGAGCGCCCGGCAATGCCACGTCGTGACTCCCTCTTTCGGCCCGCAAAGTCCCCGGTGGCGTCTTGGCCCGCCGTTCCGGAAACCCGCGGGGAACCGGCTTACGCCGGTGGTTTCTCCGACGGCAGGTCGACCAGGCGGACGCGATCCTCGCGCCGCACGTTCACCTGCCAGCTCGGGTCCTGATGCTTCCTGTGCCTCGGCTCGCCGCGCTGCGTGAGCGCGATCGCGGCGACGATCGCGACGAGCAGCACGACCGCCGCGATCTCGAACGGATAGACGTAATCGACGTAGAGGAGCTTGCCAAGCGCGACGGTGTTGCTGCCCGTCGGCGCCGGTCCGGCGGTCGCGGTGTGCCCGATCGCGCTGTCGACGATCACGAGCGCCATCTCGAAGAGCACCAGCGCGCCGACCGCCGCGGCGATCGGCAGGTAGCTTTTGAAATGCTGGCGCAGCACCTCGAAGTTGACGTCGAGCATCATGACCACGAACAGGAAGAGCACCATCACCGCGCCCACGTAGACCAGCACCAGCGCGATCGCGAGAAACTCCGCCTGGAGCAGCAGCCAGATGCCGGCCGCGCTGAAGAACGACAGCACGAGCCACAGCGCCGCGTGCACCGGGTTGCGCGTCGTGATGACGCGCAGCGCCGCGAAGATCAGGATCGCGGAGAAGGCGTAGAAGGTGAAGGTGGAGAAGCTCATCCCGATGCGGCCTCGCTGGTCTGGCGTGCCGAACCGTCGCGTCTGCGCGTCGGCCTCCCCGACTCGTGCGTCGACGGGCCCTTCGGGCCTGCGCTCCGCTTCGCTTCGCGCGCCGCACTCATCGGTACTTCGCATCCTCCGCCCTGTCCGCCGCGATCTGAGGCTCGTAGCGATCGCCGACCGCGAGCAGCATCTCCTTCGTGTAGTAGAGATCGCCGCGCCGCTCGCCGTGGTACTCGAGAATCCGCGTCTCGACGATCGAGTCGACCGGGCAGCTCTCCTCGCAGAAGCCGCAGAAGATGCACTTGGTGAGGTCGATGTCGTAGCGTGTCGTGCGACGCGTGCCATCGGCGCGCTGCTCGGATTCGATCGTGATCGCGAGCGCCGGGCACACGGCCTCGCACAGCTTGCACGCGATGCAGCGCTCCTCGCCGTTGGGATAACGGCGCAAGGCGTGCAGGCCGCGAAAGCGCGGGCTCTGCGGCGTCTTCTCCTCGGGAAACTGGATCGTCACCTTGCGCGAGAACATGTAGCGCCCGGTGAGCGCCATGCCGCGCAGCAGCTCCAGCAGGAACCAGGTGCGCGTGATTTCGCGAAGGCGACGGAGCACGTTCATCGACCGGTCAGTGGAACATGTCCGCGTAATTCGTCTGCATCAGCGCGCCGATCAGCACGATCCACACGAGTGTGATGGGAATGAAGACTTTCCAGCCGAGCCGCATGATCTGGTCGTAGCGGTAGCGCGGGAACGTCGCGCGGATCCACAGGAAGATCAGCAGCACGAACGACACCTTGATGGCGAGCCACAGGAAGCCGTCGCCGAACGGATGCGCACCGAAGACGTCGACGTCGTTCAGGATCGGAAACGGCGACAGCCAGCCGCCGAGGAACATGATCGACGTGAGCGTCGCGATCAGGATCATGTTCATGTACTCGGCCAGGAAGAACAC